>JBEKGF010000057.1:0-28303 GCA_050012935.1 Edaphobacter sp. | reverse complement strand
GCGTGCGCCACGTACCGCGCCGTATCGAACTCCTCCCCGATCTCCGCCAGGTCGATCCCCCCGTGCGGAAACTCCCTCCGCTCCGCCGCCGTCGGCTTCCCCGTCCCGATATCCGCCCCGCGATAAACCTGCATCGCATCCAGACAAAGGATCGCGGCATCGCCCCAAGCGCGCGCCAACTCCATCGCCGCAGGAGACCTCACCGGCGAAGCGCTCGACCTCCATAGCAAAGACCAGATCGGTGCCCTCGCATCCGCCATGCAGCAGATGCAGAGTAATCTCTCCGGCATCATCGGCACCGTCGTCCAGACCGCCGGCTCGGTCACCGGAAGCGCAGCGTCCATGCAGACCGCCGGCGACCAGATCCACCGCCGCATGGATCAGCAGAACCAACAGACCCAACAAGCCGCCACCGCCATGCAGGAGATGTCCGCCTCCATCGCCGAGGTCTCCCGTCACACCCAATCCGCAGCCGAAACCGCACGCAGCGCAGCCGAAACCGCACGCGACGGAGGCGCCATCGTCAAACAAGTCCTCGGCAGCATGCACTCCATCGCCACTGCCGTCAGCGACACCGCGTCCACCGTCGGCCTCCTCGGCGACGACTCCCGCCGCATCTCTCAGATCGTCACCGTCATCGACGAGATCGCCCGCAAAACCAACCTCCTCGCCCTCAACGCCGCCATCGAAGCCGCCCGCGCCGGAGACCAGGGCCGTGGCTTCGCCGTAGTCGCCGGAGAAGTCCGCCGCCTCGCCGAATCCACCGCGCAGGCCACCGGCGAAATCGCCACCATGATCCAGGGCATTCAGGATCGCACCCGCACCGCAATCGCCAGCATGAAGAGCGGCACCGGCACCGTCGAGCAAGGCGTCATCACCACCAACCAGGCCGGCGAAGCTCTCGAGCGCATCATCGGCATGGCCGAGCGCGTCGATCGCATGATCGCCCAGATCGCCATCGCCGCATCCCAGCAGGCCGCGGCCGCAGATCAATCCAGCGCCAGCCTCGACGCCATCCACTCCCTCAGCCACGACAATCTCACCGAGATGGTCACCACCACTGCTGGAATCGAATCCCTCCGCTCCACAGCAATCACCCTTGAGCAACAGGTCGATCGCTTCACCCTGAAACCCGCACCCGACGTCCGGTTACGCCCCTCCCCACCAAGTCAGCCGCACATCGCGCTGCAAAACGCCTAGCGCGATACAAAAGAAAAGGGCCCGCACAAACGGGTCCTTTCTCATTGCAAAAAAATCAAAATCTAGAAGATCTGGAAGTTCACCTCAACATTCAACTCCACCAGAACCGGTTTACCATTCTCCATCGCGGGCTTGAACCTGTACTGCATCACCGCATCCCTGGCCTTCTCATCCAGTCCCATGCCGACACCGCGAATCACCCGCACATGGCTAGGGTTTCCACTTGTATCGACCCACAGGTTCACCAGCACATTTCCGGCAACCTTAGCCTTGCGAGCCTCTTCAGAAAACTCCGGCTCAACCGAATAGATCAGCACCGGAGCCGAAACGCCACCGCCAATCCGCCTTGGCCCGCCACCCGTATTCCCACCCGATCCCGGTCCAAGCCCGGAGCCATTCCCCGACCCCAACCCCGTCCCCGAACCATTGCCCATCGACATCCCGACCAGCGGCGAACTCGCAATCCCGATCTGCGGAAGGCTGCTCGCCATCTTCACATCCTGCTGGACTTCGATCGTCGGCTCAATATGAATCTTCGGCTCGATCAGCGGAGGTTTATTCGGAGGCACAATCTGCGTATCCGCAAACTTCGGCGGCGTGCCCTTCGTCACAGGAGTCGGCCCACGCTGTCCACCGCCTCCGCCCATCGCAGCAGCCTTCGGCGGAGCCTGCGGCGGCACCGCAAGCTCCGTAATCTGCATCGCCCTCACCGGCGCCGCAAACTGTACCTTCTTGTGCAGCAGCCACCCAATCAGCAAAATGAGCAGCGCATAGATCGCAACAGCAGATCCCGTCGCCATCGGGTTCTGCTTCGTCTTCATCCGGTCGACCACCGCAATCGGCTTCGACTCCAACACCAGAGGCGGCAGCTTCACTGGGAAGAACACATCCCGCACGCTGCTCCAGAGAGAAGAAAAGACTCCCTCTTCTTTGATGACCAGGTCGCTCTTGATCGGCTTCGACTCGAGCTGAAGCGGCTCTTCGTTGCTCTTGCTGAAGGCGTCCCGCAGGTTCGCAATCAGCGACGTCCACATCGACCCATCGGTCTCTTCATTCAGGTGTGGGGCGTCCGCCGGTCGTAGCGTTGGTGCTATCTGGTCCAGATTATTCTCGGGCTGTTTTGGGAGAAATGAATTCGCCATAGGCTGCTTTATCTCGTGGGCGGGCAGCCGAAGGCCAACCACCACTCTTAAGAAAATCTTCCTTGCTCTACTTCTGTCAATATCTTCCCGGTCTTTCGCCGGTTTTTCTTCGTCTACAAAAGCGCGCCTCTGACTCCACACATTATTCTACAAACTTTCACCTGCGTGTGCTCTATCTTGGACGCATATCACCTAAGGAACGTCTCCATCGACTTTTTGTTCCTCCGTCCACCCGTCTACAATAAGAGTTTGCCGCAAACCGCACATCTGCAACCTGCAACACGAGGACCGAATGCCCGACGCACCTGTGGAAACGACGCAAACCAAGCCCCATGACCCAAAATCAGAGGCGAAGGCGCTCAAGTCTACGCTTAATCTGCCACAGACTGCCTTTCCCATGAAGGCCAATCTGCCTGATAACGAGCCGAAGCGTCTTCAAACATGGCAAAAAGAGCACTTGTACGACCAAATCCGCACCGCCCGCGCCGGAGCCCCAAAATATATCCTCCACGACGGCCCTCCGTACGCCAACGGAGCCATCCACCTCGGCCACGCCCTCAACAAGTGCATCAAGGACTTCGTCGTCAAAACCAAGACCATGGCCGGCTTCGACGCCCCCTACGTCCCCGGCTGGGACTGCCACGGCCTCCCCATCGAAATCAAAGTCGACGAGCAGTTAGGCCGCAAAAAACTCGAGATGCCCGTCCTGGCCGTCCGCCGCGCCTGCCGAGAGTACGCCCAAAAATACGTTGACCTCCAGCGCTCCCAGTTCGAGCGCATCGGCGTCTTCGGCCGCTGGGACAATCCCTACCTCACCATGTCCAACGGGTACGAAGCCAGCATCGTCGAAACCTTCTACGACTTCTTCGAAAAAGACTTCGTTTACAAAGGCCTCCGCCCGGTCTACTGGTGCATCCACGACAAAACAGCCCTCGCCGAAGCCGAAGTCGAGTACGAACAGCACACCAGCCCCAGCGTCTATGTCCGCTACCAGCTCACAAGCGATCCCAGTCGGATTAATGAGGCACTCGCTATTCCTGGTGTCCCTCCTTATGTAGTCGACGAAGCATTGAAGATGAAGTACAGGTCTACCGTCTACACGATCATCTGGACAACGACGCCTTGGACCCTTCCCGCATCGCAGGCCGTCGCCTTCAATCCAGACCTCGAATACGTCGCGCTCCAAACCCCGGACGCAACCTACATCGTCGCCGAAGCCTTGCTCCCGTCGATCATTGCTAACTGCAATCTGACGAGCAGCAAAGATGCCGCCAAACCAGCTACAGCGGAAGATATCGTCGCCCGCTTCCCCGGCAAAGCACTCGAAGGCGCAACCTTCCAGCATCCCTTCCTCGATCGCAGCATCCTCGGTGTCACCGCCGCCTACGTCACCGCCGATCAAGGCACTGGAGCCGTCCACACCTCACCCGCCCACGGCGTCGACGACTTCGACACCGGCAAGCGCTACGGTCTACCCGAAGTGCAGTACGTCAACAACGCCGGCCTTCAGCGCAACACCGGAGCCTTCGGCGGAGGCGGTACAGCGCAACCCTACGAAGACCTGACCGTCTTCAAATCCAACCCCGTCATCATCGACATCCTCAAAGAAAAAGGCGCCCTCCTCAGCGCCACCACCTACGACCACTCCTACCCCCACTGCTGGCGCTGTCACAACCCCATCATCGTCCGCGCCACCGAGCAGTGGTTCATCGGCATGGAAACCCCCATGCCGTCACCTTCTTCTCAGGATGTCATTCTGACCCTGAGCGACCCTGAGCTTGCCGAGGGGGAGTCGAAGGGGAAGAACCCCCGCATTTCGTCCGGAGCGCCAGAATCATCGATCCTCACTACCTTCCGCCAGCGCGCCCTCGACGAGATCAAACAAGTCGTCTGGGACCCAGCCTGGGGCGAAGAGCGCATCTCCAACATGATCGCCACCCGTCCCGACTGGTGCATCTCCCGCCAGCGCATCTGGGGCGTTCCCATCGCCGTCTTCCTCTGCGACAAGTGCGGCGAGCCCCTCAACGACGCGGCAATCAACAAAAGCATCGTTGAACTCTTCAAACTCGAGGGCGCCGACGCCTGGTACAAACACGAACCCTCAGCGCTGCTTCCAAAAAAGACAGCCTGTCGTTCCTGCGGCCACCAGGAGTTCCGCAAAGAGACTGACATCCTCGATGTCTGGTTCGAATCCGGCGCAAGCTGGCACGCCGTCCTCGACCTCGAACCCGAACTCCACTCCCCCGCCGACCTCTACACCGAAGGCGGCGATCAGCATCGCGGCTGGTTCCACTCCTCACTCCTCACGTCAGTCGCAGTCCGCAACCAGGCCCCCTACAAAATGGTTGCAACCAGCGGCTGGACCCTCGACGAACAAGGCCGAGCCTTCTCCAAATCCCTCGGCAACGGCGTCGATCCCGTCGACGTAGCCAAGCGCCTCGGCGGCGAGATCATCCGCCTCTGGGTCGCCTCCGTTGACTTCCGCGAAGACGTGGCCGCCAGCGAAAACCTCATGCAGCGCGTCAGTGACAACTACCGCAAGCTGCGCAACACCCTCCGCTTCCTGCTCTCGAACCTCAACGACTTCGATCCTGCGACAAACGCCATCGCGTTCTCTGCGATGGAGCCGTTAGACCAGTTCATCCTCGCCCGCACCGCCGAGCTCGACGCCAAAATCCGCGAAGCCTACGACGACTTCGAGTTCCACCGCGCCTATCACGCCCTCAACGAGTACGTGAACACCGATCTTTCGGCGCTGTATTTAGACGTGTTAAAAGACCGCCTCTACACCTTCGCCCCTAACCACCCCGGCCGCCGCAGCGCGCAAACCGCACTCTGGCGCATCGCCGAAGCCCTCACGCGCCTCATCGCGCCCATCCTCAGCTTCACCGCCGACGAGGTCTGGCAGCTCCTCCCCAAAGTCGAAGGCCGCCCATCCAGCGTCCACCTCTCCCTCTTCCCCGACATCGCCGACATCGTCCCCGGCAGCGTCAAGCAGATCGAAGAAGACTGGCACTCCCTGCTAGAAACTCGCACTAACGTGCTGCGCCAGCTTGAAGGCATGCGTTCGAGAGGTGAGATTGGTAAAGCCCTTGATGCTGAGCTGAATATCACCTACGATCCAGAAACCGCAAACGCTTCAACTCTTGTCTTGAAAAAGCACGCAAACGCACTTGCAGAACTCTTCGGTTTATCGCGGGTCACAGTGATGCCTAGGAGCGCATCACACGAGAGCGTCGCTCAGTTTGCAGAAGGCCATCCTACAAAAGCCGCAGGCAGCAAATGCGAACGCTGCTGGCGCTTCACCACGGACGTAGGCGAAGAAACAAAGTACCCCACCGTCTGCCTCCGCTGCGCCAACGCTCTCCAAGCCATCAACTTCTCGCCTTACAACAAAACGGAGCCGCAAGCCTGATGTCCGCAACTCACGAAGAAGCATCACCCGCAATCGAAATAGCACCGAAAGACAGGCGCGGCCTTGTGCTCGCCATCTCGGCCCTCGTCGTCGTCATCGACCGCATCACCAAAAACATCGTCACCCAGCAGCTCCCTAACGGCCAGGCCCACACCGTCATCCCCGGCGTCTTCCGCATCACCGACGTCCACAACACCGGCGCGGCCTTCAGCATGTTCGCGGAAAACGCCTCACCCGTCACCGTCCGCAACATCCTCATCGCCTTCTCCGTCGTCGCTGTCATCATTCTCTTCGGAATGCTCTGGCGCGTAGGCCGCCACC
Source organism: Edaphobacter sp. (assembly GCA_050012935.1). GTDB lineage: Bacteria > Acidobacteriota > Terriglobia > Terriglobales > Acidobacteriaceae > Edaphobacter. The sequence continues at coordinate 22,225 of JBEKGF010000057.1, read as the reverse complement.
TCACCGCCACCTCGGTCGCCCTGGCTCTCATCCTCGGCGGAGCCTTCGGCAACCTCTACGACCGTGTCCGCCTCCATTACGTCATCGACTTCCTCGAGGTCCGCATCATCCACTACCACTGGCCCGACTTCAACATAGCCGACAGCTGCATCTGCATCGGAGCCGGCCTCCTCCTCATCGAAATCTTCCGACCTCAACCGGAACATTGATTAGCTGCGATAGTTTTGTGAAATTTTCGGAATGTATAGTGGCTCAGTGCCCTGGAGGCTTATGCGTTCCACCCCATTGCTATTTTTATGTTGCGCTTTGACAGTAGGAGTATGTGTAGGTCAAGAGGCATCTGAATCAAAGCAAATTCCCAAAGTGGCGGCGCAGGTAATGGCTGCGCGTCTGTTGACCACAGTGCCACCTGAGTCTCCAAAGATGCCAAAATGTTCGAACCGAATGGTAACTCTTGATGTTGTCATCGGAGAAGATGGAAAAGTAACCAATCTCAAGGTTCTTGGAGGATTTGAGGAATTCAAGGAGTCGGCAATAAAAGCTGTAAAACAGTGGACCTACAAACCCTACTTGGAAAACGGAATTCCTATCTCAGTAGAGACGACAATCATGGTTTTTTACCCCAGTGTCGGGACACCTGGCTCCCTTTTCGTTCCAGATGGAAAGGGTGGAGTTAAGGGAGGGCAGTTCCTACCAATGCCACTGGAATGCGGGCCACCCATCCAGATTAAACAGGCTCCCCAATAGCAAACTCATTTTTGCTTTCGTCGCTACGCATGTTAGGAACATTCATCGCCCATAAGAAAATATTCCGCAAACATCCGTCGAATTCGCAATCGCATCCTTGCTAAAGACCGGCGGTTTCTGCCCCGAGAAAAACGCAATCTGCAGCGAGCGTCCCGCTACGTAAGTGACCATCCACTCCGTATCCTCAGACCCGCACAGCTTATTCTTTTTTAAAAACGTCTTCGCCGCCGGCACATGCAGTCGATAGAGACTGCCGTTACCCGCGCCATTGCTCTCCGCGTCAAAAAGAGCGCTCACCTCCTCAGCCTGAAGAACGCGGATTCGAGAGATCGTAAAGTTCGCAAGGTTAATCGCTATCTTTTCGTCAGAGAAAGCGACATCTCCAGTAATGGTCTTGGCCGTCGATCCTGCTGCGCGCCAATACCCTTGATCCTGTGCCACCGCCGTCATGCAGCAACCCAAAACCGGCCCCACAATATATCGCAATACCATCTCTCGCTTCATCTCTTGAGCATGGCATCTGAAGATCGTTTGAGCAAATACGCCTGCAGGAATCAAACCGAAAGCCTCCTCAAACCAGCCAATTCCCCGATTAACTCGCGCTCCGCCCCCGAATGCGGGAAAATAGAAGTTTGGCCATGAACGACCAGAAACCGGACCAGATCACAATCCGTGGCGCCCGCACCCACAACCTCAAGGGCATCGACGTCGACATCCCCCACAACGCCCTCACCGTCGTCAGCGGAGTCAGCGGCTCCGGCAAATCCTCTCTCGCCTTCGACACCGTCTACGCCGAGGGCCAGCGCCGCTACGTCGAAAGCCTCTCCGCCTACGCCCGCCAGTTCCTCGAGCGCATCGAAAAGCCCGACGTCGACCACATGGACGGCCTCGCCCCCGCCATCGCCATCAAGCAAAAAAACCAGACTCGCAACCCTCGCTCTACTGTAGCCACAGCCACCGAAATCTACGACTACCTCCGCCTCCTCTACGCCCGCTGCGGCACCGTCACCTGCCTCCACTGCGGAGGCATCGTCAAACACGACACCGTCGACGAGATCGTCGCCGCCCTCTTCGCACTCCCTGAAGGCACACGCGCCTACGCCCTTTTCCCCATCGTCCGCGCCGAGGTCAAACTCGAGCCCATGCAGATGCCCACCGTCGAAGAGGTAGCTGACGCACCCAAAAAATCCGCATCGAAAAAATCCGCGAAATCCGCGGTCCCCGCGCCGTCCTTCAACCTCACCGACGAACTCAAAGAACGCCTCACTGAACTCCGTCGCCGCGGCTATAACCGCCTCTATCAAGCGGGCAAAATAGTCGAATTCTCCACCCCCGAATCCCTCCTCGAACTCGACTTCACCCAACCCATCTTCGTCCTCATCGACCGCCTCGCCATCAGCCCGGAGATCCGCGCAAGAATCGTCGACGCCATCGAGACCGGCTACCGCGAATCCGGCGAAGTCCAGTTCCATACTGTTGAACGTCCCGAGGAGTCAGTCAAAAACGAGAACCCCGCGAAGCGGTTCTCAGCAGCATTCGAGTGCACCACCTGCCACCGCGCCTATCGCGAGCCCGAGCCCCGTCTCTTCTCCTTCAACAATCCCTTCGGTGCCTGCCCTCGCTGCCAGGGCTTTGGCAACACTATCGACTTCGACCCCAACCTCATCATCCCCGACAAGTCGAAGTCACTCGCCGAAGGAGCCATCGCCCCCTGGTGCACCACCAAATACCGCCCCCACCACGGCGAGATGATCCGCGCCGCCAAGGCCGCCAACATCCCCACCGACGTCCCCTGGTACAGTCTCACCCCCTACCAGCAACGCTTCATCGAAGAAGGCGACGGCAGCGCCTTCCCCGGCATTCAGGGCTTCTTCCGCGCCCTCGAGCGCAAAAAATACAAGCTCCACGTCCGCGTCTTTCTCTCCAAATACCGCGGCTACGCCCTCTGCCCCGACTGCCGCGGCCAGCGTCTCCGCGCCGAAGCCCGAGCCGTCCTCATTGCGCCTCAAAACGGTCCAGCCCAAAACATCTGCGAGACCTCCGCCCTCACCATCGCCGAAGCCCAAACCTTCTTCGACAATTTGCAACTCTCACCGGCACAATTAGAAGTAGCCGGCAAAATCCTCGAAGAGGTCCGCCAGCGCGTCCACTTCCTCCACCAGGTCGGCCTCGACTACCTCACGCTCGACCGCCTCAGCTCCACGCTCTCCGGCGGCGAATCGCAACGCATCCAGCTAGCCACCTCGCTAGGCTCACGCTTGGTCGGCGCACTCTACGTCCTCGACGAACCCAGCATCGGCCTCCACACCCGAGACACCGCCAAACTCATCCGCATCATGAAGGATCTCCGCGACCTCGGCAACACCATCCTCGTCGTCGAGCACGACCCCGACGTCATCCGCGCCGCCGACCATCTCCTCGACCTCGGCCCCGGAGCCGGCGAACTAGGCGGCCAGCTCCTCGCCGAAGGCACAGTCAAAGAAGTCACTGCCAACCCCAACTCCATCACCGGCAAATATCTCTCCGGACGCCTCACCATCCCCGTCCCCAAACACCGCCGCGAACCCAGCCGCGAGCACCTCAAGCTCACCGGAGCCCGCATCCACAACCTCCGCGGCGTCGACATCGACATCCCCCTCGGCCTCCTCGTCTGCGTCACCGGCGTCAGCGGCAGCGGCAAATCCACCCTCGTCCACCAGGTCCTCTACCGAGCCCTCATGCAGGCTCTCGGACAAACCGAAGGCAGCGACCCCGCGCCACTCTTCCGCGAACTCACCGGCACCCATCACCTCAACGACGTTATCCTCGTCGACCAGTCCCCCATCGGCCGCACCCCGCGCTCCAACCCCGTCACCTACATCAAGGCCTTCGACGACATCCGCACCCTCTTCGCCGCGCAGCCCGACGCCAAACGCCGCGGCTTCGGCCCCGGACACTTCTCCTTCAACGTCCCCGGCGGCCGCTGCGATGTCTGCGAGGGCGACGGCACAGTAACAGTAGAAATGCAGTTCCTCGCCGACATCGAACTCCCCTGCGAAGAATGTAACGGAACTCGCTACAAATCCCAGATCCTCGACATCAAGTACAAAGGCAAAAGCATCTACGACGTCCTCAACATGACCGTCAAAGAAGCTCTCGTCTACTTCGCCGGCCACCCCAAGATCGTCGACAAGCTCTACGTCCTCGACGAGGTCGGCCTCGGCTATGTCCGTCTCGGCCAATCCGCCACCACACTCTCCGGCGGCGAAGCCCAGCGCGTCAAACTAGCCTCACACCTCGCCACGGCCCGCAGCATCACTGGCCGCAGCACCAACGAAACAGCAGCAAAAGCCCGCAGCCGCACCCTCTACATCCTCGACGAGCCCACCACCGGCCTCCACTTCGACGACGTAGCCAAACTCCTCGCAGCCTTCCGCAAACTCATCGAAGGCGGCGGCTCGCTCCTTGTCATCGAACACAATCTGGACGTCATCAAATCCGCCGACTGGGTCATCGACATGGGCCCCGAAGGCGGCAACGGCGGAGGCCAGGTCGTCGCCGTGGGCACCCCGGAAGAGATCGCCGCCAACCCGCGAAGCCACACCGGCCACTGGCTAGCCCCAGTCCTCCATCTACCAAACTCGCAAGCAGAACCCGAACTCCAGACCACTATATGAATGTCCGCTCTCATGTTATTCCGCGTTTCAACTGTCATCCTGAGAGAAGTCATTCGCGTACTTCGCAAGCGACGAAGTCGAAGAACCTCCGGCTGCTTTTGTTTTTGTTGGTCTTTACTCTACCTACCCACGCCCAACTCCCCGCAGGCACTACCGACGCCGCCCAAACCCAAACACAAGACCCCCTACTCACTCAGGCCAACGAAGCCCTCAGCAAGCAGGACTACCCCACCGCCCTCAAACTCCTCACCACCCTAGCCGAGAAAAACCCAGACAACGCGCCCATCCTCTACAACCTCGCCTCCACCCAGGACGCACTCGACCAAACCACCACAGCCGAAGCCACCTACCGCCGCGCCATCGCCGCCGACCCCAACTACCTCGAACCCCACGTCGCCCTCGGCCTTCTTCTCGCCCGCAACAATCGCCGCACCGAAGCCCACGTCGAACTCCTCAAAGCCACCACCCTCACCGCCGACAATTCCCCCCTCAAAGCCCGAGCCTTCCGAGCCCTGGCCCGCATCGACCAGTCCTCCAATCCCGCCCAGGCCAGCGATGAACTCCTCTCCGCCATCAAAATCTCCCCCGAAACCCCCGACGACATCCTTCTCTCGGGCGAACTGGCCGAAGCCTCCGGCGACACCGCCGCAGCCGAAGCCGCTTACAGCCGCCTCCTCGCCGCCGACCCGCAAGACCACGACGCCACAGCAGCACTCACTCATCTCCTGCTGCATCAACAGAAACCCGACCAGGCCGAAACCCTCCTCACCGCCGCCCTGGCCAAAGACCCCGACAACCCCACCCTCAACGCCCAACTCGCAAGCCTCTACGATCAACAAAACAAACCCGCCGAGGCCCTGCCCATCGCAGAAAAACTCCACACCGCCCACCCTGAAGACCCCGCCATCACCCGCCTCCTCGCACGCCTCTACACCCGCAACGACCAGTATGAGAAGGCCCTGCCGCTCTATACCACTCTCTCAGTCGCTGCTCCGCACGATCCAACCATCCTCGACGACCACGCCGACGCCCTCATCCACCTCAAGCGTTACGCCGAAGCCGAAACCCTCCTCCAGCGCGCCGTCGCCAACCCAGCCGACTTTCCCTCCAAAGACGACCTGGGCAATGCCGCCAGTCATCTGGCATTCGCCTCCTCGGCTAATAACGACCCTAAAGTTACCTTGCAAGCGCTAACTTTACGTGCTACAGTACTTTCCAATTCGCCGAGTACGTTGTTCCTCGAAGCAGCGGCTCACGACAAATTGCATCACACCAAACAGGCGACCGACCTGTACAAACAGTTTCTATCCGTGGCAAACGGCCAGTTTCCAAATGAAGAGTGGGAGGCCCGCCACCGCCTCATCGCTCTTGAGCACGGGAAGTAGCAGGCGCTCCTTCTGAGGTGCGTTATGAAACTCAACCTTCGTAGTACCGTACTTCTCCTCCCCCTGTCGCTGACCCTTTCGTTACCTGTCGCCGCACTCACCTCCAACATCGATGAAAATCTTCCCGATGCCCAGGCCTTGGCGATGCTCGAGCTCCGCGCGCAGCAGGCTGGCCCGCGAGATCAGTGTTTCCTCTACACCGAACTCGTCCACACCATGACCGAGATCGCCGGCAAACAGATGATCAACGGTGACATCGACCAGGCCAGTGCCACCCTCAAAAAGGTCAATCACTACGCCCAGCTCATTCACATCAGCCTCGCAGACAACACCAAGCGGCTCAAGAACGCCGAGATGCTCCTCCACCACACCACCTACCGGCTTCAGGAGTATCTCCACAAGGCAGACAGCGAAGATCAAGCCACCCTCAAGACCACGCTCAGTCAGCTCGACAAGGTCCACGACGAACTCCTCGCCGAAGTCATGAAACACTAGCAACCATGCTCCGACGGTTCCCTCTCGTCTTTGTGCTTCTCACTCTTGCTCTGCCTCTGTGCGCGCAGGCTAACGATAAAGCCCTCTCCGAAGGAGAGATCGAGCAGCTTCGCGACTCCGCCTACGTCGCCAACGATCGCGTCCTCGTCTTCATCAAGCTCCTCGACGCCCGCAACAAAGCCATCCAGGATCTCTTCGCCCATCCGCGCAAACCTGGCCGCGAAGAAGACACCCACGACCTCCTCGAACAGTTCACCTCCATAGCCGACGAGCTCAACGACAACCTCGACGACTACGGCCCCCACCACCGCGACATCCGCAAAGCCCTGCCCAAGCTCCTCGAAGCCACGGAACGCTGGTCGTCCAACATCAAACAGCCCCCTGAAAACACCGCCTACGATCTCGCGCGCAAACTCGCCCTGGAAGCCATCCGCGATATCCGCGAGGAAGCCACCCAACTCGTCGAAGATCAGAAGACCTGGTTCGCCGCCCACCCTCCCCCCAAAGAAAACCCGAATCAACCCACCTCCACTCCCCGCTGACCCCATCGAAACTCGAAACCTTTTCGATCCCGGCACAAATCGGCAGTCGTACCGCGCGCATGACAAGTCACAATTCACTATTCGCTGTGCGCTGTTTAGAATTTCTGTAATAATCCCTTCACTCTCCGGGCCCTCGCTTTCAAACGTCCGAACTCCGGCCGCCATAGCCGAAGAAGATACTCCCCCGCGCCGTAGCCACTCGGCATCGGAGCCCTATGAGCAACATCAACGGCAAAGTCTACGCAATGAACTGCGTCACGCCCATGAAGCCATGGAAGACGCCGATCCTTCGCCTCGTATTCTTCCTGCTCTGGCACATCAAATCGAAGCAGCAGGACCTCATCAATCTCTCCTTCATCGAGTTCGCCCGCTGGGTTATCATCCCGCGCACAAGTTTCCCTTTCCTTGCCAACGGACAGCGCAAAGATGAGCTGAAGTACGACTACCTTCTCTTCTTCAGCAACTTCAACGGCACCTGGAACCAGTACATCGACGCGTTCTCAGCAGTCCTCAGCACTGGTCTAAACCTCATCTGGCGCTGGAGCGAAAAGTTTCCCGGCGCGATTCCCGTGACACTTTTCAAGCAGTACATCGCCAACTGCCAGTTCGACACCGACTACTACTACACCGCCTACCCCTACGCCACGGCAAACGATCTCAAAGCCGCTCACATCGTGCAGGCCTCCCTCGATCAACTCAGTCAGCACGCAGACGGCACTCCGGAACAATTCGCCGCAGCCTATCTTCAATTCATGATTCAAGTCCAGTCGCACCTCGGCAACACCGGCGCGGCTCCTCTCGTCTGCTAAAGGAAATAGCCAAATGGGCAACCAGAACGGCAAACTCTACGGGCTAACCTTTCTCTCGCCCATCATCGACGACGAGAAAGCCACACCCTCGCACGATCTGCAGATTCGCGCTTACCTCGCAACACTGCCGACCGACGAAAGAAGTCCCTTCGCCCTAGCGCCCGGCACCCACCTATGCCGTCTCGTCGTCATGGACGATGTCATCTACGTAGGCTCGCCCGCCTGCGAAGAGCATCTCAAATCCAAATACCTCATCTTCGAAACAAACTGCGATGCTGACCCCACCAGCTATCTCACCGGCCTCGCCACTAGCATCCCCCAGCAGCTCGACGCCGTCTGGAGCCACTGCATCGGCTATCCTGGTGCAACCAACCTGCAGGCCTACCTCGACTACATGAAAGCCTGCCAGCTTGAAACGACCTTCTTCTTCGCCGCCGTCAACGACAAGTCGCTCCCCGAATCCCTTCGCGCTCTCCAAACCCAGCGTGCCGTCGCCGACTTCGTCGCAAATCACCAAGGCCTCCCGCCCGCTCAACTGCAATCCGAATTCAAACAATTCCTTGCAGAATTAAATTCATGCCCTGTCCCCAGGGCCGGCATCATGGCGCCCGTTCGGGACATCAAGACTGGCGGCAGAAATGAGTAAATTAAACGAAACCGACATCCAGGGCTTCGTTCTGCGAGGCTACAACCTCCCATTCGCGCGTCATCTCTTCGTGCACTTCGAGGACACCGCGAAAGCCCGCCCCTTCATCTTCCGCATCATCCCCGAGATCACAACCGGCCAGCATTGGGACAATGGAAAACCCGACAGCACCGTCAACATCGCCTTCACCCATCGCGGGCTCATCGCGCTCGATCTTCCGGCGGCCACCCTCATCAGCTTCCCGGTCGAATTCCAACAGAGCATGAAAGACCGCGCAGCAATCCTCGGCGACACTGGACGCAATGATCCACAGTACTGGGACGAGGTCTGGCGCGATGATCGCATTCACGCGTGGATCGGCATCAACGCGGTCTCAGCCGACGCGCTCGACAAACGCTCTGCCGAACTCCTGGCAATGATGCAGGAAACAGGCGGAGCAACACCGCTCGACTCACAGGACGCAGCCGCACTGGTCATCGATGGCCAAATCACCACCAAAGAGCACTTCGGCTTCACCGACGGCTTCGGCAACCCCGACTACCTCGGATTTCAGCGCGACAGTCAACCCGGCCAGGGCAAACTCACGCCCGAAGGAACCTGGGCTCCGCTAGCCACTGGAGAACTCCTGCTAGGCTACGCCGACGAAGCAGGCGAGCTCCCCATAGCCCCGGTCCCTCACCTCCTCGCCAGCAACGGCACCTTCATGGTCTACCGCAAGCTTCATCAGAACCTAGCCACCTTTCGCTCCTACCTCGATACCCAGGCAGCTCTCTATGCCGGAGGCAAAGAAAAACTTGCAGCAAAACTTCTCGGCCGCTGGAGAGACGGCACGCCCATCGAACTCTCGCCTGATCACCCCGATCAGGCAATAACACAAGACCCAAATCGCAACACCAACTTCACCTACGCAGCCGATTCCGAAGGCACACGCTGCCCCATCGGAGCCCACGTCCGCCGCGTCAATCCACGAGACGCCTTCGGCTTCCAAGGCCGTCTGATCAATCGCCGCCGCATCACACGCCGCGGCCTTCCCTACGGAACAGTGGTCCCCGAAGGCCAACCCGTCTCCGACACAGACGACCGCGGCGTCATCTTCATCGCCCTCAACGCAAGCCTCTCGCGCCAGTTTGAGTTTGTACAGCAGCAGTGGATCAACTACGGCAACGACGCACGCCTGGGCAACGACAAAGACGCGATCATGGGCAGTCATGGCGGCGAGGGAAGATTCGTAGTTCAAGGCGACACCACCCCCACCAACCCACCATTCGTCTGCAGCCACCTGCCAAACTTCGTCGAACTCCGAGGCGGAGACTACTTCTTTCTCCCCAGCATCACTGCGCTGGGAATGATCGGCTTGGAACTAGTCGACCCCCGATAGGCCATTTCAGCATCGCAAAGAATCAAGAGCATTTTGAATTGTTGCCTGGCAACAGCAGCTGCTGTAGTTGTCGTTGTCTGGTCTCCATCACCATCCCAAAAAGCGCCATTTCGACCGAAGCTGCTCACGCATCTGTGGCAGCGAAGTGGAGAAACCCTGCATTTCACCTTCACTGTTGCCTTTGCAGTTCCCTAGCTCGTGCCGTTGCAAGCCTCCACATCTCTCTCTTATAAAATCAAACCTGTGCAGAAGCTTTCGCAACAAGAACCGCTACAAGGAAAAACTCTGACCACACCGAAGCATCCCGGCCCCTCACCTCTGCGAAAGTTCCTGCAGCTTTTTTCCTCGCCACCGGCACCATCCCCAACTCTCTTCCACGAAGACCCCGCAATCTTCGAAGCAACACCGCCAAATCCAAATCCAAATCCGAATCCGAAGCCAAGCCCCAAACCCAGAAAACCCCGCGTACAAAAATCCCACGCACCCACCTCCCTCGTCGCCATCTTCGAGCACGAGTACCGCGAACTCCGCCCCCGCGCCCCTATCCCCGCGCTCGACATTCGCTTCCGCCGCTTCACCTCCCTCAACACCACCATCCGCCTCCGCGAAGGCCGCCTCCACGTCCGTCTCTCCGACCTCCTCGAGCCCGCACCCGAAGCCGTCCACCACGCCATCGCCCACATCCTCCTCGCCAAACTCTACAGAAAGCCCATCGCCCGCACTCACGCCGACCGCTACCGCCGCCACGTCTCTTCAGAAGCCGTCTCCAAACAAGCCGAGCACATCCGCCAGACTCGCGGCCGCAAACGCATCCTCACCCACGTCGGCCATCACTACAATCTCGACGAGATCTTCGAATCCCTCAACGCCCGGTTCTTCCACGGTCTCCTTGGCCGACCCACACTAACCTGGTCCGCTCATCACGCCCGCAGAATGCTGGGCCACTACGACGCCGCCCACAACACCATCGTCGTCAGCCGAGTCTTCGACCGCCCCGACACCCCCCGCTGCGCCATCGAGTACCTCCTCTACCACGAGATGCTCCACCTCAAGCACCCCGTCTGCGTCAAAGCCGGCCGCCGCTGCGTCCACTCCCGCGAGTTCCAGGCCGAAGAGCGTCTCTTCCCCGAACTCGCTGCCGCAAAAGCCTACCTTAAGCAACTGTAAAGTCTGCCAGTTACAACGCCCGCCAAAAATTAGAATTCACCCGCCAGCACCCTTCATCGTGCTACGATTCCGCTACGCCAGAAGCGTCCGCGCTTCGGCACACTGAAACTTTCGCAAGCCGTAGCAAGTTCTATCGACTCCCTGATCCGATTCAGCAGTTTCTCTCAAAAAAATCCTTCACACGAAAGAACAGGTGACACGATGAATCTTTCCAAACGCGCAACAGCCGAGTTCTTCGGCACATTTTGGCTTGTCTTCGGCGGATGCGGCAGCGCGGTCCTCGCAGCCGGAGTCCACCTCGGCATCGGCTACGTCGGTGTAGCCCTCGCCTTCGGACTCACCGTTCTCACCATGGCCTTCGCCATTGGCCACGTCTCCGGCTGCCATCTCAATCCCGCCGTCTCTATCGGTCTCGTCACTGCCAAACGCTTTCCCATCTCCGAGCTACCCGCCTACATCGTCGCGCAGGTCCTCGGAGCCATAGCTGCCTCAGGCGTCCTCTATATCATCGCCAGCGGCAACTCCACCTTCTCCCTCGCCGGCGGATTCGCCTCCAACGGCTACGCCGACCACTCCCCCGAGCACTACTCGCTCATCGCATGTTTCCTCATCGAAGTACTCCTCACCGCCTTCTTTCTTCTCGTCATCCTCGGCGCAACCGACGAGCGCGCTCCTAAAGGATTCGCTCCAATCGCCATCGGCCTCTGCCTCACGCTGATCCACCTCATCAGCATTCCTGTCACCAACACCTCAGTAAATCCCGCCCGCAGCACCGGCCCCGCGATCTTCGTCGGTGGCTGGGCTCTCAGTCAGCTCTGGCTCTTCTGGGTAGCCCCCATCCTCGGCGCGATCCTAGGCGGCCTCATTTCCACAACCTTCTTCGCCGCTCCACAAGAACCACTCCGCAAAGAGATGTCGAGATAATTTTCAACGTCAGAATATCGAGGCGGCTGTCGGACAATACCCACAGCCGTCGTTTTCAAAACTATTCGGATAACTGTATAACCACGATTTGTCGCTTAATCAATCGAATGTGTCGTAGCAACCATAAGAAGGTAACGGTAGGTGTGACAATCAAAACCAAACAAGCCGCCCAATCGAACCACCCGATTCGATATCGATAAAAGACAGTATTGATTGGCTCCATCTTGAGATCGATTCCCCGAAGCTTTGCATCGGCAGCCAAAGCTGCCTCCGTTGGAAAATCCTTCCTGATGTGGCTTTTCGTATTAAGCGCGAAGAAATTGTCTTCCAGTTCTATCCCGCTACCAAAGTTCTCGACGGTTTTGGTGTCGCGAGTTCCGTATATCTGGTCACCAACAATTTGCAGCCGCCGCACTCCATTGATGGCGGAAGGGCTGTTCAGTCCATCGCTTCCTACCAGATGAACGAAGCCGTGATCCGTTACGTCGATCATATCGATGGCGTAGCCATTACCTATCTCCGTATACCAACCATCTCCAATCATAGGATCACGGTGAAACACGGTGTCATTGATAATGGCATAGCAGACAAACCATAAGCCCGCAAACAGCACGCACGCAAAGGGAAACAGACCTGCCATAAGAACAGCCTTGGCGCGACCTTCCAGCGCAGTCTGCAAATATCTACGGGTAGCAATCACCAAAAGACTGCCGCTGATAGCAGCTAACACACTAAATACGACGAGATAGAAAATAAGGACGAAGCCAATTCCCATCCAGCAATCCTTCTTTCAGCCCCTACGAACTCGCCTGCACTACCGGAACCTCCACCACGCTCGTCTTACGCGCCGCCACCATGACTGCCAGCCCCACGACAACCGAACCCAGTGCCGCCACCTGCGCATTGCTCATCGTGTGCCCAAAGTAGAGCCGCGGGTTGATCCGCACAAACTCCACCAGAAACCGTCCAATCCCACTTAGCGCCAGGTATACGCCTGTTAACCAGCCCACAGCTCGCGGCTTTGCTCCCAGGCGCCATAATAACCACGCCAGCGCAATCGCGAACAGAAACTCATACACCGGCGTAGGCTGCACCAGCGCATTCGGAGGAGTCGGTGGCACCAGCGCATTCTTCGCCATATGCACTCCCCACGGAAGCGTCGTGTTGATCCCGTAGTCCCCGTCTCCCGAAGTCAAACATCCAATCCTGCCCACGCCATACCCTATCGCCGCCGCAGGAGCCGCAAGGTCAAGCATCCGAACCGCTCCAACCACCGTGCCCTGCGTTCCCTCGAGCGCACCTTTAAATCGTGCGTGCATGCCCTGCCACATCAGCATCGCAACCCCGGCCAGCAGGCCGCCGTACCACGCAAACCCCGCCTGAAACCAATGCAGAAACTCCATCACCACGTCAAACGGTCGCTTCCACCCCGGAGCGCCCATCATCCGCACTGCAGCTTTCAGATCGGCAACATTCTGCAGCTCATGCCACGTCTTCGCCCCAATCACTCCGGCGATCACCACAAACGCCACCACGCTCAACGCATCCGCATCCACGCCGTTGCGTACAAAGTTCTTATGCAGCACAACAGTCGCAGCCACAGCAGCCAGCCATAGCAGCAACCCAAACGTACCCAGGTGCACCGGGCCAATATCGATATAGGGAAACATAATCCTCGCTCTCTTAAAGTATAGCGGCCTTTCCCTCTGCACCCCAATCGCGCTACGCTATCCCTTATGCCGACAAGTACCCCAGCCAGCACGCCAGTCTTCCCCGCAGCCTCCGGAATGCCCATCCTCTACTCGAAATCCCAGATCGCCGAACGCGTCCACGCACTCGGCCACCAGATCTCCGCCGACTACGCCGGCCAAACCATCGTCCTCATCGGCGTCCTCAAAGGCGCTGCCATCTTCCTCTCAGATCTCGCCCGCGCCATCACCGTCGACGCCACCTTCGACTTCGTCGCCGTCTCCAGCTACGGCCGCGCCCGCGTCTCCTCCGGCGCCGTCAAACTCATCAAAGACATCGACAACCCCATCGAGCGCAAGCACGTCATCATCGTCGAAGACATCCTCGACACCGGTCTCACCCTCAGCTATCTCCGCGGACTCATGCTCCAGCACAAACCCGCATCCTTGAAGATCGCCACCTGCCTCGACAAACCCGATCGCCGTCTCGTCCCCATCGAGGCCGACTACGTTGGCTTCAAAATCCCAAACCAGTTCGTCATCGGCTACGGCATGGACTACGCCGAGCGCTACCGCAACGTCGATGACATCCGCCTCTTCCCCGAAGAAGCCGCCGGCCACTGAACAATACACCACACACAACCACCACGCTCACTGAGGATGAACCACTACGCCTTCCGGCAGCTCCGAATCAGGTGCCGTCACAGTTCGTTCAGGAAGTTTCGTGTCCGCAAGCATGATCGCGAGATCGTCGACGTCCGCCGTTTGCACCGCAACAGTAAGCTTCGTTTCGGCGAAGGCTCGCAGAGGCTTGACCCCTCTTTGAAATGCTGGCATTTGATCTTCTTCAAATCCGGCATTAGGTGGATTCTCAACAATTTGGCCGCCAAGGATCTTGACCTCGTAAATGCCTTCAGGAATACCGCTGAATCGGAACTCCCCATCCGCTCGAATATTGGTATGGAACTTGATATTCGCATCCACCGTATCCGAAAGATTCACTACCCCGAAGTTCAGCGGCGCTCCATCCTTCCCCGTCGTCACGCCCTCAACCGAATGAAGCCCCGTCAAAGGAAGAACAATTTCGATTCCATCCACAGTATCGCCAGGCCGAAGCTCATAGACCTTCGCGTCTTTTTGGTGAAAGGTATTTCCGCTATAAACGGCGAGCTTATCCCTCGGTGGAACGCTGGGATTTAGATCGGCAAACACCTCTTCACCGAGATTCAGCCCTACTTCGAAGTTCTGGATCACAGCCAGGCGGTACGAGCCGCCTGGGATACCAGAGAGGCGAAAGTGTCCCTGATCGTCAGTCTTGGGAGTTTGATGCTCAAACATCCCTCTCATCATGGCCCCGCTGTCAGGCCGATCCTCCGTCTCGCCTGCACGCTTCGTTGCTTCAACACGCTGCAAGAAAACACGAAGACCCGTAGCTGGAGACCCATCGGAGTAGACCACCTTGCCGGTTACAATCGCACCACGCAGCAGCTCAATATCAACCCTTGCCGTTTCCCTTCCATTAATGCGCACCAACGGCGCCTTCTCCCGCAATAGAGCATCCGAGGCCTCTTGAGCGTTCGCATCGGTGGGGACCAACATCCCGTCAAGAGGCGAGAGATACCCCGCAGCGAGTGTAATGACATCATATTCGCCGGGTGGCAGGTGAAGAATATGGAAGGTGCCATCCAGTGCTGTGATTGCTATATGGGGCTGCCAACCTGCTGTCTCTTTTTCCTTATCAGTCGCATTCAACAGATTCACCACAATCCGCGCTCCGCGGGCAGGTGTGTGAGTATCGCCACACATAACCTTGCCGCTGATGCTCCCACCCGCCAGCGGCGCCTTCGACGCTGCCGGTTCTTGAATCACTGCCGCGTCTTGCGCTAGAGCAAGCCGCGTTGCCAACAAGACAGCGGCAAATAGAAAGCCTGGCTGGTTTCCAATCATGCTCTCTCACCAAATCCTATCTGCATCAACAACATCACTCCACACCGCAGACACAAGTAGAAAGCAAGAATCTTCACGATCTCCCCATGACTAGCCCTTGCCAGCCTCCGGCTGGCTCTTCTCCTGTGGCTTGATGGTGCTGCGTACAACCATGATCTTGTTCAGCATATCGAACCAGAACGGCGCGCCCAGCGAAATCGCACACGCTGTAATGACCCAGCCGAGAAGCACCGCCAATGCATGCGCAACGCGATCACCAACGTACGTCCACCAGGCCGAACTCGAAGAATAGTTGTGCAGGTTATATCGAATGGAATTCCAATAGTACCCGGTCGTATGTTTCCACCCCACCGGCAGCAACGCAGAGCTCGTCACACTGTCGAACGCATCGGTCGACTGCTTCAGCTTCTTCTCCAGATCGCTCTCCGACGAAGCCGTACCACTGCTGGAAGCAGTTCCCTTCGCAAGATCAGGATGGCCCTTCACATACACGTCTGCTGCGTTCGCCATCGCCTGCCGTGCATCCCTATCGAACCACAGTGTCTGTGCTACTCGCACTGAGCTCACATTGAAAATCAGCCCAAGCGTCAAGCCAATAAAGAACAGAATGTGCTGCGTGTAGCGCTTGTACCAGCCCGAAGCCCGATCCATCGAGTCGTTGTACCAGTTCTCCAGGTTCGTCTGAAACGCGACCACATCTTCCTTCGCGTCCAGCGCAAGCGTATACAGCGCCTGCCCTGCCTTGTTGTCTTTGTAAATCCAGTGGTGTTCAGCAAGAGTCTGGGTAATCGACTTCATCATGTCCTTGCCAGTTGTCTTGTTCTTGTTCAGTATGTCGATCATCGCCAGCGCAAACGTGCGTGATGGAATGTATGCAGGCAGCAGCAACTGGTTCGCAACGCCCGCGACTCTTCTCTCGGGCACAATTCCGATCTTCTCTCGCAACCACTCCCTCTGAGCGTTGAGCTTCTCAGGAAAGGAAAGCTTTCGAGTCGCTGTCGCTGCGGTTCCCGCCGTCTGCCCCTGTACGGCC
The DNA here is from genome assembly GCA_050012935.1 of Edaphobacter sp. Taxonomy (GTDB): domain Bacteria; phylum Acidobacteriota; class Terriglobia; order Terriglobales; family Acidobacteriaceae; genus Edaphobacter. The sequence goes on along the minus strand of JBEKGF010000057.1, from coordinate 5,808 downwards.
GCTGCGCCGGTGTTCACAGCATCAGCCGCGGGTGTATGTTTCAGGTCCAGTGTCGGGTCTGCAAATAATCCACGGACCAACCCATGGTTGTAGAGAGCATCGACCAGGTCCTTGCCCCAGATCGAGTCGCCTGAAAACAGGCTGTTCAACCCGCGAAGAAGATTCGCCGGCCGAAGCTGCATAAAGGTCGCCAACATCTCCTGCACCACCGACGCAATCAGGCTCAGCAGCAGGAACACAAACACCATCCCAATCGCAACATCCAGAACGACTGAACCAAACATGCGCGTGCCTCCGCTACGTTCTATCCGGTCTTACGGGAGAACCCCCTTGTAATCCTCGCCGTCCACCCTGTCAAGCACGCAACACTCCCGACACCAAGCTCACGCCTCGTATCGTTCCACGCGCAGTCAAAGCGCCACTCCCCTACGAAGAGAGACCAAACACACCCGCTAACAACTCATAACTCCGCAGCCGCTTCGCCTGATCCCAAACAATCGTATTCACGATCAACTCCCCAATCCCCAACTCCCCAGCCATCTGCTCCAACTTCTCCCTGACCAGCGAAGGCGTTCCCACAAAATATCGCGGCCACTCCCCTTCTTCCATCGGCATCTCGCCCATCAGTCGCAACTCCCGCACCGCATCCTCCGGCGAAGCTACAGGCCGCCGATCCCCCTGCCGAATCCTCCGCTGCAACAGCCGCACACTCGAAGACAAAAACTCTGCCTCCTCCTGTGTCTCCGCGCAGATTACGCCCACCGCCACCGTGACTTCAGCCTCACTCCGATAAGCACTGGCAGAAAATCCCCGCCGGTAAGTCTCAATCGCCGCCCGCGTATGCACCGGAGAAAAAAAATGTGCAAACGAATAAGGCAGACCGAACTCCACCGCAGCCGCTGCACTCCACATACTCGACCCCAGCATCCAGACATCAGGCCCACCCGGCATCTCCGGCGAAACCCGGATCCCCGCAAACGGATGCCCCTCCGGAAACGAGTGCCCCGCATTTCCGTGACCCAGAAACGCCAGCAACTCGCCCACCTGTTCCGGAAAATCATCCTGCATCCTCGTCTTGCGCTCCCGCTTCAACGCCAGCGCCTCCACCGGACCACCGCCGGGAGCACGTCCAATACCCAGATCCACTCTCCCCGGATAAAGCGCATGTAACATCCGAAAACACTCCGCCACCTTCAGCGGCGTGTAGTGCGGCAGCATAATCCCGCCCGACCCAATCCGAATCCGCTTCGTCTCCGCACCAATCCGCGCTAGCATCACCTCCGGAGCCGTACACGCCAACGTGTCCATCGCATGATGTTCCGACATCCAGAACCGCGTATACCCCAGCCCATCCACCAGCCGAGCCAGCACAATCGAATTCTGCAAAGCCTGACCCGCGGAACTACCCGCCGGCACCGGAGACTGATCCAGCACCGAAAGCCTCAAACCAACACTCTGTTGTTCGCTCATCACTCCATTGGATGTCGTAGCAAAAGCTCCGATTCCAACACCTTCCTTCGCTTGCAATCGAAAGTCACATCACACTCCTCCAGCATCCATTTCTTGGAGCGCCTGGATTTGACAAAAGCAACCAGGGGAAACCGAAGCTTTGTAGACAACGTCCCCGAGCCACGCACAGCAATCACATCGCAGTCAACTTCGAAGTCCAACCTCAACCGTCAAAGAATCAAGACTTTGCCGCAAATTGACGAGGTAGGCCTACCACTGTAAACCAGTCCTCACCCCGGTATGATAGAAAGTAACGCGGCGAACTTCCTCCCTACGCCGAAGGAGCAGTCTTTTGAACACGCTGTCCATCTCCGATCCCCTCCCGAACGGCCCCGACACCTTCGACGCCGCAGCCTTTACCGCGCACACTCTCGCCTCTCCGCAAAACCTCGCCGCAGTCCTCGACCACACCCTCCTCAAGCCCGACGCGACACGCAATCAGGTCCTCCAGCTCTGCCACGAGGCAGCCGAGCATCGCTTCGCCTGCGCCATGGTCAACCCCACCTGGGTCGCCGTCGCAGCCGCCGCGCTCAAAGGCACTGGCGTCCCCGTCGGCGTCGTCATTGGCTTCCCTTTGGGTGCCACCCTATCCGCATCCAAACGCGACGAAACCACACGCGTCCTCAAACTTGGTGCCCACGACATCGACATGGTCCTCAACGTCGGTCTCCTCAAATCCGGACAATCCACCGACTACGAAGCAGTCCGTCAGGACATCCGCGGCGTCGTCGAACTAGCCCACGCCCAGGGAGCCATCGTCAAAGTCATCCTCGAAACCTGCCTCCTCAACTTCGAAGAAAAACTCCGCGCCTCCGAGATCGCTCTCTCCGCTGGCGCAGACTTCCTAAAGACCAGCACCGGCTTCTCCACCGGAGGAGCCACCGCCGACGACATCACCCTCCTGCGCGGAGTAGCCGGAAGCCGCGCCGGCGTCAAAGCCTCAGGCGGCATACGCTCTCTCGCCGACGCCACCACCATGCTCCGCGCGGGAGCCTCCCGCATCGGAGCCAGCGCCAGCGTCAAGATCGTAGCCGAACTAGCCGGCCACACCCACGAGCAACCAGCGGCTGCACCAGGCTACTAATCGTCGTCGCAGGCCTGTTCGCCAATCCATAATCCGAGCAGCCATCCTTCGAGCTACATCGCTAAGAGTGGAATATCCACGCTCGTAGGCGAACCGCTTTCCTCACCATACCGTGCTGCCCACAACTCAACCCACTCCCCAAACCGCACCCCACCCGGTAAGATCAACCAAAGCAGAAATGTCTTCACCCAACAAACCGCAGAGCCCCAAACCCGTCCCCACCGGAACGCCCCCACCCGAACGCACCTTCGAAGGCGACTATCGCCCCTCCGCGCCTGTACTCTTCCACCCCCATGCCGCCGACCCCAAAATTCGCGTCGAGCCCCTCCAGGTCGACTTCCTCCACAAGCTAGCCGACGCCCTCAACACCACCCTCGACCTCAACACCCTGATGCACCGCGTCGCCGACCTCGTCCGCGCCGTCATCGACTACAAGATCTTCGCCATCCTCCTCCTCAACGACCGCGCCGAAGAGCTCCGCATGCGCTTCCAGATCGGCCACACCACCGAAGTCGAGCGCATGCGCATCAAGCTGGGCCGAGGCGTCTCCGGCGAGGCCGCCCTCCAGCGCCAATCCATCCTCGTCGAAGACGTAACCAATACTGAAAACTACATCGACGCCAACCCTAACGTCCGCTCCGAGCTCGCCGTCCCCCTCATCATCAAGAACAAGGTCATCGGCGTCATCGACATCCAGTCCGAACAGATCGGCTACTTCACTCTCGAGCATCAGCGCCTCCTCGAACTCGTCGCCTCCCGCATGGCCATCGCCGTCGAGAACGCCCGACTCTACACCCGCGTCTCCCGCCAGGCCCAAACCCTCGGCGTCCTCAACGAGATCTCCCGCGAGATCACCAGCATCCTCGATCCCAACGATCTCCTCGAACGCATCGCCCACCTCCTCAAGCGCGTCATCGACTTCCAGATGTTCAGCATCCTCCTCTGGAACGATGGCTCCCAGCACTTTGAGCACACCTTCTCCTCCCGCTTTGGTGAGCGTGTCCTCCGCGAACGCACCATCGCCCTCGGCCAGGGTCTCGTCGGCACCGCCGCGCAACTCCGCGAACCTGTCCTCGCGCCAGACGTCCGCAAAGACCGCCGCTACATCGAAGCCAACCCTGAAGTCCGCTCCGAGCTCGCCGTCCCTCTCGTCTACAAAGGAGAAGTCATCGGCGTCCTCGACCTCGAGCACACTCGCGTCAACTACTACAACGAAGACCACCAGCGCACCCTCTCCACCCTCGCGTCGCAGATCGCCATCAGCATCGCCAACGCCCGCCTCTACCAGCGCATCCACGAGGAAGAGCAGCGTATGGAACGAGACCTCGAGATGGCCCGCCAGGTCCAGCTCCGTCTCATGCCCTCGCGTCCTCCAAAACTCGCCCACGCCGAGATCGCCGCCCAGTTCGTCGCCGCTCGCTCCATCGGAGGCGATGTCTACGACTACCTCGACTACGGTCCAGGCCGCATCGGCCTCGCCATTGGCGATGTCAGCGGCAAAGCCGCGCCAGCCGCTCTCTATGCAGCGCTTGTCAGCGGCATCCTCCGCTCTCTCGCCCCACAGCATCTCTCACCCGCCGAGATGCTGGCCGCGCTCAACGACCAGCTTCAGGAGCGCAAACTCGACTCCCAATACGTCACCATGCTCATGGCCGTCTGGGACGACAGCAACCAGACCCTCCAGATCGCCAACGCCGGCTCCGTACAACCTCTCTTCGTCGCAGCAAGTCCCGACCCAGCCAAACCGCCAAGCGTCCGCACCATCCAGGCCGAAGGCTTCCCTCTCGGCCTCTTCCCCAACGCCGAATACGAGGAGTTCACCCTCTCCACCCGCCCCGGCGATCTCATCGTCTTCTTCTCTGACGGCATCGTCGACGCCGTCAACGCCGAAGACGAGATGTTTAGCGAAGAACGCCTAAGCCAACTCCTCGAGTCCCAGCACCACCCCACCGCGCAATCAACAGTAGACGCGATCCTGCAGGCCGTCACTGACTTTCAAGCCGGCACCGCCCACTTCGACGACGAAACTATCGTCGTCCTCCGCGCCCTCGCCCCACCCGCTCCATCACACTAAGCCCAAACGCTCTCAGGCAAAGTTCCCATCATCCCCACCACCCGAACCTCCATCGTCAAATCCCCCGCCGCCATCATCAAACGAGGCATCCTCCAGATTCCCACCGCCATCGTCATACGAAGCATCCTCCAGATTCCCACCATCATCGTTATACGAAGCGCTGTCCAGACCGCTGCTATCACTATCCCGCCCCGAGGAAGAATCACGATCATCCCTTCCGCCGCCGAACTCCCGATCCTCGCGGTTCCCTTCCATCCGCTCCGAGCCTGACGCGAAATCGCGCCCGTCACGATCCCCTCGGTCATCGCCGTAGTAGTTGTTGATGATCTCCGGTCGCTGCCCGCCATCGAACCCGCCAAACCCAGATCCCGGCCCATACCCGGCAGCGTGGCCAAAACCATGCATCAGCGACTCGACACCTTCAAACGCAAGCGCCCCAGCCGCGACCCCAGCCGCCGTCTGCAACGCTCCCCGCATAAATCCACCACCGCCACCCATCCCCATCGGCGGCCCATACTGCGGCGGATACCCACCCGCGGGCACATACTGATAACCCTGCACTGGCGGAGGAGCATAACCTTGCGGAGGGCCAGAATAAACCTGCTGCGGAACAGGAGGTGGTGGAGCAGGCGGATCGTTCCGTCCCAGCAGACTCCCCAGAAAACTCGTAGCATGCCTCGGCTCCGGATGCTGTTGCATCTGCTCAATCTGCGCCTTCGCCTGCGTCAACTGCGTCTGAGCCTGCTCCAGCGCATACTTCTGCACAAGAACCGTCTGCGCGAGAATATACAGCGCATCGGGATTCTTCCCCATCCCCTCCTGCAGCATCTGCTCCGCATCCATATCCTTCTCAGCCAACTGCGTCTTTTGCACACGATCGATCAGATCGCCGATCATCTCTTGTTCCTGAGGAGTCATCTCGATTCCACCTTCCCTTTCGCACACAAACCGCAAACGATAGACGCGTCCCGGAGCGCAACGTCGCATCTCCTCACAGTAACTTCACAGTCACATGGATGCCGCGCAGCGCCTCCACGTCACCATACGCAAAGAAATCACCCTTCGTTCACTCCACCGGCCCGAACCCCTCCGGCGGACGACGATGCTTCGTAGCCTGTTCATACGCATAGGCATACTTGAT
>JBEKGF010000056.1:0-28586 GCA_050012935.1 Edaphobacter sp. | reverse complement strand
CCGGCTCCTGCGGGACGGGATCGCAGTATCCATCGAACCGAAGGCTCTCGAACTGCTGATTTTCATGTTGCGGAACCGGGGCCGTTTACTGACGAAGCAGGAGCTTCTTGAAGCTGTCTGGCGTAATGCGTCCGTCACAGAAAATGCGCTTGCGAGAGAGATTGCATTGCTTCGTCGCGTGTTGGGAGACTCCATCAAAGAGCCCAGGTACATCGCAACCGTGCCCACCCGAGGCTATAGATTCGTCGCCGACGTGAGCCAACCGACCGAAGAGGAAGCTGGCTCTCCGCAGCCTATCGCCGTAGGCACGCAAAACCCGCTGGCGGTCTCGCCTCCGCAAACGCGGCGTCCCAGGAGAATCTTTGTTACCGCAACGGCAATTCTTCTCGCTCTTGGGTTGATGTTATCCTTCCGGGCCTTCCGTCATCATCGAGCTCGCCTCGCAAATGGCGGAGGACAGATCGAAGTCGATCAACTCACCGAATCGGATGGGCTGGACGTTTTCCCAGGTTTTTCTCCCGATGGAAGATCAATTGTGTACAGTTCGGACCGAACCGGAGCTTTCGAGATTTATCTGCGGCAGCTCAACGCAGATGGCGGAGAGGTGCAACTGACGCACGATGGAGGGGGAAACACGGAACCTGCCTGGTCCTCCGACGGGCAATGGATTGCCTACCATTCGACGAAGTCAGGCGGTCTTTGGATCGTTCCAACCTTCGGCGGCCCCCCCCGTCGGCTGACCAGCTTTGGCTCACATCCATCATGGTCACACGACAGCGCAAAGATTGCCTTTGCCTCAGGAACCATTGGGGCGATGATTGAGACAGAGTTAGGCACCACGCCCGATTCCACAATATGGACCGTGAATGTCCGCGACGGTCACCTGGCACAGCTAACACACCGAACCGGGAGCACCCTGGAAACCTTTGGCGATAGCTCTCCGCAATGGTCGCATGACGACCGGAGAGTTTTGTTTGCAACCAATGGGCGCATCTGGACCGTAGATGCCAGCGGACGTGACGCCCGGCTAGTCCTCGCTGACAGGTTCGCCTATGATCCCGTATTCAGCAATGATGGGCAGAGAATTTACTTCCTGAGTCTGGACGCGGAGGGATCAAGCATTTGGGAAGTTCCGGTCAATCAGAACGGATCGGCAACGAGTGCGGCCATGAAGGTCTATAGCGCCGGTCCGGGTACTGTCCACTACTTAACCAGTTCGGGACCGAATCTGGCCTTTAGCGTCGTAAATACACAGGACAATCTATATTCCGTCCGCCTTTCATCAAACGGGCAGTCAGAAGCCCCGCTTGCTTTGACGCATGATACTCGGCTTCGCAAGACACGCCCTGTCTTCTCTCCAGACAACTCGACGATTGCCTTTCTGGTTACACAGAAGGGGCAGGACGGCCAGGTCTGGACCGTATCCATCAATGGGAGCAACGCACAAAAACTACCGGGTGATGTACCAGCCTTCGATCCCGACTGGTGCAACGCCGACAGTCTTTGCTACTGGACCCATGACAACCGGAACGTGGCGCACTTATGGCGGTGGAACGCGCGGACTAAAGGATTAGAGGATGTATTCCAAACGAACGAGAGAATGAGCGCGATTCAATTGTCTCCGGATGGACAATTCGCTGCGTATCACCGAACCGACAATGGGCAGGTAAACGTGTGGACGCTTTCTTTATCCGATGGTCACGCCAGGCAACTCTCCTTCCAGCCGGACGTTAAGGGTTTCCCTGTCTGGTCGCATGATGGAAAGTTCCTCGCAGTTGAAGTGGTCGATGGAGTCAACACTCAGATCGCGGTCATACCCAAGGCTGGAGGGCCACTCGTTTCACTGACACACCATGCAGGCCAGAATTGGCCTGCAAGCTGGTCTACGGACGACAAGGAGATCGCGTTCGCTGGTTTTCGAGATGGCGTCTGGAATGTGTTCACAGTCTCCAGAGACTCAGGGAAGGAACGCCAACTGACCCACTACACTCACGCCAATACATTTGTCCGTTATCCGAATTGGTCTCCGGATGGCCGTAATGTTGTCTATGAATATGGAACTTCAACCGCCAATGTCTGGTTGCTGAAGCTAGCGACAAAATAGGGTCCAGTTCTGGAAGCGGGGTGTGTGCTACTGCCGACATTGGCACGATCTTCGTTCCTGCTGGGCTTGTTGCAGGAAACCCACCTTTCGTTGCGGAAGAAGGTGGATTGGCAGCATAGCTCTCGTGTTCGCAAGCGACAGGGATCACAGTAGACGCTATGAGATGCCTATCGTGTGCTTTTTACGGTGTTCTTTTCGCAAGTGGCCTCTCCGTATTGGGGCAATCGTCCCCACAAGCGCAGTACGCCGAGGCTGTGACAGCTTTCCAGCATGGCGATTCCTCAACGGTCGTCCGAATCTTGGAGCCAGTTGCGCGTGCGGATGAGTTGCAGGGCCTAGAACTCGGTCGAGTCTGGTTGTTGCTGGGATCGTCCTATCGAGCAGAAGCAAGGTACGACCAAGCGCAACATGCTTACGATGTTGCTATGCGACTGCTGAAAAACGATCCGTTGGCCGTGAAGGAGTACGAGACCGCTCTGAGAGAGTCGGGTTCACTCTCCCGCGAACTCGGTCATTTGGGTCAAGCCGAGAAATGGCAGCGTGCGAGCCTGGAACTGTCCGACCGGAATCACGATCATGCGGAAGTAGCCCGAGCCTGTGAGGGTCTTGCGGAAATTTCTCTCGACCGCCAGCACCTGAAGGACAGTGAGCGTTACATCCAGCGGGCTGACGACGAAGCGCGTCTAACGACTGAATTTGATGAGGATGACCGGGCTTATATGGCACAACTCCAAGGATGGATCGCGCTAAAGCAGGGCGATGCGCAGCACGCCATCCGCGATTACGAACAGTCCATTGCACTGTTCGAGGGCCGCTACGGAGAAAACTTTGCCCTGACCGGCTGGGGCTACGTGCTTTTGGCAAGCGCCTACGATCAGAGCGGAAGATTGGACAAAGCGCTCGAAGTGGCACGCAAGGGCGTGGCTATTCTGGAGCACACAGCCGGAACCCACAATCCGCGATATGCTACGGCGGAGATTCGATACGCCGATATTTTGGACAAGGCTGGCCAGCACGCCGTGGCGGCGCAATTGAAGGCTGAAGGCGATGCGACGCTCCAGAAGACGCAACGGGCACTTTGTGTCGGTTGTACGATCAATGTTGCTGCACTTCGGTAAGATGGCGAGTCTAAAACTAGAAGGAAGGCAGATGGAAGACACACCAAACCTGCCGGTAGAGGTACGCCGTTCCCGATTGATCTTCGGTGCGGGTACCATCGCGCTGTGCATTGCCAGCATTCTTGCGATTGCGACAGCGATCACCTGCCACACGGCGGGATCGGTACTCGCCCCTGGATTGTCCTGGATACCGTCCCTGCTCTACGGAGCTGTGCTCTGGCTCTGGTGGGCAGGAGTTGCCTGTCTGCTCTGGAGCGCAGGACACCGCCGCCAGTCCATCTTTCAAGCGTCGGCACGCAACCTGGCATTTCAGATTCCTTTAGGAATTTTAGCGAGCGCTTTGCATCTCGGGAGTTTGCATCTCTCGACGCGACTCATGGGCCATATTTGGCCGGAGTGGCACATCGCTCGCTTCGATACGCTCCAGTTTTTCGAGATCGGGCGATTCACTTTGGATTTTCTTATCTACGCGCTGATCTGGTCCGCCTGCGCCATCATCCAGATGCAGATCGCTGCGCAGCAGGAAGTAATCCACTCACTCGAACTCAAGCAGCAGCTCTCCACTGCGAAGCTCCATGCCCTTCAGATGCAGCTCCAGCCGCATTTTCTGTTCAACACACTGAACGCGATCACAACGCTGGTAAGGTTGGGCCGTCAGAAAGAAGCGGATACGATGCTTTCTCATATTCCGTACCCGGAACATCAATGCTCCGATGGTCGCCAGCAGCGTCGGTGTCGCACCCGATCCGACCGCCGCCTTGCTGGCACCGAGGCCGCTGACACCAAACCTCAACATCTTCCAATATGAAAACTCCGGCCACCTGACAGGCCACGTTCTGAACTTTACGTTGGCACAGACCAGCTACAAACGATTCAATCTCAACCTGAGTACCTGGTGGGTGGACTTCAAATCCGATGCGCCTTTGCAGATTGCTCCTGCGCAGTCCAGCTACAGCAACCGAGGCGAATCCTCCCGGCCTGATTGGCAGTCGAGTGGCGGCTCTCTGGATGGCATCTTGCATCTCCCTTTCAAACTCGACCTGTCATCGCAGTTTGCAGCACGACAGGGCCGTCCTTACAACATCACGAGCGGCACGGATGCGAATGGGGACGGCACCTTCAATGATCGTCCGTCCTACGCTTCTGCGAAAGGGCCGGGGGTCTATAACACGCCGTTTGGACTGCTCACGGCGAACACGGTGAACGGCGACGTACCGCGCAATCGGGGCACCATGCCAAGCGTTTGGCATCTCTATAGTAATGTAAGCCGCGCATTCCGCCTTAATCCCAGAGATGCAAATCATCCCTATACGCTCACGTTCAATGCTCGCGCCGCGAATCTCCTGAACCATACGAACACAACCGCCGTAGGGACTGTCCTCTCGCCAACTCTCGGAGAGCCTATTTCCGCCGAAGCAGCGAGGCGCGTGGAGCTTGGGATACGGTCCGCCTTTTGACAGGGCTTGTCGCGCTCAAAGTGCGAGCCCAAGCCACCGCTAACGGCACCATTTGAGGTCCAAAGCCCGCTGTATCGAATTATTCAGAGCCTTTGTGAAATCGACGGCGACCTGCGGAGTGATTCATTTGGTCTCCAAAGCCCTGGTTTCAGATGCAGACTTGCCCGCTTCCCGTATCTCGATATTCAATGGTCCTTCTGTGCCACATTTCGAGCAGGGTAGGATTGGCATCGTAACTATATCGAGCGCGGCGAGCCCGGCTCCTTCTTCTTCAGAAGAGGCTCTGAAGCAGGTTATCGATGAATTCACGCACGCTCAGGTAGGCTTTGCACCTTCCGTCTTGCGGGACCTTACAACCCCCGAGTACATCGAGGTGTCTCCGCTAGGCGAGGTCGATCCTCGGGACAAGATGCTCGGTTTCTATGCTCCCGAAAACAAAGTTCCGGCACCTTCGGAGACCACGTCTGACTTCAATGTTCGTGTGATGGGCGATACCGCAGTGGTGATTGTGAAGGTGACGTTTCAAACGAAAGGGATAGACACGGGTGCCCCCGCGCACGCACTCCGCGAGACCTTCCTGGCACGGCAGACGCCCGAAAGTTGGAAGTTGGTATCCGCCCAGTACACGACGATCCAGTCGAAACACTAGGGGGCTAACGAAGCATCCGCATTTTTGCTTCGTCAAAGATTAGAACAGCAAATAAGGAGGACGGGTGCATAAACTTCGGAAGCCCCTATCAGTTTTACTGGTCGCATCTGTTGCGATCGGCTGTGGTTCAACCTTCGCCGTTGCCGGAACGCACAAACCAATAAACGCTGCGGACTATCTGAAGCCCGATCCTCACGCCGGGGACATCATAAGCGACATTACCTACCGGGTGATCGCGATGCACGGACCGGGCATCGAAGACAATGTTTGGCAGGTTCCCGCCACAGGAACATACACCATTCTCAGCAGCGATTCTCCCGGCGTCATCAAGTGGAACGTTTCCGTTCGCATGGACGGAAAGTTGGCGATTAAGGATGCTGATGGCGATTATCGTGATGACGGTAAAACGATGTGCTTCAAAGGTAAGTGCAGCTTCACGACAGACGCGAGCGGGCCTTTTTTTAATCCGACGTTCTGGGGCAATCCGCAGGGTGATCTAAAGCCTGGCATGAGCTGGACTGTAGAGCTTACGCAACCGTGGGAGCTTGGACCTCCCGGAAAACAGACCGTCACAGTGCTCTCGGTAGACAAGCTCAATGGCATGGTGGTGCTGAAGCGCGAAGGGCAAGGGGTTGGGTCTTATGAGGGAAAGCACAATGTGGCGCTCATTATGCGGGACGGCAAGCAGTATCGTGTAGATGTGAAGCACGGAAACGCCCATTGGGTCGGACAGGCCGTATTCAAACACGGCGTCGTCGTGAGCGATGAGCTTCTTTGCAATACCGACGTGGAGCTTTCCTCCCCGGAGGTCGGAACGATTCAAGCGCAGGAGCGGCAGTATATGTCTCTCTTGCAACATCCTGGAGCTATTGAGAATTGAGGCGTTCTGATGAGTCGAGTTGAAGATCATTACAGCGCGAGATGTCCCGCCGCACTCAATGATCTGCGGTAAATTAACTTATCAATAGCTTCTTCAAAAGAGGTGTGTTTGTGGCCCTGCGTATTCAAATCAGTGCAGAATTGTTTTTGTCGTCACTTGTAGTCGTTGGTTTCTTGTTGGTTCCCACATGCACTTACGGAGCCGACCGCAAATCGACCGCGCTGCTTCACCAAGCGCTTCAGGCACAGGGTGGCGAACAAACGCTGCGCGCATTGAAGAATGTGCAGTGGGAAGCTTTTGGCTATCGCAATGAATTGGAAGAATCCGAACGGCCCGAAGGCCCTTACATCACCGAATTCGACACGCTAACGGAGGTCCATGATTTCGCGGGCAACCGTTATCGCAACGTCACAGACGGCGTAGTTTATCCCGTCTTTAAGTCCTCGTCCGGCAGTGTCGCCGATGGCAACGTCGTCATGCGCGTTTCGGGCACGACCCAGAGCACGGGCACGCCGCAGCAACTGGAAGTGATACGCGAGCGCGAGGCTCTAAGCCCGGAGCGGCTTCTCGTCACAGCTCTGGACTCGCCCGATGCCCACACAGAGCCGGATACGGTTCTGCAATCCATTCCTCAAAACGTGGTGGCCTTCGCCCTGGACGGCGCTCCGGTGCGTATCTACCTCAACGCATTCACCCATCTGCCCACGGCAGTCGATTACTCCGGCCCTCTGGCACGCAGCGGCTACTGGAAGTTTCTTGGCGACGTGACGATGCGCACCTATTACAGCCTTTGGTGGCTGGCGAAGGGCGGTATTCACCTTCCGATGCAATGGAACATTGAGAGCAATGGGTTACCGGATGAGATGTACGTCATTCGCAAACTGCAAATCGATGAACTGCTGATCGAAGCGGACCTGACGATCCCTCAAGAGGTCCGTGCTCAATACAAGCCTGATACTCCGCCTTTGAACCTTGACAACATTCCGTTAGGCAATCCCAACAAGCCAGCGCAGGAATTAGCGCCCGGCATTGTGTTTATCCCCGGATCGTGGAACGCGACCTTTGTACGCCAGGACGATGGCATCGTGATTCTGGAAGCACCCATCTCCTCCGGCTACACGGCGAAGGTCATTGCGGAGGCACGCCATCGCTTCCCTGGACAACCGATCAAGGCGGTCATCACGACATCGGATTCATGGCCCCATCTCGCAGGTATACGAGAGTGCGTCGCACAGGGCATTCCGATCTACGCGCTCGATCTCAATCGACCGATTCTTGAACGTGTCATCGCAGCTCCGTATACAAGCAGACCGGATGCCCTGGAGCGTAGCCCGCGAAAGCCTGTGTTCCATTTGGTTCACGACAAGACAGCCCTTGGGACAGGCGCAAACCGTATCGAAATCTATCCGATACATGGAGAGACCAGCGAACGGCAGATGATGGTGTACTTCCCGGAGCACCATCTGCTTTATGGAAGTGATCCTTTCCAACAGAATGAAGACGGATCGTATTTCTATCCGCAGACCGTCACGGAATTGATGGACGCCGTTACACGGGAGCATCTGAACGTGGAGCAGTTCTTCATGATGCACATCGGTCCAACGTCGTGGGCTAATTTAGCCAAAGCAGTAGCTGCTACCGAAGCACAGGACACTCCTAATGGAGTTTTATAGGCTCATTCTCCGCATGATACGAGACTTCACCCAGTAAAACACCACCGATCCACGGCGATATGTATCGAACGCTTCTACCCGTCGGGCGGGAGAAAACAGGTCCGGCGCATGGCGCCGGCACGCTCAGGGATGGGAAGACGGGCGCACTGAAAAACAAATAGGCGTCCAGCCATGCCGGACGCCTATCGAAAGACGCAGCGTTTATGCCGCTTTCGCGGGCTTAGTTATCTTTGTGGAAGCGGCTTTTTTCTGCTTTGCTGCTGCCTTCGCTTGCTTGGCGGAAACCTCAGCTTCCACGGTTGTACGCACCTTCGCCACATCCACGCTATGCCGCTTGGCAGTAGCGGTGAGCACATCGGTTTCATCCTGCGAAGCCGACTCCACGCTGCCGAGCAAGACCATCTCGATAATCAGCTTCGACAGGCCGGACTCATCCAGTTGGCGCAAGAGCCGCTGGAGTCCTTTCTGCACCTGCGGATAGGTGACTTCGCTGCTGGAGCCGTCCACCATCTTGTGCCGCCGCGCCAGTGTCTCCCGGCGTAACGGCTCCGTCTTTTCGAGGATGGCATTGACGATGAGAGCAAGGTCGGCACGGTCAAGCGGTGCGCCTACTTTCCTGAGCACTTCGGCCAGTATGCGATGCCGCACTGTGCTTTCGAGTTTGCGCTTCTCAAGCTCCTTGCGGCGCTGCTCCCGCTCTCTTGCCAGTTGCGCCTCGTTCGTCGCCTTATTGTTTCGGCCTGGGAAGTGAACCGTGCAACTCGGCTCTGTGCAGACTTTGGCGGTGTGGCCGCGCTCCAGCCCCTCTACCACGATGGCGTCGGCCATGTGCTTGCATGGCTTCTCATTGGGTGACTGGGGTTGCTTGCCCTTTGACTTGGCGAGACGCAATGCGATGTAGCGACCCCGTGGCAACACAGAACCCTCGACGCGCCCGCCGTAAGCAGTGCTGATCTGTACCAGCTTGGGTTTTGCCTCAAGCTGCCGCTCCACATAGCGGCCTACCTTGGTATTCAGGCAGGCCGCGTCCGTGCATTGGTCGCGGTGGCTCATCTCTCCGAAGAGGAGCGTATTGAAGCCTGTCCGCTTGGGGCACTCCGCGCAGCTTCCCGCTTCCGGCGCAAGGGTTGCATCAGCTTTGTCGAAGGGCACGGAGTCGAGCGAGAGCAAGATGTTCTGCTCGATCCACGCGGTGAAGTCGCGCAGCGGGAAGATGACGCTGGATTGTGTTGCGCCATTCCAGACCATGCGAAAAGCCGCATCAAATGCCTTCTGCTGCTGATCCTGCGGCAGCTTGGCGATTTCGAGCGCATGACCGACGCCGATCTGATCGGCCAGAAATGCCTCTGCGATGGAGGGCAAAAGCTCTACCAGCTTCAATCGCTGCGCGATGAATGACGGACTCTTGCCCGCCTTCGCTGCGAGACTGTTGATGTCGTACTGCAAACCATCGGTATGCAGCAAAGCATGAAAGGGGAAAGCCTCCTCAAGTGGATGCACCCCTTCCCTCTGGATGTTCTCCACCAGTTGAGCTTCGACACAGGCGGCATCGGAGAGCGAGACGACCCGGACGGGCACCTGTTCCAATGCGGCCAGCTTTGCGGCGCGGTAACGCCGTGCGCCCGCGACGATCTCATACAGATTGGTGTCGATGGCGCGGACAAGCAAAGGCTGCAATACGCCCTGCGCTTTGAAGCTCGACGCCAGTTCATTCAGGCTGTGCTCATCGAAACGGCGACGGGGATTAGTGGGTGACTCCTGCAACTGTGCCAGTGGCAGGTTACGGTATTCGCTGATGGTGGTAACGACTTTCGACATGACAAGGCTCCTTTCGAGCGGTTGAAGGTTGAAAGAAAGCGGAGCGGAGACACGTTGGCTGTATCCGCTCCACAGGGGGAGCGGACTAGCCACGAATCGACTTGTCCGTGAACGCTTCTAAAAAGTCCTGGGCGCGGAGGTTTCTGTCCCACAGGGCTGCGAACTTGTGGTGTTGTTCATAGAGGTTGGGAACGAAGACGTAATTTGTTCCGTCGATATAGCGGGAATACTGCTCTATGCCCGCGTAGTCGTTGCGCCAGTAGTAGGCCGATACCTCCAAGCTGCATAGCGGCGGCTTACTTAGCTCGAAGCACATCTCCGGGTCACGCATGAGGTCGCCGTTCTGTTCGCCGTAGTGAGCTATGGAAATAGCAGACAATCCAATCGGCCCCGGCTCCGGTGTGGCCTCGATGACAAGGGCCATATAAGGCGGGTTCTCGATCTTGAGGTAGAGCGTGGGCCGGTAGCCTCCGGCCCGCTCAAGGATGCGAAGAATGGTCTTCATTACGCCACCTCCGCGAGTGCGTCGGTGGCATGGTCTGCTGTCTCAGTCATTACCTCGAAGGTGTCATCGAGAATACAATCCGCCGCTCGTTGTGCGTTGGCGGCGGCATGAATGACAAGCCGGTTGTCGGCTTCCAGCTTGGAAATCCAGTTCTGGATGTACGCGGTTGTGTTGCGGTCGGTGTGCTCGTTGGCGATGCCCGCGATTGCACAGAGAAAGGCCGCTCCCATCTCGGCTACCAGTTCCTCCTTGCTGTAAAGCTCATCTCCGAAGTGGTCGCCAAAGGTGCGATTGAGACGGTTTTCGTGCCCTGTGCTGTGGACCAGCTCGTGAAACAGGGTGCTGTAATAATGGGGCGCATCCGCAAAGCGGCAACGGGCGGGCATGTGAACGGAATCCGTGCTGGGCCGGTAGTAAGCCCGGTACTCGGTGGTGCCGGTCAGATGCAGCGCGGGACGGCTCTCCCATCCGCTCACGATGCTTTCGCAGATTTCGTCCTCGCCGATCTCTGGTGCGTTCGTGGGTTGCACGATCTCGGGCAGTGTGAGGCCGTCGCACTGCTCCACATTGAAAACGGTGTAGTGGCAGAGAACGAAGGGGACGCGCTCGTCTTCGCCGGTGTTTTCGTCGCCTTTCCTTGCGTATTCGGGAAGCTGCTTGAAAAAGACAATCGGGGTTCCCCGCTCCCCTTTGCGAACGCTGCCCTTTAGCTCCTGAGCTTGTCTGAACGTAACCCAGAACGGAGAACTGTACTGACTAGACCAAAGCAAGAGAATATTGATGCCCCGGTAGGGTTTGCCGGTGTGAAAGTTGCGCGGGAATGGCCCGCCTGTGACGCGTGGAGCCTTCCACGGTTTCTCCCACGGAATCACGCCAGCCTTGAGGCTGGAAATAATGCGGTCGGTAACGGTCTGGTAGATGCTTGGCCTGCTGCTGGTGTTTGGTTTCTTCATCGTTTGGTCTCCCTCGCGGTTGCTTTTGCTTTTCATGCCGTGCGCGGCATGTACCTACATGCCGAACGCCTCCTGGCGAAGGCGGGGCGGCAAGGCGCAAGGGGAGGGGTATCTCCCATCCGGAGCAAAGCGGAGGACGAGCGAAGCGAAGGTCTGCACAAGCGCAGCGCGGAAGACTGTTGGGAAACCCCTTGCGCCGCGCCAGGGCGGAGCCCTCAGCGAGGCTTGGTTTCCTTATTCGTGCGCGTTAGCGCACATGATCTATAGGGGCGGCGTTGCGGGCAGGACACAGGCGTGCGACTTGAGGTCGTTTGAATGATTGTTCAACACGAAAGGAGTGAGCTGAACCTGCGGTTCCGTCCGCAGTAGCCTATCGACATCGGCGTAGCTGGTAACGGCTGGGTCGAAAGCTGTCGAGACAACGTACCTCTGTCTTCGGACAAGGAAGAATGCCGTGAGGTGTTCTCTGCCACTGCCAGCGTCAAGGCGGTGGGAGGGCCAGGCTGAGTGATATGTCCAACATAAGTGAACCGCCGAAGGCACCGTAACTGCCGAAGAGCCAAAGGCGCTGACAGGCTCTAGCCAAAAGGCGCGCAGCCGGATGCTCCAACGCCTGTTTGGGGCACACGGACATGAGAGCTGCCGGTGTAGAGGTGGGGACTACGTCACTCGTGTCATTCAAACGGAACAAGGTAAGCCCGATGCCCCGCCTCTTCGGAGGCAGGTGTTGCCGCAAGGCACGCTGCTGGGGCAGAGGGTAAAGGATGCTGGAGAAAGCGAATGCCGCTCTGTAATGGAGCGGATAGGAGTTGCGACATCACTCCGCTGCGAAAGCAGGCAGACTTCCAGTTGGTCGTGGCTGACGAAAGAACTTACAGAATCTTCGTAGGAGGAAATCGCAAATGAACGTGGAGCAATCTATGTGTGCAGCCTCCGGCTCGGAGCCTCAATGGGAACAGATCGACTGGTCTCAATGTGAGCAGAAGGTCAGGAGACTGCAAGCGCGTATCGTCAAGGCAACACAGGAAGGCCGTCACGGCAAGGTGAAAGCCCTGCAATGGCTGCTGACCCACTCGTTCTGCGGTCGAGCGTTGGCCGTGAAACGAGTGACGCACAATCAGGGCAAGAACACGCCGGGAGTGGACGGAGCGATCTGGAGCACACCGGCGTCCAGATACAAGGCCATCGACACACTGCGACGGCGCGGGTATTTTCCGCAACCGTTGCGGCGCGTCTATATCCCGAAGGCCAACGGGAAGTTGAGACCGCTGGGAATCCCTACGATGAAGGATCGTGCCATGCAGGCGCTCTACCTGCTGGCGCTGCTTCCAGTCGCGGAGACTACCGCCGATCCTCACTCCTATGGTTTTCGACCGAAACGCTCTACTACCGACGCCATCGAGCAGTGCTTCAGTGTGCTGGCCCGCAAGGTCAGCCCACAGTGGGTACTTGAAGGCGATATCCGTGGCTGTTTTGACAACATCAGTCACGAATGGATGCTCACTCATATCCCCACCGACAAAGAGGTGCTGAGGAAATGGTTGAAGGCGGGCTTCATGGAAAATCGAACGCTGTTTCCTACGGAGGCAGGGACACCGCAGGGCGGGATCATCTCGCCCACGCTGGCAAACCTGACGCTGGATGGGTTGGAGCGGCTGCTTAAGGAGACCTTCCGTAAGAAGGAAATCCGAGGAAAGTGCTACAGGCCAAAAGTGAACTTCGTACGCTATGCCGATGACTTCATCATCACCGGCTGCTCGAAAGAGCTACTGGAGGATGAGGTCAAGCCCTTGGTCGAACAGTTCATGTTCGAACGAGGCTTGCAGCTCTCACCGGAGAAAACCTGCATCACGCATATCGAACAGGGCTTCGACTTCCTGGGGCAGAACCTGCGTAAGTACGGGGGCAAGCTCCTGATTACACCTTCCAAGAAGAACATGCACGCCTTCCTGGAGAAGGTGCGTGGTGCAATTCGCTCGAATCGCGCCACGAAACAGGAGCAAATGATTAGGCTACTCAACCCGATCATCCTTGGTTGGGCATACTATCACCGCCATATCGAAGCAGGCTCAGCGTATCGGAAAGTGAGAATGGCACTCTGGTACTCGCTCTGGCGATGGGCAACGCGGAGACATCCGAACAAGTCTTCTAGCTGGATACTAAATCGGTACTGGGACTGTTTCGGTCAACGCAAGTGGTACTTTACAGCGCTTGCTAGTTCTCACGCGCAACGGTCGCGTTCGGATGTCGTTCGGTTGGCCGATCCCACCGATATCGCCATCCGGCGCTATGCGAAGGTGAAGTCGGACGCCAACCCGTTCGACCCACTGTGGCGTGGCTATTTCGAGTCTCGAACGAGACTCAAGGGAGCCCGCCAACGTCGTCAGCCCCTTGTGTGATGTGTTCTGCCGGTTCCGTTCACGCGGGGCTTACACATGGCTTGAGCCGGATGACGGGAAACTGTCACGTCCGGTTCTTAGGGGAGGGAGCGGCAGCAATGCCGCTTCCTTACCCGACCCGCATGGATAGGGAGCGAAGAACGCTGGTTCTATCGGCGGTCGCAGCGGGGAAAGGGCGGAGCATCCTTCCCCGCAAAAGCGGTTTCAATGGAGAACGTTATGATCTCTCTATGGCAGCCATTGACAATCAGGATGAGGTCAATCGTGTTCGTTCCTATATGCAGGCACTACACGATGAAATCTCCGGGCTGAAAGTGTATCCACGTATCTTCGCCCGCTATCCATTCGACCATATCGGGCTGGCACTGGTCTCCAAGGCATTTTCGATTGGCAATGCTCTGCTAGTTCTCCTTGAACCCGGCTTCGCGGATGAAGCATTTGGTCTCAGCCGTTCCTTGGTGGAGTGCGCTCTGACGTTGCGCTTTCTGACGGAGGATCAAGACAAGCTGAACCAGAGGACTTGGGATTATGCGCGCTTCGAGGTGACGGACAAGCAGTATTGGATGCACTACGCACTTCAACACGCGGCTGGCGAACCGACGGAGCAGAAAATCCGTGACTATGCGAAGCAATTCGATCTGAAGGCCGATGCGAGCGGATCGCGGAAACATTGGTCAGGCAAGGACGGCTTTGCGTGGAAGGTCAATCTTGACGACCACCCGCTAGACAATGCGACCAGTACCGAGTTGGTCAAGAAGTCCACGTATGCTGTGGAGTATCACGGAACATCCAGCTACGTGCATTGCTATTCTCCGGCAGTGAATAATTTTCTACCGTCGGAAATGACGCCGTTCAAGGTTAGAAATTCTTCTGGGGAATGGCATAACTCCAGCCAGGTCACGCTCATTGTCCTGATCTCGTATCTGCATAGCTGCGTCGCTTATGCTCTTTTTGGCATGAACCTAGAGCGCACACAGAGGATGAATGACCTGTTCAGCGATACGCTGGCATCTTTACTTCCTTATCGAAAGATGCGGCCTTGACAGGCCAGAGATTACTCTTGCTTAGTGCGCGGAAACTCAAATTGCCAACCCAAAACCAGCAGCCGGTGTCTGTTTCAGCGCTATACTCTGCTCCAAACCCACACTTGCAACCGGACTCGGGCCTTTGCCGAAGTCAATCACAAACGCCTTACTCACATTGCGGCTGAGGCGGTGCGAGACTCAGTCCTCAACGGGAGGAGACGTAAGGCTCTTTTATTGAAAAGCCATCGAAGCGGGCCTCAAATAATTGCTTTCCGGGGGCAGCAGCGACCATGCCGATTACTTAATCTCCGCTATCCCACTCACACGCACATAGCTCCTGCACCACTGGCGGATTCGATCGCAGATTGACGTACAGGTTCTCATGTCGCGCTTCCTCGAAGTGAAAGACACCGGCGATGGGGTGCTTGATTCTCAGCTTTCCGGCCTTGATCCTTTTCAGTACTTCAACCTGCTTCAGTTCCTCCGCCGGGAGGAGTATTAGCCCCCAACAGCAGGTGTTGTGTTCTCTTTGATACCGCGCAAGGTGCAACGGAAACTCGGTGTCTGCGGTGACAAGCATCGCCTCTTCGCGCTGGCACAAATCGGCTACGTCAGGGTAATCGGGAGCGTTCGGCGCAAGCCCGCATTCAACGGTCGTACGCGCCCCACCGGGCAAATACTTCTTTATCTCCACGCTCAAATCATTGTCGATGACGAACGGGTATTTCTTCTTACTCATAACTGTCATGACGAACCTTCGTACGATGGTCTTGCTTACTTCGGTGAGTGAGCCTGCCGTTTCGTCATGCACGAGCTCGGCAGAATATTACATTTTACCGCCCCAGCTATCGCCAGCCGTCAAGATTATGGGACGATAGTGGATCATGAGTAAGCTAAAGGCTATTGTGGGCTGGACTGGCACTGCCCTCTTCGCCGTCTCTCTGGCTAGTGCACAGTGGTATCTTTCCTCAACACCGCCGCGCCCCTCACTGCCACTCAGGACAATGGTGGGCTGCATCATCGCGGCAGTTATCTGCGGTCTCATCTGGTTCTTTCTGACATCTGAGGGCAGCGAGGAGCCGGGCCAACCGGAGAGACCGGCATCTGCTCAGGCAATCGACACCGGAGGCGGCGACAACAGCGGCTCTCAGTTCCATGTGCAAGGAGACTTGTACTACCATGCAGATCAATCTGCCCCGGCTCCTGCTACATCTGCACCTGCCACCGAGACGAAGACCGCCGTGTCATCAGAACTAGCGCAACAACTTCCTGTGCGAACGACGGCCAATTTGCAATTCCGGCGGACGTGGGAGCTGCTGATTTACGACTACATGCAGAGGGGTTGGAGGATAGCCCTCGCCCATGAACCAGGTGCGTGTAACGGCATAGTCCTATGGGTTGAAAACGTGTTCCCCGTGCAGGGACTCGCCAAAGACATTTACGGCCTCTTCGCAAGCATTCGAGCAGAGCAATTCGATTCGCTCAGCATATCTCGTGCGTATTGGCTGAAACAGGCAGACAATCAAGTGGAGCTGAGGAGTGGCGGGAAGCTTGGTGTGGTCGTGGGCTACTTTCCAGACTCTCAAACCTTCGTCAGCCACAGCAACCCGCACTCCGCGTCTTTCCAAAACCCTTTCGATGACGGATATCGGCCATTGAGTGACGCGGCCAGAATGGAGCTAATCCTGCGAGAGGCTGAGAGTAGACCGCTCACTATTCACGTCACATTAGCTCAGATGCCCAATCAAGCAATCATCGATTGTAAGAAGCTCACCATCATCCTCCCGCAGCGCATCATGGACATGGGAGACTGCACCGCATGACAGAGTCCGAAGCGAAGAATCAGGATGAAGTCCACACTCCGCAGACGTGGGCTGAACTTATTGAGTGGCGTAAAGACTTCCCCCTAATCATCAACCGTTGGATGAAGATCATGGCGCGGTTGATCGTCCATACGAAGATTCAAGATGACGATGAACTTGGAAACTTGATTGTCGGCTTTATGACCTCCTCGTATATGGACATCGATGACCTGATGACTCTGACGCACAAGGATTCTCATCACGGAGCGCAATACTTCTTGCGAACCTTATTCGAGCGGACTGTGACGATGAAGTACCTCAGTCAAAATCCAGAGCACGTCCCCACCTTCAAGGAATATGATGCGGTGGACTGGGATCAAATTCTGAAAGGCATACATGGTCTAACAGGGATGACCATCGGAGACGCAGCGCAGGCCAATCTCACCAAAGCGGCAACGGCTGCCCGTGCGAAAAACAAGAGATCGTGGACGACTCTCAATGTGAAAGAGATGGCAGAAAAAGTTGGAATGGGCCACCTGTACTTCAACTGCTACACGATGCCGTCGAAGCTGCTGCACCCCACCGTGTGGGGAACGTACGAGAGGGTCAAGCGTGGCAACCCGATGTACAACACGCTCAACTGCCTGCACCACTTGATTGTGGAGACGATCATGATCCATCGGAGACACTTCAAGGGTAAGCAATTCGTCACGCCGATTATGGGACACGCCGTTCTGGATTTTCTGAGCGTGTGGGTTTTCTCTGATACCTCGTTTGATGGAGTCCTTACGAACGGACAAGAGCGTAACGGCAAGCGGATTTATTACGGCTTCTGAATGAGGGCTAGACGATGAGTTGGGAGATCATGCGGACCGAAACCGGCCCCTGCGAATGTGGTGAAGGGACAGAGACATTTACGTTCGAGATGGACGACTGGAATCGGACCCGGAATTCAATTGAGATCCACTGTCCGAAATGCCAAGAGAAAAAGCAACGGGAAATCGAGGCAGAACAGGCACGCGAGAAGACAAGGGACGAGCTTTTGAAGCGAGCGCAGCAACTGACGACAGAACGCTATCTTCCCCAATGGCTGGCACTCTTTGCAGGCATGACCAAGAAAGCGGCCTGGGAACGGTACACCGGAGGGGCAGACTATCCGGCTCTGGGGACGTTCTACCAACACGTCAAACATTCCGGCAGCCTTAGCAAATATATGGAGTGGTGTCTGACGAGCGATCTGGAGCGGTCGTTGGGCGTCCTTGAGGTTAATGACAAGGAAATCGACACCCTGCTCCAAGAACGTGCGCGGCTTTGGCGGCCCAGCAGTGGTCCTATGTAAGAAAAGATAAGGAATTTGCTCCCGCGTTCTATGATGGAGAATCGCAAATTGCCCCTTTCAAGGTGCATGAACAGAGCAAATTCCTATGCCCGAAGCTCGTACAGACAGAAAACAGGTGGGAACAGTCGATCTCGCGCAGGCAGAACTGGTGCGGCGCGGTTTGGAAAACATCCGTCGGCGTCTTCTTGACCTTACCAATCGAAACAAGCTGATTAGCTTCCGGCACGCTAGGTCGTCACTCAGAACTGTTGATGTCGATCTTGACTCCGTTTACCAGAGCCTTTTGGACGATAAGAGGTTTCCGTTTGTCCCTGTCCCGGAGCCGACCAGAGAGTACATTGCTGAGTTGGGCGAGAAGCCTGCGGCAAAGGACTTTGCCGAAGCGATCGGATGGTCAACCTCCTACGATCTGGTGAAAGGCACTGGACAAACCGCATGTCTGCCTGCTCTCTACTACCAGGAAGATTTTGAAACCATCATCCGCAAGATTGGAACCAGTGCCAGGACCGCCATCGAAGAATCGGGTGCAAACATTCTGCATCTGGTTTTCGGCTTCCTGGAATGGCGCGAATCAGACGATTCGACACAGATACGCCAAGCTCCCCTTCTCGTTATCCCTGTCTCCCTGACTACTCCGAAGGCCAAAGAAGAGGATCGTTCGATTCGCCTACAGTACACCGGCGAGGATCTGACTACGAATCTCTCCCTCGTGGAGAAGCTGCGGCGCGATTTCGGGCTGGAGATGCCGTATATCGAGGAAGGGGAAACACCAGAGCAGTATTTCGAGCGGTTCGCTCCGATTCTGAAGCAGAAACGCGACTGGCGAATTTGCCGACAGGTATCCCTCGCACTCCTGAGCTTCGGCAAGCTCCTTATGTACCTGGACCTGGATGCGGAGCGTTGGCCGTCCGATGTGCCTTTAGACAAGCATCCTCGACTGGTCGATATGTTTTCTGGCAGCGCTGCCGAAGGTCTATCCTTCGCAACCGAATTTGAAATTGACGAAGAAGCCAGCAAAGGTGACGTGCCCGCTATCGTTTGCGACGCCGACAGCTCGCAACATAGCGCACTGATAAATGCGGCGCGAGGAAAGAATCTCGTAATCGAAGGGCCTCCGGGTACAGGCAAATCGCAAACGATCACAAACCTGATTGCAGCGTCGATTGGCAACGGGAAGCGTGTTCTGTTTGTGGCGGAGAAGATGGCGGCGCTGAATGTCGTGAAGCGCCGTCTTGATAACTGTGGGTTAGGAGAATTCTGTCTCGAACTTCATAGCCACAAGACAAGTAAGGTGAGCCTGCTGAAGTCACTCGAAGATCGGATTCAAGCATCCCCCCGGTTTTCAGCGCCCACCACACTTGCGCACAAACAAGGACTTCTGAACTATAAGCGCGACGAACTTACCAAATATGTTTCGTTACTGAATACACCCTATGGGGCCATCGGAAGGACGCCATTCGAGCTGATCTGGCAGCGCGACGCACTACGGGAAGGAATACCCGAGACCCTTCGGGACATTAATACCGCTTCTCTTCCCGAGGCATATACCTGGGACTATCGGGCACTGCACGAACGCAAAGACATGGTGCTGACGTATGCCGCCCATCTGCGTCGGATGTCTGAGGCTGGCGGAGCTGTCGAGAAGAAAGAGAACCCGTGGGGCTGGCTTCCCAATATAGAGCTAAGTCTTGCTGACCAAGAACGGTTATTGGCTGCTCTGCCCGCGCTAAGCAGTCAATGGACCCGGCGCATCGCTCTCATCGAAGCTCTGAGCCGCACGTTCTTGCACGCATCCGTGGATGTCACCGAGTGGCTGGGAACCGTCAATCAGTGGTTCGGCATACAGGCAGATACAGTCAAATTAAAGGTCGATGTTGGAGACTGGCTCACCGGCGTCGATCAATGGATAGCGAATATCCCCAATGGAGACAAAGATTGCCACTATGACCTCCTCGGTACCCTCTCAGAGCAGAAACGATTTGCGGCGACAGAACACTTTTTAGGTGCCTGCGAACGGTATACCGCCTTGCTCTCGTCTCTAACAGGCGGGGATGCGCTGTTCGATAGCAATATCCCAGCCCGATTTCAGAAACAAGACGAGAAGCTGCAAGATCTTGGGATATCCGACTATTCGATGGGTAGCCTGCTGGCCTTAGCAAAGTCTCTTTCTGATTCGGAAAAACACGTCGCCCGCGCCAAGAGCGCAACCAGTGATTTGAGTCAGGCTTTGGGGGTACGTGCGTCCTTTACGTTAAGGTGCGTTACCGACTTAGTTGCTGCGCGGCAATTATTGACCGCCGCTCCGCTCCATCTCGCACATTTACGCGGTCCAGACTTTGCAAAAGACGGCCTGGCTCATCTTCTGGAAGCCGGACAAAAAGAATGCACCGCACTCCTGACGGAGAGAGACAGCCTCTCGGAACATTTCGTAGTTGATAGCGACGCCACCTCTGCCGAACTGCTGGAGGCTGCGGCAACGCTGGACAACACCCCTTGGTACGGCAGGCTGAGTAAGACATATCGCCATGCAGGGACGGTCTACAAGGCTCACTGTCATTTGAGCGCGAAGCGAACGCGCAGCCAAAAGGCAGCCTGCTTGCGACTGCTTGCGCATAGCCGGGCAAAGATAGACACCTTTTCGAGCAAGTCCGAATACGCCACGCAAATGGGAGAACATTTCACCGGATTGACGACCTCCTGGGACGATCTCATCGTGGTGACGAAATGGCATGAGGAGGTCTTTGTTCGCCTGCCTGAGCACCAGGTCTTTGCCTCCGAGATTCGATCCGCACTGCTCACGTTGCCGGCAACACGACTGAGAGGCATCCTCGGCGTCGCAAGCGGAAGTTTGCCGCTCCCAGAAGAACTAGAGGATGCGCTGAATCTGCTTACAGATTTGCATTCTCGTGTTCCCAATCTCAGGTTCGAGCACGCAGACGCAGAAGTAGACGTGTTCCTGGAAGAAGTGCGATCCATCGTGTTGGTGTCTGCGGAGCTGCTGGAGATTCTGAGGCCGATTCAGCTTCCAGAATCCACCACCAGAACTCACGTCCTGGAGCTGTTCGATTCCGTGGCGACAGCCCGCGCCCTGCGTGATTCGCTCAATAACAATCACGAGGCCCGGGCCATTTTGGGGGATCACTATAAGGGAGTTGCAACCTCACCCACTCCGATTGCTCGCGCACTCTCTATCGCTCGCGCCATTGGTGTATCCAATCTTCCCTTGGAAGTCCGTAGTTGGCTGTCGTCGAGTGAATTTCCAGTGAGACTTCAATGGCTTCGAGAGTGGATCAAGGATTTCAGCGACAACGGCAATGCTTTGGCAACTGCGGAGCGGGATGTCATCGGCGCGCTTCATTCTGAGATTCCCTTCGCCAAGCGCACATCGGTAGTAGCTCTGCAAAAGGCGGTTGCCTCGATTGAACGGTGCCGGGAGTCGCAAGCATTACTTCCGATCTGGATTGACGCGCAGCGTTCCGCAAAGCAGTTGCACACCGCAGGACTCGACTATCTTGTTACTTTGTGCCTGAACGGGTCACTCCAACATGATGCGTTGGTGAGTACGTTTGAATATCTGTTCTATGACACGCTTCTGCGGCGGCTGTTCAGTGAGCATCCTGACCTGTGGCGTTTGAGCGGAATTACACATGAGGAAGTTCGCTCTCAGTTCGCATCTCTCGATCAATCTGTCATAAGTCTCAGCCAACTCGATATAGCTCATCGTGCAAGTCGTCGTCCTATCCCGTCAGGTATTCGCGGCTCCGTCGTTAAGGACACTACGGACCTTGCGCTGGTTCAACATGAGATTGCAAAGCAACGCGCTCACATTCCCATCCGGCAATTAATGCTTCGGGCCGGGCGAGCCGTTCAAGGGTTGAAGCCCTGCTTCATGATGAGTCCGATGTCTGTAGCTCAGTTTCTGGCTCCGGGGCAGTTGTCGTTTGATCTTATTGTCATGGATGAGGCATCGCAGCTACGCCCCGAAGATGCGTTGGGTGCGGTGGCGCGAGGCGCACAACTGGTTATCGTCGGCGATCCAAAGCAACTTCCTCCCACGTCCTATTTCCAGAGAACAATAGACGATGAAGCAGAAGAGCCGGATGAGAAATCCGCAGTGGCGGAAGGCGAGAGCATACTGGACATCGCACTGAGCCGCTATCAGCCGGTTCGCAGGCTACGCTGGCACTACAGATCACAGCATCACAGCCTGATTGCGTTTTCCAATTCCGAGTTTTACGACGATCATCTGATTGTCTTTCCTTCCGCCTACCACGAACACACCGACCTCGGCGTCAAATACGTCGATGCCAAGGGGATTTACGAGAACCGCAGAAATCCTTTGGAGGCCGAGCGCGTCGTCGATGCCATCTTGGAACACATCATGCTTTATCCCTCGGAGTCATTGGGTGTTGTGACCATGAACTTCGAGCAGCGGGAGCTGATTGAAGAGTTATTGGACATGAAATTGAAGCAGGACTCCTTCTCGAATGGTTGGATGGAGACCAAGGAGAACACTCCCGAGCCGTTCTTTATCAAGAATCTGGAGAATGTCCAGGGAGATGAGAGGGACGTTATCTTTATCTCAGTAACCTATGGGCCGGACTCTCAGAACAATTATTTCCAGCGATTCTCCGGCATTAATAGTCAGAGCGGCCAGCGCCGCCTGAATGTCCTGATTACGCGAGCGAAGAAACGGACCGTGGTATTCAGTTCGCTCGATCCAGACATGATCCGCTCAGAGCCGAGTACCCCCTGGGGCGTGCGTGCGCTGAAGGGCTATATGCAATTTGCGAAAAATGGAATCTCCGCTAGGCCGGAAGTCTCTCCTGGTGCGGAGCCATCGAATGAGCACGAGGCCGCAGTAGGGGCAGTGCTGAAAGCACAAGGATATGACGTTGTACCGCAAGTGGGTGTCAGCGGGTACTATATCGACTTGGCAGTGCGGCATCCCAAGAAGCCGGGAGCATTCTTACTCGGGGTTGAGTTTGATGGGAAGAGCTATCATTCGGGACGATCGGCCCGCGATCGAGACAGGCTCCGTCAGATGACTCTTGAGAATCAAGGCTGGAAGATACACCGGATTTGGTCCACGGATTGGTTCAAGAACCGTAACGCAGAAGTTGAACGGTTGCTACATCGCGTGCGGGCGTTGGAGGTGCAGTAAGAGGTCTGGCATTGGGCCGCGGATTGCAAATATTGGTTGTAGGCAAATGCTCAGGGGACGGACTGGCGGTCTTCGGAGTAGTGGACGTGGACTAGCCGCCACTTTCCAGATTCTCTGCGGTAGACCTGGGTTTCGACGCCATGTGTGGTCACAGCCGATCCGTCTTTCCGCATCGTCGCATGAAAAGTCCAGTGGAATTCCGACCACCCAGAATCGCCGTTCACGTGAATCGCTATACCGCGCGTCTCAAGATCGCGTGCCGAGAACATGCCGCCCATTATGTTCTGAAAGACCTGTTGCTGGATAGCATCGAAGCCGTGCTCCTCGCCCAGGGGATAGATGAACGAGACCTCGGGCGAGTGAGACCAGACTTGCGAGAGTAGATTCAGATCGACAGTATCCACAGCTTTGGCGTACTGCTCGATGAGGTGGTGGATTGCCGCGGCGTCACGCCCAGGGCCGGTGTCGGTCTGGGCGGCGGCGAACGCGGGCATGAGACGGAGAATAGCGGCGAGCAGAATGCGGGTGACCATAGCGCGCTCCCAGTCTATCCCAACGGTTTCGCAATGAGCCGATAAACCCCTCCTCGACTCGATTCGCCAAGCGGGGATCGCCCTTCGAGATTCGCTAGAACGGCCTGAATTGCAGTGGCTTCCTATCAGGAGAGGAATAAAATAGACGATAGTGTGGGTTGGTAGTCGCTGGAGGAAACCATGCTGATACTCGTTCCGTGGAAGCCGGTTGCCATCTTTGTCCTGGTTATGGCCGCGTTCATCATGTTCGGTTATTTCGCATCCGCTTTCATGCGGGGCCAGAATCCCTTTGCCGAAGACTGGAAGAACGCGAAGCAGATTATGGCTGGGCAATCCGTCACACATGCAACTTCCACGGACAAGACGAAACGGGCTGCGCTACACGCCGCACAATAACTTATGGTCGTCGGCATCGGCTATCTCGCTACAGCGATAGCCCCAAACCTTCCATGTTTTGCACCTTCTGTTGCCCCATACTCTGTTCAGGCGCATTGCTCTGTGCCTTTGTGAAATCGACGGCGGCAGTCTTACTCACGTCGCGGCTGAGATCATCTCCGACAGACGCGGCATTATTGGTGTAGATGTGGGCTTCATGCGATGCCCGCGAGATGGAGACATAGGCAAAGCGCGAATTGATTAGCTCCGGGTGAACGTCAGTGTCGATGTTGACCAGGACACGCTCCGCAGAGAGTCCCTGCGAGCTGTGTGAGGTCACAGCATAGCCGTGGTCAACGTGCCGCATCTGGTCTCCATCGAAGGAAACCGTCTTGCCGTTGTCCATGCGAATGGCAAGTTGCCCATCTCTGCCTATCTGCTCGATAGTACCGAGGTCGCGGTTGGCGACGCGCAACTCCCGATTCGGCGCGGTAAATTGCAGCCGGTCACCTACGGAAAACTCGCGCTCCATCTCACGATAGGCACTGATGCCACGCAGCCGTGAGGGATCGTAGCTTACCTGTTCTCCATCTTGTTTTTGCACGGTAACGAGATTTTCCTTTGGATTCGTTGCGACGACCGTCGCATGGCTGCGCTGTTCGATGCCGAGGTCTTTGCTTCCGCGCTGGTAATGCAGTATGTCGCCAACCTGATAGCGTGCGGCCCATGCACGGTCGGCTCCGGTCATATCGGAGCGCGCCGAAAGCACGCGCATCGTGTAATCGGCGGACTGAACCATCCCTAGTGCCTGCAACTCTGCGCGGACGGCCTGATTGATTTCTCGGCGCGAGACATTATCCGGCGAGACGATAATCGTGTTTTCAGGATGCGCAGCGTAACTCTTCGCAATGGCTTCGATGCGCTGTTGTGAATCTGCAATTTCGGTGATGCGGCCCTGCTGCTGCAGCAGAGCAACGCCGGGAGCGATTTCACCTTTGGACAGATGCTCGACCGCTTTCAACAATTCCGGGTCTTTTTGGCGCACGATCTGGTCAAGCTGCGCGGTGTGCATTCCGGCTTGTACAAGCTGCTCGAAGGGCTTTCCGGCATCGACGCCCTGGTGCTGGCGGGTGTCGCCGATGAGCAGTACGCGGTCCTGAGAGCCGATCCTTTCTAAGAAGTCGCGCATCTGCTTGGTACTGGCAAGGCTTGACTCATCGACCATATAGAGGTGTCGAGTGCCGGGGTCACCTCCGGGTTGATGGCTGCTACCACGGGCCAGAAAGCCTTGCAGGGTGTCGGCGGCAATCCCTGCATCGCGGAGCTGGTGCGCGGCGCGAGAGGTTGGGGCGAAACCTTCCACGATATAGCCCCGCTGCTCCGCGCCTTCGCGGACAGCAATCAGGGCGGTGGTCTTGCCCACGCCTGCGCTGCCTTGCAATCCCTGTATCGCATCGTGCGAGGTTAATACCTGCTCGATAGCATGGCGCTGTGCGGCATTGAGCTTCGGGCGCGAGTCGGTGAGAGCAACGGCATCCTGAATGGACATGATCTGCGGAGCCTGATTCTGCCCCTGTTCCATCCAGCGAATTACGTCCCGCTCGGCCCGGATGGTCTGCTCCGTGGTGAACTGCCGTCCTGTTTCGTGCTTCTGTCCTGATACCTCCTGAAACTCGCCGGAAGCAACTCGTGCCTCGAAGCTGGCGCGGACCTCCGGGTAGGTGATTTCGCCCATGCCGCGCCGCAAGGCATCACGGAAGATGTCGCGTTCATCGGTGACGGCCTCGCGCTCAAAGCTGCGGTCGCGGGCATACGTGACGGCCTCGCGTGCTCGTAGCTGCGAAGCCTCCGGTGTCTGTTCTTCGGCATGGCCGCGCTGCCGTGCCTCTGCCACCACGCGGTCAGCCTGGTTGCCGAACTCAGCGGCGACCTGCCGGTGAGCTGCCAGCACCTCGGAGGGCGTATGAATTTCTTTCTTGTCACGGGTGGAGTGCGCAGCAATCTGCGCGGCCTCCGGTCCCTCGTATCCCGTCTTTTCAAGGTACTCGCGTATCTGCTGGCTACGCGGGCTGGAGGCGTCCAAATACTCCTGCGTATAGCCTTTGATTTCGGGAGCCCCACTGCGTCCGGCTTCGATCTCATAACCTAGATCGCGAAGCCGGTACATCAATTCTGACTGGTAAATGGCGGTAGCGAACTGCTGGCTATCGAATAATCCCTGCGGCTGGAGAGCGCGAAAACTTCCGTCCTCACGCTCGGTCATATTGAAAATCACCGCATGCGTGTGGAGCTGTGGAGCGGCGTAACCGTCTACCGGGCGGGCGGTGTCATGCTCGAACTTCGCGGCGACAAATTGCCCGGTCGTTTCGGCGGTATGGTTGCCGCCAATGCGGGCCTGCGTGTACTTTTCCAACTCGTTCAAAGCGACGTTGACGGCCTCGCGGTGGGCTTCGCGCACGCGGTCGTCGCCGCCGACAAGCGCGGTCAGCGAGACAGACTTGGGAGCGGAAAAGGTAGCGTCCCATCCGGCGCGATGCTCAACCGATGTAATGGTTCTTCCGTCCGCCATCTGATACTCGTGGGCGTGGCGGTGCTGGACAAGCTGTTCGGCGGTGTGCGGATGCTGGCCTTCACTCAGACGCGTAAACTCTTCTGCGCCGATGGCTCCGGCGAGGCCGAACTTTCCGGCGAGCCTGCCATGCCACTCGCCAAAGATCGTATCGCCTTGCTTCCAGTAGTTTTGCTCCGCAGCCATGAACTCTTTTTCGTGATATGTCTGAGCCTGCGATGCGGAGAGCGGTTTCGAGATATTCAGCATGGCTACTCATTTCCGAGGGAGAACCGGCCCTGTGTCTGTGCCTGGACATCATCCTCTGCATCTTCTTCCGGGGGAATGTCAGCTTCCTCGGCGTCCTGCTCTACGGGTTCCGCTCGGCGTGACTGGAGCGTTTTGGGATCGAAAGAAAGCTCATCATCCTCCAGCGTGCGCGGCTCAAAGGCAGGTTGTGTCTTCGGTAGGTCGCTATAGGAAAACGAGAAGCGGGCAACGTGATTTCCCAGCTTCAAGAATGCGTGCATCGGGTCCAATCCCGATATTTCTGAGTCCATGACAAGCGGCTCGGCCTGACGGTCCAGACTGAAGTTTTTGCCCGCACGGGAGCCATCGAAATGCGTCTCGCGCATCCGCTCGATCTCGACTTTGCCGATGGCAGCGCTTACCCACTCAGCGGCCTTCGGTTCCGTGGTTTTGAGAAAGATTTTGGTGGCTGGCTGAGACAGCATCACCTCGGCAATATGGCCGTAGATGACTTCAAGCTGGGCCTTTCCCTGAAAGCCAAGCACCAGCGGATTTTTCGATTTCCTGTTCTCTGTAATGGCCGTGTGCAACTGCGGAAGCCGTTGCAGGCTCGCCAGCTCGTCCAGCACAAACCATACCGGGCGCTGATTCTCAGTCGGCGCATTCAGCAACCGCAAAACCAGCAAATCAATCCAGAGACTATTCAGAGGACGCAGTGCCTCGCGCTCACTCGGCTGCGAGGTAATGAAGATCCAACCCTGACGTTCTTTGGCCCACTCGGTTGCGCTCCATGCGCGTTTCGCTTGGTCCTTGCGGGGCAGCATTCGTAGGCTGTCGGCAATCAATCCAAGCGAAGCCAGGACACCGTTGCGTTGCTGCTGTGCGCCTTTGGCAATCATCATCGCCATCTCGGTCCCTTGCACCCTGCGATCAATCTCGTCTGGGTTCGCCATCCACTGCACAAGCTCTTGCGGGGATGGCCCGAAGGTCAAGAGATGAGCAAATATCTTTTGTGGCGTCTCGATGAAAAACTCACCCTTCTTGTCGGTCGTCGGCTGGTATAGGGACGCGGCGATGGCCTTTGCCTCGGCCTTGCGGCGAAGTTCCTCCGCTGGCCCCCAATAGGGGCAACGCCGGTCCAGCGGATTGAGAATGATGTCGTGGCGGTCGGGATCGTAGAATCGCTGCACGAACTCACAGGCCGGGTCGTAAACGATGGCCGAGTGGCCCCGGCTCTGCACTTGGCGAAGCACCTGCATAATGAGGCTGGTCTTTCCTGAACCTGTGTCGCCCATCAACTCGATGTGCTGGTCTTCGACCCGGAGCGGTATCCGCATCATCTTGTCGTAGTCATCGGTTTTGATGCCGATGCCGTCGCCTTGTACGGCCTTGTTGAAGCCTTTGGGCGTGACAAGAAACGGGCCTTTCAGTCGCCGTCCATACTTCATCTCCTTGCGGCGGCGAATATCTTTGGCGATGGAAAACGGGAGCTGCAAGCCAAGCGCCAGTACGCCGAAAAGAATGGGCGTTTTGAAGATGCTCCATAGGCTGTCGCCTCCATAGACGGCACTCTGAAAGTAAGCGTTCAGTAGCTTGTTCTGGTACGGGATGGACGGCCCACGATAGAGGGAGCGGAAGCCAGCAGCGCGGGCCGCCGCTGAAAGCTGGAGTGGTATGTGCTTGCCGTTTGCTTCGGGTGTCATCCCTGCGGTCACGTCCGTTTCCGTGACGATCCGGGCATGGCTTTTGTCATCCGCGATGGCGAGCAGTTGGTACTTGTCGGTCTTGTGCATCACTCCGGCAATGCCGGTGCGGAGGTAGTACGGAAGATAAAACTGCTGCAAGGGCGTGAGCACGAAGCTGAAGCGCAGGTAAACGAACAAGCCTGCCGCGACAAGCGAAAGGAAGATCGCGCCATAGGTGTAGATCGGAGAGTGCGGAGGGAAGATGACGGTCTCTTTCCGGCCCCATTGTGTCGTCGTCATGATTATTCTC
>JBEKGF010000055.1:0-29866 GCA_050012935.1 Edaphobacter sp. | reverse complement strand
AGTTTTTTTCATGTAAGTACCAGGTAAACTTGGCCGCCACGCTGATATTGGAGTTACTTCCGACCTTGTAGATCGGAGCTTTCCACTCTTCGTACTGTAGCCAGCTGCGCAATTCGATGCGCTCGCGATAACGTTTTATGACGGACGCTTGGACCGCATTCTGTGTTGTGCCGCCGGGGATAAAATCTTTCGCTGCTTTTGCGTCGCGGTAAGAAAGCTGTACGTCTTCTCTCGGGGAGAGGTGATAGGTAAGCCAAGCTTGACCGCCTTTGGACTCTCGCCCAATAGGGTCTCCGATGATGAAGCCCTTATTGGTGTACCCCTCTTTTTGTATCTGCTCGGTGTAGAGGAATTGTCCGCCATTGCTGCGCGAGGTTGGAGGGTCTGTACTTGCCGCCTCTACGCGAAGATCAAGGTGTTCAAGATAGGGGAATCGCGCAAGATAGATACCGGGTCTAATACCTGCACGTCGGGGCGCGCTGATGGGGCTAACATCGTCGTGGACGAGCGAGTCGGTATATAAGGTCAGCCACTTACGCACAAATGGCAAACGGTAGGAAAAATCAAAAGTGCCGAAACGTGCTCCGGGATCGTTTCGCGACACCTTTTCAGCGGCTGGAACGTTCTGAAAGCTGAAAAAGCTCTTGAGAAAGCTGTGAATGGTGATCGGAACGTGGCCTTCTCCGCCCCAAATGACAGATCGCTCAAACCCAAATTCAAGATTTTCTGTTGGCTTGAAGCTGACCTTCTCAGCATGTATCCAAGGGTCTCTGGGATCAACGTGCCCTTTGAGACTCCCGACGAAGAACTGGTATCGGAACGGGCCGGTGAGGCGTGAGAGGAGTGGAATATACAGCGGCTCGACGCGGTCTATCTGAAAGGCATAGATATTTTCCGCGTTGTTGCTCCAGGCAAAGCTACCTCCTTTCGCGGGACCCATCCAATGATCGCTCTTGCCGAAGGAAAATTCGTGATTCAGTAGGAGATAGGAGAGATTGGCTTCCACAATGCGAAAGTCATTCACCGGAGCGATCGGCCCAACGGGAATAATCGATTGATTTGGATAGGTAGCGATTGGAACGCCATCAATGGTCGAAAGGAGATCGGCTAAAGATTGCGAGTATCCCGGAGCGTCAGGGGCATGCTGATATTCGCCTCTGAAATAGAGAGCGAATCGTCCAGCTTCGCTTCGCGTACTGAAGCCGGCTATGGGATTGAACCCCTCCTGATAAGGGCGCGCATAATCGTTGACGATTGTCAGGCCAAGATGGAAGCTGTCTCGTAGCGGGGTCCCCGAGATGCCGCCGAGGCGGGTATAGGCACTGTCAAAGTTATTACGCGGATGATGTAGAAGATCGGCGAAGGTCTGTGTGCCGGTATCGAGCTCCTTTCGTACTGCGAGATAAATCTCATGGGCTTCATCGTCTTTCGAAGTGAAATCCTGGGATTCCGCCGTTTGATCCAGCATATGGATGATGCTCGATCGCGTCCAGGGGCGAAGTCCGCTGTAGGCGTAGTTGATATAACCAAGTGCGTGCAATCGGTCGAGCGCAGGGTAAATCCAACTGTCGATGGGAACATAAGTTGATCCTGTCGCTGACTTATCGTTGTCGTCAGCAGTCACCGAGCTGGCCTTTTGGCTACTTACCGGGCTTGTTTGACCCAATGCCTTACAAGCGAGGAGTCCCAAGCCGACAAACAGCGCCGAAGCCCATAACCTATCTCTCATTGATCCCCCGACACGTTGCTTTCTTTTGTAAGAGCAGCGCCTTACACCAGGATGCCTGCCGATCAATTCCATCGCTCACGGGAGCTAGGCCTCAAACTCAGGTTCTGGCGTTGGTAAGACATCTTTCTCGCCAGCAATCCATACATACAGCGTTGGCAGCAAGAAGATACTCATCACGAGATCCGAGATGAGTCCGCCGACGATTACTATTGCGAAAGGGCGTTGCGAGTCCGAGCCGATACCGTGAGACATGGCCGCAGGCAATAGTCCCAAAGTAGCGACCAGCATCGTCATCATGATCGGACGTAGCCTGAGTACAGCTCCTTCGATTGCCGACTCTTCAATCGAATGCCCACGCACCCGCAGTTGATTGATGTACTCGAGCATAATGACGCCTGTTTGCACAGATACACCAAACAATGCAAGGAAGCCTACGCTAGACGAAACGCTGATATTGGTGTGAGTTACTAAAAGCGCCAGCAAGCCACCTACGCGCGCCAGTGCTACGTTGATCAAAATCAAAGTCGCCCATTTGAACGACTTGAACATCAAGTACAGAATGATAAAGATCAATAGAATGGTCAGCGGCACAATAATTGCCAGGCGCTTATCCGCACGTTGCTTGCTTTCGTATTCACCGGCCCAAACAAAGTGATACCCAGTGGGTAGAGCAACCTGCTTGTTGACCTTGTCGATCGCTTCCTCAACTGTGCTTCCGAGGTCACGATCACGCACGCTGTACTTCACCGCAATATATCGCTGTTCGCCTTCGCGATAGATCTCCTCGGCTCCGTCGTTAGTGTCGACCTTTGTCAGTTGCGCCAAAGAAACGCGCTCACCGGTTGGAGATAGAAGGCGGACATTTTCGATCGCCTCCCTCGTATCGCGATAAGGTTTCTGATAGCGCAGAACCAAATCGTACCGCGCCTCGCCCTGTAGTACCTGGCTCACGGCGTTGCCTCCGACAGCGGTCTGAATCGCATCCTGTACGTCTGCAACATTGATGCCCCATCGAGCCACGGCCTGGCGATCAACTGTAAACGTGAGGTTCGGTTGACCAATGATGCGGAAGAGTCCAAGGTCCTGGACCCCGGGAATCTTGCTCATCACGCTGACCACGTCGTTGCCTTTTGCTTCGAGGGTTTTGAGATCGTCGCCATATATCTTTACTGACAACTCCCCTTTGACTCCGCTAACCGCCTCTTCCATGTTGTCTTCGATCGGTTGTGAGAATCCCCAGATCACACCAGGAATCTTCTCCAACTGCTGATTCATCGAGGCGATGAGGTTGTCTTTGTTCTCTTGGAAGACTGGCCGCCATTGATCCTTGGGTTTCAGATCCACGAAATACTCCGTGTTGAAAAAACCAGTCCAGTCCGTTCCGTCATCGGGACGCCCAATCTGATCTACCACCTCAGTTACTTCCGGGAAGCTCGCCAAGGCGATGCGGGCCTTATTCGAGATAGCCAGGCTTTCATCGGGCCCTGTCGATGGAGCGAGAGAGCCGCGCACCCAAAGCGCTCCTTCATCCAGATGTGGCAGAAATTCTGAACCAATGATTCCGCTGTACAAGAGAAAGATCGCGAGCACCAGCCCCGCAACCCCAATGCCAACGGTAATGCCACGGTGGTGAATGGCCTCGGTTACCCTCTTGCGGTAGGTGGCCGTAAGATATTCGACCACGGGGTTGTGCCACTCCTTCGCACCTTTGCGAAATAGAAAGCTGGCCAACACAGGTGCAATGATCATCGAGAAAATCAGCGCTCCCAGGAGAGCGAAAGCAACTGTCCACGCCATTGGCTTGAAGAGGCGGCCTTCAACGGCTTGCAACGTAAAGATCGGAAGGTAAGCAGTAATAATGATGCCGATCGCATAGAACACCGGCCGCTGCACCTCATGGGCTGCGTCACGGATCTTATCCTGGGGGCTTTCGTTGCTATTATTCGGTCGATTTAGGTGGCGCACAATATTTTCGATCATGACCACTGCGCCGTCCACGACCATGCCGAAATCCAGTGCGCCCAGGGACAGCAGATTTGCCGGAATATGTTTGAGTTGAAGGCAGATCGACGCGAACAGCAGAGAAAACGGGATGGTAAGCGCAACAATGATCGCACCACGCACATTGCCGAGGAAGAGCATCAGAACGATTACAACCAAGATGATGCCCTCGGTGAGGTTGTGCAGCACCGTATGCGTCGTCAAATGGATGAGATCGCTGCGATCGAGGAAGGGAACAACCTTCAGCCCCGGCGGCAGCAAACCATGCTTGGCGGCCAGGGCTGGCTTGGCTCTGTGGAAGAAGCTGCCGGATATGGCCGGTTGAGCCTCGGTACCATTGAGCTCGGTGACCTTCGCCTCAATTCCTTTCAATGCGGGATCAGAGTCACTCCCTTTTTGCAGAAGCAATGTGCCTTCCACTACGTCTGGATTGTCGATAAGCTTGCCGTCAACGGCACGATAGGTCTTTGAGATCTGCCCCAGCCGAATCTTTGGTCCCTGTTCGACAACGGCAATGTCCTTGATACGCAGTGCGGTGCCATTCTGCGTCTTTACGACCGTGTTCTCGATCTGTTGTACGTCCGCAAAAAGCCCCACGGCCTGTACGTTGATCTGCTGCGCACCCGCAACGATAAAGCTGCCGCCGGCATTCGTGTTGTTATTGGAAAGCTGCTGTTCTACCTGGGCGATACTCAGTCCATAGGAGACGAGCTTGTCCG
Source organism: Edaphobacter sp. (assembly GCA_050012935.1). Classification (GTDB taxonomy): domain Bacteria; phylum Acidobacteriota; class Terriglobia; order Terriglobales; family Acidobacteriaceae; genus Edaphobacter. The sequence continues at coordinate 25,417 of JBEKGF010000055.1, read as the reverse complement.
GATCCAGGCGGATCTGATACTCCTTCGTCAAGCCGCCAAAGCTGGCGACGTCGACGATACCAGGGACACTCTTGAACTGTTTCTCGAGCGTCCAGTCTTCGAGCGACTTCTGCTCCATGACGTCGAAATTCGGATTCTTGCTTTCAATCGTGTACCAGTAGATCTGTCCTGCTGGACTCCAGTCGGTTTGCAGCTGCGGAACGAGCCCTGCGGGCAACGTAACCATACTGAGCCGCTCCAGCACACGTTCACGGTTCCAGTTGTTGTCCGAGGAATCATTGAAGTTCATCATCAGGCTGGAGATGCCAGCCAGACTGAATGAGCGCAGGTTCTTCATATCAGGAAGACCGGCCATCTGAATCTCAGTCGGAACCGTAATCTGTTTTTCGATATCCTCGGCCGAATGTCCTGGCCATTGCGTGATGATGTTTACGTAATTGTCCGCAACATCCGGATAGGCATCGACAGGGAGGTTATGAAACGAGATCGCTCCCCATACAAAAAGCAAAAGCGCAATCGCCAGAATCAGGAGGCGGCTTCGAAGCGCGAAGTCTACAAGCTTCCTGATCATTGCGCCTCCAACGTTGCTTCAAGCTGCAGAACATTGGAAACAACCTGCTGTCCGGCACCGATGCCCGAGAGCAACTCTTGCCGGTTCCCGGGCAGCAACTGCCCAGCATGCACTTCGACGCGCTTGACGCGATTGTCCCCGGCAGGAATGAAGACCCAGTCGCGATCATGCAGGTGAAGCACTGCAGACGCAGGGACGACCGCGTGAACCTCATTGGTTTTGCTCTGGAAGGTAGCGGTGACAAACATTCCGAGCCGGAGGATGCCTGGATTGGAAACCTCGATGCGGACTTTGGCAGTGCGTATGCTGGGATCGAGTACCGGACCAATGTCGCTTACGCGGCCAGTCAGCACTTTGTCGGGATACGCATTCAGTTTGATCTTTGCGGTCTGTCCGAGCTCAAGCTTCGGGATGTCGTTCTCGTAAACATCGCAAATGATCCAAACTACGGTTAGATCGGCGACGGTAAAAACAGTGGAGGAACCTGAGTAAGTTACGCCTGCTGCCGCGGCGTTGGTTACGTTCTGCGCCACAATGACACCGGAGATAGGCGCATACACGTTCACAACGTTCGATGGATGACTTTTGCTGATGCCCAGCGTGTCCAGTTGTCCCTCCGCAGCGGTCAGATCGGCCTTGGCGTCCTTCTCGGTGTCTTCGGCCTGCTCCAACAGGGCCAGTGAGATAGCGCCGTGCGAATAAAGATCCTGAGCGCGAACGTAGGTTTTATTTGCAAGTTGCTCGTCATTCGCTGCCTTCAAATAGACGTCGAAGGCATTCGTAATATCCGGACTTTGTACCTTCAGCAGAAGGTCGCCCTTCCTTACGTGGTCATCGAGCCGCGCTTTGATGTCTACTACGCGACCACTAGCAAGGGAGATGACGGGCACCTCACGAGCGATATCAGGATTAACCGTGCCCGTAACCTTCAACTCCGCAGGAGCCTCAATCTGGTCTGCATTGACAAGAGGAAACAGATCCGGCTTATTGACGGTGACCAAACTCATATCCCCGGTCTCAACCGTCTGTGGTGGCTGCGGAGCACCATCAGCAGGACTGAATTTCTTTTCACATGCAGTCAGCGAGAGACTTACGATGAGGCAGAGAGAATTTATCAAGAAGGACTTTTTTATCATGGGATCACCTCACGCCCTACAGCAAGATTCAATTGGGCGGCAGCCGTCAGATAGGCACCCACCAGTTGCAGGTAAGACAGCTGCACAACGCGGTAATCGCTCTGCGCATTTATAAAATCCATCAACGATGCCCCGCCACGTTGATAGGCATACGTCACGGTGTCACGCACGCGCGTTGCCTGGTCCTTGTATTTGTCGCGATAAGGCACCAGCAACACGACGTTGCTCTGTACCTGCTCATACGCCGAGTCCACATCACTGAACACTTGTGCCCGCGCTACATCGGTCAGGTTCTGATTGCGGTCGATGTCAATCAGCGTGCGCTGCTTCTCGCCCTGATTGCGATCGAAGATGCGGAGTGGAATGCTCACGCTGAGACCGAGAGCGTTAGTGGCGATTGGGTTGTTGTTTGATTCGTTGTAGGTATACCACCCACTGAAGGTTGGATCGGTCGAACCGTTCGAGATCGCCAGCTTGTGATTCGTCTTCGCCTGCTCGATCCCCTGTACAGCGGCACGCAGGTCTGGACGCGCATCGAGGGCCTGCTGGCGGAAGTCATCAAGCGGCTTCAGGTCGCTCGTAAAGCCGAAGGGGCCTGTGACGTCGAACTGGTCCAGCGGTGTCCGGTCGTTCAGCAATTGCAGCAGCGCGATCTTTTGAGTGCGCAGATTTACGATCGCCGTCTGGATCTCAGACTCGTACTGCACTCGCAGCAGCTCAATACGATCCAAATCGATCTGCGCAAGATCGCCATCCTTGAAGCGGGCACGACTAATCTCGATGATCTTGTCGTAGTACTCCAGGTCGGCCTTCGCCAGTTCCAGCACTGCCTTGGCCTCCAGAGTCTGCACAAAGGCGGAGCGCAGGGTAAAAAGCAGGTTGCGCTGCAGATCTTCGTGCAATGACGCACCGATGCGAGTGGCTTCTTTAGCACTTTCCAGACGCAATTCCCGTTTGTGATCGCGTTCATGCAGGTAGCTGAGGTTGGGTGAAATGTCAGTGCCGGCCAGCGGGGTCCAGATTCCATTCTTAGGAGCGATCTGCGTTCCGTCCGCCGATAGAGTGAACTGCGGATTCGGACGGAGGTACGCTGTTATCTCTTCCGCTTTCAGCTCATCCACGTTATTCGCATCTGCCTTCAACGCGGGGTTGGTTGCCTCAAACTTGTTCTCGATCTGCTCCCACGTATAACTCTGCTGAGCGCTTGCTTCTCCGATGAAAAGAGGGAGAAGCAGAATGCTGAGGCACAAGCGGCCAATGCATTTTCTTTGAATTTTGTGTCTTAGAATCATCGCTTGGCGTTTCCGGCAATCTCCGAGGTCATTACAAGTGACGAATTTCATGCATACTGCGAGTACGCAGTCACATTCTTTGTGACCTGCAAGGCTATGCTCAGTTGTCACTCTAGCTTGATATCAACGGGGCTTTGCGGTATCTTTCGTCGCACAAGAGGAGTCTTTCGGGGCCACTCGCCAGTATCTTTTGGAGATTTCAATCGTATCTTTCGGCTAGCTCTCTGTACGGGCAGCGCGGACAGAGTTGAGGGAATAGAGAACAGAATTAGGTTGGCCCGGTGTAGCCTTGCTCCACATGGCATGGTTGCCGGTCACCTGTTGCATCTCTTGGGCCAGCGCTGCCACCTACTCGCGATCACCCTGGTTGGCAGCTGTCACGGCCAACGCCAGCAGGCGCCATCCAGCGTCCGATTGAGGGAAACGCGTTCAAAAAAGCCGCTGTGGCAGCGGTCTGCACGGTCAGCGTAACCATCTGGGCTCCAGAGGCATCCCATGGCCAAAATGGGCTTGGATCCGCCATCCAAACTACTGGGGAAAGCCATTGGTTATGACGACGGACTTCCTGCTTCTCATCCGCGATGGCGAGGCAAGCGCTTCATAGCGAAAACAGATGATAGCCGTCGCTACATCCCAACAACAACGGCTAAACGTGACACCAATCAGCCGCCTACTCTTTTCGGGAGTTCCGTTCCACGAAACTTCCGTATTGCCGGTGACTAAGGAGTAATCGAGGTCATAATGGCTCTAAGGGGCGAGAATGGCACAGCAGCATTTCCCGGCAAATCGCGAAATCGAGATGGTTTTGCTCGCTCTCCAAGTGTTTCAGGTTCTTTTTCTCTGGCTGCACGATTGGATTCCGCTTGGGCGCCTCAACGATGTCGCAGCGGTACGCAGCCTGGATACGAGACGCCGTCTCGTCACTGTAACGCTCATTCAAAGCGTACCGTGGACCATCGGGCTGTGCTTTAGCCTGTTGCACTTTAGACGACCTTATCCCGACTGGCTTTACGACTGGCTCGTGATTAGCTATGGCCTGCTCTTCATCGGGCAAATACGCGCCTGGTGGATACCTTATCTTTTCCGACCGGAACCGGAGCGAGCTGCTCGCTATCAAGTCATGTTCGGCAAAACGCATTCCTTCTTGCCGGCCCGCAATGGAATGGTCCCAAACACCGCGCATATCCTGCTTCATTTGGCGACCGCCGCCACGTTGATCGTGCTTCTCATGAAGTGAGGACGGCAATCAGTCCACGATCGATGTCTCCAGAGTGAGTTGTGCGTTCTAGCGTCCGTGCCAAAGACACAGATTGATCAAGCTAAGAGGAGACGACTATGCGGGGAGGTCGAAATATGGGCGAGTGCGGCGCGAGAACAGGCGAAGGTGGCTCAGGCCAATCACCAGCAGTCACTTTGTTTCCCAAAGCTAGGGCCGGACTTGCATTCGGAAGTCCGTGAAAGCCACAGCACGAGCAGATACCATTACAGGTGTCGGGTTCGATGGGCAGCGGGTGTTTGGCTAATGTTTGCAGAGAAGAAGAGGCTACAACGAAAGGGCCATCACACAGATCGCAGTGCGGCGAGTGAACCGCCAGGCAGGACAGCACCGTGCACAACAACCACGCGATAACGCAGGCCCGTGTTGTGATGGAACGATCCATGTTCCTAAAAGAATAAACCGAGTCAGCATAGCGCCGCACTTGTTGCAAAGGTCTATAACACGCTTGTCTCAGACCCGAACAAGGCTTTAGCCAGGCTGAAGACTCTTAATCGAGAGCATGCCACCAAAGCGTCGGGGAATAAGTATGCGGTACAACTCTTCGATCAGAAAATGAAGGAATTGAGTGTCACCGGCCCGGCATTGGGAGATCCGATCTCGGACGCGACCTCGTTGCTGTCTGCGTTGGCAATTTCTTCCAATACTGAATCTGCAGGCTCGATCACGATTCCTGACAGTGCGATGGCCGTTGCCCTTACTCGTGCCCAAGCCTTTTCCGAAGCGCAAACAGGATTTTTCCCGCGAGCTCTTCGGGCTCAAGACTGAGCAATGTTTGCGCGTCTGGAATCAATGGTGGAAGTTCGTACATGATGTCGACTGTCTATGATCATAGACTGGTACCGTGCTCAGCGTCGGGCCAGGCGATCGCCATTGAGTCAACAGTTGGACAGTTGCGGGCATCGCTGGGTAGAAGAGAGGGCATCCTCATTGATTCAGTGCGCTATGCCGATTTCGATCATGACGAGATCGAGAAAAGTCATAAGCATTATGGACTCTTTATGAAGCGAAAGAGCTTCGAGCACGAAAAGGAATTGAGGGCAACGATCCTTCTACCGCCGGAGCGACGGGTTCTTCCCCGAATGCCAAAGAAGCCCCATGGTGTCATGCGACCTCGACGTTCTTGTTAATCGCGTCCACGTTTCGCCTCTTTGCCCCGACACGGCAGAGGTTACGCACAGAAATATTTTCTGCTCATTCATAAGCCCCTCCAATAGCGCATTTGCGCGACCAGAGAATTCTTGATCCGCGCCGTGAGGGTGCTGACCGAGGGTGCGTAAGGGCCAGAGAAATGTCGGCCAGACTTGCGAGTCAGTTCCGCTATGCCGACCTAGGCATCATGCCGTAGTAAGCAGTGTTGTACGAATCGTTTCTGCCTCCTGTAGCAAGCCGTCCACCGGAGATAAGCCCTACCGTGTCGACCCCAAACTCCTGATCGAAATCCAGAACAGCCTTATCAACAGAAGCTGGACCGATTTACTGCTCGACTCAACTCGCCATACATCATCTTGCGGCCAGTATCGGGCTCTGCTTCCGCGGAAGACCAGTCGCGGTGACGACCTCTTGAAACTTTGGATTATTCCGCAACCCAGCAAACAGTGGATTGAAAGCCAACCCGATTGTATCGGGGTCTCGCTGCTCCGCAAGCAGCGTCAGCTCGCGAATCGCCTCGTCGTCATGCCCAAGAGCAGCCTCCGCCTCGGCCATAGAGCGGGTTGGGTGCTCCGGTGACGGATGGAATTTCTTCTCCCGCTCAAGAATCGCTGCCCACATCGCCTGCTCTCCGGAGCTATGATAAGCCTCCGTGGCAAGGGCTAAAGTAGTGAGTGCCTCCTGGTCCTTCCGCAGCTCGGCCACTCGTCGCATCTCATCAAGATAACGTGCGAGATCGCGTGGCTCGACCAGACTCAGGAGGGCCAGGATACGATGCGGCGAGGCTGCATCGAAGCCTTTCGATGTAAGCGCCTGCAGCGTATCGATCGCCTCATTGCGATGCCCATCCAACCCCAGGGCAAGCGCCTTGGTGGCGAGGATCGCAGGAGATGCAGGGTCCAGCCGCTGTGCCAGATTCAGATGTTCCAGGGCCTCGGGATAACGCGCCTCATGCATCAGCATCGAGCCGTACCAGTGCTGTGCGATTGTGCACTGTGGATTCAACCGTATCGCCGTCTCAAACTCCTTCGTTGCCGCCGCCTCATCCCATAAGGAAAAGAAATCGACAAAGCCCAGGGCCGCATGCGCCTCGGCCAGATTCGGGTCAAGCGCGATGGCTTGCTCGGCCGCCTCTCTCGCCCTGGCGTATGCCTCGTCCGATGGAATGGTTGCGTATTCCCGCGACAGTAGATACGTAATCGCCAATCCTGTATAGGCAGGCGCGTACTTTGGGTCCTTGCCGATCGCCTCTTCAAAAGACTGCCGTGCATGTTCGAGCGAGGCCGGCGTTCGCTCTTCGTACAAATAAACACCTTCCAGGTACAACTCTTCAACGTCGGTCCTTGATGAGCTTGATGACGTTGATACCAGCGAAAGTTTGCTGAAGAGTGGGCCAGACTTCGTCAGAACGTGGCTTGTACGATAAGCATATATACCAACTGCAGCCACGCAGATACAGGCGCCACACACCACCAGCATCTGCCAAAACCATCGCTGCATCACGGATAAATCCGCGGATTCACCCGCATCGCGTTTCAGGATGACTTCAGTGAGTTCGGTGCCGGAATCGGTACTATCCTTGAAACTCGTCTCGACCACAGAAGGAGAAGACGCCCTCTCGCCTGCAGTGAGCCAGTCTTCCAACTCCGAGACGATCACATAAACATTGGCCCGCCCCTCACCCGGAATGCGCCGTACAGGAAGACCACGTTGCTTCTCCCACCGCTTGGCCGTGCGTTCGTCGCGGTTGAGATAGTCTGCTATCTCCTTCCAGCCCTGAAGACGATCTTTTCCGGTCGCGATCAAAACCTAGCCTCTGCGAGATATGCTTTTTCGCTTTCGTACACAGTATCGCGCAACCTACTGCTTAAACTCCTATCGTTTCAAAATAAATTCAAGGGCGACGGCACAGAATCGGACACGAAAAGGCCAGCAATCCTGCGGCAGACATGGTAGAAGCATTTCAACCTGCCTCCGGGAGCAGGAAATAAGCCCCGCACTCTGATTGGAGTGCGGGGCCTCTTCCGCTCAAGAGGTTAGCTGGTGGCTTTGCCTTGCTGTTTGATGCGACGATATGCACCGCTGGCAGCTCCCATCAGTCCAGTCCCAAACAGAATCAAGCTGCTCGGTTCGGGAGTAGCGGTCAGTGGCGGTGGCGTGACGCCCTGACCGACGACCTCCACATCGTCCAGAAAGAAGGAAGCCGGCTCGTTGACTGCGGTGAACGTAATGGAATCGGATCCCGTTCCAAGGACGTTGAAGGAGAATTCGGTATAGGCTGTCGGTGCATTCGTATTTACTAGGTCGAGCAACGGAGTGCCGGATGTCGAGTCCCAGAAAGCCTGGAACTGGATGCCGCCGCCGCCACCGGTATTCAGCAAAAAGAAACTGAAGGTGTAATCTTCCCCCGCCACGTCAGTAAACGATTGAGACAGAATTGCAGCGCCATCGAAGAGGGGGCCGCCGGCACCCACGTCGTTTCCAATTTGGAGAGCAGAGTTGCCACTGTGGACACCGTTGCCACCATTATTGATGGTGTCATCGCCATTCCATTGGCTGACAGTCCAGCCCGTTGGGACATCTCCTCCGCTAGCAGGGGTGGTGAATCCACCTTCAAAGCCGCAGTTGACGATCAGGTTTCCCGTTGCCGCATCGCAGATACTGGAGGCATGGGCCATAGCCGCAGCAGATACAGAGAGGATGCCAAGGACAGATAGCTTCGCAATTGAGTTAAGTGAGTTAAGGTTTTTCATGAGACTTTAGGCTCCGATTAAGTTGAAGTGGATTTTTGTACTACCCCGCGCAGAATGGTCAATGCTTGAAAGGGGCACTCCAACTACTGCAATCTCATGGCCATCGAACGGAGCATTTTCAACGGCCCCGCAAGGCTAAGTACTATAAGGATGAACAATTTACTGTCCCAATCTGCCCCGCGCCATGTCCCGATATGACCCACGCATGCCCCAATCTGCCCCGCAGCAACGTGCACGGCAAAACAGCACATCCCTTCCACATTCATCTTCAAGAAGCACGCGCAGCATCGCGTTAGGCACAACTCAGCTACCTTCGCCAGAGTCCGCAAAGGCTCATGCGAATTGAAGATTCCACAGAATGCTTTTTGATGCGAACGCCGAAATTAGGTTGAACAAGCTCCACATTGCGGAAGGGGTAGCACGGCGATTTCAAAGAGTCTTACTCTATCCACTTGACGTGCCCCCAGAATCCGCACGTTTGTGAATACAAATTTATCTTTGTGAGGCGACCCGGATTTCGGTATCAGTCGAAACTGGAGATTTTGGCAGTCAAGGCTCTCCTAGCCTTGATTCACGGGCTTGAAACTCACTCCAGATGCTCAGTAGAGAAGTCCTACTATGAGCGATTTTGAAAAGAGCTTCGCCCCGGTGATTGAGATTTTCAGGCAAGCGGAGGGCTGGGTCAATGTTGAGGCGACCCGGATTTCGGTATCAGTCGAAACTGGAGATTTTGGCAGTCAAGGCTCTCCTAGCCTTGATTCACGGGCTTGAAACTCACTCCAGATGCTTGAAGTAGCCGCCAAGCGTTTTGGCGTTAATTTTAAGGTGTCACCTTCTGCCATCCAAGGCAGCGCTCTCGAGGTGAAAACGCCAAGGGTCGGCCTCTATAAGAGCTGGATTGCCGCCCTGGACGAAGGGTGGACTCGGTTCGTTCTTGACACCAATGGGGTGCCCTACAAAAGTATTGTGGATGCAGATATCCGCAAAGGGAATCTGATCGATGAGTTTGACGCGATTATTCTTCCTGACAATCCCGCCAATGCTATTTTGACTGGCCGCCTAGGCGGCGGCCGTTCGGGCGGAGGCCAAAACCGGCTCGCTCAGCCGCAGGCGCCGGAAGAATATCAAGGTGGACTTGGTCCCGATGGCATTCGGGCTTTGAAGGCATTTGTCGACGCCGGCGGAACGATTATTGCCAACAATAAGGCGGCTGACGTTTACGCCACGAAGGAACATCCAGCAATCACAAATGCCCTGGAGGGTGTTCCGCCTAAGGAGTTTTTACTGCCCCGGTTCTATCCTCGAGGTGAGCGTAGACACGAACAACCCCGTTGCCTTTGAATCGCAACCCACTGTCCCGATTTTTCTTTGAAACCGGCCCTTCGTTCAAAGTTTCCGGCCAAGCGAAGTCCATCGCCCACTATGCGAACGATCACCCCTTGCTTAGCGGGTGGATTTTGGGAGGGAAGTACCTGGACGACACGTCGGCGATCGCTGAAGTGCCCATCGGGAGGGGCAAGGTGATCACGTTCGGCTTCATCCCCATATACCGCGGCCTCAGCGAGGTGACGTACAAGTTTCTGCTCAACGCGATGCTGTATGGTCAGCACCGGGCACTCCGCATCGACGATGAGGCGAAACGCTCCGGAAGTTCGCATCTCCATGCCAAGATGGGAGGGTTTGCAGATACCAAGCACGAGAATGTCAATGGAGCGGTCTCGGCTATGTTGGAGAATCCGGTCGTGTGCCTTACCGACTTCGACGAATGTTCGTGGGTCGCCCAACTCCTTGACCATTAGCTCATCGAGAGCGTCATAAAAATGCGTGGTGAGATCGGACAAGCGATCCGGATACTTGACTGCTCTTTCCTGGATGACGTTGAGCACGTCAATCCGGGCGCTGAACGATTGCGCAAAGGAGGCCTATCAATTGGCGTCCGGATCGATCGATTCGGTCCCGACCCTTCTTGAAGGCGATCCGAAAGAAATGATTCCGGAACTGGCTGATATACAGGCACCATCTCTGATCATGCTGGGAACTCACGGCGGAGGCCGATTCAAGCGAGGGATTATCGGCTCCGTCGCCGAGCAGATCCTGCGCTCCACCCTTTGGCCTTCGATGACCGTCGGTCCGCAGGTGGGGTCCAACCCTTCCATAAAGTTTCCTTTTGAACGGATTCTCTACGCGACGGACTTCACTCCGGAGGCCGCTCATGCGGTATCGTATGCGCTCTTACTGGACGAAAGCGCTTGTAGGTCCTTTCTCTGCTGACTTTGCCGAGACCGCGCGGTTTCTACCTCCAAGCCGGCCTGCGTAGGTGTGAAGGCACTAGCTACGAGAAGCGTGGCTGAAAAGTAGGCCGCCAAACGAAAGGCATAAAGTCCCGCGCCCTCGGAGACGGGAGAAAAAATCAGTCGCATAGAGGACTGTCTTAAGATTGAAATTTGGCTTTTCACCCATCCTTGGCACCTCGTTATCTCCTTGCGAAGATGCCCATCAGGAGGATCGCCAGCACGGCGGCGCTCACCGCGGCATACATGCGGTCTCTCTGGAGTGAGAACCCGACGACACCGAAGAGGACACGGCAGACCGGCGTTGCGACCAGAACCAAAATTCCGAAAGCGATTACGCTTTGGCTGTCGAAGTCGAAGAAGCCGCTGACCATCGCACCGAGGCTCCGGGACGACGATGAGGCGCCGTGAAAATGCTGGTAATCCGGGACCGGTCCGTGAAACTGCACGAGGTACAGAGCGCCTCCCACGAACACAATGGAGGCCGCAATGGTCGTACCGAAACGCAGCATATGCCCCATCGCGATTTGGAGCCGTTTGTCTTCACGGGACCTCATTCAAAGCCTCCCTGTCAGGCCACTGTAGATCATCTCGGCTGCAAGCCCAACGATGGCGATGCTGAATACCCACCGCAGGGTCTCCACCTGTGCGTTGACCAGAATGCGAGAGCCGATGAGAGAGCCGGCGAGGACTCCCAGCATGACGGGCATCGCAAGGCCTGGAAGAATATAACCATGATTGAAATACCAACCTGCGCTGGCCGCTGCCGTGACTCCGATCATGAAATTGCTTGTAGTGGTAGAAACCTTGAATGGCAACTTCATCACCTGATCCATCGCCAGAACCTTAACCGCGCCCGATCCGATTCCGAGCAGTCCCGAAAGCGTGCCAGCCACGAACATGATGCCGAACCCCGCAGGTACGTTCTCCGCGACATATTGCTCGTTCTTCCCTGCAACGGGAGAAAAACCTCGTAGCTTCAATTTCACGGCGAGAGGGTCCCACTTCAAACTTGTCCCAACAGTTGGCGGCTTGCGCAATGACGTCCAGGCTGAATACAGGAGAACGACACCGAAGATGACTCCGATCCAATCCGCGGGCACTGTGGCCGTAAGATACGCTCCGAGCAGAGCGCCTAGCGTCGTAGCGACCTCAAGAAACATTCCAATTCGGATGTTTGAATAGCCTTCGCGGACATAGGCCGCCGCTGCCCCGGAAGAAGTAGCAATCACGGAAACGAGCGAAGCTCCAATTGCATAGTGCAAGTCGACCTTGAACAAGAGGCACAGGGTTGGGACGATGATCACTCCTCCGCCCAGTCCCGTCAAAGCTCCGAGGAGCCCAGCAAAGATGGAGGTCAGACATAGCACCAGAGAAAATGGAAGGACATTCATTCAGGGCACCCGCCTGAGCTTTGCTATCCCCGTTCCTTGGGATAGCACCGCCCCCTTACTCTCTTCCTCCCGCTTAGCCTGAATCTCGAAAGATCCCAGTCGATCGGTCCCGCCCATGTTACGAAGCAACTCCACCAGTTGTCCGACTGGTCCCTTTGGTTCCGGGCCATTGAGAAGCGCGATGCTGAATTGGCGACGGATCGGACCATTGACGAGTGGAACGACCCTGATACTTCCCACTTTCAGGGCCTTCTCAAGAGCAAGGCAAGGGACGAACCCCACACCGAGTCCAGCCTCGACCGCTGCAATGATACCCTCCGTAGAATTCATATCGATCAAAGTACGGAGTTGTTGCCGTAGGACCCCATTCTGTTCGAGGTACTCCTCGACAAAGCGCCGCATGCCGGACCCCACTTCTCGCAATAGGATCGGCTCTTGGACAAGCTCTGCAGCTTTGAGCAGCGTCTTCTTGGCCCATCGATGATTATGCGGAACGATAAGTGTCAGCTCATCTTCTCCAAAGACCTCAATCTTTAGGTCCGGTCGGAATGCGGGTGCTTCGATCAGTCCGATTCCGATCTGGTGCATCGTCAGGGCATGCAGGATCTCATTCGTGCTGCCGCCCATAATGTGAATTCGCAGTTTGGTCCACTCTGCGAGCAGATAAGGGAGGAGCTTTGGTAGAAGGTAGACGGCAATCGTGTGGGAGGCACCAATGCTCAACTCCATTCCTTCCTGTCCTCCAAATGGAGTAAGTGCAGCAATGGCATCATTCGTCACTGCCTCGATCTGCCGCACGTATTGGAGGAGAGTAGTTCCCGCCGGCGTGAGACTTATATCGCGGCCGATGCGATCGAAGAGAGCGATGCCCAGGCTCTCTTCGAGAGACTTGATCTGCGAGGTCACGGCAGGCTGAGTGAGATGAAGCTCGTCCGCGGCCCTCCTGAAGTTCAGCGTGTCCGCGACGACGCGAAATACCTTCAGCTTGAAGTTTTCCATCATGGCGTTGCTCCAATCTCATAATTGAGGGTCGCGAGAGCAAGCCGGTATTGATATTGCGCATTCGTGTTCCCAATGGCAGCATCAGTTTGCTGAAACTCAGCCTGACTCAATTCCACAATCGAGCTAAGTCCGAGTTGGTAGCGTGTCTGCGCTAAACCGAGGGCCAGATTGGTCTCTTTCAGCAGCTCCGCCGTCACCGCGACCCGCTGGTACGCAGTGTTCGCGGCCAGCCAGGAAGTACGGACATCACGAACGATATGATCGCGCAAACCACGGCTCTGCTCCGAAGCGGCCTGGGCCCGGATCGTCGCTTCCTTGGCCTGGGCCGAGTAGAGGAAGCCGTTGAAGATCGGAATGTTCATGTTGACGCCGACTGCACCCCACCAGTTTGTGAGGTAATACTGCTCTCCTGGACGAATCGGAACGGTCCCGGCAGTTCCTGCAGCGCTGATGCTTGGCAGCATTTGATCGCGCTGGGCGTGGCTGAATTTGACCGCCGCCTGCTGGTTATAGTTTAACGCTTGCAAATCGGGCCGCTGTTGGAGCCCTAGTTGAATGAGCTGTTCCACATCCGGTGGAGGCGACTGCAGCGGGCCATTGTCTTCGGCCAGGTCATATACCTGTTGCCGGTCGAGACCCAACACGTCATCAAGTGCCACCATTGTGGAGTTGGCGTTGTTCTGTGCATCCAGTAACAGCAACTTCGCCTGCGACAGGTTGACATCCGCAAAGCTCAGATCGAGGGTCGATTTGAGCTTATTCTTGGTCATCGCGCTGACCTGTGTGTCCGTGGTATTGCGCGTGGCGACATTTTGCTCAGCGACCTTAAGCAGGGCCTGGGCCTGCAAGGCATTGTAGAAAGCCTGATCTGTTGCAATGACAATATCTTCGGTGGTGGCGAGGGCGCTTGCGTTCTGCGCCTTCTCCTGCAACTTTGAGGAGGCCACAAGATTTCTAGTTTTTCCAAAGTCGGTGATCAGTTGTGTAGCAGTGGCTCCGGCGCCTACATGCGAGAAGAGGCGCGAGGCCGTAAGCGATCCAGCCGAAATGCGGGATGCGTCTTCTGCATCCTCGGCAGTGATGCTACCCGTTGCGGTCGGTAGTTCTGCCGACCGCGACTCCCGAACCACCTGATGTTGCGCCAGCGCGAGCAAGCGGCCAACCGTAACTCCTGGATTGTTTTTAATCGCTATCTGTTCAGCTTCAGCACGAGTGAGATGAGTGGATTGCCCCGGAGTCGGACTGCCCGCTGTCGTTGTCGGGACCTGACCCATCGCGTGTGCTGCAATCGGAACATCTTGCTGTTCATTCGCGATGAGCCGGCTCGGCGGAGCATCGGGGAGCGCTGGTTGGTTTGTAGTCTGTCCAGATAGTGCCCCGGAGCAGACGCTCGAAGTTGAAATCAGGAGCGCAGAATGGAATAGCAGGACTTGTCTTCGATTCATCATTCTCTACCCCTCCGCCATAACTGCGGTTGTCTTCTCCCGCCGACCGTGGATGATCAGATACACCGCCGGAACCAGGAAGATAGTGACGACGACCGATGCCGCCAGACCGCCGATAATGGCCCGGGCCAAAGGCGCATATTGTTCGCTGCCCGCTTCGAGGCCAAGCGCCATTGGGATCATGCCCAATAGCGTTGCCAGGGAGGTCATCAGGATCGGACGCAAACGCACCTTGCATGACTGCACCACGGCCACCAGCAGCGGTAGTCCCTGTTTATGCAGGATGCCGGCAAATTCGACGATCAGGATGCTGTTCGACACCACGATTCCGGTCATCATGATGACGCCCATCAACGACATGATGTTGAGTGTGCTGCCGGTGACGAGAAGCGTTATCACTACCCCGGCCAGACCTGGCGGAATGGCCATCAGGATAATGAAGGGATCGATGAATGACGTAAACTGCGCCATCAGGATCAGGTACACCAGAGCGACTGAAAGCAACAGCCCGACACCGAAGCGTAGGAACGAATCATTCATGCTTACCACGGCGCCACGGACAACAATGCGAGTGTTCTTCGGCTTCTGCACATTTGTAACCAATTGTTGGATATTCTTGTTCACCTTTTCCAGAGCTTCTGTCGAAGGCATCACATAGATATCGATCACGCGGCGAATCTGGTAGTGATCGACCTCGGTTGGAGTATTGATCTCCTTAATATCGACAACCGACCGCAATGGCGTGTAGACCTGCGAGCTAGTTGACCGGAGTGGAATGTCCTTGAAGTCTTCCATGCTCATGCTGCCGATTTTTCTATTGAAGTACTGCACGGTGAGCATGTAGTTGTTGCCCGTATTTGGATCAATCCAGTAGCTCGGCGATATCTGACCATCTGAAGTCAACGCGGTAATGACGTTGTCCACAACATCCTTGGGAGACAGCCCGATCAAACTGGCCCGCTCACGATCGATGTTCATCTCCAGGCCCGGATACTTAAGGTCCTGCGGGATGTACACGTCGCTTACATTCTTAAGCGCCTTGATCTTTTGGGCCAATCCTTTGGCGATATCGAACGCACCATCCATATCGTTCGAGCTGACCTGAATGTCGATCGGGGCGGGCAATCCCTGATTGATGACTGAATCGACTAGACCCCCGGCCTGAAAATATGTGGTCAGCTCCGGCATATCGGAGGCCAGCTTTCGCCGCACTCGTTCCATATAGTCATAGCTGCTGACCTTGTGCTCTTCCTTCAGGCTGACCTGCACAAAAGCCGTATCCATTGCGGAGTTCGTCGTATAGATTGCCGACAGGTCCGGAGTGATACCAATGTTCGAGACGATCATCCCCAAGTCCTCTGTAGGAACTACCTGTCGGATCTCGTTTTCCACTCGCGCGATGTATCGATTACTGAGCTCGATGCGCGTACCGGCCGGACATTTCACATCGATGACAAACTGGCCGGGATCGGTCCGCGGGAAATACGCGCGTCCGAGGAATGGAAACAGAACCAACAGGATGATTGCGATCGAGCCAAGGATCACCGTAGCAGTCAGACGCGGATTTTGAAGCACCCGGTTTGCCAGTGCTTCATATCGGTTCAGCAGCTTCTGAAAATACTGGTTGAATTTAGTAACGAAACGTTGGAAGGAGGACTGCTTCTTCTCTCCATGCCCCTCCCCTTCGATATGGTGCTCAAGGTGGATGAAGTTAGCGCAGTACAGTGGGACCACCGTCATCGCGAAGATATAGGACGCGAAGATCGAGATGACGACGCCCAGCGCCAGATCGGCGAAGATATACTTGCTGACGCCGGAGAGAAAGCTGACAGGGAAGAACACGATCGAAGTCGTCGAGGTCGCCGCAAGAACGGCCAGCGATACCTCCATGCCACCTTTTTCCGCTGCCTCCCGCGGTGGAGACCCCATCTCCATATAGCGGAAGATGTTTTCAAGCACCACCACGGAATCGTCAATGAGACGTGAAAACGCCAGTGCCAGCCCACCCAGCAGCATAGTATTGATCGACCCGCCCATCGCCTTCATCACCAACAGGCAGACCAGAGCTGAAAGGGGAATCGACAACAACACCGCAAAAGTCGCTCGAGGATTCCCCAGAAAGACGAGAATCATGATGCCGGTTAGGAACAGGCCAATGCCCGCTTCCTTCAGCAGGTTTTTGATCGCTCCCTTTACAAACAGCGACTGGTCGAAGACCACTGCGGTCCTGAGCGAAGCTGGAATATCCACCAAGTCTTTGATGGCCTCTTTCATCCCGTTCACGATCGTGATGGTATTGCTGTCCCCTCCCTGCTTCAGTACCGGAATGTATACGGACCGTTGTCCGTCGATGCGGACGATGTTAGTCTGAATCGCTCCGGCATCTCTCGCTTTCCCTATGTCCCCAACCATGACGGAAGCATTACCCACCGACTTGATCGGCATGGAGTTGATCTCCTGTGCGCTCGGGACCTGACTGTTCGCATAGATGTTGTAGTCCTTTGTGCCGATACGAACGTCGCCGGCAGGGAGAATCAGGTTTGAATCGTTGACTGCATGAACGACGTCCATCAGGCTCAGGTTATGGGCTTCGAGCTTCAACGGATCTACATAGACCTGGATCTGACGATAGGTCCCACCGAAGGGTTGCGGCACCGATGCGCCGGAGACGTTCGCGATCTGGTTACGCACCTGGAACTGAGCTAGGTCCTTCAGGTTCGTTTCGTTCAGCCCTTGTCCTTTGAGGGTGACAAGGCACACTGGCTGGTTCGAGGCGTCCATGCCAAGTACGACTGGAGGCAAGGTTCCGGGAGGCAATCGTCGCAGGTCGGCCATCGCCAGATTCGCGATATTGCTGAGAGCAGCATTGGGATCAGTACCCGGCTTGAAGTAAATCTTGATCAAGCTCACGCCCGTCAGGGAGCGTGATTCGATGTGATCGATATTGCTGCCCAACGTAAAGAAGCGCTCAAATGTATCGGTGATGTCCGCCTCAATCTGCTGAGGTGGCATACCGGAATAGAATGTAGCGACGACGACGACGGGAATATCGATTTTGGGGAACAGATCGACCGGCATCGTGGTCGTATTGACAACGCCTATCAGCAAGACGATGAGGCATGCCATGATGATGAAGAAGGGGTAGCTAAGGGCAAACTTAGGCATTACTGATTTCCTCCCGTGTCCGCCTGCTCCCCGCCCTCTTCGCGTATGACATCGTTGGTGGTCTCTTTCTGGAGTCGCGGTGTGACCTGCTCACCTGCCTGATACTTCGATTGACCACCGACAATCACACGTTCACCTTCACTGAGTCCGCCGGTAACTTCCACCAGCTCAGACCCTTGAATGCCTGTCTGGATGACTCGCTGCTGAACGCGATTTTGGCTGTCCACAACCAAGACGGTCCGCCTGTTTCCGTCGTTCACCACCGCCTGCACCGGAATGGTCAGCACGTTATCGCGGTGGTCGAGCTGTAACTCGGTATTGGCATACATGCCTGGAGTAAGCGAGAGATCTTTGTTGGGAACATCAATCTCCGTTTCCATCGTGCGCGTCTCGAGGCTGACGTTGCGGGTAAAACGAACCACCATCCCCGTCAGCGACCGCCCTACAGCATCCACACGCACCTGCATACTCTGCCCGACATGCACATAGCGGACCGCATCTTCGGGCACCGGTACACGAAGCCGAAGCAGATCGCTCTGCGAAAGTTTGACGATAGGCATCGATTGGGTGTCGGATGAGGTCCCAGCCTGAATCAGTGCGCCGGTATCGGCGTAGCGAAAGATAATGACTCCGTTCAGCGGTGCGGTGACATGGGTGTAATCATTCAGGTCCTGCACCCGCTCACGGTTCGCGTCGGCCACATCCGATCCCTGTTTGGCGGCTGACAGTGCTGCTTGTGCGGCATCGATCTGTGCTGCGGTAGACAGATCCTTCGACTGCGCATTGTCCAGTTCCTGTTGCGCGATCAGGCCCGGCTGTGCGGCAGCGGCCCGCACCAGACGGAGGTAGTCGGCATGAACGGCACTGTGCTCGGACTCGGCGCGCGTGACTTCATGCTGCGCCCTCGTGATCTCGTCCTTGCTACGAGCAAACTCCGATTTAGTGCCCTTCAGTTGAGCATTCAGTTCTGGCACTTCGAGGATGGCAAGCGTCTCGCCCACATGCACCTTGTCTCCGATATCGACATAGATGTCTTTGATGTAACCGGAGACCTTGGCGTGGACGTCAACGACCTGATATGGCTGGAACTGTCCCGCAAGGTTCAGCACATGTGCGATGTTTCCTCGCGATACGGCAACAACTCCAGCCGCCGGAATTTCCGCGGCGCTAATCTCTGAGCCTTTGGACCCTGAATTACAGGCAACCAGGCCAGTCAAGGCAGGCAGCGACAGTCCTGCAGCGAGGATAAAGGAAGTTCGCTTTCGCATATCTCAAATGCACCTATTATGGATTTGTGGTCCGGTTTAGGCTCGCGTGGCAGGGGATATTCTCCGACAGAGAACAGACCACGCAGCACCGACGAGAGAGCCTGGGCCGGACGCTTCAGGTTTTGGGGATAGAGGGTAAAACTAGGAGAGAACGGGGGGAGGGAGAACGAAGAAGAAGTTCAAACCTGTGCGGTAACGCAATCGCCACGACTGTTTCGCATCAAATTCCCGCAGATCCAGTGCAGAGGCGCTCAAGGGACGATAAGACAGGGCGAGAAGCAGAAGTACACTGGAAAGCACCGCACAAAACACCGAAGGGGAACCGTTCGCATCGTTCAGCAGAGGGCTCAACGATGCAATCGCCCACTCGTTTTTCGACAGAAGCTTCGCCTGCGGGATTTTATGGGAATCGGATTGAGGCGGGTCATAGAGAGAAAGCTTATACCCGAGACCCCATGCGAAGACAAGAAGCGACAGCCCGATAAATCCCGAGATCAGCCAGCCGGGTATATGTCGATTTGTGCATCGAAGATCCACGGAAACTCAATTCTGAGTTGCAACTTCGAAGGAACAGCCCGGATATCTAACAGCTGGCATCCGCACACATCCTGTGTTTATTGATAGCACAATCGGGAAGCTGCAGAGCTAAATTATTTTTATGGTTCATAAGATAAATCAGTGCCAGATTCAGACTCGGGAGTGCTGCGGGCACCTTTAGCCGCGACCTGATCGCCGTGGTAACTCACAGGATTAGGCCGCGGAATTTTGATCGGTTTCATCCTGATTTATCCTCCGTGGCTCACTGCACTAAATTGCTGAAAGTTCTTCTTTCATCGTTTTCGCAACGAGGAGGTCAGCGGTTCGATCCCGCTCAGCTCCACCAAATATACGTTCGAAAGAGTTCACTGAAGTCCTAAAGCCAGCTAAAAAGCTGGCTTTTTCGTTGTTTATTGTCCCGTTTGGACCGGGGCCGTTCATTGACATCTGGGGGCAACATTGGGGGCAACTGAGATTTTTCTGAAAGGGAGTTGCCCCCAAAATGCCCCTGACCGACACTGCTGTCCGGAATGCCAAGCGTGGAACGAAGGCGATCAAGCTGTTCGATGATCGCGGGTTGTACCTTGAAGTTTCCCCGGCTGGGGGGAAGTGGTGGCGGCACAAGTACCGTTTCGAGGGAAAAGAGAAGCGGCTTTCCTTGGGCGTCTATCCGGACGTAGGACTGAAAGAGGCGAGGGAGCGGCGCGACAATGCGCGCAAGCTCTTGGCCAGCGGCGTCGATCCGGGGGAACATCGGTAAGCTCAGAAGCAGACGCGCATCGATGATGTGTCCAACAGCTTCGAGGTGATCGCGCGAGAGTGGTTTGCCAAGTACGGGACGACCTGGGCGGCTATCCTTTCGCATCACATATCCGAATTCCTGCTCGCTAAAGTATGACGACATCGATCTCCGGCTCCGGGAGATGCTCGCGTTGTCCGGTATCGAACCCGAGCCGCCCGCTGGCGCAGCGCTCAATAGGGCGGAGGCGCTTGAAGCATGACGCCCGAGCAGGTCTTGGCTGAGCTGCTAGGGCGAATCGGCGCGAACAAGGGCGAAGCTGTGCTGCTAAGCGAAGAGGAGCTTGACGTGTGGCCTGACGGCGTGGTCAGGGCCCTGAAAGACGCTGGTTTGCTGAGTCTGGCGAGCCCAGCGTCTAGCGTGGTCTGTCCAGGGTGTGAACAGGAATGCTCGATGCCGGTCACGGACCGTCTTGTCGGGAATGGAAAGCCTGCCCTCTTTGTCGTCTGCGATAAGCGGGAGGACATTGGCCGTGTCCCAATCTCTCCGACAAAGGTTCGCCAGTGGACGGCAACCTCTCTCGCAGTGGGAGGGATCATTGCTCGCCTGCTGAGTCTCGCAGGTGTCGTTTCTTCGAAGGGACCTCGTTGCGAGGTGGGTATCCTTCGCGGGCGAAGGCACTCTAGTCAAGTCGTCTTGATAGCCGATGGCAGGTTGCGTGTAGGTGTGGCTGGTCACGTTGTGGACCTGGAAAGCGTCCTTACCATTGCGGGGCAAACATCAACGTGGATCGTCGCGCCCTGGAGCGATTCGTGGACAATCCGATTGCAGGCGGCGGAAACGAAGAAGGGGCGCAACAGCGGAGGCTGAGACTCGCCCACGACGTGGATGCTGAGAAGACGCTGGGGAACAGGGCGTTCCTAAAAACGGTTGCCCAGACAGAAGGCATATCGACCCAGCGGCTAAAGCAACTTCTGGAGGATGTCCCCAGTCCAAAGCGGAAGCAGAGCACAACCGATAAGCGACGGCCTAGCTAAAGAACCGCGAACTCCACAATAAAGACGAGGGTTGCAACGAGCTAGCTTGCAGGCTAGTGCCCTAGCTGCCTCGAAATGAAGTCATGTTCAACGCCGCCCAACGAGGTGCAAGCATGAACCATACCATCCTTCGTCTTCCTGCCGTCTTCTCGGATACAGGCCTGTCTCGGATCACCATCTACCTTCGCATTGCTCAAGGGGTCTTCACGCACCCCGTCAGTCTCGGAGCGCGGGCCGTTGGCTGGCCTGCGCATGAGGTAGTGGCAATCAACGCCGCGCGTATCGCTGGCAAGTCCGAACCAGTTCCGGCGACTGCGGGTACGCTACGAAAAGCGAGCGGACATTCACGAGGCATTCTTGTCCTTGGGGTGTGCTCTGATCTGCTGGCGCTTCCTGCGAGTCGATTGGGTGGCAGGTTGAAACTCAGCTTTGCACGCAATGTATGGACTTGCCGCAGTTTGGCTCACTACTAATATGGCCGCGGACTCTGCCTCAGGCATAAAATGTCACTACCGGACGCAAAACCATTTTGGAATCAGAGAGGCCTCTTTCACCCGACAACCCACGTTTCAAGCATCTCAGGAGTGTCATGACACCGGAACTCTGGGCGCGTATCAAACCGCTGTTCATCGCAGCAGTCGACAAGCCTCAGGGCGAACGAGCTGCCTTCATCGCCGAGGCGTGTGAGGGTGATGAGGAATTGCGCCGCGAATTGGCAGCCCTCGTAGAGGCGCATGAGCAGCGGGGCGAAACAATTGACGAAGTTGTGGCCAACATCCAGAACCTGATTGCGTCTGCGCTGTCTCCGCGCAATCTGGCGGAAGGAGACTTGATTGCCGAACGATTCCGCATCGTCCGCTTCATTGCAGGCGGTGGTATGGGGGTTGTGTATAAGGCCGAAGACACCCGCTTGCACCGCTTTGTGGCTCTTAAGTTCTTGCCTGAGGAAGTTGCCCGAAACCCCCAGTCTCTGGCGCGCTTCCAGCGGGAAGCTTGGGCTGCGTCTGCTTTGAATCATCCCAACATCTGCATCATCTACGACGTCGGCGAGAACGATGGAAGGGCTTTCATCGCAATGGAGTATCTGGAAGGCACGACCCTCAAACATCGAATGACCGGTCGACCTTTGGATACGCAGAGCCTGCTTTGTATTGGCAGTGATATCGCCGACGCACTCGATGCCGCCCACGCAGCAGGCATCATTCATCGTGACATCAAGCCGTCTAACATTTTCATGACCAAGCGGGGTCACGCAAAGATTCTCGATTTCGGACTCGCAAAGATCGCTGCCCCAACTCATTCTCTCAGTGAAGCTTCCAATGCCCTCACTCGGATTGGCCAACTGAATGAGGAGAGCCTGACCGTTCCCGGAGCGGCTTTTGGAACGGGGTCTTACATGTCGCCGGAGCAGGCGCGAGGCGCTGAATTAGACGCGCGCACAGACCTATTCTCTTTTGGAACGTTGCTTTACGAGATGGCGACGGGCGTTCTTCCCTTTCGCGGGGAAACCATTACGGATGTGTTGGATTCGATCCTGCACAAAGTTCCAGTTCCTCCGGTACGCCTGAATCCCGATGTGCCGCCCGAACTCGAGAGCATTCTGAACAAGGCGCTGGAGAAGAACCGGGAGCTTCGTTACCAGCATGCTTCCGAAATGCGCGCTGACGTGCAGCGGCTGAAGCGGGACACTGCCTGGAGCAGCGGAGGTACTGCCGTGGCGCGGGCTGGCAGTAGCAGCGCGAGAACAGGACCATTGCGATGGTGGCCGCGGATGTTGATTAGCAGCGCAGCGCTGATTCTGCTGGTGTTAGGCCTCTGGTGGTTGCTTTCTAACCGGACTCAATCGCAGAAGGAATTGGTCCAGCGACAACTGACTACTAATTCTCCAGATAACCCGGTTCTAGCCGCTGCTATTTCGCCGGATGGCAAATTCCTGGCACCTGCAGTTAACTAGCACGGGCGAGACGAAGCAGCTGACTCTTCCTTCAGGGCTCGCAGTCGCCAGCGTCTTTTTAGGTGCTCCGGAGACCTTGGGTGCTCCCCTTTCGTGGTTTCCCGATGGAAGCAAGGTTCTTATCACTGCTACACACCCCGGTGAGCCCCCCAGCCTTTGGGCCGTATCCATACTAAGTGGGGCAGCACGTAAGCTGCGGGAAGGCGCCGCCGCTGCGTCCTTTTCCCCTGACGGTTCTCAGATCGCCTTTCTAGGCGATTACGATTCAGGCTCGGCGAAGGGGATTTGGGTAAGCACCGCGAATGGAGATGATCCGCGGCGTATCGTGGCTGCACAACATGGTGAAGCCTTTAACCAAGTGGCCTGGGCTCCGTACGGGCAACGTCTCGCGTACTCGAAAAGACTCGCGGGCACCGGATCTTACGTGAACGCTATCGAGAGTGTGAGTCTAAAAGGCGGCCCTCCCACTCGGATTCTATCAAGCCCAAAATTGCAGGGGTTTTGTTGGTTGCCGGACGGACGTATCGTCTACTCCCTGCGGCAATCGGTGATGACTGGCGGTGACTCAAATCTTTGGGAAGTGAGGACGATCACTCAAACAGGCGAACCCACGGGCGACCCCCGGCAACTAACAAACTGGCCGGGGTTCTCCTTCTCCGGGTTCACGGTCACGGCAGACGGAAAGCAGATGGAGTTTCTTAGGCTCACCGCGAAGGCCCATGTGTATGTTGGAGAGTTGGATGCAAAGGAAACACAACTAAATAACACACGCCGCCTCACGTTCGACGAACATTTCGAGTGGCCTGGGTGGTGGACGCCAGATAGCCGGGCCGTAGTGTTTTGGTCAGACCGCGATGGAAGCTGGGACCTTTTCAAGCAGACGTTGGACAAAGACGACACCGCCGAATTGCTCCCTCTCGGACCCGAACCGAAGTGGAATTCCAGTTTCAGTCCTGACGGTCACTGGATTTTGTATATAGCTCTTCCTGAAGAGCGATTTCCCGGTGGTTCGGTTCCAGTGCGAATCATGCGGGTCCCTGTATCTGGTGGACCCCCGCAATTGGTTCTGACTGCATTAGGTACGACGGACGTCCACTGCACACGTGCCCCTGCCAACCTCTGTGTCTTTGACGAGCAACAGCAAGGTCATCTTGTGTTTACTTCTGTCGATCCCATCAAGGGCCGAGGGCGTGTAGTTGCCACCATGGAAAGCGAGCCCTCCATAGCAATCCGTTGGGACCTTTCCCCGGATGGCTCGCAAGTCGTCATAACGCCCGAAGGGCGCATTCGACTGTTATCCCTGAAGAGTGGGGTGACAACCGATTTAGCAGTAAGGGGATGGAACCGCTTTTGGTCAGTCAATTGGTCTGCCGACGGAAACGCTCTGTTTGTTTCCACCCAGATAAACCAAGAAACCACCCTGCTTCGCGTTGATCTTAGAGGAGAAGCCAGTGCGCTATGGCATCAAAAACTCAATTTCATGGGCACCAAAGGAATACAGTCTCCCGACCGGCGGCATTTGGCGGTGGCGTGCTATACAACCGATAGCAAC
Source organism: Edaphobacter sp. (assembly GCA_050012935.1). Lineage (GTDB taxonomy): Bacteria > Acidobacteriota > Terriglobia > Terriglobales > Acidobacteriaceae > Edaphobacter. The sequence goes on along the minus strand of JBEKGF010000055.1, from coordinate 853 downwards.
GTCTGGATGATAGCGAACTTTTGAGAGTAGCGGAGTTGCAGTCGTGGGCAGCGGCAGCAGCGACTGTGAGCTCGTAATCGGCAAACAGGAAACTAATGCGTTTGTCGGGGCAAAATCGCCTTCACGCTAATACCCCCCGTCGCTCGAGTCTATGAATGCTGGGCGACCCACGGTGATGGAATGTTTCCGACTTTCGCTAGCAGTTCTCGCCGCGCTTGCTGGCGCAAGGGTTGCAGTGTGTCCAGTTGTTGGTAGATGTGCTCGGCCCGACGGCGCACGCCCGCCTCCTGGATCTTTCCCAGCCACTCGGCACGATGACGCTTATCGTAGACGTCCCGTCCGGCACAGGGAATCGCCCAGACTGCGATACATCGCTTTCAACCGACACATGACTCGCGTCAGATCTTTGACGATGGTCAGGTAGCTCCATCTTCAAATCGGTCGTGCTTCCGCGATGGCAGGCTAAAGTGCCAAGGCGAAATCGACCTACAAGGATTTCCTCACCCTCTGGAAAGACGCCGACCCCGACATCCCCATCCTCAAGGAAGCCAAAGAGGAGTAGCGAAGCTTCAGTGAGCGCGCGCAAGCTGCCGGAGTGGAGGTTTTGTTAGACGCTCTAAGGGTCTCCAAAGGGGGCAACTCATAAGAGTGGGGGGCAACTTTGGGGGCATCTCGGCAAGCTGAAGAACGCAAGTGGTTGTTTTCATGTGGCTTATTGGCGTACTTCGGTTGTGCTCAGCTCCACCAAGGAAAACATCACTTAGCCAAAACCTGGAAACAATAAGAAAAACTGAAGCAGCGAAAGTAACAATAAGGGAACACTACGCTACTTTCTCCTCTCAGAGCGGCTAGG
>JBEKGF010000054.1:0-29918 GCA_050012935.1 Edaphobacter sp. | reverse complement strand
CGAACACTTCGGTCCGGACGATTCGTCCTTAGCGACTTCCGCGCCGGTGGAGTCGTAGACGAAAAGGTGCACGTCGGTATTCTTCACGCCGTCCGTGGTGGCCTCGAACTCTTTCCCCGCCGTGAAAGACAAGAGGTAAGCGACCTCTCCGTTGTCCTTCATCTCGAGCTTCTTGCCATTGAACGCCGACCCCTTGCCCAGGTCCTTCGGCTTGGCGTCCTGCGCGGGACACAGTATGGCGACCGTTAACATAACTGCCACCACTGCTGTGACAAAACGAGTAATCGATTTCATTGGTGTTTCCTCCAGAGTCGGATCAGATCCGCACTTCTCACCCCAGTAAACTCCGAAACATGTAAAGAAGGTATATGTGTTGCTTTGAGAATTATTTGGGGGCTTCGTCACTTTTGGTGAAGATGACCAAACAATTACTGAAAAGGCACAAGCTACAGCGCCGGCCGCCAGAACTCGATGTCTGCGACCTTAGGCACGCCGTTCCCGAATGGTCCGCAACCCGGAACTTATCCACCTTGGCCGAATAGTCGGCTCCCAACGCTACCAGGTCCGCTTGCTTTTCATTCCCAGGAGGTGATCGCTGGGAGCAAGCTGTGACAGGAGGATCATCGCTATGCAGATACATCGGCGTGATGCCGAGAAGCTGGCCCAGCTCTGCCAACTGCCAGTAGACGACATACCCGGTCGGCCCGGCCTCCTAACAGACTCGCAATTTCTCTGCCGGACCCAGCTTCTTGATCAGCTTGCGTATCGATTCCAAGCGGTTCGGAATCGTTCCCAGGCTTCGCACCTCACCATCCGGCTCCGCAATCGCGACGGCGATCGTCTCGGCATGGACATCCAAACCCAAAAATCGTAGCTTTACCTTCATGACCGGCTCCCTTCCGCTTGTCGCTCTGAGCTGTGCGTTCCTCTGAACTCACAGCCTAACCCACGGTCAGCGCAGCGGCGCCGGTCACTCCATACTGACCGTACGCAACAGTTGACGCTCCCAGGCGCGACAATTCAGATGACGAGTGTTAGCGGCCCCTAGGAAACGGGCCACTTTTTCCTCTCTCCACCGGAGGGGATGGAGCACATTCTGGTGCATCGGTCCTTCTCCCGTTCAGAATGCGGAGAAGGTGACCTTCGAATTTCGCAGCAGGTGAACTGGCGGTCGGCATCGTTCAATCGAGGCCTGAGAGCCACTTAATATCGCTGGGTCGCAAGGTTATTCCATCGGAAGACCTCAGTTCGATCTTTTTTAGTGGACGTTGTGTCTTCTTCTCAACAAACGCAGAGATGGGTTCGCCAGGCTTGAAGGCGTGTGTAGCGCCCCACTGTTCGGTGGAGATTACACACCTGAATGAAATTACCAGAAACGGAAATGATTTCTTGCGGCTGGTTTTAGTGTGTCGCCCAGCGCCGCATGGCTTTGGTCACGATGTCAGGGGTCTCCAGTGGAGTGAAATGGGCAGCGCCCTCAACCAACACCAGCTCAGAGCCGGGAATCTCTTGCGCCAGCATCTCATGGGCTGCCGGCGTGGTACGGTGGTCATCTCGACCACCGATGATTATTGTTGGACAGCGGATTTGATCCAGATTCGAAAACGGACACTTGATGGCCAGGAGGGCTCTCATCTGCCGCAAACCTGCCTCCTCGCCCACGGCCTGCGCCATCTCGATGAAGCATCGCTTCAACCCAGGGTCAACAGCGTGAGGAGCAGAAACATACGTGGGATAGATGGCTTCGAGGTAGCTGTGGAAACCTCCCTGTTCGATGGTCTCGATCGCTTGCTGAATGGAGTTTGCGACGGGAGGAAGCACTCCACCGTGAGTAGCGCTCAACAGCGCCAGCCGCTCGACGCGTTCCGGGCAAGTGCTCATGATCTCCAGCGCCACCTGGCTGCCCAAAGAAAACCCAGCAAGAGAGAAATAGGCGGGGGCCTGCTTGAGGACAGCGGCGGCCATCTCCGCTATCGACTCTTGTTTTGTGATATCGGCGAAGACCATGTCCACGAAAGGCGAAAGACCTGCAACCTGGCCATTCCAAAGAGTCTGGTTGCAAAGTAATCCGGAGATGAAAACAAGTGGCATCAAACTCGGCATAGCGTTTCAATGTCCTAGCAGGTTGCAAATTTCCGAGGTTCATTTCGCGGCCTTGCGGCCCAGTCGATCGTCCTGTCTGTAGGGTAAGCCGCAGGGCGATCTCGGCAAACCTGTGCTAAGAATAGGAAATTGATCGAGCAACAAAAATAGAGGTCGCTACATCGCCAGCGTGCGGTGTTACACAAAGACCGTGTGGTACCACACGGTCTTTGTGTAACACCACGCATAGCAGTTCGGCGAAAGATTCTCTAAGCTCATGATACATCGCGTCGAGGTGAGACATATAACCATGGCTATCGCAATCGCTACAAGGAAGTCCGACTTTTAGAGATGGATAAAGCTAGAGCGCTTCCAAAGTAGTTGGATAGCGCATGCAAAACTACAGGATCATTTCCGGATCGTTACAAGCTGAGATCACGTAATAGCTGGCTATATTAGGGCAACCATGTGCTTGCGTACAACACCCATGAACGTACGGTCTGGAACGGCATCGGACAGTCCTCGATCTAACAGCATCAAGATCAGTTGAACGCCATCGACAGGAACGATGGATTAGGAATAGGTGAAAGATGGCGCGCAGTATCGCAATTATTGGCGCATCAGGAGCGGTGGGAACAACGCTAGCTACGCAGCTTCTTCGAAGCGGTTTACTGAAGCATGGCGATCGACTGCAACTTGTGGCTAGAGGAGTCCAATCCAGTTCGTCCAAATTATTGAGTACCCGCATCGATCTTATGGATGCGTTTGACGACGGGGGCGTAGATATCGAAGTCGTCGCAAACATCGAGGATGTGGATGGCGATATCGTCGTGGTATGCGCTGGGGTCTCCTTGCAGGCGAATCTCATCGATCGCCGCGACTGGGGCAAAGCCAATCTCGCCCTTTATGAACAGATCTCAGAGGTGTGTGCTCAGAGAGTTCCAGATTCATTTTTTATCATTGTCAGCAATCCAATCGAACTCGCAGTTGAAATCTTCTCCAAGAATCTTGGACGAGAGCATGTTATCGGCATGGGCGCGGAACAAGATTCCCTTCGCTTTTCGAGAGCCATTGCGCACGATTTGGGAGTAAGTCGACAAACTGTATCAGCCTCTGTCCTGGGAGAACACGGTCAGGCGATGGTTCCGTTATGGAGCACAGTTGAACTGAAGAAGAATGATCCTCAATTGTTGGAGGAGCTTGGACGAATCAAAGAACGGAGTGTAGCTATTTCGTTGGAGCTGCGAGTGGCTAGCTTGCGAACAGAAGTTTTGGAGTTGCTGGAGGCAGAAAAGATTAATGAGGCGTATGAGGCAACGAGGCAAGCTCTGCCAGATGCGCGGATCTTCGTTCAGCCACTGATCACTTGGCGCACGATGCATTCGACTCCAAACGCCACGGCCAATGCCACGCTTCGGTTCTTGACTGCCGTCCTATCCAAAGAGCCAAGTCTATTGCGTGGTCAGGTTTTACTCTTCGGAGAATTCTTCGACATACACGGAGTATGCGGAGTTCCTCTGGAAGTCAGCGATCAGGGATGGAAAGTAGGCGAAGTTGGATTCTACCTTCCTGAGGAGAAGAGAAGAGTCAAACAGGCCGCCGCCTCCATCAAAAAATACCTAACAGATTTACGGTGCGTGGGCACGAATCAGTCCACTCGAAAAGATCCTGTCTCAACAGGAGACATTCTGCGCTAGTTCCATATGCAGGCCGTAGTCGACGCGGACGGTTCCTCTCCATTTTTGATGATTCATGTAGCATAGAAGCAGTTCGTCGCTGGAGATTTTCTTGATTATCTGCCGTTCGCAGAGGCCCGATGCTTGACGTTCATCCTGCCCCACATGCCGCCTCTAGTTGGCGCGAATTTCTTGTACACATCCTGACTATCGTCATAGGGCTTCTCATCGCGATCGGCCTCGAACAGATCGTCGTTCACTTCCACGAACGACATCTGGGACGCGAAATCGAAAAGGACTTGCTTGGGGAAAGCGTCGTCAATGCACGGATCGTTCAATACGACATGGCCTCTGTTCAGTCTGTTCGTCATAACATTCGGGGCAATATGACCCGGCTGGACCAGGTGCTCCGCAGCGACGGCAAGGAACATTTCACCCCGAGCCCCCCCACGCACGATACCCTCCTCCCCGTGCTGGATTCCGCCTGGCTTACTTTGCGAGACAATGGCCTTATGTCCCTGGTCACCCCAGGAATTGCCCATAGCTACTGGAAGGTCGAATATCTTGGTAATAGAATTAGTGACAATCTTGAGTCTGTGGCTGTAGCGCGCCGCAAGGTAAACTCTCTCCTGCATCTTCACGGCGACACTCAGGGGCTCACCCCCGAAGAGCGGCACGATCTCCTCCTCGCCTACAGCGACGAAGACCAGGCGCTTGGTAATCTCAACTACATCCTCATTGCTTATAATTATTTGAATCAGGCCACGATTGAGGGAAGAACTCCCACCATTGCGGATCTAGCTGCCGAGTCCATCAAAGCCCAGCAACATGAGGGCGAACCAGTTTATTAGAGATCGCACTCCCTGCATTCTCTCTTACCGGTGCGTACTATTAGCAGCGCACAGCGTGAAAGCGATGTATAAATTCGTTTCTGTAAGTCTTTGTCAGCTGACGTTGCATTTTGCCGATGTCAGAAAAGCATAGTGATAAGCTTTTCAGCATTGACAGGTGCGCATCGGTTCAGAAACTGAACTTCGCCAGAAAAGTAAACTGGCGCATGGGCTGCACGCCGTTGACATAGCCGAATGTGCTTGTGCCAATTTGCGTATCCACACCTGAATACTGCACGGTGTTCAGCGCATTGCTTGCGCTAGCGCGCAGCACCAGATTCTTCGTCTCACCCAATTGCTTGCTTTTGGATATCGACAGATTGACAGCTTCCGTTCCAGGTCCAGGGATAGAGAAGCGAGAGGATGTGCCGTAGAGCTGCCCAGGAGCAAACGTTGTGGGGAAGGCGGCGGTATTAAACCAGTGATCAAGATGCCCACCACCCTCGCGAATGGAGGTGCCAGGGACACGGTTTGGTCTGACTGAACCATGTGTGCCTCTCTCGATTTCGGCAACGGAGGCCGCGACATAAGGTGTGAGAGGAACACCTGTTGCTACCGTAAAGAATCCTGCAACAGAGAGACCGGAGAGAATATGCGAGGCCAGTGATGGCCGGCTAAAATAGGCCTTCTTTGGGCCAAATGGTAACTCATAAAGAAAGCTGCCGGTAATTTGATGCCGGATGTCAAAGCTGGAATTGCTCTCTTCAGCGAGAATGTTATTCGGGTTCTGCGCGACGACGGGAAGCCCAGCGTTGGTTGAAGATGCATCGTCGATCGAATGCGAGTAGGCATACGTTGCCGAGAGCGCAAAGCCTCTGCTCATCTCGCGGCGGATGCGTGCAACGAGAGAGTTGAAGTTCGAGAACGCCGTCGAATCTTCATAGTCGAAGTAGGCGCTGGCGAAGGGCGTCGCGTTGATCGGACCTGGCGCGCTGACCACATCGAGCTTGGTGCCCTTTGCACCGGCATAACCTATATCCAGAATGAGATCGAGTGGCAGCGTTTGCTGAATATCCAGATACCACACCTGAACATATGGGAGCTTGTAGTTCTGGTTGATGGCGTAGTTGCCGAAGTCAGCGGAGTTTCCGAATGGCGCTTCCAGGGTGAAGGTTGTAAAAATGTGCGGGATGTTGCCATTGATTTCCACGTGCGCGAACGGCGGCTGGTAGGCAAGGTTCTGAATGAACGTGCCGTACTGCGCGACTGTGTAGTTGATGGCGTATGCGGACCTCACGGCGGTGTTCTTCATCGCCTGCCAGGCGAAGCCGATGTGAGGCGAAAAGTTATTGCGATCAGGATGGATGAGGCTACGCGGATAGCTCGCACCGGATATCGGGCCGACCTCTCCAGGCTGTACTGGTGCAATGTCTGAAAAATCTGAATTGTAGTCGAGCGTTGAAAGTCGATTGTGCAACTCGACGTAAGGCGAGTAATAGTCGTAACGAAGTCCTGCAAGAATCGTAAGGTTCGACAGAAGCTTCCAGTCATCTCGTACAAAACCGGCCCAGGTCGTCTGCCGTGTGTATGCTTTCTGAAAGGGCGCCTCGATTCTTGACTGTTGGGGCAAGCCGATAAGGAAGTCAGCAAACGACGATCCTGTGGTGGAGACAGGATTGGTTGTGGAGGCACCCTGAATCTCGGTATAGCCACCGGTGAAGACCAGCGTTCCAGTGGCATCGGTACCACCGAAGAAATTGAACTCCGTACGCCCCAGGCTTGCCCCGAGACGAAGGATGTGGGTACCGTGAACCCAATCGGCGTCTCCTGAGATGCCTGTTGTCTGCGTGAGCTGGAAGTTCGGCTGTGTCTCGATGAAGCTGCTGAAGCTGTTCAGGATGAGGCTTGGAAGGCCATAGTTCATCGGATTTGTGTTGATGGGATTTTTGAAGTCGTCATTATAGATACCAAGGCTTGTGGCAATGTCCTGATCTCCCGTGAAGAGATTGCGGATCTGCGCGTTGTTGCGATTCGAGCTGAAGTTGAGAGTCCCAAGCCAGTTGTGCTTTCCAAAGGTATAGCCGAGGTTGAGAGAGTAGCCCTGCACTCTCTGCTTGCCTGCAAGAGACGGAAAGAGGGTAATGATATCGGTTGCTACGTCACCGAAGTTGAAGTCTACTTTGACCTGTTGCGTCGGGCCGCCATCATCTGGTTTTCCCGTTGCGGACACGGGACCGAACTGATGGGTGTAACTTGCACCGGACGAGTTGCCATGGGTACCTTGTGTCGTCAGCAGGCGGTAGTTCAGCCCTGTGCTGTTGAGGTTTGGCCTCGGAAGGTACTGCAGCAGTGCAACCGCCGCTGCGTTGAGAGGCGTGTTGATCGTGTTGTCGGGATACGGAGTGAAACTCCTGGGCGGATAGATGGGAATGAGCGATCCGTCCGAGTTGGTTAGTTGTGAGAAGTTTCCTTGACGCTCCAGGTCCGTAGGCACCAGCCCGTAGTTATTCACGAGTGAAGACGTGGACTGTCCCGAATAGCTGAGCTGAATGAAATCCCTTCGGCCTAGTTTCGTAGACACCATCAGGCCGTAGTTGTTGCTGTAATAAGCGGGATTCGGAACGGAATCGCCCGCAAGCAAAAACGGGGCGGCATTGAAGATGGAGTTGCCACCATTCCAGAAGGCGGTTCCATGAAAGCGCGCTGAAACCGTGTTCACGGCGGGGGTCGTTTTGGGTGATTTCGGCGCGAAGGTTTTCTTTATGGCTACCTGGGTCGGTTGCTCTGGCGGCCCTTGGAGCTGGTGGCCATCTTCAAAGTCCAGCCGCATCTGATCGGCCATTTGAAAGTACGGTATTACGATATCGTTCTGGCCGTTGACTTCGAAGGTGTCGCCGTCAAAGCTCGGGTCGCCTGTGAAAGATGGTGTGTTGGCTCCGCCGCTTCCGCCGGCGACGCTCAATGCAGGTTGCAGGGCGAGGGTATCGGATTCGACGGCTGGCTGGAGAGGAGATGGCCAGAGGTCGGAGAGATCGAGAGTGCCGTCCGGAAGATCGGGCGGTGAGGATTTGTTGGTCGAAACATTCGTTTTGCTTTTTGCCTGCGGTGCAGCCACGGCGCGCAGAGTAATGCATGCCGCCAGAGATGCACTCAAGGATAACTTTAGAAGCAAGTCTACATATTGGCGAAGACCGATCTGCATAGGATTAGTGGTATCTACACTGTTCTCCATCCGGCGTACTCGCTTTCCACCAGAGTCAATATCCCACTAGCGAATGCCCAGCAACCGGGCCGTACTTGCGCTACACGTGCTTAACATCCCTTGTTGATACCGTGTCCGTCCAACATACGCACCGATCGTTTCGACAAAAAGACAATCAGGCACGAAGAGGACTTCCGCCGCACCTGACTGTGGCTACTGGATGTTCAGAACCAGAGGAATCGTTCTGTTGATCGAACCGCTGGTTGCAGTCACCAGGATAGTTTTCGAACCGGTTTCCTGAAGAGACTGCGATCCAGAGCCGCCGCCGTTACAACCCAGCAATCCACACAGTGAAACAGCAGATGCTAAAAGAAGGCAGCAGAGCAGGGGAATATTGCGTCTGCCTCTCGGAACGCGCCAGAGGGTAATCAACGAGAGCGAAAGGAGGATAGCGCCGATGCCTCGAAGCGACGAAACTCCGGCCGTCTGTGCTGCAGTGCTCGTGACCGTAAACGAGGTGCTCATGTTGCTTCCGGCAGTGATACTCGCCGTAGCGGGGCTAAAGTTACAGGTCATACCGATCGGCAATCCCGTGCAGCTAAAATTAATAGTTCCAGCCAGTCCGGATTCCGAGGTCACCTGCAAGGTTACCGGCGAAGAAGTGGTTCCATATGAGACCGGCAGGGTGGCAGCAGACAGGGTGAGCGCCAAGCCGGGTGGGTTCGCATACACCGTTACAGTGCTGCTTGCAGACTGCGATGCATAATAGGGAGCGTTCACGACGTAGTATGCGGAAATCGTATGGGCGCCCAGCGCAAGTCCGCTGGCTGAAAAGCTGGCGTTGCCATTTGCGTTTAGCGTGGCTGTTCCCAGTTGGGTACTTCCATCCTGAAATGCTACTGTTCCCGCCGGCACCCCGGCCTGGGAGGTTACGGCTGCCTGAAGGGCTACGCTGTCTCCCAACACCGTGGTAGCAGGAGCTGACAGTGTGGTGGTTGTGCCATCAGAAGTTGGTGGAGCAATTGCGCCAAGTCCAACACTATTGCCAAACAACGCGTTATAGGAACAAGTTTGCATGGCCGGAAAGTTATCAAACCCATTCACTGTCGTATCCAGGAAAACAGATCCCATTGGCCCGGTGCGGGTGATAAATGAATCCAACGGGATATTCAGGCCACTCGGGGCAAACAACGTACTGGCAAGTTGGCTGTCGATGAATGGAATAGATTGATTCGTTGCTCCTGCATTTTGGGCGGTCCCGCCGATGATATAGAAATCGACAGGTGTACCCGAAGTTGCGATCTGCAGCCAGGGGTTTGGTGTTCCGGTGTATGTCGGATACCACACGCTTACGTATGGCGGCGGCTGGGGGCTCCAGCTATACCAGGCATTGCACGCAGTCCAGTTATACTTAACGCTCCCCATATCTGGATAATTCGGCCCCGGGTTCTTGCCATACCAGTTGGGAAAATACTGGATCGAATAGTATGCCGGAAGCAGAGACATGAAGAAGCTGCGCTGCGAAGCCTGGCCCAGAAGTGTCACGGCGGCATTCTGCGCAACTTGATTTGGGGAGTAAAAAGCCAGGTTATTGCTGTCGGTGATCAGCGGACCGATCGCATTCAATTTTCCCCAGTCGCCAAGCAGGCTGTCCAGTTCGGTATCGAAGCCGGCTGTAAGTTGTTGCTGCAACGAGCTGTTCGCCAAATCTCCAATGGTTGTCTCAAATGTGTAGTCCGGACTGGGTAGCGGCGCCGGACCTCCGCCCGAAGTGAAGCCTCCTCCGGAAACCGCGCTCGCGCTATCAAAAATTCCTGCAATCGTAGATCCTACTTGCTGGACGGTGCTGGTTAGATCCGGAGGAACCAATCCATCCGTCGCAACCGTCACGCCTAAATTGACGACGCTGCTGATGAGATTCAAGATACCGGAGACGTTGACGCTTACAGGCGTTGCCGGCGGCGGTTGCAATGTGCTGCCCTTCACAATGGAGACTGCTCCAATCAGAGCGAGCGCGGCGCTTCCGTTGCCGGCCGCGATAACATCCTTCATGTTGGTAGAGCCATTTACCATAAATTGCAGGACGTTATCCATGTCGACAATTTCAGTGCTCACCTGCTGCGCGACGGCTGAAAGATCCTGCTGCGTGAAGCAGGCAAGCGTAGTATTTGTGACAGGATCGGTCCAGGGATAACAGGAACCAGGGGAGCCGGGAAATTGGATATTGATTGGATCAAAGTAATGATAGTCAATATATGTATTGTTAGCGCCGGTAAAGTAATAGTGGATATCGTCCAGATAGTTACCTTGAGCGCCTTTTATATAGTACTGCGTGACAAGTTGATAACTTAGGTAGTGGTATGCAGCAACCTCGCCCCCAGCGCTGCTTCCGCCCGAGATTCCTACGCTCAATTCCGGCCACTCCTCAGGCTGCAGTGAGCTGACGAGGTCCATGGTGAAATTCGCTCCACCACCGGCAGCATTCTGGCTCTGCGTTTCCTGTGACGTTTGAGTTGGCCAAAACTCTCCTTTTGAGTTGGGCTGAAGAATTCCATGCACAAACCCTGTTTGCTGTTGCGAAGTGAAGAGGTTACTGGAAACAACAACGTGACCGTTGAGGGAGTTCCCGCATTGTTTGCATGTGACAAGGGTATAGTTGCTTAATGATTCAGACAGCGAGAGCGTTGTTTCGGGCGTGCCGCCCAGATTTTCGAGTGCCGTCGCGAACTGACTGTAATACGCGTTTTGCTGATTGCCATTCCCGTCGGTAAACGAGGTATTCGCGACATCGAACCAACTTCCATGTGCCGAATACGCCCCGTCTCCAACAGTGACCAGAAATATAAGCTGGTCGTTCGGCACGGCATTCAACGCTTGGGCGAGACTTTGATAGGCCTTTGTCGCAGTTGTCTGATTGCTCGATCCTGTCGGATAAAAAGTACCACAATATACAATCGTCTGGCTGTCGGCGGGGTCAGCACTGGCGCCGCACTTAGGATCGAATTGCAGGGTGTCGCGCTGAAACGTGATCATCCAATAGCCATTTGCTTGTCCCTGCGGCGAGTAAAAGACGACTTTCTGAGGAAAAGTAAATTCGCTGTACTGGGGCAGCGATCCAACATTGAAGAACGTGATTGCGCTCACGTTGTTATTTAACTGATTACCCGGAGAAATTGTATACTCGACCCCGCCGGAGGACTGAAAGTTATAGTTCCCATTGGCGTCCTCAACCAGCATGCCGGTCGCGAATGGCACAACGGGGCTGGTATTACTCGTGTAGTAATTTTCATACGCCGAGCCTGGCGCTGCGCCGCCTACGCCGATCGCGATATATCCCAGCGGTATATCGGCGGAAAATCCTGCAGAACACGGTTTGATGATGCAGGCGAGATCGCCATAGACTGTGCCCCCGATGGCCTGGGTGTTAAATTGTTCGCCTGCAGCTGACACGTCCGTGTGTTGGCCCGCATTGGTTCCTACGATGACCAGATCGGTGGAGGGTAGCGTATTGAGGTAGGCCGCCAGTGCCGAGCCGGAGTTGTAGCAGGCAGGCGACGACTCCGGAGCGGCGGTCTTTTCTACAAGCGTCTGACGGTCCAGAACGATAACGCTATAGAGGGATGAGCAACTGGAGCCGATGGAAAGCTGAATCTGGGTTCCTAACTGGATCCAAGGTTGGCCAGGATGCGCGCCGCCTGCCTGGAGTGTGTTCACGGCGATCGTGGGAGGAAGGAAGTTGCTCGCAGTTGGAAATTGCGCCAAGGCTGTCGCCGCCGACAGATGAGCCGTAGGGGGCGACGTGGGCACCGCGTTGATCTCTTTGCCCGGGAACCGCAGACGCGTGCTGGTCAGAGTGCCATCGGATTTTTTGGCCACTGCGTACAGGACATTCTTGCTGTCGCGAAGGCCGTCCGCTGAAGAGAGCGTACCTTGTTCGCATACGCCGCTGTTACAGGAGATTGCACTGAACCTTGAGGTCACGTTTTTTCCGTTCAGAACAATCTTGACGGTTCCGGTATCCGTACCGGAGGGGAGAGTGAGCGTGAGTGTGCGGGTACCGGCGATCTCATCGGTGGCGCTCGATGGAGATGCTTTGATCAGCGCCCCATTCTGAGCCGGAGAAAGACTTCGATTCATCTCCTCTCCAGTTGTACCGGTTTCCGCAAGGGCAGCTTCGGCTCCGGTTGCAGCCGGAATCGCGGCACTCCCTGCCGGGTCGGTAATAGGTTCAGCAAGCGCAGCAGAAAAATGACAGGCGAACACGATGCCCGTCAACAACGACAAAATTCTCGCCAGTTTCATGAGATTCCCCTTCGAATTTCTCGCCAATCCGGCACTCTTCCGCTATGTGCTTCTCGGGAATTCAACCAGTGATCCGAGCGTAGGAGATTCCTTCAGCGAAAAATATAGAGGACACTACACAAACATCCGTGTGGTTCTACACGGATGTAATTCCTTTCTGTTATCGACGAACAGATTGCCTGCTCCATGGCCAGAGCCGGAACTCTGGCGAGTACACCAGAGGTGCATCCCGGAGCAGTATCCCGAAAGGTATCGAAAAACAGTTGCATTACCTAGTGAAGACGTACTGTCTTATCGATCATTGGCAATTTCTCATAGCCAGCCCTCAGCGGTTATGGGCATGTTCCTCTGGGACGACGAACAATCGACCAACTTCCGCAACGATCTGGATATGGAATTAAGCCGATGGGTATTGCAAGCGGCCACAACGCCCAGTATGTCATCCAGCCCTTCTATTCCCCCACAATCTCTCTCGCTTCGATGTCCCTGCAGGCCAGCTGACTCACGCCCTTCACCTGGCAGCCGGATTGTGTCAGCTTCAAAACCGTAAGCGATCCGTCAGCCGACAACGAAAGACGATCGCGCAGCATACCTTCACCTCCGACATCCCACCAGCCGCCAACGAAAAGATTCACATCAATCTCTACGACTTCCACCACAAAGACGCGGCGAATCCTCAGTCGGAAGAGATTGTGATTCGGAAGTTCGTCTTCCTGCCTGCGACCGCGTCTCGATAACCCCTTTCATCCCCCGCTCGCCTCTGTGTAGAACCACACAGAGACCTGTGTATAACCACACAGACGCCCGTGTAACGTCCTCTATTTTTTTCGTCTTTGCTTCGCACTACTCTTGGACCAGGTCATCAAAACGCAACTTTCGCGCCCCTGATGCCGAATTTATTGAAGGCGCGACCAAGGATAGGGACGATGAAAATGATGCTATTTTTCGTGTTCTCCATAGGGCTGCTCTGCTGCATGGAGAATCAAGAACTCAATGCCCAAGCCGGAGCCTCAGCGAGCCCGTCGGGCAAGACCTTCGTTGGCTGGAACACCGCCGCGACTCCACTCACAACCATCACCGGCATTATCCAGAAACCCGGCTCAACCACTTCGAGCCGTTGCTCCGCCGGGTCCTGCGCCTCGCTCGCGACACCCCAGGGAAACGTTCTGGTCCTTCTCGGCAGCTATCAAAAGAAGCCATTGCAAGACGTGGTTGTACCTGGATCTTCGATGCAGGTATCCGGACAGATCCAGGATGTTGATGGCCAGAAGCTCCTCATCGCCAAACAGATCGTCGTTGGCGGCAAGACGATCGCGATTCGCAACGATCACGGATTTCTGATTCACGAGCGCACCGGTACCCGCGTGCACACACAGACGCTTCAGAATGGAGACAACTAATGGCTTTGCGCAAATTCTACGGCGCCCTATTGGCGTGCACTCTCGTTTTCTTGGTAGTTGGGTGTAGCAGTGGTTCCAGCTCAAACCCGCCCAGCGGCCCCATCTCGGTTTCGTTCCTCACCGCGCCCCCCAGCTCGCTGGCCACAGGCGCTACCACAGGTCTCGTCGCCCAGGTCACCAACGACAACACCGGCGCTGGCGTCTCCTGGACGGTAAGCTGCGGCGGCTCTTCCTGCGGTTCCATCTCGCCGTCGTCTACCGGCAACGGCCAGACCACGACCTACACCGCACCCTCCACCGTTCCGTCGCCTGCAACCGTAACGATCACCGCGACCTCCGTCGCTGACACCACCAAGGCCGCCTCCGCAACCGTGACGATCACCTCCTCCGGCGCGGCCATCAGCGTAGCGTTCGCCTCGCAGCCTCCATCATCGCTCGCGATCAATGCAACCACCAGCATCGCCGCCATCGTGACCAACGACTTGAAGAACGCTGGCGTCACCTGGACAGTAACCTGCGGCAGCAGCTCGTGCGGCAGCTTCAACCCCACCAACACCGCGAGCAACGCGGCCACCACCTACACGGCCCCCAGCGCCGTTCCCTCACCCGCAACCGTCACTGTGATCGCAACCTCCGTTACCGATAAAACCAAGTCGGCCTCGGCGACCATCACCATCACCGGCAGTTCTACTTCCATCATCGCCGACGGCAACTATGTCCTCCATGTCTCCGGTCAGGACCTCAACGGCCCTTACTTTCTCGTCGGTGCCTTCAACGTCAAAAGCGGTGCGATCACCGGCGGCGAGCAGGACTTCTCCGACCCCAACATCGGCTCGAGCGATGCACTCGTTCCCGCACAGTCGAGCATCATCTCGACCGGAAGCGGAAACAACATCCAGATCGTTCTCGCCACCGCCAACACACAGATCGGCGTCAATGGCTCAGAGACCATTCACGGCACCTTCGTCTCGAACACCAGAATGTTGATCTCCGAGTTCGACGCGGCTGCCGCTGCAACCGGCTCTCTCGATCTGCAAACCACCGCAACCGCACCCTCTGGCGGATTCGCCTTCTCGATGAACGGCAACGACGACTCCTCCAACAACAATCAGATCTCCTTCGGCGGCGTCCTCAACTTCACCGGTGCTACTCTTTCCACATTGAACAGCGTCTTCGACATCGCCGACGGAGACGGCACCGTTCTCACCCAGCAGACCTTCTCCTCCGGCTCCGTCAGCGCTCCTGACACCTACGGACGAGTCACCGTCAACCTTACTCCGAGCACAGCGTCGAACGTGCCCACCATCGCCCTGAGCGCGTACATCGTCGATGGTCACACCATCCAGATCATCGAAAGCCAGGGAGACGGCCTCAACGCCGACATGGGCGGCACAGCCCTTGCTCAGGGCGCCAACGCCAACAACTTCAGCACCGCATCAATCTCCGGATCCACCTACGTCCACGGCAGCATCGGATCGGACTCCGTCGGCTCTCTGATCCTTGGCGGCTCCTTCGTCTTCGGCGCTGGCAACACCGCATCGGGTCAGCTAGCCTTCAACGACCTTGAGAACATCACGCCCAACAGCTTCTCGGGTGCGAGCTATCAGGTCAGTTCCACAGGACGCGTCGCCATCACCAACGTGATCCCTTCGAGTCTCTCGAACATCACCTTGACCTTCATCATGTATCTCGACGGCAGCGGCAACGCAATGATCATGGGCGCCGACGACGTGCAGCAATCCAGCGGCTTAGCCTATCAGCAGACGGCGACCCCAACCTACCAGGGCAACTACGCTCTCGCAGTGCAGGGCTCCCTCGTCGGACCGGTGCTCAATAATGGAGAGGTCATCACCCTTCCTTACGGCGCCGCCGGCCCTGTGGCAATCAATTCCAGCGCCATCACCGGCTTCACCGACTACACGTCGCAGGATGCAAATCCACCCAACTTCTCGCCATTCGATACCTACAGCAACGCAACCCTCTCCGGTCAGGTAAACAGCCCGTCCACCGGCAACCTCAGCGTGACAGGGCTAAACTCCTTCACCACGGGACAGGCTGGTCAGTTCGGCTACTACCCCATCGACTCGAGCCGGCTTCTCGCCATCGAGCTTGATGAAAACGCACAGGGCCTTCTCGTCATGGAAAGCTCCGTCCAACCCCAGCAGTAACAGCAAAGCAACGTGAAGCGCAGCAGTAAGACTGCGCATTCAACCAGGCATTCGGCGGGTCGGTCCTCGTGACCGGTCCGCCTTTTACCCAATTCCGAGGGAAAAAGTGAACATCCTCATCGTTGAAGACAACCTTGCAGTCCGCAAGCTCATACGGCGAGCGATCTCCCACCGGCTCGCGTCGGCTCTAATTTTTTGGAGGCTAAAGGTTGAAAATATTAATCGTCGATGACAATGCCGCAGTACGGCGACTTATACGACGTGCAATCGCCCAGGTAGCGCAAGAGATTTATGAATGTGGGGACGGAGCTGATGCTCTAAAAGCGTACACGGAGCACCTGCCCGATATTGTTTTTATGGATATCCTTATGCCACGAATGGATGGACTCGTTGCAACCAAGCAGATCAAGCAGTCTTATCCAACCGCGCGTATTATCATCGTTACGGACTGCGACGAGCAGGAGCTTAGGGCCGCTGGATTTGCAGCAGGCGCGATCGGATATGCCTTGAAGGATAATCTTATCGAACTCGAAAACCTGATTATCGAGCTGAGTACGGAAGGAATGTAAATGCCTATCGAAAACTAATACGGATCATTCACCGGAGGGCTTAAGATCTTCTTTGTTTTGAACAGCGAATCGAAGTAGTGCGTTAGCTCCCTCAATATTGAGCTTGCGGCAGATATTCGTGCGATGGTTCTCGACCGTACGATAGTGAATCGAAAGTTTATTGCCGATCTCTTTACTCGACAGGCCCTCCGCGATCGACTTTAGTATGCGCTGTTCGGAAACAGTAAGGCCGTGAATCAGTGGATTTTCTGGGGCGCTCTTCGGGACTTCACCCTCTAAGAGTTGGAGAGCAATTGCCGAACTCATGTACACCCTGCCGGCAATCACGGTCTGAATCGCAACGACTATCTCTTCCATCGCACTGTCTTTTAGAAGGTAGCCCTTTCCACCAGCAGCTAGCACCGCACGAAAGATATCCTCGTCTTTATGAAATGACAGGAAGATCACCTTCGTCTCCAGTTTGAGTCTGGCAATTTCCTTTGCGACCCCAAGCCCATCCAGCCTGGGCATATCGATATCGAGTATGGCAAGATCGGGGCGTAGCTTCTCAACAAGTTTCAGGGCTTCTTCGCCGTTAGAGGCCTCTGCAATTACCTTCAGCGACGCTTCTTCTTCAATGCTCGCCTTCAACCCCTTTCTTACTACCGGGTAGTCGTCTGCTAACAGAATCCGAACTTCGTCAGCCATGGTCACCTTCTCCCACTCTAGGTATTTGAGCCTACACCAGTCGGGTAGATATCAGGAACCACGAAAACGCTCTGCTTTCGTAAGACCTGTTGTGATAAAACTGGAAGCCGATGGAACTTGCCGAGCACAAAAAGGCCATCATCAACCGAACTCCGGCCCCTCCGAGTGATTACACGCCAAGCGGGTTCCGAGGACGCCTTGGACGAGCAAGTTCATGTCTTCGAGTCGCGATGTTCATATTTCTTATGGTCCCATCGTCGCGGGCGCAGTTTCGCTCAACACAATGGACGGCCGATTCGGGCCTTCCAGAGAACATCATCCGCGGCATTATCCAAACTCCAGATGGCTATTTATGGGTAGCGACACTAAATGGCATCGCCCGATTCGACGGGGTGCGATTTAAAGTCTTCGATAAAAGCAACACCCCGGGAATCGCTGTAAATCGATTTGCCGCCATGGTGCACGGAGATGGTGCGGATCTCTGGCTTTATACAGAAAGCGGTGCAATCACGCGATATCACCGGAATGAATTCCATACCTTCGGAGATGCTGAAGGTTCACCTTCGGGCTCCGTCCACGGCATAACAAATGATAGCTATGGCCATATATGGATCCTCCGGGACGAAAAGATCTTTCAATGGAATGAGGGGACTGGGCGTTTCGAGCCAACCGCGAACGGCGCCGAGGTTCAGTACAGAAGCCTCAATTGGAACGGCACGGGTTTTTGGGGAGTTCTTGGGCAGAAACTTTACTGTTTTGTTCGTGGCAAACTTTCTATTCATGTTGTGCCAGACTATATTCCATTGACGAACGTTAGGAAGGTGGCTGCTGGCGGCGACGGGGTCATCTGGTTGAATCTATCTGATGGTCGTTTCGGAAGACTCTTCGACGACAAGTGGCAGCTATATTCTGAGCCCGTCCAGACGCCACTTCAGGGCACCAGGAGATCGTGGAAAGCCAGGATCGATAATCATTTGGACCGCACTTTATTTTTCCCTTCTGGAGGATTCGAAAAGAGTATTCATTACAACATCATTATCGGAGACAACGAAGGCAATACTTGGGTTGGATCTGAAGATCAGGGTCTCTTTCGAATTGAGGAACAGTTGATTCATACCTACTCCATCGCCCAGGGACTCGCAGGCGCGAATATATACCCCATACTCCGAGATCGACACGGAGATATGTGGATTGGCACGTGGCCCGCTGGGCTGACCCGAGTTCATGACGGAACAGTCAAGACATACACACTTAAAGAGGGGCTGCCCGGATTAGTCACCGCACTCGCTGAGGATAATGCCGGAACTCTTTGGGTCGGCACTCATGGTGGACTTGCCGTGCTAACGCAAGGCCAGATCCATAAGGCAAAGAATGTACCGGGAGATCTGCCAATTGTACAAGCCATACTTAAGTTGCACGATGGCTCCCTCCTGTTTGGTACCCCGAAAGGAATTTATAAATACAGCGAAACAAACGAAGGTCAGGGTAACTCATGGTTAGAGTCTGCAGAAGGAATCTCAATAGGCGATGTGCACGTAATAGTCGAGGGCCGAAATGGTGATGTATGGTTTGGTGGTTACGGCGGGCTGACCAGAATCCATAACGGCGTTATGACACGTTTTACTGAGGGTGAAGGCCTGCCGAGTAACAACGTGCGGTCCATCTATGAGGACTCAGAGGGCGTCCTCTGGATTGGAACCTATGATGGAGGTTTGGGCCGCTACTTTAACGGTCGGTGGACCCGTTACACCAAGGAAGATGGACTCTTTGACAATGGCGTATTTCAAATCCTCGAGGATTCCCAGGCAAACTTCTGGATGAGTTCAAATCGAGGAATTTATCGCGTCAGTAAACAACAGTTGAATTATTTTGCTGCCGGCAAGCAGCGCAGTGTAATTACAGTTTCCTACGGTCGCCGTGACGGCATGTTGAACGCAGAATGCAATGGCGGTCTATGGCCTGCAGGCGCAAAAGATAAAGATGGGAAATTGTGGTTTCCAACTCAGGATGGCGTAGCGATCGTTGATCCGGAGCTTGTCTCGACCAATAAACATCCTCCCCGAGTCTCTATCGAATCGGAAGACGTGGATCATATTTCTACGCCTCCGGGGAAAGACATCATCATCAAACCCGGTCAGGAAAGCCTGGAGATTCAGTACACCGCCCTGAGCTTTTCAAGGCCCGAGCAGGTCGTATTTCGCTATAAGATGGACGGCCTCGATACCAACTGGCAGGAGGCAGGGTATCGACGAACAGCCTATTACTCCCATCTTCCGCCGGGAACGTATGTCTTTCAGGTAATGGCAGCAAATAGCGACGGTGTCTGGAGCAACATGCTGAGTACCGCTTCAATTACAGTGCTGCCTCCTTTTTATCTCACCCGCTGGTTCCTGGCCACCATCTTCGCCATAGCGTTGGGTTTGATGTATTTATTGTGGAGTTTTCGAGTGAGGCAACTTAAAGAGATCCAGGCTGCTCAGCAGGCTTTTTCTCAGCAGCTGATTGCCTCGCAGGAAAACGAACGCCGACGTATCTCCGGCGAGTTGCACGATAGCCTCGGACAGCGGCTCATCATCATTAAGAACCATGCCCTATTTTTGCTTCGTCCCAGAGCGAGTGCACAAAGCGAAGAGGATCGTCGCGAGACAATTGAAGAGATCAACGCAGAAGCGTCGCTCGCGATCGATGAAACAAGAACGATTTCCTATAATCTTCGCCCATTCCAACTCGATCGCATTGGCCTTACCAAGGCGATCGAGGCATTGGTCCGATCAGTTCCCCGCGCGACGAACATACGTTTCATTACAAGCATCGCTGATATCGATGCCAGTTTCCCAGAAGAACTGCGCATCAACTTCTATCGCATCGTTCAGGAAGCGATAAACAATATCATGAAGCATTCGGGTGCGAGTGAGGCAGAGGTCCGAGTTGCAAAAACAAACCACGGAATCTTGTTGTCTATTCGTGACAACGGGACCGGCTTTACTTCGGAACAGAAGAGCATTGGTACGAAAGGAGGGTTCGGTCTAACTGGAATCAGGGAGCGCGCCTTACTCTTACATGGAACCGTAGAAATTCAAAGCCAACCAGGCGACGGCACCCTTCTGTCAATCAATTTCGATCTAAGAGACTAGCGGCTTACGCGATAGATGCGAGGTTCAGGCAGACATTGATCCTCTCTCGTTGAGGACGAACTGCGGCTTGAGGGGCCGATCACTCCATGGGTAGGAGGCCCTGAAAAGGCTGGCGTCGGTGATCCCGCCTCTGCTCCCGCATAAGTTTCTCCAGATCTGTTTGCCATTGCAATCAACTGCGCTATCTAAAATAATGCGCCGCCACCTGCCTCGCAACCTCCTCGACTTTTTCCGCAAGGAGATCTCGTGTTGCTTCAGAAGCTTTCACGGAACTGATAGCTACAGTAAATATGCGACTGCGGACGCGGCCAACTGACCTGACCCCATCCATTCGTCCAGCTGGGAATACGATTTGGACGAAAGGCTGGGACGATGAGCATGAGCAAACACACGGAGGCGCAGATGATCACTGCGCTAAAGCAGGTTGAGGCTGGGCGTACAGCTGACGACGTAGCGCGAGAGTATGGCGTTTCGAAGCACACGATCTATGCATGGAAGGCAAAGTACGGCGGCATGAATGTGAGCGAAGCGGAAGAGGTCAAGCATCTGCGCGATGAGAACGCGCGGCTGAAGAAGCTAGCCGCGGATCTGAGTCTGGACAAGGATATGTTGCAGTCGGTGATCCGAAAAAACTCCCTGAGCTCGTAGTACGAAAGGCAGAGGTGAGGCGCTTGCGGGAGGAGTTCCGTGCCAGCGAGCGCCGCGTCTGCGGGCTGATGGGGGTGCCAAGGTCGAGTTGTCGCTATGAAAACCGTCGTGATGATGGATGGTTGCGGGGACGCCTGCTGGAGTTGGCGCGGGAACATCCTCGGTTCGGCTATCGGCGGCTACATGTGCTGCTGGCCGGGAGCAGGTTACAGTCAACCACAAGAAAGTGCAGCGTGTGTACCGCGATCTGGGCCTGGCAGTAAAACGCAATCGTCGTAAGCGACTCACCCGGTCGTTGCAACCGAGAGCAGTGCTTACAGAACCAGGCCAGCAGTGGTCCATCGACTTCGCCAGTGATGTGACTGCGTCGGGACGCAGGCTGCGCGTGTTTAGCGTCGTCGACAGCTTCACCCGTCAGTGTCATGGCCTGGAGGTGGACACTAGCTTCCCCAGCCGGCGCGTCACACGCGTGCTGGATAGGGCCATCGACCGCTTCGGCAAGCCACAGACGATACGCTGTGATAACGGGCCGGAACTATGCAGTCGCCACTTCCTGGCGTGGGCCATCGAGAGGAAGATCGACGTGCTGCACATCCGTCCTGGCAAGCCCACGGAGAACGCCTATGTCGAAAGCTTCCATGGCCGCCTGCGTGATGAGTGTCTGAACACCAGCTGGTTCTGGAACCTGTTCGACGCAAGAAGGAAAATCACGACTTGGCAACAAGCTTATAACCTCACCCGGCCTCACTCGTCGCTGGGCTACAGAACGCCGAATGAGTTCGCAAACCAGTGGCAGGCCCGGTGCTACCCCCAGCCGCTACATCGCACAACCGAGGTGCCGGATCAGGCCTCCGCTACGCTCCAGCCTGACCGGCACCTCGAGCAGCTAAGCACGCCAACGAAAGCAGAAACCAGACTATGATGTCAGATACCTAACCGGACGAAAAATTGGGTCAGGTCAGGGGCAATCTTCATCGGAGTCGTTGCTTACGTAGTCATAGATATCCTTCGCTGATATCTGAATCTCAGCATGTGCACGCATGCAGCCGTATCTCCTGACCGATGGCCCAGATGAAGCCGGCAGTTCGCGCGCAATCGCGGCGACCACGATGGTAGGCTTCTTACCTCTGGCAACCATGGAGCGATAACGGGTGCAGAGCCTGGTCTATGCCTTCCATGCGATGTCGCGAACTTTTTTCGGTAGTCGGACGAGGATCTCGGCCTTCTCCTTCGCGATCCGCGCGGGATACTGATAGCTCCAGGCTGCTTCGATGAGCATGCGCCGGGCCTCTCGGTTGCCCGTCTTCGTAATGCCTCCCCGCCGAATCGTTCCGCCGCTTGAGTACTCAGAGCTTTACCGGCAGCAGCAATGGAACGACGGTGCTGGATGCGAATGGAAATGAGTTTTATTTTTCGTCGTCGAATGGATGTATGTATCAGGCGACAAGCAACGATGGGCCAACGGGATTTTGCCTAACGGCCAGTGCATCGTCTTCTTCGGGGTTTGCGGCGTATGGGCCGACGAACTGCACGAATCCAACGACGAACTCGGATTGCGATGTGGCGAGCTTTGCTGTGGCGCTGACAAACAATCCGGTGAACAGCCAGGAGTGCATAGCGGTGTTGACCACCGGCAGTGCGACGTCGACGTATGTGGGCGTGTTGTCGGAATGATCGTCGATAAGTCCGGTCTATGTTGCATAAGATCGAACACTGGAGCAAACTCTCGCTGGCTGCACAGTTAACCTTATCGAAAATCAGTGGCGTCATGGAACATTCGGCTGTTCTCTTCTTGCGGGTCATCAATTTAATTTCCTCGCCGGGAGGCAAAATCTATCGTACATTTACCCGTCTATTCAGTGACGGCAGGCTCACTGTGGGGCGGTTATGGAGCAAAAGTCGATGTTCAGAAGAACATGGTTCCTCATCGCGATTTCTCTGACGCTCAGAGCATACGGTCAGACCGCTACCCCGGTTCACGATGGAATGACAGTGCGGGTGCCCGCGCTGGTCGAGTCGAGATCGGGAGAGATCGCTTATGGTCTTTCGGCCGCTGACTTCACGATCAGAGATGATGGCACTCCGCAGCGGATCAGCCTGGACCGCGACTTCACTCCTCGACCGCTCTCTCTCATCCTTGTCATCCAGACCGGACATGGCGCGAAGTCACAACTGAGTAAGATCGCGCGATTACCTGATTTGCTGGATGGTCTTCTTACTAATAGACAGGATCAGGTGGCCATCGTTACCTTCGACCGCAGTCCTCGTCTTCTGCAGGCTTTCACCACGGACCAGGACACCATCTCCGCAGCTTTGTCCTCGATCTCCGGAGGAACTTCGGGCGCCGTCTTATTCGACGCCATGCACCTCGCTGTCCTTGAACTCGGCAAAGCTGCACCGAATACTCAGAAGGTGATTGTTCTTATTTCGGGGGAACATGACCATGGCAGCGTCGGAGTCGATGCCGGTTCGCTGATTCGAGAGATCGCTTCCACAAATGCGTCCACGTATGTCCTTTCGTTCAAATCGGGGA
Source organism: Edaphobacter sp. (assembly GCA_050012935.1). Lineage (GTDB taxonomy): Bacteria > Acidobacteriota > Terriglobia > Terriglobales > Acidobacteriaceae > Edaphobacter. Next base: position 6,687 of record JBEKGF010000054.1, on the reverse strand, counting down.
AAACGGAGATTTTTGCCGGCCTGTGGTCGCTGAACCCTTTGGCTCTGGCCGGCAGCGCTATGCAGAAGAATGCCAGCCAGACACTGGCGCAGATGACGGGTGGAGACTTCTTTCGCTTCGCCAATGAGCGTGAGTTTGAAAGCCGGATGGGCGACATCGAAAATCACGTTCACAATCGGTATAACTTTGTTTTTCAGCCATCAACCCCCCGCCCAGGGTTGCATTTCCTGGAAGTTGAGTCACGTGAGCAGAAAATCAACGTTGTCGCTGCTCGAAGTATGTATTGGGTTCCAGATAACCATGCCACCGCCATCGGAGGCGGATCAGAATGACCGGGCATTCGATATCCTCGATTTACCCAGCGGTATCAGTTTCTGATCCTACCCCGAGCGCTTTGACGCCGTCCATCGGAAATGACAGATTCACTGCGAGGCACCCTGCATGGCATTCACTGTTTCGACCGATCAGCATTTTCCTGCTCGGACTGGCCTTCGCGGTATTTCTGTGGGGCCTTTCTTACAAACTTTCTCTCTACCATTCTCATCCGGGTCATCCGGGGCGAACAGGTGTAGCAAAGCTGTGGATCGGTCCTGTACCAGGTAAGCTGCGCGCCAGCAGTGCAAAGGTCATGGCGTGGCCTCCACTGTATCGCCAGTCGAACCTGTCCGCAACAAGCTATCCGTCTCAAAGTTCCATCCAGCGTTGCGCTGCATTTGTGCCGGCAGACAAGGAATCCCACTTCCGGCTGCGCGTGCTGCGCTCACCTCCTCCGTTGCTCCTTTAGAATTTGCCCTGTTTTGGATGGCGCCTGCTCACCATAGCGTCTTCGGTAACAGTTCTCCTCTTCTGCTGGAAGCGTGTTCACGGAGTGTTTGCCATGGATTATTATTTCTGGATTCTCATTGGGATGCCCCTGTTCGGTCTTACTTATTTCGCCTATGTTGTAATGCGGACGCCGCGTGGAGTTCGATTGTCGGACTGCGTCACTCCTCTTCCGCTCACAAATACCGGGACGATACAAATCCATCAAAGTCGAGCGCCGCAGCGTAAGGTGAAATGGATATCGACGAAGGAATGTGAAACGCTGCTTCGCAGGTGCAGCGATGTTCTTTTCATTGACATTCGAACAGAACCCGGAAAGGCCCCGATTCTAATCGACGTTCCCGAAGTTCTGACTATGAGTCCCAGCCAGTTCTTCGACATGCTGCGGTGGTTGCCGGCATCAAGCAGCGTGGTACTTTACGGTGCGTCGGATGCGTGCACCTCTCTGCTTTGGTCGACCCGAAACATACATGGCAGGGGCCCCATCCATGTGCTTCGCCAAGATTCCAGTGTTGGTGGGCCTAACTTGAATTTCAAGGAGTCGCCTGGTCAGTGACACGAAACTGCGACCGCAAAGGAGGATGTCCACGGTGAAACATGTTCCATCTCTCTTTCTTCACGACATACGTGGACGATCACGATGCGTAGGAAGGAGAGGCGAACACTCTCTTGTTCGGCGAATCGGAAGGAGATGAGGCGGGCGCCCCGTGGAGGCGTTTCAGGTCTTTCCGATCCGTGAACTCTAACCAATGTTCCTATCGGAGGGAAAGACTATGATCACCCAGATCATTAGCACAGGCAAAACTGTTGCTGCGATCATCCTGAGTGTTGCGCTATTGGGCGGTACCGCCGAAGCCAAAATCGTATCGCATTCGAAGAACATTGTGATCGAGCAGCCAACCGATCTGCCGGAACTTGCACAGCATCGGGGCATCGCTCTCCAACTTTATTCGGGCAACGAGGACGGGAGGACCTATCTTTATATCGAGCAACATGAGGGGCAACGCCTGGTGGTGTTCGACGTTACCGATCCCGTGCATATGAAAATGGTGAATGCAGTGACGGTCTCTGCTCCGGCTCCGTTCGACTTTGTTGGTTCAGTGGGAGGCACGGCCCTGCTCGTCCGGTTCCACGACGACAAGGGTATGGCGGTCCTCGACCTGAAGCACGCAAAGGCTCCCGTTCTCAGGATTGTGAACGACCTTCGCTTCTCTGGCAGGACCGAACCACTCGGGCAGATGGCTTTTCTTGCAGCGAACGAGAATCTCATGGAGGGACAGCCTGGTCCGCGCGATTATCAGGTGGTGGACACCTCCCAGCCGACAAACCCGGTCGTACTTGATACGGTCAAGCTCGTAAATTACCGGACAACGCGCGAGGAAACCGGTACTACCTTCATGCTTGGCTCTGAGGGCCTTACGATCATCCGCCGCCCTCGCGTTGAGCAGCAGCACCAGATCGCGCAGAACGCGCAATAAGGAACTAGGCGTTCTTTATTTTCTGGTTCGCATCCCGTGAAAAACTACCAGGCCGCTCGCTCTTTGCGGCCTGGTATCGCAAGTCGCTCAATTGAAGGCGCAGGCAGCGATTGGAAACAGCCGCCGATGTGGACATTGCTGGCTTTGATCTTTCCTGGGTTAACCGTGAGCGCAGTAGTTCAGTCACAAACAGGGACTCGGGATCGTTCGGAATATCCATCGGCACCCTGCTCCTTTCCAACGTTGTGGTGCATCAGGGATCGAGCGCCCGCGCCGGGTGTTCCCTTCCAACCCTTCTGGTCCATGTACTCGCGTGCTGAGTCTGAAGTAGGTAAACCTGCGATGTAGCTGATATGCGCTGATTGTGGAACGGCTCATATTTCCAGTTTAGGGAATAGTTTTGGGCGGAAGCTAACCCAAACGGCGCATGCGCCGCCTGACCGGAAAGACCATCGACGAACATTTCTAGTCTTCGAGATCTACGGATTCAAGCAGTGCTGTTAACTTCTGACGCAACTACGGCACGGCGAACAAAGCTTCCAATTGGTCAGCAGAATGATAAGAAAGTATGGATTACCGTGATGGGGAGCCCAATTGCTGCTCTTGTATGGCGGGAACGGTATGTAAAAGCCAATTCTGTAACAACTGAATGTGGGATGAGGCCACCGTCACCTTCAACGCTATGTTTTTTCGGATCGCTGGCTAAGGCACTCCTAACTTGCTCGGCCCACGATGCAGGATCTCCCGTTTGTATGTAGCCCAGCATCCCGGCATGTACTTGTTCCCGTGCATATTCGCCGCGCGCATATAAATTCAGACCATCTTGGCCGAGATACGCCTTCAGTGCCGCGCGCCTTCCTAGTCTTTTGGCTTCAAAAAGAAATCGAGGGCGGGCGCCCTTCTGCATCTGTACCATCTCAATATCGATTCGCCTGCGTCGCTTACCTAGTCGCCCCGGAGTGTTTTGAGGGGGATCATCATTAGCAATGAATGGCTCCATCCAGGATGGTGCATTTTCATCCTCAATCAGGCCATTGATTGCCTGAACCAATAGCCCAGTGATTACTGTCTCCTCCGCGGAATTCAGCGTCTTGCTATCTAAGCTGTTATACCCAAGAGCAAGCAGGCGATGGCATTTTGCAATGAAGGCTAATCGGAACGCATTTGCTGGCGTTTCAACATTGCCGCTACCGGAATTGCCCGCTGCAGGAACCGAAATTGCCATCACCTATTCGTCAGCTCCACACTTGAATGCCCCTGACAGAAGATCTCAGCGATTACTATTTGCGCATCGGCAAAGGCTTGCGAACTCGTCCAATGCAAACGTTGCATTGGCTTGAGCAAGTATGTATTTGAGCCGCGATATAGACGCACATTTCGATCAAAATAGACCCATTGCGATCTCTTCTCACGGAATCCATGCAGGATGGAGGAAAGCACTCCTGAGCCACTTTCGTTCGTCGTGAAGACCGTCTTCGTCTGCGCTTCGGAAGTATTTTGGGCCAACTCGAGTTCTACCATTCCGGCATCGTCGGACCGAATAGCTGTAATACGATGCCGAGCCGGAACATCTTCGCCCAAGAAACTATCCAATTCCCCCTGAAGGGCTGACATATAAGTATCGATGTCACTATCGTCTGGGCGTCGAACGGCAGCCTCTCCAACTTGCCCATCCACTAGATATTTCTTCGTATGAACAAGATCCTGGACAGATGCCTGAAGTCGCGCGTCCAGTTTAAGAGACTCAAATGCAAGTTTGTTGATTTCGTTCAGGAAAGGCCTCAAAGAGACCGAGGCAATGTCACTTTCTCCAAAGAGATTCGTACCTCCGCCAGAAGCATCTATCGTGTTATATAAAGCGACCCAGTCACTAAGAGAACCGCGATCACGATCAGAAAAAGGTACGGGAAGACGAAGGAGCGCCTTTAACGTCGCCACCGGCCGCTTAATCTCCGGCGAAGTCAGGAATTGGTGATAAACGGCGAAATCCGAATTCAAATAAAGTGCAAGTGCTTCGCTCTTCTTATGGCTAATACCAATCTGCCGCGGCGGGAGTGCAACGAAGTCGTTACTGAACACAAAAAACGTTCGCGAAGCTCCCACCAAGACATGCGGCGGCTTGCTAACCTCTAACGGCAGCTTATAGCCACCCCGTTTCCGTATGAATGTCCTATCCTCGGGAATCTTGAGAAATGCGTCATCAGGCAATTTATGCAAATACGACAGCTTCTTAAGCTTATTAACATCCAGCGTTAATGCTGTGCGGGTTGAAATACTGCAGACCGAGGAATTTGGGTTTTGTAGGTGATGACTGGGCCGAGACTAGCCAAAAGATAGCCTGCTCTTCAAAAGATATTGAATAGTGGCATCGAAAGACTCTCTTCTGACGACGGCCTACCGTGCCTTGCCATTCTGCTTGTCACTCTGTTCGTTGGCGAAATGACCGCACAAAGCGGATATACCTGGGAGCAGATCAAGACCAAGTTTGAGGCGGCCAACCCAATACTGAAGGCAGATGCGAATGGTGTAGATGAACTGAAGGCGGAGGAGATCACGGCGTATCTTCGCCCGAATCCGCAGTTCAGCCTCACGACCGACGGAACTCAGATCGCCCCGCATGACAATGTTTGGCAGCCGCTCCGCAGTCTCCAACCGTGGATTTACACGATTCCAGATGCGGGAATCCGAAAAGAGGTGTGCATCACTGAACAAAGCCGTCTCTGGCCACCACCACCATTACACACCTCTCTTCATCCCAATCACGGGGCTGGTTCTCCAACCGGCTGCGTAACTTGGGCGGAACAATCCGGCCTGCGAGGCTATGGCGAATGACGGAACCGCCGAAGCCAGCCTTTTCAGGGCCTCTGGACAATACAGCCAAGTGGTTTGGAATCAGCGGCTATGATTCACGGTACTGGATTTATTGCCTAATCGCTTTGGGACGATTTAGGACGGCTTGAGCCGATTTCGCCCCTACGATGGTCGTGTATTGGTCGTGAAATTTGATTGGATAAATGTTTCAATCCACGCCCCCGCGCGGGGGGCGACTGACGCCGACTGTGACATGAGCTTCGGCGAGTGGATGTTTCAATCCACGCCCCCGCGCGGGGGGCGACGCGGCAGTGACAATATTCCCTGCACAAACACGGCGTTTCAATCCACGCCCCCGCGCGGGGGGCGACGCGGCCGGGGGGAAGGGTTAAATAACCCAGCCATGCAGTTTCAATCCACGCCCCCGCGCGGGGGGCGACCGCCCGCCGTAAAGGGATTACAGCCGGTACTCGCGTTTCAATCCACGCCCCCGCGCGGGGGGCGACAGTCAAGCGCTACGGCGTTTGTATCCGTTACGCGGGTTTCAATCCACGCCCCCGCGCGGGGGGCGACGGGGAACCGTAGATGCGTTAGACGAGGATCTCCACGGTTTCAATCCACGCCCCCGCGCGGGGGGCGACGTTGTAGCTCGCAAACGATCCATTCTCTAACACGTTTCAATCCACGCCCCCGCGCGGGGGGCGACAAGACACTGCGGTAGATTGCGGTCGCCTAACTCGCGTTTCAATCCACGCCCCCGCGCGGGGGGCGACGCACTGCGTCTTTGCGCAGACATCGTCTAATGCTTCGTTTCAATCCACGCCCCCGCGCGGGGGGCGACATCGAGTGGAGAGCATTTGCAGCAGGACGTTGTTGTTTCAATCCACGCCCCCGCGCGGGGGGCGACTTGGTTGCTCGTGGTTACTGCGACGCGTGTGCGCCGTTTCAATCCACGCCCCCGCGCGGGGGGCGACGGGAGCTCTTCCACTGCCACCGAACAGCTTACTAATGTTTCAATCCACGCCCCCGCGCGGGGGGCGACCTAGATGCTCCAGCTACGTTGTACTGCGGTTATGGGTTTCAATCCACGCCCCCGCGCGGGGGGCGACACCAGAGAGGAATTGAAGCTGGCCGTTCACCATGCGGTTTCAATCCACGCCCCCGCGCGGGGGGCGACAGAGTGCAGCGTGGTACAACTCGGCGCGATGGAGTTTCAATCCACGCCCCCGCGCGGGGGGCGACAAATCATCGTTCTCGACAACCCATCCTCCGTGCAGTTTCAATCCACGCCCCCGCGCGGGGGGCGACAATTATTCCGGGTTCGTGGATCGCTACGCTAAAGGCGTTTCAATCCACGCCCCCGCGCGGGGGGCGACGGCGAAGCGCAAGTTCGCGAGATGTCTCAATCAGTTTCAATCCACGCCCCCGCGCGGGGGGCGACGCATCAAGAATGCATGATCCACCGTGGCAATCATAGGTTTCAATCCACGCCCCCGCGCGGGGGGCGACGAGCGAGTGGATAGCATCTGCAACAGGACGTTATTGTTTCAATCCACGCCCCCGCGCGGGGGGCGAC
>JBEKGF010000053.1:0-30263 GCA_050012935.1 Edaphobacter sp. | reverse complement strand
CAAAGACCGGTTTCTTCCTCAAGCTCCGCGATGACCCCACCCCCACGAACTCGGTGACCCTGCCCATCCTCCCGCAACAAGCCCTTGCCACGCCAAAAGACACGCACCCGTAGTCACTGTGCCTTTGGTTGTCATTCCGCATCCTGAGCGAAGTCGACGGGAAGGAATCTGTTACTCTCGACCGTTTCCTCGAAACCAATCAAAGAATCATCTCGACCGAAGCGACTCACAGTCTCAAGTCGAATTCGATGAGGGATTGGCTTGTGCTCTCCAACTGAACCAGACCGTGCGGTTGACGATGATACGCGCACTTTAATGCTTGATCTCCTGTGTCCGCGTTATGGGGGACGGCTTGCTCCCCTCTTCCTTGCTCACTTCGAATACGGTAATCGGCAATTCCTGATCTCCAGGCGCGAGTTCCAACCCCAAAGTTGCTTTGAGAACTGTGTTAAGACTGTCAACATCTCCTCCGGCAACTTTGAATCGTGCGTCGTAGGTGCCATCTATACCGGTTTCATTGATCACAGGAGTCTCCAACCCGGTTGCCAACAGATAGGCAAGATCATCCATCGTCCCGTTCATCAGAATAAAGGTGCCGTGCCAGTAGCCTCGCTTCACCGCATGTGTCGAAGCCGATGGACTGAGCAGTTTCTTGCTCGCATCGGTGGCCCGCAGAATATACGCAGGTTTGGTTACAGTCCTTGACTCAATCTGCAAATGCAAAGCGGCGAGGACGGCTTGCTGGACAACCGAATCGATCACAGTTTGGGGCACGTCAACAGAATTCACGCGGACATCGTAGCGCCCGGCCGGCAGCGGGTCCTTCAGAACGTAGCGATTCCCAAATACGTTGAAGACGTCCGTCATAAGGCCATCGGCGTCCTCTCCAAGCAAGTCCCATCCGGTTGGCGGATGTTTGGCCAGGATCGTCTTTGCATCGGGCAAAGCCTTGCTGACGGACACGGCAAACAAAGGGTGCTCGGCATTCGGACTGGATGGAACGTTCACCTCGGCGATCTCCGACATCGGCCTAAAGGCTACGTTTTTTCTTTCTGCCACTGCCTGCAGATCGGCGGCACTCACCAAATCAATCTCTGTGACCGCAACAATCTTCCCGTTTCCATCGACGATGATGGTTGTCGGCCTCGAATTGACCCCATACCGGGCAAACACCTTGCCTGATGCATCCACGCCAACCCAGCCAGCCATCTTCTTCTTGGTCAAAAATGTCTGTACGGCTTTCAGGTCTTCATCGTCGATGGATATGAACTGGAATTTCGCCGGATCAAGCGACTCCACAAGCTGGTTGAGATGTGGAAGGCTCGCCACGCACGGAGAGCACCACGTTGCCCAGAACTCCAGCACGACCACCTTACCCTTCAGGCTTACCCAGTCAACTCGGGCTCCCGGAGGTACTTGTAACAGACTCATGGAATTCAAAGGAGGAGCCGGCGAACCTATTTTAGGATGCGCCCAAAGCGAAGACGTTCCGAGCAATGCAGCGACAAAAGCAATAAGGCTGCTTCGCAGAGCTGATCGTACGCGCGTACACCCAGATACTGGCTGCATGTTTTCTCCAAAGAATGAGCCGATCATATTTTGAAGAGATTGACCGTCAATTCGAGTCGTAAGAAAAAAGAGTACGTACCTGTGTAGCATTCGATAATGGTAAGAGTCAAGCAGAGCACGACATAGGAACGGGACATGACTCTTTATCCTCACCTTTGGCATGATCCTGACCTGGAGACGAGTCTGCGCCTCGAATAAAACCTGGCTCTTCGAAGTTTCCCCACCGTCTCCGAATCCACTTGGAGAGCCAGAGAGTCTAAGCAGCTGATTTTATTACCCTTGTAGTCGTCCACAATTATTTTCTTCAAATTCAGCCCAGAAATCGCATGTCAAGCCCCAAAACCACCCAAACCAATGAAAAGCAATAAGATAGAGTTGGCGTTTTAGTTCCGCTCCAACCGCTATACTGGATATATAGATCGAAAACAAGCAAGCCCCGTGGGGATTTAAGACACCCCCCGGGGCTTAACTCTTTTATTCGCACATATTTAGCCATAACCCCTTTGTTATGACATTTTTACAGACCAACACGCGCGGTAAACTAATGAATGCAGGGAATTTACGTCCGGGCAATGGGGGGGGGGCCAGCCGTTTCCTCTCCAATCGCCTGCTGCACCTTACTATGCTTCACGCTGTAAGTGAAGTAGATCAGCAACCCAACAATCAGCCAACCCACCACCACGATCTTCGTTATCGTCGGCAGCGTCCAGATCAGGTACAGCGCGCTCACGATGCCAAGGATCGGAATCAGCGGCACCAGAGGCGTCTTAAAGGGCCGATGCAGATCCGGATTGCGCCGCCGCAGAATCCAAACTCCAGCACATACAATCGCAAACGCCAGCAGCGTGCCCATGTTCACCAGTTCGCTCAGCTTGCCGATCGGCAACAACGCCGGCATGAACGCCACAATCGCCCCCACCACCAGATTCGAGATCCACGGCGTCCGGAACTTCGGATGAATCTTGCCCGCCCACTTCCACAGCAGCCCATCGCGCGACATCGAGTAGAACACTCGCGACTGGCCCAGCAGCATCACCAGCATCACCGTGCCCAGCCCGAACACCGCCCCGATCTTCACCAGGATCGAGCCCCAGCGCACGCCCGTCGCATCGATGCCGACCGCCACAGGAGCGCTCACATCCAACGCCCGGTAGTTCACCAGACCAGTCAGCGTGCCCGACACCAGAATGTACAAAATGGTGCAAACCACCAGCGACCCCAGAATCCCGATCGGCATATCCCGCTTCGGATTCTTCGCCTCCTGCGCCGCCGTCGACACCGCATCGAACCCGATATACGCAAAGAAGATCGACGCGGCGCCGGCCGTAATTCCCCCCAATCCGAACTTCCCATCACCCTCCGACGGCGGGATAAACGGAGTCCAGTTCGCATGGGCCTGGGCCGGATGCTTCAGGATGTACCCGATTCCCAGCACAAGAAAAACTCCCACAACGCCCAGCTTCACAATCACAATCGCAGTATTCAGGTTCGCCGACTCCTGAATCCCGATAATCAACACCGTCGTCACCACCGTGATCGCAAGAAACGCAATCAGATTGAACACACCGGTTACATGCGGCAGCGTCGAAGCATCAACCCCCGCCGGAAGCGCTGCCAGCGCCTGCCATCGATCGTGAAAAAGGTACAGTACAGTACCCGGCGTCGTAGTTATTTGCGGTGGAATCGTTATGCCAATATCCGCCAGCAGGCCAACAAGGTATCCGCTCCAGCCAGAAGCAACCGTTGCAGCGCCAAACGCGTACTCCAGCACCAGGTCCCACCCGATGATCCACGCCACAAACTCACCCAGCGTCGCATACCCATACGTGTACGCCGAACCCGCAATCGGAATCAGCGAAGCGAACTCCGCATAGCAGAGCCCGGCAAACGCGCAGGTGATACCGGCCACAATAAAGCTCAAAACCACCGCCGGCCCGGCATGTTTCGCAGCCGCCTCGCCGGTCAAAACAAAAATTCCAGCCCCGATGATCGCTCCGATTCCCAGCGTGATCAGGTTCAGTGGGCCCAGAGTCCGTTTGAGTCCGCTCTCGCCCTCGTTCTCTGCCTCTTTCAGCAGACGAGAGAGAGGTTTGACTGCCAGCAACTTCGCCATGAATACATTTCTCAACTTTCTTAAAACTATTCCCTACTCTTGCTGCGTTCGAACGGCCATCCGGGTCCAGACCAGGTACACAGGAATACCCAGAAGAACGATCATCAGGCCCGGCCATGTGTACTGAGGTTTGTACCGCAAGAGTACAACAGAAATCCACCCCGCCATCACGATATATAACCCCGGCAACACAGGATACCCAAGCGCCTTATAAGGCCGCAATGCATCCGGACGCGTCCGCCGCAGCACAAACAACCCCGTAATCGTCAGTATGTAAAAGACCAGCACCGCGAAGATCACATAGTCCAGCAGCTGCCCATAGCTCCCCGACAGGCACAACAGGCAAGTCCAGACCCACTGCACCCAAAGAGAGTTCACCGGCGTCTTCGTCCGCTCGCTCAGCCGTCCGACAGACTTGAAGAACAATCCATCCTGGCTCATCGCGTAATAAACCCGCGCCCCCGCCATCAGCAGCCCATTCACGCACCCAAACGTAGAAATCAAAATCACAGCCGCCATCAACTTCGCGCCGGAACCTGCAAAAGCCTGATCCATCACCGCCGTCGCAACACGATCCTCCGACGCAAACTGAATCCCGCGCCCCACAACCGTCGTCGCCGCCGCATCGCCCGCCATCGGGAGCACGCTCAAATAGACAAAGTTGCAAAGCACATACAGCAGCAGCACGACGCCGGTCCCAATCACCAGCGACAACGGAATATTCCGCTTCGGATCGCGAATCTCCCCAGCCGTAAACGTAACGTTATTCCACGAGTCGGAGCTGAACAGCGACCCAACCTGCACAACCGCCACCATAGTCAGCAGCCCAACGTAAGCCGTCGGCCCACCCACCCCAACCTGCACCGCATGCACGGTGCTCCACCCCGCCGCCGCCCAAAAATTATGCCAACCCGAACCAAAATTCGCCGCAATCGCAATCGAATTCTTAGCCACCAGCCCAACCAGCACGACAGCCGCCAGCGCCAGCACCTTCGCAGACGTAAAAACATTCTGCACCGCCGCGCCCATCTTCACGCCCATCGTATTCAACAGCGTAAGGAGCGTTATCACAACAATCGCCGACAGGTTCGCCGTGTTCAACCCAATGTCCATATTGCCCAGCACCATCGGCCCCACATGCCACGGCGGAACATGCCCGATATGCCAGATCCAGTTCGAACCGCTGATGCCTGGAAAGAACACCCCAAGAAACTTCCCGAACGCAACGCCTACCGCGGCAATCGTCCCCGTCTGAATCACCAGAAAAAGCGTCCACCCATACAGAAATCCCCAAAGCGGCCCCAGTGCCTCGCGCAGATAAACATACTGCCCGCCAGCCTTCGGCATCATCGCAGCCAACTCCCCATAGCTCAGCGCGCCGATAATGGTCATCAACGCCGTCACCAGCCATGCCGCAATCAGCAGCGCCGGCGACCCCAATCCACGCGACATCTCCGCCGACACAATGAAGATGCCCGACCCGATCATCGACCCCATCACAATCGCCGTAGCCGAAAACAGCCCCATCCCTTGCACAAACTGCGGAGCGGTCGACGCTGACCCAGCGTTGTCCAGCATGTCTTTTTTATTGTCCTCCCGCAGCGGCGCGGAGGAATCTACCGTTATACTTTTCACAAAATTCACGTTCCGTCAGTTCTACCGTAAAACTTCAAGAAAGTCTCCCGCGACCTTCTCAACCGTCTCCCCCTCCACAAACAGACCACTGATAACCGCCACCGAATCGGCCCCAGCATCGATCACGCTCCTCGCATTCGCCAGCGTTATTCCACCAATCGCCACAATCGGCTTTCCCGTCAGCGCCCGCGCCCTTCGCACCCCTTCCAGCCCAATAACTTGCTCAGCATCCAGCTTCGTTCCCGTAACAAACACGGGTCCCACGGCGATGTAATCCGCGCTCGTCTCATCCGCAATCCGAACCTGTTCATCGTTATGCGTGGAGACTCCAACCCATCGCGTTGCGCCCACAACTTTCCGCGCATCCTCTGGCGAAATGTCCCCCTGCCCGACATGCACCCCACCAAAACCCGCCGATTTCACCAGATCCGCATGATCGTTCATTATCAGCCGGCAACTACCCCCGGCAAATACCTCCGAGATCACTGCTGCATGCCGTAAGATCGAGTCAGGTTCCCCAACTTTATTGCGATACTGCAGCAGCGTCATCCCAGCCGCCTTCAACTCCTCGGCCACCCTTCCCGCTACAACCCCACGTCGATCGAGCAATCCCTGGTCAACGATCGGATACAACCGCGGAAATTGCACATTCGCTCGCTCGCTCAACGCCACCTAGCTTTCCTTCTGCCGATCGAAGAATCGCTCCATGAACTTCGTATCGAACTGCCCCGCGCGAAACTCCGCATCCGCGAATATCTTCTGGTGCAACGGAATCGTCGTATGAATTCCCTGCACCACAAACTGGCTTAGCGCCCGCTGCATCTTATCCATCGCCTCCACGCGGTCGGCCCCATGGCAGATCAGCTTCGCAATCAGCGAATCATAGTACGGGGGCACCACGCCTTCGGCATACTGTGCCGTATCGACGCGAACCCCGTTCCCACCCGGCAGATTGAACGCCGTAATCTTTCCCGCGCTCGGCGTGAACTTCTCAGGATGCTCCGCATTGATCCGGCACTCGATCGCATGCCCACGAATCTCCACCGGCTTCGTAATAATCGACGAAAGCTTCTCCCCAGCCGCAATTCGCAACTGCGCCTTCACCAGGTCAATTCCTGTAACCATCTCGGTTACACAATGCTCCACCTGAATCCGCGTATTCATCTCGATGAAGTAAATCTTCCCATCCTCATCCATCAAAAACTCAATCGTCCCGGCATTCCAGTACCCAATATTTTCGAGAGCCTTCTTGATCGTCTTACCCAGCTCCTCGCGCAGCTTCGGAGTCACCATCAAACTCGGGGCCTCTTCGATCAGCTTCTGATGCCGCCGCTGAATCGAGCACTCCCGCTCTCCCAAACTCATCACATTGCCGTGCTCATCGGCCAGCACCTGAAACTCGATATGCCGTGGCCGCTCGATGAACTTCTCCATGTACATATCGCCATTGCCAAAGGCATTCGCCGCCTCCGTCGAAGCCTGCTGAAACATCGTAGGCAACTCCTCGGCATTCCTGCAGATCCGCATCCCGCGCCCGCCACCGCCGGCCACTGCCTTCAGAATCACGGGATACCCAACCTCCTTCGCCCACTGCAGAGCCTCTTTCTCATCCGCGATCACCCCATCTGATCCCGGAAGAATCGGCACCTTCGCCTTCTTCATCGTCTGCCGCGCCGTGGACTTCTCGCCCATCATCCGCGTCACCTCTGGCGGAGGCCCGATGAACTTGATATTTGACGCCCGGCATACCTCGGCGAAGTTCGCATTCTCGCTCAGCAACCCATATCCCGGATGGATCGCGTCCACATCCGCAATCTCCGCCGCCGAAATCACAGCGGGCACATTCAGATAGCTATCCGCCGATCGCGGAGGCCCAATGCAAATAGCCTCATCCGCAAACCGCACATGCAGCGAGTTCCTGTCCGCCTCGCTATACACCGCCACCGTGCGGATGCCCATCTCCTTGCATGCGCTGATCACACGCAATGCAATCTCCCCACGATTTGCAATCAAAACCTTACGAAACATAAACCCAGATGCCTTCCATCGAACCTTCGCTAATGAATCGCCAAGCTAAAAGACCTACCGGGGCCGGATCGCAAACAGCGATTGCCCATACTCCACCGGCTGCCCACTCGAAGCGATCCGCCTCACCACTTCACCGGCAACATCGGCCTCGATCTCATTCATCAGCTTCATCGCCTCGACGATGCATAACACCTGCCCCACCTCAACCTGATCGCCCACTTTCACAAACGCAGGCGCGCCCGGCGATGGCGACTCATAGAACGTCCCTACAATCGGCGATTTCACCTCGTGCAGCTTCTCTTCCATCTCAGCCGCAAGCTCCGCCGCAGCACTCACACTGGCAGAAGTTGCCGCATGCCCTGCGGGAGCAGCCGCGGGCGCCGCAGCCATCAGCCTGCTCAACTGGCCCATATCGAACCCGCCAGCCGCCGCAGGCTCCCCTGCGAACTTGATCCGCACCTTCAGGTCATCCTGCTCCATGTCGAATTCGGCGATACCGTTCGCCTTCAAAAAATCGACCAGTTCACGAAGCTCTTCCAACTTATTTCGGTCCATCATGTCTCTTCCCGGTGCTCAATACACCTGTTGTTTAATTCCTGAGCTCGATCGCCGAGCCCTTCCGACTACAACTCGATCCAGGCCTTTACGCTCGGCGTCAAAACCTCTCCGCCCTTGGCCGTGACCAGAACCATATCCTCAATACGCAACCCAAACCGTCCCGGCATATATACCCCCGGTTCGATCGTGATCACCATTCCCTGCTCTAAAACCTGCTTCTGTTTCGCCGCAAGCCTCGGTCCTTCGTGAATCTCCAGCCCAACTCCGTGCCCCGTCGAGTGGCTGAAGTACTGATCCAGCTTTACCCTCCGCAACACGCTTCGTGCCGCCTCGTCCACCTCTCCTGCAGTCACTCCCGGTGCCACGGCAGCAACCGCAGCCTCTTGCGCTTCCAGCACAGAATCATACACGTCCCGCTCACCCGGCAGCGCCTTGCCCATGTGCACGGTGCGTGTCATATCGCTCAAATATCCGTCGAGAATAACACCGAAGTCCAGCGTCACGAACCCACGCCCAGGCAGCTTCGCGTTGCTGGCCCTTCCATGCGGCAGCGCAGACCTCGCGCCGCTCGCCACGATCGTCTCGAAGCTCATCCCCTCCGCGCCACCCAGCCTCGCAGCATACTCCAGCGTCGCGGCCACCTCGGCCTCCGTCAGCCCCGGCTCCAGATAACTCAACATCCCCTCAAACAGTTCGCACCCCAGCCGCGCCGCTGCCCGGATCTTTGCAATCTCATCTTCGTCCTTCACCTCGCGCATCCTGGCAACCAACGGAGCCACTGGCACAAACATCCCCCGCCGCATCCGGACCGAAACCGCCTTCCGCATCGACTCCAGCGCCGCTACTGTCGTATGCGTAGCATCGAACCCACACCGTCTAACCTTCGCCCCCTCCATCCACTCACAAGCCACCGTCACCGCAGGCTTCGCCGCAATCACCACTCGTGTCCCCAAAGCCTCGGCCTTCGCCTGCGCCGTGTACCGCCCATCCGTAAACAACACAGCCCGGCCACTCGCCAGCACCAGCGCCGCGCTCGACCCTGTAAACCCACACAGATAACGGACATCCGGTAGATGCGTGATCAGCAACCCATCCACACCCGCGCTCTTCGCCACAGCCGCGGCTCGTCTCTTCCTCAGGCTCAAACTCATCTCTTTGATTCTACCCAACAGTACCGATCCGTCTCAGGTCCCGCCCAGTCACACCCGGTATCATAGAGAGTATGTCTCGCTTCAACCCTCCTCAGGTATCACGTTTCACCCGTAGAAACTTCATCCTGGGAGCAGGCACCACCGCCGCTGGTTTCGCCCTCTACTCCGGCGAAGTCGCCCGCCACGAGATCGACATCGTCTCACGCCCTATTGCCATCGCTAATCTACCCGACCCTTTCCACGGCTATCGCATCGTCCAGCTCAGCGACATCCATCTCGACGAATACACTGAGCCATTCTTCCTGGAGCGCATCGTTCACGAAGTCAACGCCCTCGCACCTGACCTCGTCCTTGTCACCGGCGACTTCGTCACACACGGCTCTCTCACCTTCATCGTCGGCCGCCACGCAATTCATCGCTGCGCCGAGATCCTCGCCACCCTCAGCGTCCCCCTACGCTATGCCTGCCTCGGCAATCATGACGTTTACGACGCCCCCGCCATCATCGCCGCCCTCAACGCCCACGGTATCCCCGTTCTCGTCAACCAGTACCTGCCCATCGACCGCAACGGCGCCCGTCTCTGGCTCTGCGGCGTCGACGACCCCAGCGGCAGCCACCCGGACCTCGATCTCACCATCCCCGCCAAACCCGAGGCTCCCGTCATTCTCATGGCACACGAACCCGACTACGCCGACACCGTCATTTCACATCCTCGCGGCCCGCTCGTCGACCTCATGCTCTCCGGCCATTCGCACGGCGGCCAGATCAGGCTTCCCTTCCTCGGCCCGCTCGTCCTGCCTCCTATGGGCGAGAAATATCCCGAAGGCCACTATCGCTTCAACCGGATGCAGCTCTACGTCAACCGCGGCATCGGCACCGTAGGCCTTCCTTTCCGCCTCAACTGCCCCCCCGAGATCACCCTCATCACCCTCCAACCGGCATGAACGTCGTTAGTTGTCACTTTCCGGTCGTTTCTGACAACTGACAACCTGCAACGGACAACTGCTTTTTTCAAACCCCAAACGCCGTAAAAAAGATCATCACGAATCCCAGTGCAAACAATCCCAGCGCCGCGATCAGGCGCCACGCCGCGCTGTACCACTGCTTCCCCGCCACGGACCAGCAAAGTTGGATCGCAAACCAGAAGGCCGCAACCGCAATCGCGCCAAACAGCACCACATAAACATCGATATGCGAGATGAGCCGCTGAATCGAAGACAATCTACCGGGCCCGCGCCACCGGCTTCTTCTGCTTCGGCATCACCGCAATCGGAGTGGGCCGCTTCACACCCGACTTCTCATCCATCCACGCATCCAGCAGCGTCTTTCTGAACCGCCACCGATTCCCCAGCTTGAACGCCGGAATGAACCCTTCAGACGCATACCGGTACAAAGTATCGCCGCTAATGCCCAGATAATCCGACGCCTGCCGGATATCCATCACCTCGCGCACAGCCTTCACCGCTACCGCCATCCCAGTTCTCCGTTCATCCACGTCAGAGCATGCCGATCAAAACAAAACCGGCACCCTCTTTGTATCCCCTTTTGCTTTCAGGTACAACAAAAATCTCAGCTATTAACCACTAACTAACTGATACGAAAGTACTATCCAGCCTCGCGCTATCTCTAGTCAGGGAAAGAGTGAGGAATAACCGGGAGCACAACTCCCGCATCGCTATTGTTCCCTCGGTTGCCTGTTCTTGGTCCGTGAAATCCGGGTTAAGCCTTCAGTCATTTCGATACTTCTCAAAAGAAAAATCCCCGCCAAAAAGCCGGGGACTCTTCCATTCAAAAACCGCAACCATCCAACTCACTTCGGCGGCTGTAACCCGGTCATCACATCCAGCAGGTCTTTACCGACCGTCCGCGTCTTCGCAATCGCATCCGCAATCGGAATATCGGTAATTTGGGTTCCCTTCAACACCACCAGCCGGCCAAATTTCCCTGCATGCACCAGGTCGATCGCCGCCACGCCATACCGTGTAGCCAGCATCCGGTCATACGCCGAAGGCGTTCCGCCCCGCTGCGTATGCCCCAGGTTCACGCTCCGGGTCTCATACTTCGTCCGCTTCTCAATCTCTTCAGCCAGCGCCTGCCCAATCCCGCTCAGCCGAGCATGTCCAAACGAGTCCACGCTCGTGCCATGCGTCGCCTGCGGGCCTTCAGGAAACTTCGCTCCCTCAGCCACCACCACGATCCCGAACTTCTTCCCATGGTCATGCCGATACTTCAACAGCCGGCAAACCTCATCGATATCGATCGGAACCTCCGGCACCAGAATCACGTCAGCGCCGCCGGCAATTCCCGAAGTTATCGCAATCCATCCCGCATCGCGCCCCATCACCTCGCACACCAGCACGCGGTTATGCGCCTCCGCCGTCGAGTGCAACCGGTCGACAGCCTCAGTCGCGATACTCACCGCCGTATCGAAACCAAAACAAACATCCGTCCCGCTCAAATCGTTATCGATCGTCTTCGGAACCCCAACGCACTTCACGCCCTTCTCGCTCAACGCCAGCGAGATAGACTGCGTATCATCCCCGCCCAGCGCAATTAGCGCATCGATCTTGTTCTTCTGGAGTACCTCCACGCACTTCTCAAACCCACCCGGAATCTTCTTCACATTGGTCCGCGAAGACCGCAGAATCGTACCGCCCTTCTGCAGAATCCCCGACGTCGTCTCCATCGTCAGCGGCATCGTCGCATCGTCCAGAACGCCGCGCCATCCCTCCATAAACCCGACAAACTCGTCCCCATAGTGAAGAATCCCCTTGCGTACCGCGGCCCGAATCACCGCATTCAACCCAGGGCAGTCTCCCCCGCCCGTCAACATCCCAATCCGCATCATTCTCTCCTTTGAGCTTTTAAACTTCACGAAAATCATACGCCAGGATCAGTCGTTCCTTAATTCCTGGCTTCAAAGAAGCCTTCGACGATGGTCCCTGTATATGGTCTCTGACTATGATCTCTGTCTATGGCCATCTGACTAGTCTCAAATGCTTGTCATTCTGAGCGCAGCGAAGAACCCCCGCATTTGCTTTTGTTCTTGCACTTTTCTGTTCTTCCAATTCCTCAACGTTCCCAATACTCACCGCGCCTCGCTCATCAACCCAAGAGTATTACCCTCAGAGTCCTTCAAAAACGCCATCCAAAGCTCATGGTCCGGCATCCTCGCAACCAGATGCGGCGGCTGCAAAAAACCCACACCCTTCTCCGTTAGCACGCTGTGCACACGCTGAATGTCCGAAACCTTGAAGTACAAAATCATCCCGCCAATCGGCAAAGCATCCTCCCCCAGCCCGATCATCAGCCGGACCGCTCCGCACTGAAAGAACGCCATCGTCCCCGCATCAAAAAGAAACTTCATCCCCAACGTGTCCTGATAAAAGCTCTTCGCCCGCGCCAGATCCCGCACCGTCAAAGCAATCTGGCCAATATCATTCAACTGAACGCTGTCTTTCGCTTCATTCATCACGCCCCCCATATTGTTAGCCCAGCTAACGATATACCATAAGCGAGTCATCCCATGCCAAACCAGATCCCTGCCAACTCGCAAAATATTGCCGACCAGCTCCACTCCGCGGCCATCCACCTGCTGCGAAAACTCCGCAGAGAGGACGAAGGCAGCGGCCTCAATGCTCCGCGCCTGTCCGCTCTCTCCGTCATCGTCTTCGCAGGCCCCATCACCCTGGGCGACCTCGCCGCCGCCGAGCAGGTTCGTCCTCCCACCATGACGCGGATCGTCAACGCCCTCGAAGAGCAGGGCCTCGTCCTCAAAAAACAAAACACCAACGATCGCCGCAGTACCCTCCTTCACGCGACACTGGCTGGAAGAAAGCTCCTGGCGGAAGGCCGCGATCGCCGCGTGAGCAAGCTGACAAAACAGATCGCCGCACTCAGCCGCGAGCAGCGCTCAACCCTTCAAAGCGCAACGGAGATTCTCAACCAGGTCGTCCGCGCCATCTAAGGCCCCGGCTCACAAGATCACCGCCACCAATCCGACCGCACCTCCACCCCCGCCACAACCTCCGTAGGCCGCCCCGGCTCCGGAGCCCACAGCTTAATCTTCTTCTCCCCCGCCAGCTCCAGCAGCCGCTCAATCGGTTGCCGCCACGCATGCAGCGCAAGATCGAACAGTCCCCAGTGAATCGGCATCATCAGCCCAACTCCATCCGGCCCCGGTCCACTCAGGGCCTCGAACGCCCGCGCCGCCCCATCCGGCCCCAGGTGAATCCCCTCCCAAAGCACATCGAACGCGCCAATCTCCAGCATCGTCAGATCGAACGGCCCATACTTCGCTCCAATCTCGCGAAATCCCTCCCACCAACCCGAGTCCGCCCCAAAGTAAACCGTATGTTTCGTCCCCTTCACCACAAACGCCGACCAAAGCGTCTCAAACCGGTTGAACATACTCCGCCCGGAAAAATGCCGCGAAGGCACCGCCGTAATCTCCAGCCCGCCTGTCGTCACGCTCTCGGTCCAATCCAGCTCAGAGATCTGTTCTGCCTGCACCCCAAACTGCCGCAGCACCGCACCCACCCCGAGCGAAGTCACCCACCGCGTTCCGCGCATGGAATCCAGCCCCGCCAGCCGCCGAATCGTCTCTGCCCCCAGATGGTCATAGTGGTCATGCGACACCAGCGCCACATCCACCGCGGGCAGATCCTCCAACCCCAACGGAGCCGCAAAAAATCTCTTCGGCCCGGCCCACGTACTCGGCGAAGCCCGCTCATCCCACACCGGATCCACCAGCACCCGCGCACCATCGATCTCAATCAGCACCGACGAGTGCCCCATCCACGTCACCCGCAGCCCGCTCACCGGAGCCGTCCCATACACGGCAACATCTGTCCTGAAAGGCCCCAGCGGCCGCCGCGGAGACTTCTCCTCCTTGCTGCTCAGAAACCGGGGCAGCACCTTGAACAGCGTCCCAAACCCGCCAATCGCCGTCGGAACCGGATTCAAAAACTTCCGTCCCGCTTTCCTAGCCCGAAGCAACATCGTCATCTCTGAATCCTACAATCCCCAAGCCCCGCCGAACAGAAAGTCGGTGCAGGAAGAGTAAGAGGGAGAGTAAAAAGGTAGCCCATGAGCAAGCCTGCAACACCGGTAACCTTGCTACTCGACAAACTCGAGTCCGTCTACGGTCGCCAGGAACCATCGTGGCCCGTTGATCCCTACCATTTTCTCGTGTGGTGGCACTGCGGCTACCCTGCCTCCGATACCACCTGCTCCAAAGGCTGGGCATCTCTGACGAAGTCCATCGGCATCACTCCCGAAGATATCCTCGCCGCCTCTCCGGAAAGACTCGCAAACACATTGAAAGCCGGCGGCATGGTGCCCGAACTTCGCGCTCTCCGCCTCAAGGAGATTGCCATGCGCGTCAAAGATCAGTTCGACGGAGACCTTCTCCGCTCGCTGTCTGGTTCCGCTGATCAGGCGCGAAAAAAACTTAGAAAATTCCCCAACATCGCAGACCCAGGTGCCGATCGCATCCTTCTCTTCGCCCACATCGTACCCATCGCCGCAGTCCCGTCCAACTGTCCCCACGTGCTCGTCCGCATTCTTCTCGGCAGAGAACGCGAAAATTACACCGTAAATTACCGCGAAGCCCAGGGCGCCATCACCTCCCAAACACCTGCAACGTTCGACGCCCGCGCACGCGCTTACTTGCTTCTAAAGCAACACGGACAGACGATCTGCAAACGCACAAACCCCAAGTGCGATCAATGTCCCGTCAACGCAAGCTGCGCCTTCTTCTCCGGCAAACATCGCGGACGTTCCGCTCCAAGTTCGCCCTAGTTAATTCGCAAGCTAGCCTGACGCTCCTACTGCGGCAACCCGTTATACCCGCTTGCACCGCGCTGCAAAGCCGCAAATGCGCTGCTCGCAGAAATCCCCTCTCCTGCCTGCAGACCAAACCGCGGATCGTTCATGATTGGTGTCAGCGTAAGTCCGGTACCCGCTCCCCGCGCCGTAAAATAAATCTTCAACGCCGGAACCCACACGACAATGTCAGCCGGACTCTGTTTGTGTTCCACCAACGCCCGCGTCAGCGCCGAATTGCCGAAGTCAGTCGCCCTCCATCCATCGCTGCGCTCTGCCACGGAAACGGAAGACAGCACCTGATCGCCCGCCATCACAGGATAGATCGTCTTATGCGCATCCTGCAGCAGCGCAGAGGCATCAGGGGCTCCGTTGTACGAAGTCAGAACATCCAGTCGAACGCTATACAAATTCAACGGGTCGCCCAGCTGCGCGCCTTTCACCTGATCCACCGAACTGAACCCCAGACCCTGAAAATTATCCTGGGTCACCAGCGATTGAAGCGCCGTCAATCCAGCCTTTGCCGCATCCTGGCTCGACCCGCTCGCCGGTCCTTCGCTAGCCGTCCCCTGACCTCCCGGAAACATCTTTCCCTTGCACGACGTCATCGCCAGCACCACGCAAACCACCAACACCGCTGTATGGGGTCTCATCTTATTTCCCTCCCGTGTACGTGATGTTGTAGAAATCGTTCCAATGCGTGTGGTCCGCTGGATCACTCACATAACGCGAGTACGTCATGATCGTCTCCGTCCCGCCTGTCAGCGTATTCAGATTCGTATATGGCTCAGGATCATTGACGTCAACATACTGAACGTTATTCAACGTCAGATAGCCCTTCGCCACCATCATGTGGCCGCCCCCGCCATTCCAATGCCATGAAAAAGCAAACGGCTTATTCGAGCAAAAGATCTGTCCCTGCACCTCGGCCCAACTCAGCGCGGCATTATTCGTCTGGTCTGCCGTGAATCCATACTTCGTATACTCCGGCCATCCGCCGTTGTTGCACGATCCCGAGTTATCTTTGCAACAAGTGCTCAGGCCGAACTCGTTGTTTGCCTCCGTACACTGGCTCACATCGTGGCCAAAGTACTTCATCGTCATCTCGCCGCTCGCCGCCCAGCACCAATTAGAAGCCTGCTGCGGCAGCGTCGGAACATTAACGGTGGCGACAAGCGGAGGATTACAGCACCCCGCCATAAGCAAAAGGAAAAACGTCAGAATGCTTGTCAGAAGCAGTCTCATGAAGTGACCTCGAATCGTATTTGAACCCGATTTGGCCCACTTTCAGTCCACCTGGTTCGCCCAACCAGGGACAGAGCGCGGAAAGCTCCGTTTCAAGACTGCGCAAAATCATACACGAATGCGAACTCGTGGCAAGCCCGGCATTCTCACAACCCTCTATCCCTTCGACGTCGCCTCGTCCGTATAAAACGCGCCAATCTCTTTCGCATATCGCTGCTCCACCACTCGCCGCTTCAGCTTCATGCTGGGCGTCAGCGTTCCATCTTCCACCGTCCACTCTTCAGCAACCACCTTCAGCCGCTTCATGCTTTCAAAGTTCGCCAGCCCCGCGTTCACCTTATCCACAATCTCCTGATACGCCTGCACCACCTTCGCATCCTTTACTAACGCCGCATGGTCATTCGTCGCGATCCCCTGCCCATTCGCCCATCCCTCCAGCGCCGCAAAGTTCGGCGAGATCAGCACACAGGCAAACTTATGCTTATCCCCCACCAGCGCCGCCTGCGCCACCAGCAAATTCGCCTTCAACTTATTCTCAATCGGCTGCGGAGCGATAAACTTCCCGCCGCTCGTCTTCAACAGCTCCTTCTTTCGATCCGTAATCGACAGATACCCATCCTTATCGATGTTCCCGATATCCCCTGTCTTGAACCACCCATCCGGAGTGAACGCCTCCGCGCTTTCCTTCTCCTTCTTCCAATATCCTTTGAAGATCGAAGGCCCCTTCGCCTCGATCTCGCCATCCGCGGCAATCCGGCACTGCACATTCGCAAGCATCTTGCCCACCGTCCCCATGCGATGCGCATTCGGAAAGTTCAGCGAGATCACCGGCGACGTCTCTGTCAGCCCATACCCTTCAAAGATCCGAATCCCCACATCCGCAAACCACCCCGCGCTATCCATCCCCAGCGGCGCGCTGCCCGAGATGAACACCGTCGCATTCCCGCCAAACGCCTCGCGTATCTTCGAGTACACCAGCTTATTCGCAATCTTCCAGCTCAATCCGCCCGGCATCTTCCCGGCAAGAATCTCGTTGCGATGCTTCTTCCCCGTAGCCAGCGCCCAGTGCAGAATCTTCAGCTTCACCGGCGATGCCGCCGACTTGCCCTCCACAGCCTGCCGAATCTTCTCGTACACTCGCGGCACCGCAACCAGAACCGTCGGCCTCACCGCCTTCATCGCCATCGGCAACAGGTCAAACTTCGGACAATACGCCACCTTCGCCCCATGACACATCATCGCGTAGTCCAGATGCCGCGCCGTCACATGCGACAACGGCAAAAACGAGATGCAGCTATCCTTCCCTCCAAATCCCATCAGTCCCGTCGAGTAGTTGATATTGCTCGCCAGATTCCCATGCGTCAGCATCACGCCCTTAGGCTCGCCCGTAGTGCCCGACGTATAGATAATCGTCGCCAGGTCCTCCGGCTTTGTCTCCTTCACCATCGCGTCGAACCCGGCGTCCCGCTGCTCCTTCGCCTTCGCGCCTTCCATCAGCTTCGCAAAGCTCTCGGCCCCGCTCACCTCGCACCTATCCATCACAACCACGTGCTCCAGCTCCGGCAAATCCCCTGCTGCCGCTACCTTCTCGTACATCTCGCGCGAAGACACCACCGCCGCCTTCGCCCCCGAGTCGCGCAGCATGTACCCAATCTGCTCCGGCGTCAGCGTCGGATAAAGCGGCACGTCCGCGCCTCCAATCGCCAGCGTCGCAAAATCCGTCACCGCCCACTCCCAGCGATTCTCAGAAAGAATCGCCACGCGATCGCCTTTCTTCAAGCCCCATCCACGAAACACATCCGCCAGCGCTCGCACCCGCCCATACAACTCATTCGAGGTAATCGGCTTCCACGACCCATCCTTGTCCTGCCACAACATCACGGGAACATCGCCCCTGCCGGTTGCCATCACCAGCACATCATTCGTCGTCACCAGATCAAACATGAAGTCTCCAGGCAATTCGTCACGGCATTCCACCGCCAGAGCATTATTGCAGCAATCCACCCTATCTCTAAACAAAGACGCACACGCTGAGTCATCAGAGTTCCCGAAACATCACGAAGGCATCGACGTAACCCAGCTGCGGATGCAGAAACGCCTTGGGCAAACGGCACAGAATATTAAACCCATAGCTCTGCCAAAGCCGAACCGCGCGTTCGTTGCTTCCGACCACAAAATTGAACTGCATCGCCTTGAACCCTCGGCTCCGCGCACGCTCCAGCGAATGCTCGCACATCGCCCGCGCCACTCCCTTGCCCATCGCGTTCGAAGCGGTCACATACCCGCAGTTCGCCACATGAGATCCCCCGCCACCGTGGTTTGCCCGCAGATAATACGTCCCCACCACGGCCCCGCCGTCCTCCGCCACGAAGACCTCATGGCCTGAAGAAAACCAGTAACCAAGCGCCGCATCCCGGCTCATCTCCCGGTCCAGCGTATACGTCTCCCCCGCCCGGATCACCGGCTCAAGAATCGACCAGATAACATCGCGATCACCCACCTCAGCCGCACGAACAATCACTTCCCCGCCGTGATCCCATTCAGCAGCACGTCGATCACCTGCGCCGCCGTAGCCTTCGAGTCGTACACCCGCCCGGTAAACACCGCCGAGCTCAGCAACTCATCGATCGCCCCGAACATGCAGTGCGCCACCACGCCATCCGACACATCCTGCCGAAAGATCCCCTCTTGCTGCCCCCTCCGCACCACCTCGCGCACCACCTGGATGTACTTCACCAGGTGATGATGCGAAAACTCCGCAATAAACCGCGCGCTCTGCCGCACCTCGGTTTGCATCAGGATCGCCATATTCCGGTTCACCGAATGGCTCTCCAGATGCACCTGCGCAATGTACTCCAGTTGCTCCCGCGGTCCGTGCAGCGTCTTGAACTCCTCTTCCACCTGCCGGTGAAACTTGTTGAAGGTCTCATCGATCGCCGTCCGCAGCACATCATCCTTACTCTTGAAATAGAGATAGATCGTACCGTCCGCCACGCCTGCCCTCTTGGCAATCGCGCTCACCGGCGAGTTGAAATACCCCCGCTCCGCGATCACCTCGACGGCCGCCTCAAGAATGCGCTGATACTTCTCGCTTCCCGGCCCAGTCGCCGGTACCTCTCCCACCACCAGATCAGACCCCATCGTCTTCACTCTTCGCTTCCTTCAACTCGCCGAAAAACCCCGCTTTGCCACTCTAATGAATTACCCCACCCATTGCCAAGAATGAACTCGATTCATTCCCCCCCAAATGCATCTTTATGCGCTTTCCGGGTTATCATCCCTCGCAAGGCAGAGAACCTGCTTTCGCCTTTGTTGTTGCGTTTGTTGTTGCCTTTGCCTTTTGCGTTTGTTGTTGCCTTTTGCGTTTGCTGTTGCCTTTGCCTTTTGCGTTTGTTGTTGTCGTTGCTATTGCTGTTGTCGTTGCTATTGCTGTTGTCGTTGCTGTCGCTGTTGTCGTTGCTGTCGCTGTGTCGTTGCTGTCGCTGTTGTCGTTGCTGTTGCCTTTTGGTTGTCATCCTTCGCGAAGCGGAGGATCTGCTTTTCGCTTTTGCCTTTGCTGTTGTTTTTTGCTTGTCATCCTGATCATCGGGCGACATGAACTTTCCAATCGATGACCCGAAGTACCTAGCTCCGAAGCAGTCGAACCTGATTCTGCGTCCCGTTCTTTGCCGGTGAAACGACCCTTCAAAATGAAAATCCTGGCTGCTCCACAGTCAACTGAGGTTGCACAACATTCAGAGAGCTGGCGTCTTTCAATGACGTCACAACATATCTATGGTGTGCTACGGCTTTAAAACTTGCCACGCTCCTCGACAGAGTGTCTTTATCGGCTTCAAAAACTTGTGCTTTGACCGGTACTAACCTACTTGACTCAGCAGATAAATATTTCCCAAAATCAGCTAAACACCTGTATTAGTTCTAATTGGAATGGGCCAAACCCCGGCTTCTATACCTCTGACAATTACCCCGACAGTCGTGATCATGCCCTCAAGCCTTGCAACGAATCTGTCGTTAGCATCGCAAGGAGCAGGGGGTTCATCGATGCTTATATCGATGGAGAAATTGGGGGTTGCCTGCACGTTCATACTTGGTTCCCATCCCTCAATTCTGAAGTCAGCAATTTTGCATTTGTCTTTCAGGAAAGTGGTGTTGACGGTTCTCATGTAGCCGAGTCTGGTACCTATAGGAAGCCTAAGTTTGGGAGAAAAGTCGAACCCAAGAGTTCCGACAATGTGCAATCTTCGGTGTCTGTCTTTTCGTGCCCAATTATTCAAAATGAACAGGCTCCGGTTGTAATTACCGATCATCAGGGCAGCAGGTATATCAGGAGTGTTGTAAGGCTGTACTGCCTCGATGAGCGCCCTACGCTGCTTCGAGAGTGGGGCGATATTGGCTGCCAGTTCGATGAACCTATCATGTTTAGTGCAGATGGGAAATTCCAAACCTCCAGCGTTGGGAGGAACCTCTTTTCCAGAGTCAATGACGGCAGCGGCGTAGACGCAGGAATCGAGAGCGGCCCTCAACTGATAGAGGAGTTCGCCCAGTTGGAGGGAGAACCCCCTAGCAAAATCACTCAGTTTTGGGGTGATCTCGATTGTTCCTGTCCCGTCATGATTGACATTCACGTCAACGGTATACAGGTCACCTTCAAAGACGTTATTCCACGATTGGGAGAGGGATTTGCTGTGGGCTTCTGCCCTGCTAATACGATCCCAACAGCATTGAAATGGGTCCATACCTCATGAGAATAGCAGCCAGATCAAACCAACAAAAAGTTCAAGGATACTCCACATTCTTGAGCAGTCCCACCTAACGACATGCAAAGGTTGCAGAGTAAAAATAGAACTCTCGCGTTCACCCTCATTACGGATCTCCTTCTCCGTTGGGGTCTACTATTCGCAGTCGACTCAATGTGCCTACAATCTCAGCCAAAAATAATCAAGATTGGCTGCATGCCAGGTCCTTGCCGTGAGATAGTTCGACAGTAGATTGCCTGCCGGGTCGTAGGCGTAGCCAAACATCGGTTTTGCGGCACATAGGTCGAATCGTTCAAGCCATTGGTGCTAAATTTACTGGCTGGCCCGTCGCTACCCGCGCTCCACAACCTGGGGCAAACCCTGCGGAAAAACCAGCAGCACGGCCCCGCTTTTGCCGAGCATTCCGCTCAAACAAACTATTTTTCGCGTTTTTCCCGCCAAAATCGCATGTCAAGCCCCAAAGCGAGCTAACCCACGACAAATCAAAGACATCAGTATAGCATTTTAGTTAGTTCCAAACTGCTATACTGAATATATAGATCGAAAACAAGCAAGCCCCGGACACCGTCCGGGGCTAACTCTTTTAGAAAGAATACTTTACCTGCAACCCATTGATTAGGAAGACTTTGACAAACAAGTCTCACCATAAACCTTTACACAGGAAGACTTTGCGCAAAAACGCCCAGAGGGGGGAGGGTGCTAAACCTGAGGCTTCGGAGTCAACCGGACAAACGCCGCAGCGCTCGCAGGCCAATCCGCCAGCATCCTCTCCGCCAGTCCGCTGCCGGACTCTCGCAGATGCATCTCGATCCACGCCCGCAGACTCTCCTGCGCCTCAGGATCGACCGCACCAAACCCTTCAGCAACAAGAAATTCAGGATGAAACCTCTTGCCCAGCATGAAAGATCCTTCCGCATCATCCACCCAGGCCAATCCGCCTGTCATCCCCGCACCAAAGTTGATCCCGGCCCGGCCGAGCACAACCACCAACCCTCCGGTCATATACTCGCAACCATGGTCGCCGACGCCCTCGACCACCGCAGTAGCGCCGGAGTTCCGAACTGCAAACCGCTCCCCTGCCCGCCCTGCCGCAAACAGCTTCCCGGCCGTCGCACCATACAGCGCCACGTTGCCCAGAATCACATGCTGCCCGCTATCCTTCGCCGCCAGTCCGCGAGCACGGATCACCAACTCGCCACCGGACAATCCCTTGCCAACAAAATCATTCGCCTGCCCGTCGAGAACCAGCTTCATCCCCTCGACCACAAACGCGCCAAACGACTGCCCTGCAACTCCGTTCAGATTGATGGTCACATCCGCTGGCAAATCGCGCTGCGACCTACGCAAAGCCAGCTCGCCGGCCAGCCGCGAACCCACAGCGCGATCGCAATTCGCAATCTTCGACTCAACCACAAACGGCAATCTATCCTCAACCGCCGTCATCGCAGGCACAACCCAGGCCTCGTCGAGCGGCGGCTGCGCAACCGGCTGGTCGTTCCGCGCGCCCATCCATCGCCCCGGCCCATCCGAGACCCGCGCCAGCATCGGCTGCAGATCGAGATTGCCGTCAAACTTCACCTGCTCCAGCAGATCCGACCGCCCCACCGCAGCCTCAATCGAAGGCAACCCATACCGCGCCAGCAGATGCTGCAAATCCCCCGCAAGCTGCTCGAAAAACCGCACCACATGCTCAGGCTTCCCGCGGAACTTCGCTCTTAGCTCCGGCTTCTGCGTCGCAATCCCGGTCGGACAAGTATTCAAATGACACTGCCGCGCCATATCACAACCCAGCACCACCAGAACCGCCGTCCCAAACGCATACTCATCCGCGCCCAGCAACGCCGCAATCAACACATCGCGCGCCGTCGCCAATCCGCCGTCCGTCCGCAACCGCACCCGTCCTCGCGTTCCGTTCTGCATCAGAACCTGCTGCGCCTCAGCCAGCCCAAGCTCCCACGGATTCCCCGCATACTTAATACTCGAAAGCGCCGCAGCCCCAGTCCCTCCGGTATTCCCGGCAATCACGATATAGTCGGCATAAGCCTTCGCCACGCCAGCCGCAACCGTCCCCACCCCACACCCCGACACCAGCTTCACCCCAACCGCAGCCCGCGGATTCACCCGCTTCAGGTCGTAAATCAGCTGCGCCAAATCCTCAATCGAGTAAATATCATGATGCGGCGGCGGCGAGATCAACGACACTCCCGGTTGAGCATGCCGAAGCCGCGCAATCAACCCGCTCACTTTGTGCCCAGGCAGTTGCCCACCCTCACCCGGTTTCGCACCTTGCGCAACCTTGATCTCAATCTCCTCCGCATGCACCAGATACTCCGCCGTCACACCGAACCGCCCCGACGCAACCTGCTTCACCTTGTTATTCAGCGACACATGTACCGCCGGAGCCTCAACCACCTCCACCAGCGCCGTGCCACCTCCCGAGCGAGCCACCAGCATCCCCTCGTCGAAACCCTCAACCTCCGTACCAACAGACTGCACCCGGTACACCGCCGGATCCTCCCCCCCCTCGCCAGTGTTCGACCGGGCGCCGAGCATGTTCATCGCGGCGGTAATCGTATGGTGCGCCTCCGGACTCAGCGATCCCAGAGACATCGCGCTAGCCACAAACCGCTTGCACAAACTAGCCGGCCCCTCCACCTCAGCCAGCGCAATCTCAGGCCCGGCCGGACGAATCTCCAGCAGATCCCGCAGCACCACCGGATCACGCGCAATCACGTCCCGCGTATAAATCGCAAATGCCCCTGCAGGGTCCGTCGGCTGCGGAACATTCCTCGCGCTCCCCACAACCGATTGCAGCGCCTTCACCGTCTGCGGCTGCCAGGCATGCGGTTCCGAAACATCTGCCTTACGGAATCGTACCCAGCCATAGTCCGGCAATTCGCTAGAAACAGCAGCACTCCCGTCCTTCATCCATGTCTGCCGAAGATGCCGTTCCAACTCCGCAAATCCAATCCCCGACAACGGCGCCGGAGTATCCACGAAGCACCGCGCCACCACGCTCGAATGCAATCCAAGAATGTCGAAAAGATGCGCGCCCCGATAGCTGTCGACAACAGAGATCCCCATCTTCGACATCACCTTCGCCAGCCCGGCATCCAGCGACTTCAACATCTTGCGCTCGGCCTCGATCGCATCCGCACCTTCAGGCGCAAGGCTCCTTCCCGTCTCCAGCGCCAGCCAGGGACAAACCGCGCCCGCACCATATCCGATCAGCACCGCTGCATGATGAATATCCCTGCAATCCCCTGCCTCCACCGCAAGCCCGGAAAGCGTCCGCAGCCCGGCATCCACCAGCGCCTGATGCACCGCGCCGGTCGCCATCGCCATTGGAATCGGCAACATCTCCGCGCTCGCGGCGCGATCCGAGAGCAGCACAATCCGCGCCCCATTGCGCACCAGTTTGATCGCCTGCATGCAAAGCTCATCCAGCGCCTGCTCCAGCGTCCGCTCTACCGAAAACACCGCCGAAAGCTCCGCCAGATTCAGCTCGGCCCTGTGCGGATACTCGCCTCGACGCAAGGCCTCAACCTGGCCCAGCGACAAAAACGGCGAAGGCAGCGAGATTCCAGGCAACGGCGCATTCTTATCCAGCAAGTGCGGCCACGGCCCAAGCCGAGTATGCAGCGACACCACGCACGACTCGCGCAACGAATCGATCGGCGGATTCGTCACCTGCGCAAAACGCTGCCGAAAATACGCATAGATCGGACGCGGCGACCGCGCCAGAAACGCCAGCGGTGTGTCATCGCCCATCGACCACACTGCGTCCTTACCCTCAACCGCCATCGGCTGCAGGATCATCTTCACGTCTTCCCGCGTATACCCGAAGCCTCTCTGCGCAGTCGCCAGCCCGGCAGGATCGATGCCAGAAACAGCAGCAGCAACCAGCGTACTCTCCGCCATCAGTTCGGCATACGGCGTCCCCGCGTCAAACGACTCTAACAAAGCCTCGTCTTCATAAATCTTCCGGTTCACCAGATCGACCACAAGCATCTGCCCCGGCCCAAGCCGTCCGCTATGCGTCACCTCATCCGGATCGAGATCAACCAGCCCCGCCTCGGATCCAGCAACAATCAGTCCCGCCCTCGTCATCGCAAAACGGCATGGCCGCAGTCCATTGCGATCGAGCACTGCGCCAACCACCTGCCCATCGCTGAACGCAATCGCCGCTGGCCCATCCCACGGCTCAGCGCAATCCGTGTGATATCGCAGGAACGAAGACGCATGATGACCATCCGCTGCCGGAGGAAGCAGCATCCGGATCGACTCCGACAGCGTCCTTCCATTCTGCGACAACAACTCTACCGCCTCATCCAGGCTCGTCGAATCCGTTCCACCTTGCGTCAAAACCGGCTTGCACTCCACCGGCAGCGTCGAGTCGCGGGCTGCCATCCGCGCACGGTTTCCCCACACTGTATTGATCTCGCCGTTATGTCCAAGCTTTCTTCCCGGCTGCACGCGATGCCACGTAGGCGCGGTATTCGTCGCATACCGTTGATGAAAGACCGCAAACGGCGTTACGAAATCCTCCGACGCCAGATCAGGATAAAAATTCGGCAGAAACTCCCCGGTACACATCGCCTTGTACGTAATAGTCTGCGACGACATCGAACACACGTACCCCGTTACGTCTCCCTGTTCGTGCGCCCGTTCAAACTGCTTTCGCGACAGATAGAGTCGGCGTTCCATCGTTCCCGGCTCAGCCACGCTGGAGTCGACAACCAGCACCTGCTGGATCCTCGGCATCGTCCCCAGTGCCATCTCTCCCAGCCAGTTCGTCGAAACCGGAACATCCCGCCAACCCAGCACCTCAAAGTCATGCGAGAGCAAGCACCGCTCCACCAGCCCCTCTGCACGTGTCTCCTCCGCAGGCAGAAACAGCATCCCCACACCCAGTTTCTGCTCGTCGCTGATCGTAAGCTTGGCAGCCTTCACCAGCAGGGCACGCGGAATCGACGTCATCACCCCAACGCCGTCGCTGCTTTTACCATCCGCCGCAGTCGCCCCGCGATGCGCCAACCTGCTCAGCGCCGTCAAGGCGTGTTCGAGAATCTCATGGGAAGGGGAACCGCTTCCCGACGCAACAAACCCGACGCCACACGAGTCGTGATCGAAACGCTCATCAATAAGAGATGGGAAGGCCGGGAGCGACGGAGAAACCGTAGCGGACGCAGAAAATCCATCCAAACTACGCTCCGGACTGGATGTGATACACCGTTCCATGCTTCACTATACGTTGTCGGAGGTTTGAAAAATGCTCCCGACAACACCTTTCCTTTTGAAGAGTGTTGTGGCGTTCCTTAGTGTTTGACTTAATCGCATGTATAAATATACATAAATAATGTATATTTATACATGTAAAGTTTCACCGCTTCCTTTCAATCTGCATTGAAGACGAAAGGGCGAAAGAACGAGTACAAACATTCTCATGAAGCAGCAACGTCATGCCGCAATTCAGGACCTTCTGGTAAAGACCGCCGTCACCAGTCAGGATGAACTGCGCCGCAAACTTGCAGGAAGAGGCTTCCACGTTACCCAGGCTACCCTGTCCCGCGACATTCATGAACTCCGCCTGAACAAGGGCCCGGAGGGTTACTCCCTTCCCGCCGGATCAGACTCCGACGAGGACGGCCTGCCCGGAATTCGCGAGGTTCTTGAAAGCTTTGGCCTCGAAGTCCGTCAGGCCATCAATCTCCTTGTCCTTATGACCACCACCGGAGGCGCCCAGCCCATCGCCGCCGGAATCGACTACGAAGACTGGCCCGAAGTTGTGGGCACCATCGCAGGAGATGACACCGTCCTCATCATCTGCCCCGATGAAAAACAAGCCGGCCTCCTGAAGACACGAATTGAAGGATATCTTGGCTAACTCAGCAACCATAAACCCCAAAGAACGGGTCCACACAGCTATTAAAGACATCAAAGCCGCCGCGCCCCACACCGCCATTGCGGGCGTCAGCGGATACGCCGGTGGCGAACTTGCCAGTTTGCTGCTCCATCATCCCCGGTTCATCGGCGCGGCGCCAACCTTCATCGGACGCGCAGGCGAAGCCGAAGCCACAACCTGGCTCGAAGACCTGCATCCCCAACTCGCAACCGCGGGAAATCGCCGAACCCATCAGATCCTCCCTTTCAACTGGGAGCAAATCGTCGATTTAAAGATCGAAGTTCTCTTTCTTGCAACTCCTCACGAGCAGTCCCGCGAGTGGGTCCCAAAGGCGATCGAGCATGGCATCAAAGTCATCGATCTCAGCGGTGCATGGCGTCTCCAGCACGACGCCAATCGCGCCGTCTATCGCCTCAAAGATACGAATCCCGCACATGCAGCCGCGCTCCAGGCCGAAGCAATCTACGGATGTCCCGAACTCCATCGCGACCGAATCCGGCAAGCCCGTCTCGTCGCCAACCCCGGCTGCTACGCGACCTCAAACATCCTCGCGCTCGCCCCGCTTCTTCAGGCGGGCCTCGTCGACGTGGAGCACGGCATTGTCTGCGACTCAAAATCAGGCGTAAGCGGCGCCGGAAAAGCGGCAACCGCAATCACGCACTTCATGCACGCCGCCGACAATCTCTCCGCCTACGCCGTCTTCGGCCATCGCCACACCGGCGAATTCCTCGAACAGCTCCACCTCGAAGCC
This sequence comes from Edaphobacter sp., assembly GCA_050012935.1. Lineage (GTDB taxonomy): Bacteria > Acidobacteriota > Terriglobia > Terriglobales > Acidobacteriaceae > Edaphobacter. Next base: position 2,725 of record JBEKGF010000053.1, on the reverse strand, counting down.
GGCCAGATTCAGTTCACCCCGCATCTTCTGCCGATTCCACGCGGAATCCTATCCACTATCTATCTTCGGTTCAAGCATTCAACCGATGCCGCTGCGGTGTCCACCATCTTTGGCGATTTCTACCAAGACAGTCCGATGGTTCGGCTCCATCCCACACCCCATCTACCCGAGATTCAACACGCTGTCCGTACCAGCTACTGCGACCTCGGCTTTGCGCTCGCTCCCGACGGCAAACGCCTGCTCGTAGTCTCGGTTCTCGACAATCTCCTGAAGGGCGCAGCCGGCCAGGCCGTCCAGAACCTGAACCTGATGTGCGGATGGAACGAAGAGGAGGGCCTGCTGTGAGATTCGTGATCAAACTGGGTGGCGCCGCCCTTGAGAACCATAAGATCCTCCACGCTGCCGGCAAAGCCATCGCCGATCTCGTCGCCGATGGCAATCAGGTCGCTGTCGTCCACGGAGGTGGCGTGCAACTGACTCGCACCCTCGCCCAGATGGGCAAAAAGAGTGAGTTCGTCTCGGGTCTGCGCATCACCGACGCTGAAACCCGCGATGCAGCCCTCATGGTCCTCGCCGGCCGGGTCAACAAATCCCTTGTCGCAGCCATCGGATCCCACGGACAGTCGGCAGTCGGCCTCTCCGGCGGCGACGGTCATGTCTTTCGCGCGCGGAAAAAGAAAACGAACCCAGATCTGGGCTTCGTCGGCGAGATCGCTGCCATGGACTCCAAATGGCTCGAAGCCATCTGGACCATGCGCGCAGTTCCGGTTATCTCCTCGATCGCTCTGGGCTTCGACGGCGAATACTACAATGTCAACGCCGACGAGATGGCCGCAGCCTGCGCCATAGGCACCAAAGCCGACACCCTCGTCTTCCTTACCGACGTCCCCGGCGTCAAGGGCGCCGACGGCAACGTCATGCGCTGGCTCACCCTTCCACAGATTCCCGTCCTGGAGAAGCAGAACGTCGTCTCCGGCGGCATGTTGCCCAAACTTAACGCCTGCCGGGAAGCGCTCATCCACGGCGTCAAACGAGTACGCATTCTTCCCGCAGAGGTCGCGAATCTTCTACCCGACCTCATCTCCACGCGGGTCAACGACGGAACGGAGGTCATGGTCGCATGAACTTAGCATCCACCCAGGCAGCGGAGAGCAACCTCCTCCTGCAAACCTACGAGCGCAACCCCATTCTCTTCGTCAGTGGCCAGGGCGTTCACCTGCGCGACGAAAACGGCCACGACTACCTCGACCTCCTCAGCGGCATCGGCGTCTCCGCGCTCGGCTACGCCCATCCTGCAGTCGAAGAAGCCATCGCCCGCCAAAGCAAGCGCCTCATTCACACCTCCAACCTCTTCTTCCACGAGCACACCGCCGAACTAGCCCGCCGCCTCACCGAGATCTCCTGCCTTGACCGCGTCTTCCTCTCCAATAGCGGTACCGAAGCGTGGGAAGCGGCCCTCAAACTAGCTCGCGCCCACGCCGGTTTCCTCCGCGCCAAAGGCCGCACCATCGGCACCAGGTTCCTCGCGCTCGACCACGGCTTCCACGGCCGCACCATGGGCTCGGTCGCCACCACCGCCAAGGCCAAGTACCGCGAACCCTTCATGCCCGTCATGCCCGGCGTAGAATTCGTCCGCTTCAACGACGTAGCCGACCTCCGAGCCAAGTTCTCAACCGACATCTGCGCCATCTGCATCGAGCCCATCCAAGGCGAAGGCGGAATCAACCCGGTGAGTCAGGAGTTCTTCGCCGCCGCACGCGAGCTCTGCAACTCTACCGGCGCTCTCCTCCTGGCCGACGAAATCCAATCCGGCATGGGCCGCACCGGCAAATGGTTCGCCTACCAGCACTACGGCATCCTCCCCGACGTCACCACCATCGCCAAGCCCATCGCCAACGGCATCCCCATGGGCGCGATGCTCTGCACCAACGCCGCTGCCGAAGCCATCACGCCCGGAATGCACGGCACCACGTTCGGCGGCAACCCGTTAGCCTGTGCAGTCGCCATCGCCGTTATCGACACCATCCAGCGCGACAACCTCCTCAACCACATCCGTACCGTAGGCAACTTCTTCCGCGAAGAACTAACCAACCTCGCCGCCCGTCACGACTGCATCGTCGACGTTCGCGGCATCGGTCTCATGCTCGGTGTCGAGCTCAGCTCCGAAGACCTCGCCAAGCGCGTAACCGCCGAGCTGATGAAGCGCCGCATCATCATCAACCGGACCAGCGAGACTGTCCTCCGCTTCCTTCCCCCCTTCATCCTCGAGCGCGAGCATGTGGAAACAGTCATCCAGGCACTCGACGAGATCGTAACTGCAACATACGCCGGCACAGCGCCGGTAGGAGAGCAATCCCATGGGTAGCAAAACCGTAGTCATGAACGCCCGATCAGAAAACCTCGACGATCTCTCGTCGCACAAGTCCGCCGCAACCCTGGGCATCCAATCCGACACCGCCTTCAGCGAAGCCTCTAAACGCCTCACTGGCCGCGATCTCTGCTCCATCGCCGACCTGACCGTCCAGGAGATGGCCGCCATCATGGAGTTGGCCCACGCCGTCAAGAACCACCCCGAAGACTTCCGTCACGCACTCGACGCCCAACAGATGGTCATGTTCTTCGAGAAAGCCTCTCTACGCACCCGTCTCAGCTTCGAAGCCGGCATCAACACCCTCGGCGGTAATGCCATCTTCGTCGACCAGACCCAATCACCCCTCGGCGAACG
>JBEKGF010000052.1:0-30595 GCA_050012935.1 Edaphobacter sp. | reverse complement strand
AGCACGACACAGATCGCCGCCACTGCAATGGGAGACATCCGCTTCCACCGGGAATGCGGCCATCCACCCAGCCGCCAGACCATCCAGAGCATCGCAGGAATTACCGTAGCCGCCAGCAAACCTTGCTCCGGCCGCAGCAGGACGGAATAAGCCATGGCAATCGCCAGCACCCAAAGCCATTTGTTGAAGCCGCACCCCGCGCTGCTCCACCGTTCGAGGCTATAAAAAGTCAGCGCAATCGTGAAGAGCGTCAGAACCTCGGTAAGCGGTGCCGCGGGATAAGTCGCCATAAACGGACACAACGCGGAGAGCCAGAGAGCAGCCATCGCAGCGCGCTCGTCAAACAACCTTCCCGCCAGCGCCGCGATCAGGAGGCAGGTAAGCAGGTCAATCGCACACTGGACGTACATCACCGCGGAATAGTGCTCGATACCGAAGACGCGAAAGCAAGCCATCAGAAAAATCGGATACCCGGGCAGGCGAATCAGCGTGGGAACTGGGCCATTCGCCGATAAGGCAAAGCCATAGACGCCATGCTGCATCCAGTTGCGCGCGATGCTTCCATAGAGCAGCGTGTCGCCGTCGACCCGCGCCGCGTGAGCGACAAACCACAGACGCAGCGCAAGTCCGGCCGCGAGCGCAATCGCAGCATAAAGGCCTCTCTTCCGTTGTCGCCCCGTCATGTCTCTTGCATCATACTGTGGTGAGGAGAAGCCTTGGTCTGCGTTGACTAGGACCATTGCGCTGCATACGATTGAGACTTAGCCGCATGTGCAGAACTGCCTGTAACTTTCAATGACCAAACAAGTCTTCTACGACCCACAACGCAAGCGCTGGAAGCGGCTGCGGCGCATCATCGACGTGCTTGCCTTGCTGGGAGTCGTGCTGATCAGCGTCTTTGTGGTCGGACTGGTGCGGATCAAGCCCTTGCCGGATTTGTTTCTGCAAGCGCAGAAGCACAACTACCGCGCGCTCCTCAACCAGTCGGCGGCCTCGGCTAAGCTGCGCCGTTCCGCCCATCGCAGAACCGATGCGAAGCCTGGCGACGTCCCTCTCAACTCGGGTGAAGGACTGCGCGCAGCCTATTACGTCGAAGACGACCCGGCCAGTTATTCGTCGTTAAAGCAGCACATCAGCCAGGTAGACCTGCTGTTTCCCGAGTGGCTCCACGTCATCACGCCCGACGGCGTTATCAAAGCTTACGCGCCCGATAACACTCCCTATCCGCTCATCGAACGCGGCACGGTTCACCAGGTCGATCGCGAGGCCAAGGTCGCCCGTACCATTGCGGCCAACCACGTCAACCTCGATATCTTTCCGCTGGTTAACAACTACGATCCGCGAAAGGGCTACTCGATCCCGGAGATCAGCGGCTTTCTCTCCGACGACAAGCTGCGCACCGGCTTCGTTCAGCAGGTCGACACCTTTCTCGCAGCCAATCCCAGCTATCGCGGCCTCACCGTCGACTTTCAGGAGATCCCCACTGCCGCGCAGCCAGGCTTCAGGGCGCTCATCGCCGCGCTCTACGACGATCTTCATCCCCGCAACCTTCGCCTCTACGTCAACACGCCGGTAGACGACCCGGACTGGGACCTGAAGTTCGTCGCGGACCACTCCGATGGCCTGCTGCTAATGAACTACGACGAGCACAATGGCGATGAACCGGGCCCCATCGCATCGCAGGACTGGTTCCTCGACAATCTGAAGCAAGTCCTCAAGACAGTGCCCAAGGAAAAGGTGATCTGCGCGCTGGGCAACTATGGCTACGACTGGACAACGACGTTGCCGCCGCCCGCCCCTGCAGGAAAACCTGGCGAGAAGAAGAAACCGCCTCCTGTAAAGACACTCGGGCAGATACCCCTGTCCACCCAGGACGCATGGCAGGAGGCCGCGGACTCTGAATCGCAGATCGAACTCGACGACGACTCGTTAAACGCGCACTTTGCCTACGACGACGACGACGCGCACGTCCGCCACCAGGTCTGGTTTCTTGACGCAGCCACTATGCTGAACCAGATGCGCGGCGCGCGCACGCTCGGCATTCAAACCTACGCGCTGTGGAAGCTCGGCTCCGAAGACAACTCCATGTGGAAGATCTGGGACCATCCCCTGACCTCGGACCCGGTCAAGGAGCTGGCGCAGGTCGAGCCAGGATACGACGTCGACACCGAGGGCGAAGGAGACATTCTTCGCGTCACCCGCAAGCCGCAGAATGGCCGGCGAATCGTCACCGTGGACGATGACGACTCCGTGCCGGTCGACTATCGCATGATCACGCAGGAGTCGATGGACTCTTATCCGCTCTCCTACACGATCGAGCAGTACGGCTACCACCCGAACAAGGTCGCACTCAGCTTCGACGACGGGCCCGATCCGGAGTGGACGCCGAAGATCCTCGACATCCTGAAGCAGAAGAACGTCAAAGGCACGTTCTTCATGATCGGCGAGGTCGCCGAAGACTACATCGGGGTAATGCAGAGGGTCTATCGGGAAGGCCATGAGATCGGCAACCATACGTGGACCCATCCGGATATCAGCGAAATCTCAACCCGTCAGGTCGACCTCGAACTGAACCTGACCGAGCGCTTGTTCGCCTCCGAACTCGGCGTGCAGCCGCTCTACTTCCGGCCGCCGTACTCCATCGACCAGGAGCCCGACACCAACGACCAGGCAGCGCCGGTGGAACGGATCGAGGGCCTGGGGTACGTCATCGTCGGCAACAAGATCGACACCAACGACTGGGACGAACATCCGCGCAAAACGCCGCAGGAGATCATCGACAGCGTATTCCAACAGCTCAAGGAGATGCAGACCAAGTCCTGGACGCGAGGCTCCATCATCCTGCTGCACGACGGCGGCGGCGACCGGACCGTCACGGTTGAAACGCTGCCCAAGCTGATCGATGCCCTGCGCGCTCGTGGCCTGGAGATCGTTCCCGTATCCGAGCTCGTCGGCAAAACCCGCGCCGAGGTGATGCCGCCGCTCACATCGCGTCAGCGCTGGCAGGCTCGCGCCGACTCGATCACCTTCTTCTTCTACAGCTTCTTCCGCAACTTCGTCGTCGGTGTCTTCTTTGTCGGCGACGTGCTGATGTGCGGAAGACTCATCATCATCGGCATCTTCGCCATCATCGATCGCCTGCGCAAGCGAAAGAACTACGCCACACCGGACTACCAGCCAAGGGTCGCGGTTCTGATTCCCGCTTACAACGAAGAGAAGGTCATCGTCCGCACCATCCGCTCCGTAATGATGTCGAACTACAAGAACATCCGCATCATCGTCATCGACGACGGATCGAAGGACAGAACCTACGACGTTGCGCGCGAGGCCTATCCCGCCGATGTCGCCTCCGGCCGTCTGACCGTGCTGACGAAGCCAAACGGAGGCAAGGCGGACGCGCTGAACTACGCGCTCGAACGAATTGATGAAGAAATCTACGTCGGTATCGACGCTGACGGCGTCATCGCGCACGATGCGATTACTAACCTCGTGCCTCACTTCGCGAATCCGAAGATCGGCGCGGTCGCCGGCAACGCAAAGGTCGGCAACCGCGTGAACCTGTGGACGCGCTGGCAGGCGCTTGAGTACATCACCAGCCAGAACTTCGAGCGGCGCGCGCTGGATCTCTTCGACGTCGTGATGGTTGTGCCGGGAGCGATCGGCGCGTGGCGGACGGCTCCGGTGAAGACCGGAGGAGGCTACCACTCGAACACAGTCGCCGAAGATGCCGACCTCACCATGAACCTTCTCGAACAGGGCTACAGCGTGATCTACGAGGATCAGGCGCTCGCCTTTACCGAAGCCCCGGTCAACGCCGATGGCCTCATCCGCCAGCGTTTCCGCTGGTCCTTCGGCATCCTGCAGGCCATCTTCAAGCACAAGGGCGCCATCAGCAAACACCGCGCGATGGGACTGTTCGCGCTGCCTAATATTTTTGTCTTCCAGATCATTCTGCCGCTGGTCTCGCCGCTGATCGACGTAATGTTCGTCGCCGGCGTGATTCATTTCGCCGTAGACAAGTACTACCACCCCGAAACCGCCTCCGCCGACAGCTTTTACAAACTGCTGGCCTTCTTCCTCACCTTCCTCATCATCGACTTTGCCGCGTCGGCCCTCGCGTTCGCGCTCGAACGCAAGCATCCCGCAAGCAAGGGTGATGGCTGGCTGCTCTTCCACATCTGGATCCAACGTTTCACCTATAGGCAACTGTTCTCGGTTGTGCTCTTCAAGACGGTCAAGCGCGCCATCGACGGCAAACCCTTCAGTTGGGACAAACTGGAACGCACCGCCACCATGTCGAAACAAACCGAGAAGATCACCCAGGGCGATTAGCGCTCCGCTCGCCGCAATCGAATACCCTGCGTCAGGCATCGAATCAAAGGATTACGCAGCAACCTGCCGTTTTTCACCATCCCAGCAGCGACGACAGAGCATGGCTCGCGCTAGAATCGACCCGTTATGGCTACCGCAAATCTCACTCACTCCGCTCCCTCCACCACGCCGCTCGCTCCTTTCACCAACGAACCGTTCGTCGACTTCTCCAAACCGGAAAATAAACGGAAGATGCAGGAGGCACTCGACGATGTCCGGGCCAAACTCGGCCGCGAGTACGACATCATCATCGGCGGCAAGCGTATCAAGACCTCCGGCAAGATCTTCTCCATGAACCCGGCGCACCCGGCCGAGGTGATCGGCGTTCACCAGCGCGCGGTCGAGGAGCACGTTGAACCCGCGATGCAGGCCGCGCAGGCTGCCTTCGCCACCTGGAGCCGCACGCCCGTCGAGCAGCGTGCCGACCTTCTGTTCCGCGCAGCTGCAATGATTCGCAAGCGCAGCTTCGAGTTCTGCGCGTGGCTCACTCTCGAAGTCGGCAAGAACTGGGCCGAGGCCGACGCCGACGTGGGCGAGACCATCGACTTCCTCGAGTTCTACGGCCGCGAGGCGCTGCGCCTCCACGCCGCGAAGACGCCGATTCAGTTCCCCGGCGAACGCAACCAGCTCCGTTACGTTCCGCTTGGCGTCGGTGCTGTGATTCCGCCGTGGAACTTTCCCTTCGCGATCATGGCCGGCATGACCGCAGCCTCCATCGTCTGCGGAAACACCGTGATTCTCAAGCCCTCCGTCGACGCTCCGACGATCGCGGCGAAGTTCACGGAGCTGCTCGAAGAGGCTGGCGTACCCGATGGCGTCGTCAACTTCTGCCCTGGCGAGGGCCCCGACTTCGGCAGCGCCGTCGTCACCCATCCACTGACTCGCTTCATCGCCTTCACCGGCTCGAAGGCCGTCGGCCTCGAAATTCACGAGCGTGCAGCAAAAACGCAGCCCGGCCAGATCTTCATCAAGCGCACGATCCTCGAGATGGGCGGCAAGGACTCCATCATCGTCGAGTCCGATGCCGACATCGACGCAGCCCTCGACGGCGTAGTCGCCAGCGCCTTCGGCTTCAACGGGCAGAAGTGCTCCGCCTGTTCGCGCGCCATCGTCTCAGCCGACATCTACGACACCTTCTGCGACCGGCTGCAGGAGCGTGTCGCAAAGATCAAGACCGGCGATCCTGCGGAGAATATCTACACTGGCCCGGTCATCAGCCAGAAGTCCTATCAAAAGACCCTCGACTACATCGAGATCGGCAAAAAAGAGGGCACCGTCCTGAACGGCGGCCACGCCATCGGAACTCCGGAGGACGGCTACTACATCGCCCCCACCGTCATCGCCGACGTCGCCCCAACTTCACGCATCGCGCTCGAAGAGATCTTCGGCCCAGTGCTCGCGGTTATCAAGTCGCAAAGCTTCGAAGACGCCCTCGCCATCGCCAACAACACGGAGTACGGCCTCACCGGAGCCATCTACACCAGCTCCCGCGAGAAGCTCGACCGCGCCCGCGAAGAGTTCAACGTCGGCAACCTCTACTTCAACCGCAAGTGCACCGGAGCGATGGTCGGAGCGCATCCCTTCGGCGGCTTCAACATGAGCGGCACCGACTCCAAGGCCGGCGGCCCCGACTACCTGCTGCTCTTCACACAGGCCAAGAGCGTCGCCGAAAAGATCGGCCACGCAAACCCGGCAGCCGAAAAGCAATCCGAACAAATGGGCATGTAGGAGTTAAGAGACGAACGCTAAGGACGGTTTAAGCCGTCTTCATCTGGATCATGTGCCCGGCCTTCGCAGCAGCCTCAGCCAGAGCGCGATGGTGGATCGTGAATAACGCCAGCTCCAACCGGTCGGAGACCCCTGTCTTGTCATAAATACTGCGCAGGTAGTTCTTAATCACCTGCTCCTTCGTGCCGAGCTGCCCGGCGATGTCCTTGTTCTTACACCCCTGAACGATCAGCGCCACAATCTGCATCTCCTTCGGCGTAAGCCGGTCGCGGACACGCATTCCCACGTTGTCCGCGGCCTGCATCGTCGTCACGTTCGAGCGCTGCACGAAGCGTTGCCCCTGAGCCACACGGCGGACGCAGTCCACCAGCACGGCTCCGGTAACGCTGCGGCAGAGAACTCCATCAAACAGCCCGCTCACCTCGTCCGTGACCTCCTCCGCATTCTCAGCCACCAGGATGATGCGGCTCCCTGCCGAGCGGACGCGGTGAATGAGGTCCTTCAGGTCCAGGCGAAGGCTGGTGGAGACAAGCAGCACCGACCCTCGCAGCGTATCGATGGCGCCCAGCAGCCGCTCGCCATCCTCGCATTGGGACGCAATGCGCATGTCGTCCTCGAGCGCCAGCACGCGCGCCGCGCCTGCCCGAAAGATCGCCTGATTGTCAGCGAGAATAATTCGATTCATAGGTATCTTCATCTCCTGCCGCCGTCGATTCGGCGCACAATCCCCTTATCGGTCGATTGCGGCGGAGAACCTGCAGTGTCTACAATTCGGACAAAATTAGCCTCGGAGACCTGTGTCTTCAACGTAACCTGCTCTCAGGAAACGATATCTTTCTGAACCCCGGAAGCATCGCCCACAATCTAATCCAACGTGGGTTGTATCGGAAAGTTGTCACCCAGTATAAAGAGCCGCTGAGCAAGTATAAAGAGATATGCCTAAGCCTATTTTGCTCGCCATCGACGACGACACCAGCGTACTGGAGGCTGTGGTCCAGGACCTTCGCCGACACTACGGTCAGGACTACCGCATCGTCCGCGCAGCCTCAGGCGCCGCTGCGCTGGACATCTGCCGCCAGCTCCAGGAGCGCAAAGACACGGTCGCACTCTTCCTCTCCGACCAGCGCATGCCCGGAATGACCGGAGTCGACTTCCTCCAGCAGGCGCTCACCATCTATCCCAACGCCAAGCGCGTCCTCCTCACCGCCTACGCAGACACCGAAGCGGCCATCCGCGCCATCAACTCCGCCAAGATCCACTACTACCTCAACAAACCCTGGGATCCGCCGGAAGAGAAGCTCTACCCCGTCCTCGACGACCTGCTGGGAAGCTGGAAGCTCGGCTACAGGCCCCCATTCGAAGGAATTCGCGTCGTCGGCGTGCGCTGGTCGCCGATGGACCACGCCGTCCGCGACTTTCTCTCCCGCAACCGCATCCCCTACCAGTGGCTGAACCCGGAGACGCACCCCGAGGCGCTCACCCTCCTCAAGGAAAAAGGCATCGACGACAAGAAGCTGCCTGTCATTCTCTTCGGCGACAACACGGCTCTCGTACAGCCCACCTCAACCGAGATGGCTGGCAAGGTCGGCCTCCGCACCCAGGCCCAGCAGGAGTTTTACGACGTGGTCGTGGTCGGTGCAGGCCCGGCCGGTCTTGCCGCGGGCGTCTACGGAGCCTCCGAAGGCCTCCGAACCCTCGTCATCGAAGCCTCCGCGCCCGGCGGCCAGGCTGGCTCCAGCTCCAAGATCGAAAACTACCTCGGCTTCCCCGAAGGCCTCAGCGGCGAAGAGTTAGCCAAGCGCGCCTATCTCCAGGCCAATCGCCTCGGCGCCGAGTTCCTCACCCAGCGCGTCTCCTCTCTCCGCACCGAAAACCAGTACCGCATCCTCAAGATGGAAGACGGCCACGAGGTCACCTGCCACGTCTGCCTGCTCGCAACCGGAGTTGACTACTGCATGCTCAAAGTTCCCGGCGCGGAGATGTTCAACGGCGCCGGCGTCTACTACGGAGCGGCCCTCACCGAGGCCATGTCCTGCAAAGAAGAAGCTGTCTACATCGTCGGCGGCGCAAATTCCGCCGGTCAGGCAGCGATGCACTTCTCCCGTTATGCCGATCATGTCCACATGCTCGTCCGCGGCAAATCGCTCACCAGCAGCATGTCGAAGTACCTCATCGACCAGATCGAGGCCACGCCGAACATCACCGTCGAGACCAGCACCGAGGTCGTCGCCATGAACGGCAACGGCCACCTCGAATGCCTGACCCTGAAGACGCCGCATGGCGAAGAGGCCCGGCCATCCAGCTCCCTCTTTATCTTTATCGGCGCCGAGCCCAAGACAAGCTGGCTGCCGCCTGAGCTTTGTCGTGACAACAAGGGCTTCATCCTCGCCGGCCCGGACCTCAAAGCTCAATCTCCGAAATCCTGGACTCTCGATCGCGACCCGTATCTGCTCGAGACCAGCATCCCCGGCATCTTCGTCGCGGGCGACGTACGTTTCAACTCCGTAAAACGATGCGCCTCCGCGGTCGGGGAAGGTTCCATCGCGATTCAGTTTGTACATCAGTATCTGGCAACGCTGTGAAAGGCAACGAACCAAACTAACCATGAGCAACCAAACCGAGATCGTCCAAACCCAGCAGATCGATGAGGCACTCTTCGCAAAGATGCGTCAGGCGCCGATCCTCTCCTCACTCAAAGACGATGAGATTCGCTGCCTCAAAGGCGTCGAAGAGATCTGCCTCGACCCAGGCGGCATCCTCGCTCGTCAAGGTGAGACGGCGCACTACTTTTGGATACTCATGGAGGGCGAGATAGGCCTCTATCAAACCAGCCCGCACAGCGAAGAGTTCATGGTTACCTCCATCCCCTCGGGTTTCGCCTTCGGGGAAGTCCCCCTTCTTGCCAACATCCCCAACGCCGCAACTCTGCGAGCCATCGGCCATTGCTGCCTCGCCCAGTTCGGCGAAGAGTCGTTCTGGAACCTCATGACCAGCTGCCCCGAGGTCCGCAAAACTATCCTCGGCAACATGGCGAGCCGCATTCAGAAGCTCCAAAGCATGACCATCCAGAAGGAGAAGATGGCGTCCCTCGGCACCCTCGCCGCGGGTCTCATGCACGAGCTCAACAATCCCGGAGCAGCCGCGCGTCGCGCCGCCTCGCAGCTACGCGAAAATCTCATGCGCCTCCACGAACTCTCCGCCCGCTTCAGCAAAGCTGAGATGAGCTCAGCGCAGAAACAATGCATCTTCGATCTCCAGGAGCAGGCTCTCGCGAGCAGCCAGCCCATACTGATGAGCTCGCTCGAGCAGAGCGACGCCGAGGAAGCTCTCGCCGAGTGGCTTGAAACCCACAACATCGAAAACTCCTGGAAGATGGCGCCCACTCTCATCTCGGTCGGTCTTGACGCCAGGCAACTGGAGTGCACCCAGCAGGCCTTCACCGGCACCGCGCTCTCCGACGCGCTCAACTGGCTCGACGCACTCGTCTCCAGCATGCAGCTCGTCACCACCATCGAAGAGAGCATCGGCCGCGTCTCCGACCTCGTCTACGCAGTCAAGTCGTACGCCTACGAAGGCAAGGCTAAAAACCAGGACGTCGACGTCAACAAGAGCATCTACGCCACGCTCGTCATCCTCGCCCACAAGCTTCGTGAAAAAGAGATTGTCATCGAGAAGGATTTTGCCTCCGATCTTCCGCCGCTGCACAGCGAGTGCTCCGGCCTCAACCAGATCTGGACCAACCTGCTCGACAACGCGATCGACGCCGTTGCCCAGCATGGAATCATCCGCGTGCGCACCTGGTCGGAAAAGGCCTCTGACGCCATACGCACCAACCTTTGCATCAGCGTGTGGGACAACGGTTCCGGAATCCCGCTCGAAAGCCAGCCCCACATCTTCGACCCCTTCTACACAACCAAGCCCGTAGGCGTTGGCACGGGCATCGGCCTTGGCATCGTGCAACGCCTGGTCGATGAGTACAAGGGCACCATTCGCTTCAGCTCTGAACCCGGCGATACCGAGTTTGTTGTCCGCATTCCCAGCGATCTCGAAAAAAATACCGCAAGCTCATAGCATCCCTCCACGACCGCAACAGACAACAACATTTTTCTTCGCGCAGCGTTTATCTCTTCGAACGCGCAGCCATCCACGGTTGCTCGCAAAACGAATTGTGAGGACGCTATGAAACTCTCTTCTGTTGCACTCTCTCTTCTTACCGCGGCCTGTCTTTTCACGGCCGGCTGCGCTTCGCATCCCTACTACGCTGTAGCGCCGGCGCCACCGCCTTACAGCGTTCCGCCCTTGATCGCCCGCGCCGACAACGAGGGATTCCGCGTTGGCTCCCAGGCCGGCTCACGCGATGCCTACAACGGCTACGGCCACCACCCGCAACGCGATCGCGCCTACCACGACACTCCCGGCTACGACCCTGCGCTCGGCCCCTACGGACCGTATCGCGACGCCTTCCGCACGGCCTACCTCAGGGGTTACGATCAGTCCTTCTACCGCCGCTAACTGCTCCGGCTGTGGTCTCAGCATCGTATGATGGATGCCAGGAGACCACAGTGAGCCTCACCCCTTTTCACATCGCCTTTCCGGTTGACGACCTCGACGCAGCGCGCACCTTTTATGGAACCACCCTGGGCTGTCCCGAGGGCCGCAGCTCCGATCACTGGATCGACTTCGATCTCTTCGGCCACCAGATCGTCGCTCACCTGAAGCCCTCCGCGAACGCCGGCAAGGCCCATCACAACCCCGTCGACGGACACGATGTTCCTGTCCCGCACTTCGGCGTCGTGCTCGCGATGAAGGACTGGGAGACGCTCGCCGATCGTCTTCGCAATGCAGGCACGAAGTTCGTCATCGAGCCCTACATCCGCTTCAAGGGCGAGGTCGGCGAACAGGCCACCATGTTCTTCCTCGATCCCGCAGGCAACGCGCTCGAGTTCAAAGCATTCGCCGACATCGGACAGCTCTTCGCAAAATAATCGCAGCCGGCAATCCCTCTCTGCCGCTTCGCAGCCGCTCTATTCCGTGGAGCCAAAAGCCACGTCTGCACCAGACTCTGCGTCTTTAAAGCCGGCGCATCCCGCCTCATCCGATATTAAAATGCAAGAAAAACGCTTTACTATATCGTTTTAGTTGATCTACAGTGTCTTCAGCCGAACGTCAGCCAGAGGAGTGAGACGGACGCTGGAGTGCCTGTCTAGATTTGGATTTTGAAGGAGCATTGATGTCATCTCTTCCCCGCTTCCAGGCTTTGCCCGGTCTCTCGCTTTTCGCTCTCATCGCCGCAGCCGTGCTCGGTTCTCTCCCGCTCAATGCCCAGCCCAAGCCAAACACCTCAAAGATGCCGTGGATGAACAAGACTCTCTCGCCGGACGAGCGCGCCGATCTCGTTCTCGGCCGGATGACGCTCGACGAGAAGATTCAGATGGTTCACGGGCAAGGCTGGGGAGTCCTTCGAGACGGCGTTCCCATCCCCGCACGCTCGAACTTCGGCGCAGGCTTCATGGCAGGAATCGACCGCCTCGGCATCCCCGACATCAATCTCGCCGACTCCGCCGTCGGTATCCGCATGGCCGCCTACCAGGGCCGCTACGCAACTCTGCTCCCATCCACTCTCGGCGCTGCCTCCAGCTTTGATCCTGACTCCGCCTTCCTCTACGGCTCCGTCATTGGCCGCGAGCTCCGCGCAGAAGGCTACAACATGACCATCGGCGGCGGTGTCAACATCACCCGCGAGCCCCGCAACGGCCGCAACTTCGAGTACGCCGGCGAAGACCCGCTCCTCGCCGGAACCATGACCGGAAATCTCGAAAAAGGCGTTCTCTCCCAGCATGTCATGAGCGACATCAAGCACTACGCCCTCAACGATCAGGAGACCGGTCGCAACGTCGTCAACGTGCTGCTCGACAAGAAGGCCATGCGCGAATCCGATCTCCTCGCCTTCGAGATCGCCATCGGCATCGCCGACCCCTCCGGCGTTATGTGCTCCTACAACCTCGTCGCGAGCAACTACGCCTGCGAGAACGACTACCTCCTCAACCAGGTCCTCAAGAAAGAATTCAAATTCAAAGGCTGGGTGCTCTCCGACTGGGGAGGAACCCACAGCACGGTGAAATCCGCGCTCAATGGCCTCGACCAGGAGATGCCCGGCGACGACAACTACTTCAATGCCCCGCTCAAGAAAGCCGTCGAAGACGGTCAGGTTCCGATGGCGCGTCTCGACGACATGGTCCATCGCATCCTCCGCAGCATGTTCGCCGCCGGCGTCATCGACAATCCGCCCATCCGCACAGTCCCCGATCCCTTCCGCGGACGCGACGACGCGCAGCACATCGCCGAAGAGAGCATCGTCCTGCTGAAAAACGCGAGCAGCCTTCTTCCGCTGAAGCCATCTGCCTCTACCTCTATCGCGCTCATCGGGTCACACGCCGACGTAGGCGTCCTCTCCGGCGGCGGCTCCGCCCAGGTCGACGCACCCGGAGGCAACGCAGCGAACCCCCAGCCCGGCGGCTCCAAATGGGGAGAGCCCATCTACTTCCCTTCCTCGCCGCTCAAAAACATTCAGGCAAAGTCACCACAAGCGCAGGTCAAGTACATCGACGGAGCTGACACTGCCGCTGCCGCCACGCTCGCCAAAGCCTCCTCCATGGCCATCGTCTTCGTCAACCAGCCCATGCATGAAGCACAGGACGCCGCAAACCTCTCGTTGCCCAACAATCAGGACGCGCTGGTTGAAGCCGTCGCCGTCGCCAACCCCAACACCATCGTCGTCCTTGAGACTGGCGGTCCGGTCAGCATGCCGTGGGCCGGGCACGTCCAAGCTATCGTCGAGATGTGGTATCCCGGCATCGGCGGAGCGCAGGCGCTGGCGAACATCCTCTTCGGCGACGTCAATCCCTCAGGCAAACTGCCCGTCACCTTCGCCAAAGACGACGCGCAACTCCCTCATCCCGTCGTCCCCGGTCTCGAAGGTCTCCTACCTGGAACGTCGGGCCGCGACCACAAGGTCAAACCCTTTGACCTCCCGTACACCGAGGGAGCCAAAGTCGGTTACAAATGGTTTGAGGCCACCAACAAAGAACCGCTCTTCCCCTTCGGCTTCGGCTTGTCCTACACCACCTACGCCTACTCCGGTCTCACCGTCGACGACGCGCAGCACACCGTCCATTTCACCATCCGCAACACAGGCCAGCGCGAAGGAACAGAGATCGCCCAGGTCTACGTCGCGCTCCCCGCGGCTGCCCACGAAAATTACAAGCGGCTGGCAGCCTTTCAGCGAGTCACACTCGCGCCCGGCGAATCGAAAGACGTAACTCTCACACTGCATCCGCTCACGCTCTCCGTCTTCAACACCGGGCAGAACGGCTGGCAGTTGTTACCCGGCGACTACGCCGTAACGGCTGGCCCATCCTCCGCCGACACGCCGCTCAGAGCCACGCTGCACGTTCACCCATAACCCACTCACTCACATGCAGTGACCCAATCCATCGTGCGAAAATGGCGAAGGCATGCCGCCCCGCCTCATCATCAACGCAGACGACTTCGGCCTCACGCAAGGCGTCAACCGCGCAATCGAGGAA
Source organism: Edaphobacter sp. (assembly GCA_050012935.1). Taxonomy (GTDB): domain Bacteria; phylum Acidobacteriota; class Terriglobia; order Terriglobales; family Acidobacteriaceae; genus Edaphobacter. The sequence goes on along the minus strand of JBEKGF010000052.1, from coordinate 16,910 downwards.
CTGCATCAAGCGAAGGTCCTAACCTCCGCCACGCTGATGGCCACCGGTCCAGCCTTTGAGGATGCAGTCGCCATCGCCCACGCCAACCCGGCTCTGGGTGTAGGCTGCCACATCCTCCTCACCGACGGCGTTCCCGTCTTACCCCCTGAAGCCATCCCGACGCTCCTCGGCCCCGACCGCAAAACCTTTCGTCCCTCGCTGGTTGATTTTGTCCAGGCATTACTGCGCGGCAAGATCAGCGAGCAGGAGATCGAACGCGAGGCTCTCGCGCAGATTCAAAAACTCCAACACGCAAGAATCAACATCACGCACATCGACACCCACAAACACACGCATCTCTTCCCTGCTGTATGCCGCCCCCTGCTGAAAATAGCCGAGCAAAACTCCATCCACGCCATCCGCCACCCATTCGAGCAGCCATGGAGCCTCGCGCTCGGTCATGGCAAACGCATTCGCCGCCTTCAGGTCAAACTCCTCGGCAGCCTCAAAACAAAGTTCGAGCAGCAACCGCAGATTCGCAGCAGAACGATCCTCTCCACCGGCGGATCCATCGGCATCTCGGCCACCGGCAACCTCTACGGCGAAACCCTCCGCGAGATCCTGCAAGCCATGCCGCCTGAAGGAACCTTCGAACTCGTCTGCCATCCCGGCTACAACGACCGCGACCTCGACCGCATCACCACCCGTCTCCGCGCGCACCGCGAGATCGAACGCAACGCTCTCCTCGCCGAGGTCTCCGCAATCGCCTTGCATCCAAACGCTCCCCAGCTCATCAACTATGGGGAGCTCGCCACGCGCGAAACACGACAATTCACCTCGCGTACACAACCGGGAAGAGTCTAATCAAGCGGACGCATCGTCCAACAACGGAACGCAACAACTGAGACCAACGAAAACATGAAGATCGGCATCACATGTTACCCGACCTACGGCGGTAGCGGAGTCGTCGCCACCGAACTCGGCATCGAACTCGCCGCCCGCGGCCACGAGATCCACTTCATCACCTACTCCCAGCCCTTCCGCCTCACCGGCCGCGAAGCCAACATCTACTTCCACGAGGTCGCCGTCTCGAACTACCCACTCTTCGAGCATCCGCCCTACGATCTCGCCCTCGCCACCCGCATGGCCGAGGTCGCCGAGTTCTATTCCCTCGATCTCCTCCACGTTCACTATGCCATTCCGCACTCCGTCAGCGCATTGCTCGCCCGCCAGATGCTCGCCTCGCGAGGACTCCATCTACCCTTCATCACCACGCTCCACGGCACCGACATCACCCTCGTAGGACTCGACCGTTCCTACCTCCCCATCACCAAATTCGGCATCGAGCAGTCCGACGGCGTCACAGCCATCTCCACCTACCTGCGCGATCGCACTCGCGAAGCGTTCCACATCGACTCCGAGATCGAGGTCATTCGCAACTTCGTCAACTGCGACGTCTACGTCCGCAACCCCGAGCTTCGCGACGCCATGCGCCCCCGCTTTGCCGAACCCGCGACAGCCAACAAACCACAGGAGCGCCTCCTCGTCCATCTCTCCAACTTCCGCCCGGTCAAGCGCATTCAGGACGTCGTCGAGGTCTTCGCCCGCGTCGCCCATGCAATGCCGGCGCGGCTTCTGCTCATCGGCGACGGCCCCGACCGCAGCGTCGCCGAGTATCTCGCCCGTGAACACCACGTCGAAGACCGCATCCACTTCGTCGGCAAGCAGGACAACGTCAACGAGCTCCTTCCGCTCGCCGACCTGATGCTGATGCCCAGCGAGATGGAGTCCTTTGGCCTCGCCGCGCTCGAAGCCATGGCCTGCAGCGTCCCAACCATCGCCACCCGTGTCGGCGGCGTCCCCGAGCTTATCCATGACGGCCACGACGGCCTGCTCTTCGACGTTGGCGACATCGACGCCATGTCCGCCGCCGCGATCACCCTGCTCAGCGATCCCTCACGCCTCGAAACCATGGCCAAAGCAGCCCGCAAGACAGCGCAGGACCACTTCTGCTCCTCCCGCGTCATCCCGCTCTACGAGGACTACTACGACCGCGTCATCACCCGCACCCAACCCACTTGACCAAGTCCACACGACCGTTCGAAAAGGCTCGGTAGACACAAGCCGACTAATCGGTAGCGATGCTGCTCTATCTCCAGGAAGCCGGTGCTTGTTGGCGGAAGCCGCCGCGCAATCGTCCGCCAAACGGTTTCAGAATGTCGTCGACGAGCTTCTGTAACAACGAATCATTTCCGCTTGCGTAAAGATTCTCGAATGCCTCAGTGAACTCAAGTTCCAGACTTGGGCTGAAGTGTCGGAGAGCAGGCGGTAAGGCTTTACCACTGGCCATCCAGCGCCCATTTGCAGACAGCGCGAAGCCTCCTAGCGCGGAATAGAGCGCACTGCCAATCGCAATTCGCTGTGCAGGTGAGTCTGCGGAGTTCAGCATCTCGGCGAGATCCGTGATCGCATACCGTCGTTGCGACGATTTCGCATCATCGAGAGGCTCCGGCCCGGAAGCAAGAAACTCTCGCGCAATATCCTTCGCCTTGCTCTCGAGTTCGCTATTCGCGCTATGGATGGAGATTCCCTCCGCGACCATGCAGGCTAAGCTTGCTTCGCCAGACGGACGCTCGATCTCGCGTAGAAAATACTGCAGGCTGCGGAGATCATGCGCGAATATCTCTAGATCTGCTCCTTCATACGAGATCATTTCTCTCCACGCTCCTTGAGGAAGCTCAGGATATAGAAAGACCAGGTCATAATCAGAGTTTTTCTTCGCTGTGCCTCGCCCTCGCGAGCCCGCCAGCATCACGCAAGGGGGTGAAGGCGAGTAGCCAGCCACAAAGCGCCGCACAAGAGCAAGAGCGGTTGCGATCATTTGTTCATGCGCTTTCATCTTCACATTCTATTTCTTGAGAAATAGTCCTGATAAACGCGCATATATCAACTGAACCGGGTCTTCCAAAGGATCTCCTCAAGACCGCGTTACCGCCCGCACCGCATCCTGCACCAGATCGCCGATCGCCTGTCCCGCCGCCCCACCGATCGGCCCCCACGCCTCCGCCTCCGCATCCAGAATCGGCATCAGCAGCGTCACCTTCGTCCCGCGTCCCGGACGGCTATTGATCTCCACCGTCGCAAGGGTTCCATACAGAACCTCCATCCGCTCGCGAACATTGCGCACTCCAATCCCTGTCCCTGGCCGCGCCAGCCCGCTCGGCGACACATCCTCACGCTCCAGCCCCATCCCCACGCCGTCGTCCTCCACCTCCACCATCAGCCTGCCCTCGGCGGTAATCCGGCTGCGCAGCGTCACCGTCCCTCCGCTGATCCGCGGCTCCAGCCCATGCTTGATGCTGTTCTCAATCAGCGGCTGCAGCAGCATTCCCGGCACCACGATATCCAGCGTATTCTCCGCAATCTCCTTCACCACTTTCAGCTTGCTGCCAAACCGCACCACCTCGATATCCAGATAGTCATCGGTAAATTGCAGCTCCTCGCGCAGCGGCAGAAACGCCTCGCGATCCTTCAGCAGCACGCGCAGAATATTCGCCAGCTTCACCACCATCTCCCGCGCCAGCTCCGGCTGCGACCGCACCAGCGAAGTAATTGAGTTCAGCGTGTTGAACAAAAAGTGCGGATTGATCTGCCGCTGCAGCGCATCCAGCCTCGCCTCCAGCAACAGCCTTCCCTGCTCCTCCAGCTTCCGCTCCACGCGAATCGCATTCCAAATCTTCAGCGGAATCCCCACCACAATCGGAGCCGTCGCACAGATCAGCAGCTCCACCCACCAAACGCCCGAGTTCAACTCAAAAAAATGCCGCGGATAAAACATCGCCAGCATACTCGTGCCAAACTGCATCCCCGCAACCAGCAGCAGCAGCAGAATCTGCCGGTCCAGCTTTGGCCGCCGCAGGTTCCGCGTCACCCACCGGTAGATGCTCAGGTCGATCATCGGCGAGAACGACCACACATCCTCAGGGTCGGCGAAGCGCCCAAACGCGCCCGAAATCACAGCCACCAGCAGGTTCACCGGCAGCGCCCAGAACTCATGGTGCAGCAGCGCCGGAATCGCCAGCACCGCGCCACCGGCCATCGCCGCCAGCGGCCCCACCAGGATCCCCAGCAGAATCACCGTCTCAAACGAAAGATCCGCCGCCAGAAAGTTCGGCACCGCCGTGCGCACGTACACCCCCAGCGTCAACGGCGCGCAAATAATGGCAACCAGCCACGCCGTCTGCTTTGGGGTACGGCGTGGCGTCAGAAGCAAATTCTTAAAAGTCTTCGACCGCGCCAGCGAACTCGACACCGCAGCCGCCACGCCAAGCTCCACCAGCAGCGTAATAAAAATCAGCCTGGAATCGATCTGCGTCACACCTCTACTCTACGCCGAGCCACTTCCCGCATCGAATCCACCACTGCGGCAGTCTAATCGCCATGACCGCAGAAACGTATAATCAAATCATGCCGTTCACCAGCGTCAAAAAAGTAGCTGATGCCGACTTCCCCACCCGCTGGGGACAATTCCGCATCCTCGGCTTCGAGGGCGTCGTCGAAAACCCCTCCCCCTGCAACGACAACGTCCCCGCGCCTGCCGTCCGCGTCGAATCCGCCATCGCCCTCGTCATGGGCGACATCCACGCCGCCCCGCCCATCGTCCGCATCCACTCCCAGTGCCTCACCGGCGACGTCTTCCACTCCCTCCGCTGCGACTGCCGCCAGCAGTTCGAGCTCGCCATGGCCGCCATCACCGACGCCGGCGCCGGCATCCTCCTCTACGAGCAGCAGGAGGGCCGCGGCATCGGCCTCCTGGCCAAACTCCGAGCCTACGAGCTCCAGGACAAGGGCCTCGACACCATCGAAGCCAACCTCGAACTCGGCTACGAAGCCGACTGCCGCCACTTCGAGCTCCCCGCCGCAATCCTCAAGCAGCTCAACGTCCCCGCCGTCCGCCTCATCACCAACAACCCGGAAAAAGTCGAGGCCCTCGAGCTGGTCGGCATCAAAGTCGTCGAACGCATCTCCGCCGAGGTCCCCTCCGAACCCACCAACGAGCGCTACCTCCAGACCAAGCGCGAAAAGATGGGTCACCTCGTCAGCTAGCGGCTAACCGTATCTCTCCCTGCGTCATCTGATGTAAACAACCACGCACGCATGAGAGGTCTCGTATGGCAATTCCACGCCGCACGCTCTTCGTCGTCCTCGGCAGCATCGTCGCGCTCCTCCTCATCATCATTTCTATTCCGCTCTTCCTCAACGCCGACAGCTTCCGCGCCCGCATCGAATCGACCCTGACCACCTCCCTCGGCCGCAAGGTCACCCTCGGCAAGCTCGATCTCTCCGTGCTCTCCGGCAGCCTCGTCGCCGAGAACGCCACCATCGCCGACGACCCCGCCTTCAGCAATCAGCCCTTCCTCGAAGCAAAGAAGCTCAAGATCGGCATCGAGATGATGCCACTCATCTTCAGCCGCGAGATCCACATCACCAGCTTCACCCTCGACTCGCCCACAACCATTCTCCTCCGCGCCGCCAACGGCTCCTGGAACTTCTCCTCCATCGGCAACGCTCATCCCGCCGCCGCGGCCAACAAAGACGCCAACTCCGTCATCCCCAACCTCACCATCGGCCACGTCTCCATCACCAGCGGCCGGCTCATCACCGGCAACGTCCCCGCTCCCGGAGCACCCTCAACCCCGCGCCGCACCTTCGATCAGGTCAACTTCGACGCAAAAGACTTCTCCTTCGCCAAGACCTTCCCCTTCACCTTCTCCGCCCACCTGCCCGGCGACGCAACCGTCTCGGTCAATGGCAACGCAGGCCCCGTCAACGTCACCGATGCCTCCCTGACCCCCTTCGGCGTCCACTTCACCGCCAAACACCTCGATCCCCTCGCCGCAGGCTTCCTCGACGCCACCTCCGGCCTCCGCGGCACAGTCGACAACATCGACGTTCAGGCCACCTGGAACGGTCAGCAGCTCCACGTCGCGAACCTTCTCGTCGACACCCCGAAACTCGCCATGGTCCTCTCCAACAAACCCGCCACAGCCGCGCCGCCGCCAACCGCGCCCAACAGCAACGACATGCTCAGCACCCTCACCGCCGACCATATCCAGATCAAAAACGGCACCTTCTCCATCTCGTCGCCCGGCCAATCCACGCCCGCCGTCTACCAGCAGCTCAACGCGGAGCTGTCCAACGTCTCCCCCACCGCCTCCTCTCCCTTTAAACTCAGCGCCCAGGTTCCCGGCGGAGGCTCCGTCACCGGCGACGGCAACTTCGGCCCCATGAACCAGTCCAGCATCATCGCCACTCCCCTCAACGCGCACATCGCCATCTCCCACCTCGACCTGGCCTCCAGCGGAGTCGTCTCCCCTGAAGCCGGCCTCGGCGGCCTCGCCAACGTCGATGCCAAAGCGCTCTCCGACGGCAACAGCCTCAACGCCAACGTCACCGCCAACATCCAGGGCATCCGCATCGCCAAAAACGGCTCCCCCTCAGCTCGCCCGGTCGTCGCCCAGCTCACCGTCGCGCAGAACCTCCAGGCGCTCACCGGCCAGTTGCAAAAAGGCGTCATCACCATCGGCAGCGCAGTCGTCAACGTCGACGGCACCTACCAGACCAGCGGCCCCACCACCGCCATCAACCTCAAGGTCAACGTCCCCGGAGCCTCCATCAACGAGCTCGAGAGCTTCCTCCCCTCCGTCGGCGTCCATCTCCCCACCGGCTCGCGACTTGAGGGCGGAACCCTCACCGCCAACCTCAACGTCACCGGGTCCACCGCTGCGCCCATCATCAGCGGGCCCGTCCGCGTCAGCAACACCACTCTCGCCGGCTTCGATCTCGGCTCCAAACTAGGCCCGCTCAGCTCCCTCGCCGGAATCAAAAGCGGCTCCGGCACCGCCATCCAGTCTCTCAGCGCCAATGTCAACGTCAACGGCGGCAACGTCCGCACCGACAACGTCTCGCTCGTCGTTCCCTCCATCGGCACGGCCACAGGAGCCGGAACCGTCAGCGCAGCCGGCGCTCTCAACTACAACATCCTCCTCAAGCTCACCGGCCTCCTCGGAGGAGCCGGCGGAAAAGGCGGCACCACAGCAGGAGCAGGCGGCATCGCAGGCCAGCTCATGGGCATGATCCCCGGCGGAGCAGCAGCAGGCGCAGCAGGCGGAGTCGTCGGAAATATCGCCGGCGCCGCTCTCCGCAACGGCGTCCCGGTACAGATCGGAGGCACCACCTCCAACCCCACCTTCACCCCGAACATGGGCGGCATAATGAACAGCGCAGCCGGAAGCGCCACCAAAGCCGCAGCCAAACCGGGCAACAATCAGACCAATCCACTCTCGAACACCCTCGGCGGCCTCCTCAAACCCCACTAACCGGCTCATCCGGGCGCATCCGGGCGCATCCAGGCACAACCGGCGCCATTCACGCCCACTCTTCATCAGATAACACCCGGCGGATGATACTCTTTTCAGGCTAACGCGCAGCCGAACCCTTGCGCGACACTCCTTCGAGGGGAGATTTCCACCCATCCCATGAAGTGCCTCTCGATCACCCGGCCGCTCCAGTTATGGGCTGCGATGCCCATCCTTCTCCTGCTCCTCATCGCCTGGCCCACGCCTGCTCAAGCCCAGGCAGCCGACACCCTAAGCCAGGTCAAAACAATCTACATCGACATCACTGGCGCAAGACCCGACGCAGCCGAGATGCGCAAACATCTAATCGAAAGCCTCCGCAAAGATCACTCCCTCACAGTCGTCGCCGATCAAAACCTGTCCGACGCCATCCTCAGAGCCACCAGTGAAATCTGGGTCAAGGCATACATCTCCGTCAATCCGCGCGCCCCTGGCAACAAATACCCGGTCTACGGCGGCTTCCTCTCCGCGCAACTCATCGGCAAAAACGGCGAAGTCCTCTGGTCCTACCTCGTCACACCCAGCAAATACGCATCGTCCGGCATCCACCAGGATCTCAGCGATCAACTCATCAAAAACCTGCTGGCTGCACTTCACGACGCCGCTGCATCCTCATCCGCAAACCGTACCGCGCAAGCCTCCATCCATCTCAAGATCGCGGGCGCCACCTTCCCGGCCCCGCTCTATCAAGCCTGGATCCAGTCCTTCCGCGAATCCCACCCCGGCATCCAGATCACCTACAGCGCCAACGGCTCCGAAACAGGCATCCAGCAACTCCACGACGACAAGATCGCCATCGCAGCCTCGGACGTTCCACTGTCCGACGCCTACATGACCCAGATGCCCGTCAAGCTGCTCCAGTTCGCCACGGTCATCGGAGCCGTCGTCCCAATCTACCATCTGCCTCAGGCCAGCCAGGACCTGCACTTCACACCCGAAATTCTCGCCGGTATCTACCTCGGTAAAATCCGCAAGTGGAACGACCCCGCCATCCGCGAGTTCAACCACAGCGTCACCCTCCCCAACGCCGACATCGTCGTCCTCCATCGCGCCGACGGCAGCGGCACTACCTTCGCCTTCACCGACTTCCTCAGCCAGACCAGCCCCGCATGGAAGGCCGCCGTAGGCAGCGGCACCACCGTCACCTGGCCCATCGGCCGCGACGCTCAGGGCAACGACGGGATCGCCTCTCTCGTCGACCAGACCCCCAACTCCATCGGCTACGTTGAACTCAGCTTTGCCATCCAACGCCGGCTTAGCTACGGAACCGTCCGCAACGCCGCGGGAAACTTTACCCAGGCCAACCTCATCACTCTCGCCGCAGCCGCAGCCAACTCATCCAGCAACATCCTCACCCCAATCACCAACGCCTCCGGCAAAGACGCCTATCCCATCACCAGCTTCACCTGGCTCCTCGTGCCCCAGTCAATTCCAGATCCGGCAACCAAAGCAGCCGTCGCCGAATTCCTCGAATGGGCTCTCACCTCAGGCCAGAAAGAGTGTTCCGCCCTCGCCTACAACCCGCTCCCCAAAGAGGTCGTCACCCGCGAACTGGAGATGCTAGCCGCCTTCAAATCCAAATAACTTCGCTCAAGCCGCATCCCACGCTTCGGCATACAGCAAGCCAGCTAATTCTTATAAACCACAGACGAAGGATGATGATTCATCCAATCGAACCAGTAGTCCTTATGCGCGTCGAGCTTCTTCAGACACTCCCCCGCCAGCTTCCCGCTCACAGCGCACCCCTGAAAGTTCCACCCGCTTCCCGTCTGCGCATCTCGCATCACCGTCTCGCCTTCGCCTCCAGCGAACGTCAGGTTCAGATTATTGGACGCCATGCTCGCCTCGAACGCGCGAATCGACGCCCCATCCGGCCCCACCACCACAAGAACCGGAAATCCTTCAACCCGATCCTGAATCAGCTTCGCCGCAAGAATCGACTCAATCGGATAAGCCTTACTCTGTCCCGCCACCGTCACTCCAATCATCAACTGATGCGGCCCAATCCCAGTCCTTGACGTGTCCACCACCGTTCGCGTCGCCGCAACATGCCGTTCCCAATCCTTGGAATCGTACTCCGCCACATACGGCGCATCCGGCTTCAACACCTGCCCCTCAGGCTCTTCCTTCCTCCACAAGGCAAAGCTCAACTCATCGCTCTGAACCATCTCCAGTTGCCGGCCCTTCAAGGGTCCGAAGATTGCCTCACCCGTACTCTGCTGCCATATACTGCTCGTCTCTTCATCCCTCAGCAGCGCATTCCCGTTATTGATGCCAGCCAGCCGAAAGTGAAGTGTCCTGTCATCGACCACGCTGCTCCAAACCAGTCCCGTATGACATAACGTGCAGTAGGTCACCGCAATCGGAACCCCATCCAAGGTGTCATTCACAATATGGTGATACCCCATCGTGCGAATCGGATAAGCCCGCGCCACCTGGCCAATCCTGACCGCCAGAACCTTATCATCCGGATCCACCTTCACCTCATCCGCACTCGCAAACGCCGGCGAATCGTACGGATGAAACATCTTTTCAAAGATATTGACGTTGGTCAGCACCGCCCCTGCAATCGCCACAACAAACAAAAAGACAAACCCAACCCGAGCCCACACTCGCGCACTCTTCCACAGCCGAATCATCAGCACCAGCACAGCCACAGCGCACAAGCCCGCAACCCAGGGACCAGCATGACGAACCGACAGCGCAAAATCCAACTCCCGAGCGCCCTGCGGACGGAACGGTCGAATCACAAACATCGGAATAACAAAGCAGGCAGCCGAAACAACCGCGCAAATCAAGGCCAAAGCCAGATATATTGCCGTTCCCGCCTTGACCTCACGAATCTCCTGCACTGGTGTCATGTTTCCCCCCGCAGCGATTCAACACGAATCTGTCACGGCAAACATCCGCACAACGATGGATATTCCGCTCCACCTGGCAAACGCTGCAACATGCGAAAAGCTCGTTCCCAAAGCCGAAACAAACAAAAGCGCCGAAACAAAGCGCCGAAACAAAGCTTAGCCCCTCACCGCCGCGCTCACCACCTTCGCCGTCGTAATGGCCTGCCCAACATGCCGCTGCGTATGGTCCGCGCAATGCACCAGCAGCCCACCCACGCTGCTCGGCAACCCAGCCCGCCCCACACCACGCGCCTCCTCATAACTTCCCTCTGCAATCGCCAAAACCCTCCCCATCGCCGACTCGATCCCACTCTCAAACTCCGCGAACAAATCTTCCCGCGACCCGGTACCATCCATCTCGCTCTTAAGTGCAGCAAGCTGTTCCGCACTCAACTGCCGCCCCTCCGCATAACTCAGCAGCCGATCCAGACTCCGCACAACATGCCGCATCTGAAACCCAACCGAAGGCAACCCAAAAGGCCGAGCCTCAAGCTCATCGTCCGTCAACCCAGCAGTCCAACGCCCCACATCCTCCCGAGCCAGTTCCAAAGCATGCAGCACCCCACGCCGAACCGCATCCACTTCCGTCAAAGTCCCCCGTAACCAAGGCTCAACCATAAAAACCCTCACACCTCCCCAACAATCTCAACCAGGCAACGCTCAATCTGCTCTTATCAGCCTTTATCCCTCGAATCACTCTTACGCCTTAATCCGTGTTCATCAGCGCAAATCCGCGGTCGGTCTCACAAACCCTTCCCCCGGCGAAACTCACTCACCACATCCCCGACAGGCCGGTGCTCCGAGTCAACCGCATAGTTCATCCCCCGCACCTCATCCGCCGAAACCTTCCCCGCCAGCCGATCCATCGCCACCTGAATCCCCGGATGCCGCCGCAACGAATCCTCCCGAAACAAAGGAACCGCCTCATACGGCGGAAAATAATGCTTGTCATCCTCCAACACCACAAACCCAAGCGCCCGTATCGGCCCGTCGGTCGAGTTCCCTGCCACCATATCCACCTGATTGCTGCTCAAAGCCCGGTACAACAACCCCAGGTCCATCGTCCGCGGCGAACCATCAAGTTTCAACCCATACGTCGCCATCAGCCCATTCAACCCATCTGGCCGCGACTGAAACTCATACCCCACCCCAAGCCGCCAGCCCTCAGGATCGGGCGTGGTCTTCACCGCATCCGAGATCGTCCGCAACCCCAGCCGCTTCGCATCGTCACCCCGAACCACCATCGCAAACGTATCTTCAAACCCCAGCCCCGGCTCAACCTTCACCCGGTACCGCGAAGCATACAACGCACTCACCCGCTGAAACACCGCCGCCGCATCCCGCTGCCCGACCGGCGGCAGAGGCTGCTTCAGAATCGCCGTCAGCGCCGTCCCCGTGTACTCCACATACCCATCGATCCGCCCGGTCACCAGCGCCTGCTGGCACAGATAACTCCCCGCCAGATAAAACCGCCGATCCACCGGCTGCCCCGTCACCGCCTCAATCTCCTGCGCCAGCAACTCCCCCAGAACCACCTGCTCGGTAAAGTTCTTCGCCCCGATCACCACCCGCGAAGACCGCGGCGGCGCACACGCGAAAAGGAAAGCAATCATCAGAGTGCTGAAGCATAAACCCATTTTGATTCTTAGATTCACAAGAATAACTTCCAGTGACGGTCGAGTCGTTTCAGAAGAGCCTCGGAGATCACATGATTGCCAGTCGTCACGACGTGATTGGCCGCTTCGCGAATCTCATGCAATCCCTTCGTATTCGCCGATCCGGTGAAAAGTAATGTGTCCCTCGCTGGAAGCGCGACTATCAGGTCACCTTCGATGAGGCTTGCGGCTTGATCCCAAACATAGTCCAGTAGCAAAGCGCTGGAAGCGTAATCAATAGCCTCGCAGCCTACCGTAAAGCATTCGCCATGCGGGTTGAATTCCATTCGACCGAGCATTCGATCAACATTTTCAATTCCTAACTTGATCAGATCCTTCTTGTCCAATCCCAGGGTAGCGACTTGCTCTAAAGTGAGGGTCGTCATTGAATCGGGCAAGTCGACGGCCAGCACCATCCATAAATCACCCAAAAGGTGATCGGTCATGACATCTCGCCATTCTTCCTTCGCGACAAAATTGCGATATTGCGTGTCGCGAATCAGCACGACTATGTTTTCTTTTGACAACTCTGGCGTGTCGCCACTCTTCTGGAAAAGAACGCGAACATATCGATCCACGATCTCAGCGCGATTCTCAGGTGAATACTCACATTCGCTCCAAATGTTGTGGAGAAATGTCGAACGGCTGTCCCCCGTCGGCGATATCACTTTGATCTCAGATTCAGAGGCAAACTCTGTTCGCATACCAGGATTTCTAAGTTCGATGAGCTTCGCAGTTAAGAGCGCTATCGCGTCTCGCCCATGGCGACCCCGCCTGAGATGTTCCAGAACCGCCTCTATCTCACTTTGTCGATCCTGCATGTTTCCTCTAATGACATTTCCGAAGCTCAATGACTTATTCAAATACTATCGATTGAATTGCCCTGCTCGGCTGGCCTGTCCAGCCAGCTCAAAGTGATCAAACGATCTAGGCCCTACCTCACGCCTCTCCAGAACAAACCCCAGCTTCTCCAACACACGAACCGACGCCGCGTTTCCCACCTCAACCGCTGTCACGATCCGCGCCAGTTTTAACTCGTCAAAACCAAAGTCGACGAAGGCACGTCCCGCCTCACTCGCAAGCCCCCGTCCCCAGAACTCCCGCGCCAGGTAGAACCCCAGAACCGCCTCATCGGCCACCTGCGCGCCATCAACCAGGTGGGGATACAAGCCGCAGCGCCCGGCATAGCGGCCATCCTCCTTCAAGGCAGTGGCCCACATCGCCAGCTTGCCGTCAGGCGGATGCATAGCCCTCCCCCAGAATCTCTCCTCTGCTTCCTCCCGCGTCCGCGGCGCGCCACCCACATATCGGCGCACCTCCGCATCGCCCTCCAGTGCACAGAACGCATCAAGGTCCGCCACCACATGCGGACGAAACAGCAGCCGTTCTGACTCCAGCACAAACATCCGGTCTCACTCCCGCTCAGTCCTGGCAAAGCTTGACAAAACACCAGCCCGGATTGCCATCAGGACACATCACTGTTTCCACCTCGGTTCATATCCAGAACCGCAAGTCCAAGCCTAAAGTATCTCGTTCGAAGACTTTGCACACTTTTCGACGGGGAGGGGGGGACCTCATACCCGTCGCACCGTCAGCCGCTTCTCCAGCCATCCCAAACCGGCATCCGCCACCAGCGCCAGCAGCGCCGCTGGAATCGCCCCAGCCAGCACCAGCCCATTATCCACACTAGCCACACCACGAAAGATCAGCTCCCCCAGACCGCCAGCCCCAATCGCCGCCGCAATCGTAGCCACACCAACACAAGTCACAGTAGCCGTCCGCAATCCAGCCAGAATCACACTCGCCGCAAGCGGAAGCTCTACCTTAAACAACCGCTGCATATTACTCATCCCTAGAGCATTGGCAACATCAATCAAAGCAGGGTCGACACTCCCGATTCCCGCATAAGTATTCCGCAGAATCGGCAGCAGCGCATACCCTGTCAGAGCCACAATCGCCAGCCGCGCCGCATTCTCGCCCAGCCAGGGCACAGGCAACAACAACCCAAACAGCGCCAGACTAGGCACTGTCTGCAGCACATTCGCAAGCCCAATCACCGGCTTCGCAAGCCCCCGCCGTCGCGTCAGCAGAACCCCCAATGGCAAACCAATCCCCGCCGCCAGTGCCATCGCAAAAAAAGTCAGCCACAGATGCTCGAAGGTCAATCGGCCAATCTCCCAACTATGCGCCTGCAAGAAGTTCATCACGTTGGCTCCACACGATGTACAGCCGAAACATAATCCTTTACATAAGAATTATCCGACCCAACAATCTCTTCAGGAGACAGATCAGCCGCCACCGAACCATCCGAAAGAAACACCACTCTATGCGCCAGATAAAGCGCCTCATCCAGATCGTGCGTCACCAGCAAAGCCGTCTTTCCCACCCGCGCCAACAGTCCTCGCAACATGGTCTGCATCTCCGCCCGGGTCAGCGGATCCAGCGCCCCAAACGGCTCATCCATCAGCAGCACCATCGGATCAGTAGCCAGAGCCCGCGCCAACCCCACACGCTGCCTCTGCCCACCCGAAAGCTGCCACGGATACCGCCCGCGATACTCCTCATACTCAAGCCCCACAAGCGCCAGCACCTCCCGCACCCGCGCCGCGATCTCCCGCTTCGGCCGCCCCGCTAGCTCCAGCGCCATTCCCGCGTTGCGCTCCACCGTCATATGCGGGAACAGCCCCGTCTCCTGGATCACATACCCGATCCCCCGCCGCAACGCCACGGTCTCATACTCCCGCGTAGCCTTCCCCGCCACCCGTACCTCACCCGAGGTAGGCGTAACCAGACCATTCACCGTACGCAGCAACGTCGTCTTACCGGCCCCACTACGCCCCAGTAAAGCCGTAGTAGTCCCCTCCTCCAATTTCAGAGAAACATCGCGCAACAAAGAACGCCCATCGGCCAACGCATAGCTCACCTTCGCGAACTCAACGCCAACCGTGGGCATGTTCTTACTCTAACTTGTCTTTCGACCGATGAAGCTACTCTGGCACCTCGGAGACCGCCTCCGCAGCAGCTGGCTCTCCCGTCGTTCCGGGCTGCCCCTTCACGCGAACCACTGTAATCTTCTCAAAACCTTCCTTGAAGGTCGGCGGCTTCAGGCGTTCTGCCATCTTCTGCATGACGTCATCGGTCACCTGGCGATCGCGCTTCGAGTTTCGCTCCATGCACACAGCCAGCGGCACATCGAAGAACACCGCCTGCACCTCATAGCCAAAGCTCTTCGCCATCTTGATCCACTGTTTGCGCTCATGCGGCGACAGGTTCGTCGCGTCCACATAGTTCCAAGGCATCTTGGCGATCAGCCGAGCCCGCAGCAAACTGCGCAGCGTCGAAAACACCAGCCCTTGATACCGCTGCTCCGTAATGTCATCGAACAGGAGCGACCGCAGCAGATCACTCGACAGCGGAGTAACTCCGCGCCGCTTGTACCAGGTAGTCTTACCCGACCCCGGCAGCCCAATCGTAAGCACCACATAGCCCTTAGGCGACTTCAGCGCTGCCTGTTCGACCGGGGGAGTCGCCAGCGACTCAGGCTGCGTCTCCACGACCATCTTCGGCTCCGGTTTTGCCGCTTCAGGCTCGGGAGTATGAGCGTGAACCGGGGGGCGTTCTGCCGAGCTGTGCGGAGCGTCAGCGGCTCGTGCCGGAACTGCCTCCGGATACGTCGGTCTTAGGGGAGCCGGCTGGTTTGCGGGCAGCTCCTGCCCACTCTTCCCCGTGGACTCCGATTCATTCGGTCCACGTCTAGGGCGTCGTCTCATCTTGTCTGTTATCCATTCGCGCAACTCGCGCATATCACGCTTGTAACACAGCCCCGAATGCCATCGCAAATCGCCGCGCCGCTTCAGGCACCAACCTAAGCACATTCGCCTCAACATTTGCGCCGCCCTGACCACGGTGGTAGCATCCGAAATGATGGGCGCAAGCCATTTTGCCGCGCTCTCAAACGTCAATCCCCGTTTAACCATCCGCAAGTAAAACGACAGGAGCAACCGAAAATCATGGCAGCAGTCAAGGTAGGCATTAACGGCTTCGGCCGCATTGGACGCAACGTGTTCCGCAGCGCTATCGGAAATCCGGACATCGAATTCGTAGCCGTAAACGACCTCACCACCCCCGCCACCCTGGCTCACCTCCTCAAATACGACTCCATCCTCGGCAATCTCAAGCAGGAGATCACCCACGGCGCCGACTTCATCGCCGTCGACGGCAAGCAGATCAAAGTCTTCGCCGAGCGCGACCCCGCCAAGCTCGACTGGGCCTCCGTCGGCGCGCAGATCGTCGTCGAATCCACCGGCTTCTTCACCGACGCCGAAAAGGCCAAAGCCCACCTCGGCAGCACCGTCAAGAAGGTCATCATCTCCGCCCCGGCCACCAACGAGGACATCACCGTCGTCCTCGGCGTCAACGACGACAAGTACGAGGCCTCGAAGCACAACATCATCTCCAACGCGAGCTGCACCACCAACTGCCTGGCCCCCGTCGTCAAGGTCCTCAACGACACCTTCGGCATCTCCTCGGGCATCATGACCACCATCCACAGCTACACCAACGACCAGGTCATCCTCGACACCCCGCACAAGGATCTACGTCGCGCCCGCGCCGCCGCTCTCAGCATGATCCCATCGAGCACCGGCGCCGCCAAGGCCCTCAAGCTCGTCATCCCAGCGATGGACGGCAAGCTCGACGGCTTTGCGATCCGCGTCCCAACGCCCAACGTCTCCATCGTCGACCTGACCTACGTCGCCGAAAGGCCCACCGACGTCAAGGCCGTCAACGCCGCATTGAAAGCGGCTTCAGAAGGCGAGCTCAAGGGCATCCTCGGCTATGAAGCCGGCGAGCTCGTCAGCTCCGACTTCAAGGGCAACAAGCTCTCCTCCATCGTCGACGCGCCTCTGACCAAGGTCGTCGGCCAGAGCGTCAAGGTGCTCAGCTGGTACGACAACGAG
>JBEKGF010000051.1:0-30839 GCA_050012935.1 Edaphobacter sp. | reverse complement strand
CGGCGGCACCATCACCGGCGGTGTCATCGCTCAACGCTGGTCCCGCACCAACTCGAAGGCTCTCTATCTCGTTCCTTCCATCAGCTCCGCCCTGGCCGTTCCACCCGCGCTCCTCTGCTTCTTCGGACCGCACAACCTCACGCTTTACGGTCTCGGACTCGCCGTCTTCTTCATCTCCCTCGGCACAGGTCCGGTCAACGCCGCTACTCTCAACGCCGTCCGTCCCGAGATCCGCGCCACCGCAATGGCCGGCCAGCTCTTCATGATCCACGCCCTCGGCGACGCCATCTCCCCGCCCATCATCGGAGCCGTCAGCGACCGCTCCAACCTCAACATCGGCCTCGGCTCCACCCTCATCACTATGCTCATCGCCTCTGCCATCTTCTTCCTCGGTTCCCGTTACGCGCCTCCGCTCCACACGCCGGAGCCAGTCGCCGCAGCATGATCGCAGTCCAACTCCTCGCGTGGTTCTTCGCTCTCGCATGGCTCTGGAAGGCCGTCACCGCGGCGATCGGCATGCCCCGCATTCCCAATCTCGCGCTCCCGCAATACGACCGGTCCCCGCAAAACACGCCATCGATCACCGTCATCGTTCCCGCCCGCAACGAGGCCGTCGACATCGCCGCCACGCTCCACTCGCTCCTCGCGCAGGACTACCCGAACCTCCACATCATCGCCGTCGACGACCGCAGCACCGACCGGACCGGCGCCATCATCGACGCCATCGCAGCCCAGAACCCGACCAGACTCCGGTCCATTCACGTCACCAGCCTCCCCGAAGGCTGGCTGGGCAAGACCCACGCCCTCGGCCTCGCAGCCCGCCAGGCCACCACCGACTACCTCCTCTTTACCGACGCCGATGTCCTCTTCGACCCCACCATCATCCGCCGCTCCCTGGCGCAAGCCGTCGCCACGCAAGCCGACCACTTCGTCACCTTCCCCACCCCCATCGTCAAGACCATAGGCGAAGGCGCCATCCTCGGCTATCTCGGCATCATGGGACTCTGGGTGACCCGGCCATGGCGAGCCCCCAATCCTAAAGCCCTCCGCGACTCCATCGGCATCGGTGCCTTCAACCTCCTCCGCACCCCCGCCTACCTCCAGTTAGGCGGCCTCGAATCCCTGCGCATGGAGATACTCGAAGACCTCACCCTCGCCCGCAGCGTCAAACTCGCCGGCCTGCGCCAACAAGTAGCCGTAGCTCCCGGCATGGTCACCCTCCATTGGGCTAGTGGGGCGATGGGCGTTGTCGACGGCATGACCAAGAACCTCTTCGCCGTCTTCCGCTTTCGTCCCTTCCTGGCGATTCTTGCCTCTCTATGGCTCATGCTCTTCTGCCTGGCACCCCTCGCATTCCTCTTCCTTCCCGGAACGCACACCCCCGCCACCCTGACCCTGATCGCCATCTTTACTCTCTACATCCTGTCCAGCCGCCATTCCAGAGTCCCGCCGTGGTACGCCACCCTCTTTCCCATCGGAACCGCTCTTTTGGTCTACTCCCTGGCACGCTCCGTAATCTTGACCGTCGCCCGCGGTGGCGTTACGTGGCGAGGAACCTTTTACCCTCTTGCTGATCTCCGAAAGGGAAATGGCTCCCTCCATTAGCCGACAAAGGGAGCGGTTTGCCGCTCCCTTTTGGAGAAAACCAGCCAACCAGACGACCCTATGATTTCTGGTCGCCGTTTTTCGAACGCCGGTAGACTTGACTCGACGTTTGAACCTGGCCACGAAGCCGGATCAGTTCCAGAATCTCTGGGTCATTCGCCTGATCGCCATGTGGTGCAAATAGAGCCCGGCCGCGGTCGGGTGCAGATCGACGAGGCTCGCACATGTAGTACACCGCTAGGCTGTTGCGAGGCTTATCCGGAGGACATGAAACTGGATCGGGAAGACCATGCCAAGAGTTCTTTGAAGTATCGAAGATCACCGCCCTGTTGAACTGGCAGGGGATCTCTTTGATCAATGCCCCAGGAGCATGCCTTTCCGTATCATGCGCCCAAAAGCCAAGATTTCCACCCCATTCCAATTTCCAGTCCGGCTGCATATAAATGATCAGGTTCAGCCGTCGTTCCAAACCGGTTTTCGGATGAATCGAGTAATCCAAATGCATGTTCAGCTTGCCACCTACGCTGTGCGAGTGCCACCCTCCACCATGGAGACCAGGATCCGAATATAGCGGTTCACCAATCAGCTTTCCCATCTCCGTTGTGAACTCGGCCGAGTTCAGATAGCTGAAGAGCCGATAGGTCGCTGGGGGAAATCGATCCCAATGATTGCAGGACTTTTTCACTTCAATTGCATTGTTGTATTCGTTCCACACAGGGCCATTGAAATCGGGAAATTCCGCGACGATTGCGGTGGCCGTCTCGGGGGTTAGAAAGTTGTCAATTACAATGTGTGGGAAGGGTTCAGCAACCCGGAAGTTCGTCGCCAACTCATCGAAGGAAATTGAAGGATTCACTGTACTTTGAACTGCCGCAGTAATCATATCTGGCTTATTTTATCCGATATCGTCGGTAGGAGTTGACTCTAGTTGGAAGATTGGATTCTCAACGGCGATGGTCGCGAAAACGACCTCGATCCGTCTAAGATCCTTTGAGAGAGCATCTAGTATCGGATGTTTCTCTTTGTTCGTTTAGACATTGATAAGGTGAGTTTCATGAAGTTGCAGGCTGTTGTTGTTCTTTATAAGCAGAAGATCGCCGAATCAAAGTCGATTAGGAGCTTGTTCGATCGGATTCAGTCTAGGAACCTGGATATCGATCTTCTCATTTACGACAATAGTCCCTCCCCACAGAGTTGCGAACATGCCATCACGACTCTTATCTCTGTGATCTATACCCACGATCCTACGAATGGCGGATTGGTTCCTGCGTATAACCAAGGGCTCGTCCTCGCAAAGGAGAGCGGCACCGATTGGCTTCTACTTCTCGATCAGGACACTATCCTGACCGACCGGTACTTTGAAACACTCCATGGTGCTATTCGCGAACATGGCGCAGACGCTCGCATTGCTGCTTATGCACCCCACATCATCGTGCGTGGAAAATGCGTAGCGCCAAGCTGGTTCTTTCTGGGAGTCCATCGCCACGTGAAGATCTCCTGGCACGGCATCGCCACGAAACCAGTGATCGGCATCAACTCAGCAACGGTTGTAAGAGTATCTTACGTGGGCTCCATCGGCGGATTCGACGAGAGATTCCCGCTAAATTTCACCGACTATTGGCTCTATCGCGAGATCTATCGCAGCGGAAAGATGGTCATCGTTCTTGATTGCGGTCTTGACCATGAACTATCGGCCGCGAATCGCGATACTTTTCGGCCTGTTCCTCTATACCGCGACGTGCTTTATCACGAGGGTCTTTTTTATCGTTCCAGCCAGTCTCGCATTGTTGTCATTGTCTTCTGGTCCAGACTGATGCTGCGTGTACTGAAGCACTACGTCGTTTTCAAGGACAAGGGCTACTCGCGAACGACGTTCTCCTACATTTGGCGAGAGCTTATAGCGCGCCCGAGGTGAATGGCTCCGATCGATGGCAGCAGCTCTTTGATCAAATCCCCTGGGCGAAGTCTATCGGCTTTCTATCAACTCATGTCCGTACCGCTTTTCGACGTACTCGTCCAGAATTACCTGAAACTCCTCGACAATACGATCACCCTTCAACGTCGTGAATAGCTTTCCATCAACATAGACCGGTGCTTTTGGTTCCTCGAAGGTCCCGGGCAACGAAATCCCGATATTAGCGTGCTTCGACTCGCCCGGTCCGTTCACAATGCATCCCATCACAGCTAGCTTCAGCTCCTCAACGCCAGCATATTGCTTCTTCCACTCCGGCATCTGCTCGACAAGGTAACCCTGAATCCGCTCCGCCAGCTCCTGGAAGTAAGTCGAGGTCGTCCGTCCACACCCCGGGCAGCTCGTGACCTGCGGCATGAAACTACGAATCCCAAGCGATTGGAGGATCTGCTGCCCGCACCGCACCTCCTCCGATCGGTCCCCACCTGGAGTCGGAGTCAAACTAACTCGGATTGTGTCTCCGATCCCCAAAAGCAGCAAGGGTGCGAGACCGGAAGCAGAAGCCACAATCCCCTTCATCCCCATGCCGGCCTCGGTTAACCCAAGATGCAATGCATAGTCGCATCGCCGCGCCAACTCGGTATAAACATCGATCAGGTCTCGCACCCCGGAGACCTTCGCGCTCAATATGATCTGATCGCGCCGCAGTCCATAGCGCTCCGCCGCCGCCGCATTATCCAGAGCCGATACAACCATCGCTTCCATCATCACGTCGCGAGCGGGAAGGGGATCGGCAACCTTCGAATTCTCATCCATCATCTTCGTCAGCAGAGCCTGGTCGAGCGAACCCCAGTTCACCCCGATCCGCACCGGCTTCTGATGTTCCACTGCAACCTCAACCATCGTCCGGAAGTTGTCATCATCCTTCCGCCCGATCGACACGTTACCCGGATTGATTCTGTACTTCGCCAGGGCCTTCGCTGTTTCGGGATACTTCTTCAACAACTGATGCCCGTTGTAGTGAAAGTCGCCAATGATCGGAGTCGACCAACCTTTTTTCGCCAACTCCTCGACGATATAAGGCACAGCCTTTGCTGCATCGTCGTTGTTGACGGTAACGCGAACTATCTCCGAGCCAGCGCGAGCCAGCGCGGCGACCTGCTGCACTGTGCTCTCGACATCAGCCGTGTCCGTATTAGTCATCGACTGCACGACAACCTGTGCGTCCGAGCCCACGCGGACCCCGCCAATGTTCACTGTAACCGCACGTCGACGCTGTATCTCCGGCATAAACTCTCCACCTGCAAGTTTATCATCGCAAAGGTTTGCAACCCGCGCGATACACTAGCCTTGCTGGCCCGGTAGCTCAGTTGCATAGAGCAGCGCACTCCTAACGCGAAGGTCGCAGGTTGGACTCCTGCCCGGGCCACCAAAATTCTCAATAAATACGCTGGTTTTATCGCTTTCTGCGACACTCCCAGAGGCTGTCAGTTTTGACAGTTTCAATGACTAGCAGAGCGGCGTAGTTTACCCATCTGTGCTATGGCCGTTTGCAATCCTTGCGATCAATACGACAAGGACGATCAAACACCAGTGGGACGGTAAGGGTAGTCGAGGACCTTCTATTTTGCGGGTTTATGGAATCCATCTCCTTTATTCCAGCCTTTAGCCAGATCGCCTTCTGAAATGCACTGTATCGTTCTATGACTGGTACAGAAAAACGATATGCCGCCACCAATAGCAAAGAAGAAATCCGTACCGCCAAGCGACCGCATCAACCTGCGCGCCCCGCTCCCGAGCGTTCAGGAATTGCACGCTCAGGGTAAGGCTATGCGGGAGCGAGTTCCACGGGAGCAGCATGGACAGTGGAAGCCCGAGGCAAACCGCGAAGACATTCTCAAGCTAATCGAGCAGGGTAACGTTGGCCGTCAACAGCATCTGGTTCCGCTGCGTATGGAACGGATGGCCGCTTCCCCATTTGCGTTTCTTCGAGGAGCGGCCGGGATAATGGGGTATGACCTCTTCAAGACGCCGAATATTGGCTGCAATGTTGTTCTTGCAGGGGACGCGCACCTTAATAACTTTGGCATTTATGGCTCGGCTGAACGCGAACTGCTCTTCGACATCAACGACTTCGATGAGACGGTGGTTGGCCCCTGGGAGTGGGATCTCAAACGCCTGACCGCGAGCGTGAATGTAGCAGGACGCGAAAACGGCCTCAATGCCCGTGAGCGAGCGACGGCTGTCATGCAAGCTGTGATGGGGTACCAGGATAATATGCAGCGGATGGAGTCGATGGGGACGTTGGATATCTGGTATTTGCACGCTACTCCGGGGCGTTCCAATGTCTTGCGTAAGGTTCCCGTCAAGGCGGCGGCGATCATCAACAAGGCATGCGCCAAGGCTTTGCAATCCGACAATGTCACGCTTTTGGGAAAGATTGCGGGGAAGGATGCAGACGGACATTGGAAGTTCCACGAAGATCCGCCGATTCTCACGTTTGTGTCGCCCGCTATTAAGAAGAAGTTGATTACTGCGCTGGAACGGTATGCGTTCACGCTGCCTCGCGAACGTCGTCATATGCTCTCCAAGTACCGGGTGATGGATGTTGCTCATCGTGTTGTCGGAGTTGGCTCGGTTGGCACAAGGGCTTATCTCGTTTTGTTGATGGGGAAGACAGACAACGATCCTCTTTTCCTGCAGATCAAAGAAGCTATAGCACCCGCGCTTGGACCTTATTTGCCCCAGAGACACGCAGAGTTTACCCATAATGGGCAGCGCGTCGTGGTGGGGCAGCATGCGTTGCAGGCCTCGAGCGACGTGATGCTCGGATGGACCGACATTGATGGGCGTCCTTACTACGTTCGACAGATGAAGAACCTCAAGGCGTCGATTCCGGTCGAATTTCTCACTGGCGACTCTTTCAATTTTTACGGCTATGCGTGTGGCGCATTATTGGCGCGTGCCCATGCGCGCATCAGCGAGCCTGGGATCATTGCCGGATACTGCGGTCGTTCGAATATTCTGCGCAACTCTCTTGCAGAGTGGGCGGAGGCGTATGGGAACCAGACCGAGCTGGACCATGCAAGGCTTGTCGCCGCGATGAAGAAGGGCCAGCTTGGCTGAACGGCTTCAAGGTTAGGCACTGCCAACGGCTCAACGGGGAGGACCGGTGACAGATTCTGAACACACAGGCCGTCCGATGTTGTTTCTCACTGAGGGCGGGCCTACCTATCGGATTGAAAAGCGGCTGGGGATGATTCACGAGCGGGGGCCGCGCCTCGTACGCCGGTCAATGTTCGCCATCTGCCTGACATGGGTAACGCTGCTTGTTCTCTGCCTGTTTCAGGGAACTGCGTACGGAGATCGTGTTGCCATTCCTTTCCTGCGGGACTTCGCGGCCTATACGCGGTTTCTTCTGGCATTGCCTTTGCTTGTCGTGGCGGTGAACGTGCTGGGTCCGCACATTGCCCATGCATCCGCTCATTTCGTTCGCTCCGGCCTCGTCGTCGAAGAGGATTTTAAGCGCTTCGATCAGGCAGTAGAAAAGGGTTTGCGTTGGCGCGATTCCGTGATCGCGGAGATTATTCTTGTTTTGCTGGCTTATTGCGGCGCGTTTAGCGCATTGAAGGGCATGGCAGTTGAAGTTTCGACCTGGTATGCGGACCGTACAGGTACAGGCTTTTCCCTGACCATGGCTGGATGGTGGTTTGCCTTCTTCTGCGTTCCTCTCTTTCAATTTCTGATGTTGCGCTGGTTGTGGAGACTGTTCCTTTGGGGTCAGTTTCTGTGGCGGATGAGCAAATTGCATCTGCAACTGATACCGACCCATCCTGATGAAGCCGGTGGCCTTGGCTTTGTCGGCGAAGCGCATCGATTTTTTTCGGTTATCATTTTTGCCTTCTCGATTGCGTCTACCGGTGTAGTGGCAAACGAAGTTGTTTACGGCAAAGTTCCATTACCTCACTTCGCACCCTTGATAGGAACGTATGTAGTTCTCGTTGTTATCTTGTTTCTTCTTCCATTAGCCGTGTTCGCTCCGCTCCTTCTGCGGACAAAGCGAAGGGGGCTTTACGAATACGGATCGCTTGCGACGGAGTACACCTCCTCGTTCCAAAAGAAATGGATCGAGACCCGACCTCCGCGTGAGGAGGCGTTGCTTGGAACTGGGGACATTCAGTCGCTGGCCGACCTGGGTAACAGTTTTGCTTTTATCGACAAGATGGGGCCTATGCCGATGGACAAACGCACCCCGATCACCATGGTGGCGGCCTGCCTGATTCCGATGGTGCCGCTGCTTCTGACCATGATGCCGCTTAAAGACGTCCTCAAATTGGTTTTCAAGCTGGTTATGTAGTTCGAATTCGGCCCTCCCCCTACTGCCGTAGTTTGCGTAAAGTCTTCATTTTGGGTACTTTAGCTGGGTAACAATATACTTGACTGAGTGAGTTTTTAGGCGTAGAGTCTTGTTTATGGAAGGCCCTAAGACATTACTCGAAGCAATTCAATACTTTAGCGACCGAGAGAATTGCCGTCAATTCATGATCGCAGGTCGTTGGGCAGACGGGATCGTCCGGTGCCCCATGTGTGGCTCCGATAAGGTCATTTACATGGAGAAATCCGGCCTCTACAACTGCCGGACCAAACATCCGAGACAGAAGTTCTCCCTCAAGGTCGGCACCGTATTCGAGGATTCGCCTATCGGTCTGGACAAGTGGCTCCCTGCCATGTGGCTTTTGTCCAACTCCAGAAACGGCATCAGCTCGTATGAGCTTTCCCGCTCCCTCGGCGTCACTCAAAAGAGCGCATGGTTCATGCTTCATCGCATCCGGCTGGCCATGAAAGAAGAGTCAAAACTAACGATGGGCGGTCGCTGGCAGAATCCAGTAGAGGTGGATGAAACCTTCATTGGTGGCAAGGCAAAGAACAAACATCTCTCGAAGCGGAAGCAACTAGAGCCTAAGACTATCGTTATGGGGATGCTGGATCGTGAAAGCCGTCAGATTCGCGCCAAAGTGATTCCTGACGTGACACGCACCACGTTGCAGAACGAAATTCTAAACAACATCGGATTCAACGCACACGTCTACACCGACGGAAACACTGGCTACGACCGACTGAGCGAGTTCAAGAACTTCACTCACAAGACCGTGAATCACATCAACGAGTACGTGAATGGCCGCGTCCACACTCAGGGAATCGAAAACTTCTGGTCACTGCTAAAGCGTGGTTTGAACGGCACCTACGTTGCCGTCGAGCCGTTCCATCTTGACGCGTATGTCGATGAGCAGGTGTTTCGATTCAACACCCGCCACAAGCACAACGACGCCACACGGTTCGCAAAAGTTTTATCGCAGGTAGCGGGAAAGCGGCTGACCTACAAAGAGGTCACTGGTAAGGTGGGACAAACGGCGTTTTAAGAGGAGACAGGGGCGCGGGAGGAAGAAGAAGCCTTAGCCTTTCGCTTTGCTTCCTTCTCCGCGTCGAGTTGCGCTTTGATCTTTGAGTGTGGGACGGACAAAATCCGTCTCGCAAAATCTTTGAATTGGTCGAAATCACCCGTTACGTTCTTGGCGGAAGTGGTGGGCGTCTTCGGCATGGGTTGCTAGAAAGCAGCCTACGCTGGTGTGTGCCCGAAATCAACTGTATTCCCGCACCGAACACGCCCTTATGGGCGCTTACGGGCGGCATTGGCGAAAAGTAACCCTTGCTATGGTCAACGTTTATATCGACGACAGTGGCACAGCGCCAAGCCAAAGAATTGCCATCGCGTCTACGTTGATTATTCCGGCGATACGCATACGTCGTCTGGAAACCGAGTGGTCTAACTTTCTCACAAAGTACGAGATCAGCGATTTTCATTCTTCTGAATGCGTAGCTCTAAACCCAAAGAAATACGCTGGCTGGGACGACAAAAAAGTAGGTAACGCCCTCAGGAGAGTCGGACAGATCACCAAAAAATATGGTGTGAGAGCGTTCTCCTACGCGGTGAAGAAGAAAGACTACGACGACTTGATGCCTGAAAAATGGAAAGAGGTCGCCGGAAGGTATCACTACACTTGGGCAATCAAACACGTTCTTAGACTGTTGCGAGATTGGGATGCTGCGACCAATCCGAACAATCCTGTCGAGTATTTCTTCGATTGGCAGGAGGGGGAAGCAAAATACGAGATTGAAAGGATGATGTCTCAGGAAGAGAGTGTGCGACCAGGAAAGTACGAAGGACATTACTCCTTCAGAAAGCGCAAAGAGGTTCCGGCGTTGCAATGCACAGACCTTTTGGCATGGTCGTCTTTCTCTCGTGCCCGTTACTTTTTTGAAGACACTCCCATGAACGAATATGCCGAAAAGGTATACACAGACTTCCGAGACCATCACAATCAGAAATGGCTGAGTGGTGCGACACAAATCAGGGGTAACTTAGCCGAGACGATCCGCCGCCACCTTATTGAGACATTAGAAGAAAAAGAAAAGGAAGAATGGTACGCGGCGCACGCAGCAGAGTGCATTGCGCGGCCTAGTTGATCTTCCACCGCTCCCGTTCTCTTTCTATAGCGTCCCAAAGGCGCAGGGTGGGGCTTTGAGCGTGTTCGCCGCTTAGAAAAGAGAGATCGGTTGGCTCCTCTTCGTGTGCAGCCCGAACGGCTTTTCTCACCTGTTCCATCTGGTACTCAGTAGGCTTTTCCCATGTGTGATCCCACGACTTAACCACCTTGGCCATACCTGATTATCTCAGCGTGACGCATATAATTCGGCATGGCTAAAGGCATTTATTTCCCCTGCCCGAAGTGTCAGAAGAGGCACTTCGTCACCTTCCCCGAGATCAAGAGACACAACAAGAGCAAGACCCCCATCGTTTTCGATGGGGAGTGCAGTCTTCCTCCAAACGAGGTTCTCCAAGAGTTGACCAAAATTATCACTGAAGAGCTCAGGAAGAGACATCCCAATGTCCTTGATTAGTCTGTCCAGTTTTTGCCGTGATTTTGGGTCGCTTGGATCGAAACGGAATGCCGTTTCAAGGTCGGTTTGCATCGGGGCGTACCTCATGCGATGATGTCGCTGAAGAGTTCGCCACACCTAAGCCTCGCCTGCCAGCGGGGTTTTTCTATTTGCTCAAATACTACGCCCTGTCACGGCAAAGTTAACGATACACTCAGTCAGGTATATTATTACCTTTAGCTGTGGACTTATTATGCAAAGTATTCCAATAAAAGGACTTATCTGTAAAGTATTCTTTCTAAAGGAGAAGGCCCCGAAGTCGAAGCTTCGGGGCCTTCTCCTTTTTTGTTTCTGATCTATAGCTTAAGTATAACAAGTTGACCCTAACTAATACGCCATGCGTATGTCGTTCCATTGTAAGCAGTTAGCTTGTTCCGGGGCTTGACAAGCGTTTTTGCTGAGGTTTTTGGAGAATTTTTCTTTTCAGGGCTGGACTAGCCTGACGATTATGCTGGTCGGAGATTTAGAACCCCCCAGTTCTTGCGAAGACAAAGTAGGAGCAGGAAAAAGATGAAGAAGGTCGGTCTCGTTGTTCTGGCTTCGCTTGCACTGACTGCGTGCAATCAAACACCTCAAATTCCTCCAACCCACTATGACAAGCTTGCGGACCAGCCCTATATAGAGGGTTATCCGATGAAGGCTGACATCAGCCTGCTGAAGCAGGAGTTGCTCTTTGAACGAGGTGTTCAGGCTTATCTGTGGGCGCTTCCTGCCTTGAATATGTACGGAATGAAGGAGGGATCGGAGAAGGTGTTCGGCAAGGGTTATAACGTACTGCCCATCTTTAAGGAGCGGCTGAATGCCAAGACGTTGATCACTACGCCGAACTCCGATGTGATCTACGCGCTCGGGTATCTCGATCTGAAGCAGGATGGACCGCTGGTGATTGAGGTTCCACCGGGGCTGCAGGGGATTCTCGATGACTTCTGGCAGCGGCCGATTAAATCAGAGGGACAGATCGAAGGACGCGACTGGGCGGGTGACGTGGGCCTGCCGGGGCCGGATCATGGGGAGGGAGGGAAGTACCTCATTCTGCCGCCGGACTACAAGGGACCGATTCCTCCGGGCTACTTTACCTTCCGTTCCGGCACCTACGGGGTGTTCGTCTTCTGGCGGGGCTTCTTCAAAGATCCGAAGGAACTGAGCGAACCCGTGAAGGTGATGGAGCAGACGCGCATTTATCCGCTGGGCCAGGAGTCGACAGCCAGGCCGATGGTCTTCCCGGATGCTTCGGCTACGCCGGCGAACATGCTTTATCCGCAGGATGGCACTGCCTTCGAGATGCTGTCGCGATTTATCGATCATGAGTATGTGGACCCGACCGATATGGAGATGCGCGGTGTTCTGGCGGGAATCGGGATTATCCAGGGCAGGCCTTTCGCACCGAACGCGCCCACGCGGGATATGCTCGACAAGGCAGCACGGACGGCCTCGCGCATCGGACATGCTATCTCCTACCAACCCTCCGCCATGATTCCTCAAGGGCTTTACTATGCGAACCGTCATTGGATCAACCCATTCCCGACCAATGCCTACTTTACGGCTGACACGTATAACGTCATCGATGCGCGCACGGGTTTTTTCACGTTTGCGTATTCGACGAGCCCGGGCATGGCGGTGAATATGGAGAGTGTCGGCGCGAAGTATCCTGCGGCCTACGAGGATGCTGACGGCGACTTTCTTCGCGGCAGCCAGGCCTATGTGCTGCACCTGCCGCCGAATATTCCAGTGGCGATCTTCTGGTCGGTGACGGTCTACGATCCGATTACCGGCTCCGGTCTCGATAATGGGCAGCCGTTTCCATCGTTGAATGCGATGGATAAACCGATCCAGAACTCTGATGGCTCGACTGACATTTACTTCGGGCCGAAGTCTCCGGGGGCAGGGAAAAACTGGATCGCGACTGTTCCGGGGAAAGGGTGGTTTACCCTTCTTCGTCTTTATGGTCCTGGTAAGGCATTTTTCGATCAGAGCTGGAAGCCGGACGACATTAAGAAAGTGAACTGATTGTCGGCACGATCCTTACGGAATGGATCAGGCGTAGCGAAAGAGTGCTTTGAAGCCGTAGTCCATGTGTTGCTGGATGTGGCAGTGGAAGAGGGTGAGGCCGGGCTGATCGGCGGTGAAGTCGACGGTTGCGCGACCGTAGTAGGGAACGACCACCGTGTCTTTGATGATGCCGGCGGTCTTCCTGCCGTTGATCTCGGCTAGCTCCCAAAGATGGCGGTGCATGTGCATGGGGTGAGCGTCGTCGGTGCGGTTTCGCATCACGAGGCGGTATCGCGTCCCCTGCTGCAGCACGAACTCGCGGTCATGAGGGTACGGCTTGCCGTTGATGAGAAAAGTATTGAATTTGCCTGCTCCTCGGGGAATCTTCTCGAAGATCATTTCTATGGTTTCTTGCGGGGCGGGTGAGTTGGAGGTTGGAGTGCCGAATAGGGTGTAATCCCACTTGGCTTTTGGCGGGTCGATCCACTGTGGCTGGCGGTGCTGTCCAGCGTATTCCACTACGACGCCGAGGCCGGATTCGCGGATCATTTTCTCTGTTGAGCCGAGAATCCAGATGCCGGGATGGTTCATCTCGACGACGACGTCGATGCGCTCGCCTGCGCCAAGGAAGATCGACTCAAGAGTCTGCGGCGTTGGCACTGGGTTGCCGTCGAGTGCGATCACCTTCATCTTGTGGCCGGCGAGCGCGATGCGGCGGTTCTCGATGGGGCTGGCGTTGAGAAAGTGAATGAGCAGCCGCTGGCCCTCGCGGACGCGAATTGGTTCGCCTGAGCCCAGCGCCTTGTCGTTGATGGAGTAGGTCATCGAGCCGACTTCGAGGCCGTTGGGATCGGTGTTCAGGGTTGCCGGTTTTTCGAGCAGGGGATCGTCGTGCGTGTTGTCATCGTCGTCGTCCATGGTGTCGCTGAAGAACGGCTCCCAATCGCGCAGGGCGAGGAATAGCTCCTGGTCGTAGTGGCCGGGGTCGCTGCTGCCTTCGACGAAGACAAAGCCGAACTGGCCGGTGTATGCGCCTTTGTGAAGGTCGTCCATCGCCATGGCGTGGGAGTGATACCAGCGGCTGCCTGCTGGGCCGGGCGTGAGTTGGAAACGGCGGCGGTCGTGCGGTTGAACGAGCGGAGAACCCTCTTCGCCGGTGCCGTCTACCTCGGCGGGAATGAGCATGCCGTGCCAGTGCACGAATTCGGGGGTGTCGGTGTCGTTGATTACTTCGACTGTGACCGGTTTGCCCTCGCGCATGCGAAATACCGGGCCAGGCGCTGTGCCGTTGTAGCCGATCGTCGAGAGGATGTGCGAGCGGTCGAGCTCGACCGTCACCGGCGCGATGCGGAGGGTGTAGTCTGCCTTATCGGTTGGGGGTGCGGGATGGGGCATTGGCATGCCTGCCTGTCCCAGCAGCGGTAACCGCGTCGCGCTGGCCTGCGCCAGGGCTATGCTTCCGAGCTTGAGGAGGTCGCGTCGCTTCATAATGTAGGGCTTCCGCAGGGCGGAGTGATGCGTTTCTGCATGGTCTCACGCTGAAAACGCGGGGACAAGGCGCTGGAAGCAACAAGTCACGGGTCCGCTCCGTCTATTAGACAGCCCAGCAGGCGTTTCTGGTACTCTCGGCGAACAACTCCTTTCGGTGGAGGTCCTGATGAAGCTCTCGCAGATTGCAATCGTCGCGGTGGCGGCCGCTACGTGCTGCGTGGGGCTGCGGGCTTACCAGCGAGTGGCGGACTTCGGGTTCGGCAACGACGACTCTCCGTACAACATCAAGTCGGAGTTTTATTGGTCTCGGTTGGCCTATAGCTCGAGCATGCAGACCTTCGGCGGCTATGGCGGCCGGGGCTGGGGGCGTCCCTGGTCGCGTGATTATCCGAAGGCAGACCGTCAGTTTCTGATCGCGATGCATCGCCTGACCCGCATCGACGGGCGGCCGACGGAGCAGGTGGTGACGCTCGACTCCGACGAGATCTTCAATTATCCGTGGATTTATGCGGTGCAGGTACAAAGGTGGTCGTTCTCGGATGCGGAGGCAAAGCGGTTGCGCGAATATCTGCTGAAGGGCGGGTTTCTGATGGTGGACGACTTTCATGGCACCGATGATTGGGAGAATTTTATGAATGGCATACGCCAGGTGCTGCCCGATCGTCCGGTCGAAGACCTTCAGAGTGGCGATGAGATTTTTCATACGCTCTACGACATCGACGACAAGATGCAGATTCCGGGTGAGCAGTATGTTTGGAGCGGACGCACCTATGAGAAAGATGGCTACCAGCCGAAGTGGCGCGCTATTCGAGATGATAAGGGCCGCATCATCGTTGCAATCTGCCACAACATGCATTTGGGCGATGCGTGGGAGTGGGCCGACGATCCGAATTACCCGGAGCCCTTCGCGTCGATGGCTTTTCGCGTGGGGCTCGATTACATCCTGTATGGCATGACGCATTAGGTTCGCCCGCGGCTGAGAGGCGATCGTAGTAGATCGTGGGTAGCAATCAGTAGGATTTTTCAACCAGGTCTCAGCGGGCAATGTTTCAGTTCTTCTTCAAGTATCCGAGTCCGGTCTTTACCAAAGGGCGGTTTGTTTTGCTCTCGACGTGGCCTGCGTGGTTGCTGCCGATGTTGATCGTCGTCTGCGCTTGCGGGCTTGCGCTGCTGGTGCGGTGGAGACTGCGCGATGCCGCTCCGAAGCTGCGAAGCTGGCGCGCGTGGGCGGTGTGGGGGATGCAGTCGGCGTTTGTCGCGCTTGTTCTGTTGCTGTTGTGGCAGCCGGCGATCACGGTGGCGGCGTTGAGCTCGCAGCAAAACATTATCGCCGTGGTGGTGGATGACTCACTGAGCATGGCTATTGCAGACAGTGGCGGCAAAACACGCGAGGCCGCGGCGCTGGCTGCTCTTGAGGATGGTGTGCTCTCCGGGCTGCAGAAGAGATTTCAGACGCGTCTCTATCGGCTTGGCTTTGGTGTGACCAGGGTGAACGGACTGGACGGCATTGCGCCCACGGAAGCTGCTACGCATATCGGCGATGGGCTGAAGCAGTTGGTTGCGGAGACGTCGGATCTTCCGATTGGCGCGGTGCTGTTGCTGTCCGATGGAAGCCAGAATGCCGCTGGGATGGGCGACTCCGGGATCGGCGTGGACGCACTGCAGGCGCTCCGGAACCGGCGCCTGCCAGTGCATACGATAGGCTTCGGCACTGTGGAGCACGAGCATGATGTGGAGCTTGAAAACGTAAGCGTTGCGGCGAGCTCGGTTGCCAATGCGCGGGTTGCGGCAACGATCAGCCTGAGACAGCACGGCTATGCAGGCCAGAAGGCGATAGTTACTGTTCGTGATGGAGATAAGACGCTCGTGGCGCGCGAGGTGACACTGGCTGCGAATGGAGTGATTCAGACGGAGCCGCTTTTCTTCTCTGCCGGCGCGGCCGGCGCCAAGAGCCTCCAGTTCGGAATTGAACCGCTTGCAGGCGAAGAGAATCTGAAGAACAACGCGATGACGCGGCCGGTGTTGGTGAGCGATGCCAAGCGGAGAATTCTGTATGTCGAAGGCGAGCCACGGTGGGAGTTTAAATTCATCCGGCGTGCGGAAGAGGACGATCCGACGGTGCAGCTTGTTTCGATGCTGCGCACGAGCGAGAACAAGATTTATCGTCAGGGGATTAATGATCCGGCCGAGTTGGCGGGTGGATTTCCAGTGCGGCCGGAGGATTTGTTTGGTTATGCGGGAATCATCATAGGGTCGGTCGACGCAGATTACTTCACGCCGTTGCAGCAGGAGCTCTTGCGTGAGTATGTCGACCGGCGTGGCGGTGGGGTTTTATTTCTGGGCGGCCGCTCGGCGCTAAGTGATGGAGGCTGGGGCGCGTCGAGCATGAACGAGTTGCTGCCGACTTTTCTGCCGACAGGCCGCAACAGCTTCCATCGCAACGCGGCGACGGTGGAACTGACGGCGGAGGGAATCGAGTCGCCCATTACGCGGCTGCTGGATGATCCGGCGAAGAACGCGGAACGCTGGAAGAAGCTGACGTATCTGGCGGATTATCAGGATGCGGGCTCGCCCAAACCCGGCGCTACGGTATTGGCACAGATGAATGTGGGGCGTCGTAAGCTTCCGTTGCTTATCACGCAAAATTACGGACATGGCAGAACCGCGATCATGGCGACGGGTGGCGCATGGCGCTGGCAGATGAGCGAGGCTCTGGGCGATCCGTCGCACGATCTTTTCTGGCAGCAGCTTCTTCGCTGGCTTGTGGCCGACTCGACGGGCCCCATGACTGCCTCAATGCCCACTCGGATGCTTATGGATGAAGGCCGCGTGCAGCTTACGGCGCAGGTGCGTGATCGGCAGTTTCAGCCTGCGGGAGACGCGCATGTTACGGCGCATATTGTCGGTCCTGAGGGGGTGAATGCGCTGCTCGACCTCGCGCCATCGCAGGATGCGCCGGGTGTCTATCATGCGGAATGGACTGTTGAGAAGGCAGGCGCGTATCTAACGGAGGTTACGGCGGAGTCCGCAGGCAGCAAGCACGAGGAGCTGGGCCGTGACGTGCTGACTTTCCAACGGGAGGACGGCCTCGCTGAGAACTTCCACACTGAACAGAATCGCCCGCTGCTGAAGCAGCTCTCATCACAGACGGGTGGCCGCTACTGGGAGCTCTCCGAGTTGAAGAACCTCCCGCGCGATATCTCGTACTCGGAGGCGGGGATCTCCGTCCGCACGACGAACGAACTGTGGAGTATGCCGATTGTTTTTCTGCTGCTGCTTGGGCTTCCGACCGCGGAGTGGCTGCTGCGCCGTAAGTGGGGTGTGATATGAGACGCACTCTTGTCTCGCAAATCCTGCTCCTCGCGTTCGTGCTCGGGTTTTCTCTGCGAGCTTACGCCGCGGTGTACTACGTGACTGTTGCGGGACTTGGTGGGGAGCCGGATTACGAGCAGCGCTTTACCGCGGCAGCGAAGGATCTGGACAAGGTGTTTAAGGCTGCGGGCAATATGGCTCGGGTCTATACCCTGGCCGGCACACAGGCCACGGGAGCGCAATTGAAGGACACTTTGGATGCGGTGGCGCGTGAAGCGAAGGTCGACGACGATTTCGTGCTTATTCTGATTGGCCACGGATCCTTCGACGGTGTCGAGTATAAATTCAACCTCGTGGGCCCGGATGTGACCGCGGGTGAAATTGCGGCGATGTGCGATCGCATTCCTACGCGGCGCCAGCTTGTTGTCGATACGACCAGCGCAAGCGGTGGAGCGATACAGGCTTTGGGGCGGCCGGGGCGAGCCGTGATCGCGGCCACGAAGTCGGGCACGGAAAAGAATGCGACGGTATTTGCGCGGTACTGGGTTGAGGCGCTAGAGGACCCTGCGGCCGACACGGACAAGAGCGACTCCATCAGCGCCATGGAAGCCTTTAATTACGCGACGACGAAGACTTCGGCGTTCTATGACTCGCAGAAACGGCTTGCGACCGAGCACGCGGTCTTCAATGATGTTGGCCGCGGTGAGCCGGTACGAGGGGCCGGCAACGGTCAGGGGACGCTGATGTCGAGTTTTACCCTGATACGCCTTGGCACGAGCCAACAAGCAGCCAACGATCCGGCGAAACGTGCGTTGCTCGCGAAAAAGGAGGAGCTGGAACAAAAGATCGACACGCTGAAGTACCAGAAAGCTGCAATGGATCCGACCGACTATAAGACGCAGTTGACGGCCGCGTTGCTGGAGCTGGCGAGGGTGCAGGAGGAGCTGGACAAATGAGACACCTCGCTACCTCCCTTGCATTGTTGCTGATGTGCGACGTTGTAGCTTGCGCTTCAGTGCCTGGAGACTGCTGGCTGCTGCGTAAGCATGGGCATTCCGCGGAGGCGCAGAGATGCTTCGATGGATTGACGCACAGCAGTGATGCGTATGCGCGAGCTGAAGGTTTCTGGGGGCTTGAAGAATGGGATCAGGCAAACGAGCAGTTTCGACTTGCCACGCAGACGGTGAACAGCAAGGCAGTCTACAAAGTGCGCTGGGGCGTGTTGCTGCACGAACGTTTCAATAATCCCGAGGCAGCCGACCTCTTTCGTGAAGTGCTGACGAAGGAGCCATCGAATGCTGAAGCGTATCTCGGCCTTGCGATCGTGTCCGCGGATGGTTTTGATGGCAAAGCGAGCGAGTATCTGGCGAAAGCTATCGAGCTTGATCCTAAGCTCGCTGGTGCGCATGAGTTGATGGCGGATCTTGCTCTTGAGAATGACGACCGCGACCTGGCGGTGTCTGAGGCCGACAAAGCAATTGCGCTGGAGAACGATGCACTGGATGCGTTGGCGATCTATGCGGCGGTGGAGTTGATCGCCGACCGTTCTCCCGATGCGTGGTTCGCGAAGATCGCTGCCATCAATCCCAATTACGGCGAGGCGTATGCACGGGTGGCGCATCAGCTCGAGATGCATTATCGCTATGAGGATGCGGTGACGTACTATCGCAAGGCGGTTACAGCCGATCCACGGCTTTGGGCTGCCCATTCGGCCCTTGGTATCGACCTTATGCGGCTGGGCAAAGAAGATGAGCCGCTGAAGGAGTTGGAGCAGAGTTACAACAACGGCTATCGCGACGCCGAGACGGTGAACAGTTTGCGACTGCTGGACAGTTATAAGAACTTTGAAACCTTTGGCGATGGCACGACGATTCTGAAGCTGAATAAGACGGAGGCGGATCTGCTGCGTCCGTATGTGCAGGCGGAGTTGCACACGATTATCGCGACTTATGAGAAGAAGTATCGGATGAAGCTGCCTGCTCCGGTGCGGGTGGAGATTTATCCGGACCATGAGGATTTCGCTGTGCGCACGATGGGGATGCCGGGACTGGGGGCGCTGGGCGTGACCTTTGGAGAGGTTGTGGCGATGGATAGTCCATCGGCGCGCAAACCGGGCGACTTCAACTGGGGCGCGACGTTGTGGCATGAGATGAGCCATGTTTACATTCTTACGGCTACTAATCATCGCGTGCCTCGCTGGTTCACCGAGGGATTGGCTGTACACGAAGAGGGCGAGCACTCGCCGGAGTGGGGCAATCGCGTCACACCGGAGGTGCTGATCGCAATTCATGAGAAGAAGCTGCTGCCTCTGGCCAGTTTGGACCGCGGCTTCGTCTATCCTGAGTATCCTTCGCAGGTGATTGTCTCTTACTTTCAGGCTGGTAGTATCTGTGAGTTTGTGAAGACGAAGTGGGGTGAGGAGAAGCTGCTGGAGATGGTGCATTCGTATGCGCAATCGATGACGACATTGCAGGTAGTACAAAAAGATCTCGGAGTGTCGCCGGAGGAGTTCGACAAACAGTATTTTGCATGGATCGACAAGAGGTACGGAGCAGAGGCTGCGCATTTCGACGAATGGCACGACAGGTTGAAGACATTGGTAGCAGCGTTGCAGCAGAAGCAGTACGACACGGTACTGGCGCAGGGGCCGGCGGTGTTGGCGATGTATCCCGAATATGTTGGCGATGCGAACGTCTACGAACTGATGGCGGACGCGCACCACGCCAAGGGAGATTTGAAGGCTGAGGCTGCGATGCTTGCAGCCTATGAACACGAGGGCGGCCAGGAGCCAGAGGCTCTGAAGCGACTGGCGACTCTTGAGGAAGCTGCCGGGCAGCAGGCCGAGGCCGCGGCGGCGCTGGAGCGCGTGAACTACATCTACCCGGTCAAGGATGAGGAGTTGCATCACAAGCTTGGTGATCTGCTGTACGCACAGAAGCAGTACGAGGGGGCCATTCGCGAGTACGGTGCAGTTGTGGCGTCGAATCCGTTGGATAAGGCGGGGGCGCAGTTTCATCTGGCGCAGGCCTATCTCGGTGCGGGACAAAGGGACAAGGCCGAAGAAAGCGTGCTGGCGGCGCTGGAGGTTGCGCCTGGCTACCGGCCGGCGCAGAAGATGTTGCTGGAGTTGAAGCAGTCACCTGAAAAATAAATTGATGAGGATGGGAAGTGATGGCTACTTTTGCCGATTTGAGACCAGATGCAGCAGAGCTTCAGCAACGCGTCGAGCGCTTCCATGCAGTGCGCGAAGCAATCGTCAAGCAGGTTCGCGAGGTGATCGTGGGCCAGAACGAGGTGCTCGAACAGGTGCTGATTGCACTCTTCGTGGGCGGCCACTGCCTGATAACAGGGCTGCCGGGCACAGCAAAGACGCTGATGGTGCGTTCGATCGCCGATGCGCTTGGCCTCCAGTTTCGGCGCATCCAGTTCACGCCGGACCTGATGCCGTCAGATATCACCGGCACCGACATCATTGAAGAGGATATGGCAACCGGCCATCGCAAATGGACCTTCGTTGAAGGCCCGATCTTCGGCAACGTTTTGTTGGCCGACGAGATTAATCGCACACCGCCGAAGACGCAGGCTGCGCTGCTGGAGGCGATGCAGGAGCATTCTTGTACTGTGCGCGGGCACATCTATCGGCTGCCAGCGCCGTTTTTTGTGTTGGCGACGCAAAATCCAATCGAGCTCGAAGGCACGTACCCTCTGCCGGAGGCGCAGTTGGATCGATTTCTTTTCAACGCCACGCTGGATTATCTGAGTGCCGAAGATGAGATGAAGGTCATTGACCTGACGACGACTACGCGCGCTGCAAAGATTGAGGCAGTCACGTCGGCTGAGGAGTTGCTCGACTTTCAGCAACTCGTGCGCATGGTTCCGATCGCCGAATCGATCGCGCGGTATGTCGTCAGCCTGGTGCGGGCGACACGGCATAAGAACGAGGGTGCGCCCGACTTCGTGAAGAAATATGTGAATTACGGAGGAAGCATCCGTGCTGCGCAGTTCATTGTGCTGGCCGCAAAGGCGAGAGCGCTCTCGCGAAAGCGCTATCACGTGACCTACGACGATGTCACGTCCGTTGCGTTGCCGGTTTTGCGCCATCGCATCCTGCTGAATTTTCATGCTGAGTCCGAGCGGGTCGACGCCGACGAGATATTGAACCGCTTGATAGCGTATGTGCCGCGGCCGAAGGAGAGCTGATGCAGCGCTTCCTCGATCCCGCGGTGTTGGCCGGCATCTCCTCATTGGACCTATTGGCGAAGACGGTGGTGGACGGCTTTGTGGCCGGCCTGCATCGTTCGCCGGACTTCGGCTTCAGCCAGGAGTTCGCGGAGTACCGCGCCTACACGCCTGGCGATGATCTGCGCCATGTGGATTGGAATCTGTTCGCACGCACGGAGCGCTGCTACCTGAAGCGTTATCGCGGCGAGACGAATAGCCAGCTCGCAATTTTGCTCGATGCGAGTAACTCGATGTTGTACACCTCCGGCCCTCCGAAGAAGATGGACTACGCGCGCTATATCGCAGCATCGCTGTTCTATCTCGCGATCAAAAACCAGCGCGATGCTGCAGGGTTGATCGTCTTCGATGATGAGGTTCGCGATTATGTGCGGCCATCGACGCGGCAGGGTCAGCTTGCCAGGCTCTTCGCGGGGCTTGAACAGGCAGAGCCGCGTGCACGGACAGACTTTGGCAAACCGCTGCAGCATTTCCAACAACTGCTCCATCGGCGCGGTATTGTCATCGTGATCTCCGACTTCTACGAGCGACCTGAGACGATCGTGCACGCTATCGAACCGCTGCGCTTTCATGGCAACGATGTGGTGCTGTTTCATATTCTCGATCCGCAGGAGATACGGCCAGTGCTGAAGGGGCCCGCGCTGCTGGTGGATCTTGAGACCGATCAGGAGATTGAAGTCATTCCGGAGTATGTGAAGACGGCATATCGCGCGAAGATGGATGCGCATATTGAGCAGCTTCGGTTGCGCGCGCGGGGGGCGGGGATGGATTATCACCTGCTTGTTACGGATCAGCCTCTCGATACAGCGCTGCGCGAGTATCTTTCACTGCGGCAGGCGGGGAACTGATGGGATTTCTTGCGCCATGGTTTCTTGGCGGGCTTGCGGCGCTGGGCGTGCCGGTCTTTGTGCATCTGCTGCGCAAGCATGTGACCATCCCGCGGCCAGTGAGTTCGCTGATGTTTTTCGAGCGCGGCACGCAGAGCTCGACGCGGCACCGTCGACTGCGTTATCTGCTGCTCTTCGCGCTGCGGTTTGCGTTGTTGCTGCTTTTGGCGCTGGCGTTTGCTGATCCGTATGTGCGGCGGCCTGCGGCAGATGCGAATGGGCGGCTGCTGTTGATTGTGCTGGATGATTCGTTCAGCATGAGGGCTGGTACGCGGTTTGTCGATGCGAAGCAGCAGGCGCTGGAGTTGTTGGCAGCGAAGCCACATTCGCAGAAGGCACAGGTGATGGCGCTCGGGGGGCAGCTTGAGGTGCTGACGCAGCCGATCATCGATGAAGCGCAACTGCGCGCTGTACTTGAGGGCATCCAGCCTGGAGACGGGCATGCGAGCTTCGGCGAGTTGGGACGAAGTATCCGCGCGCTGAGCGAAACTGTGCGTGGTCCTATCGATCTGCATCTGTTCAGCGATATGCAGCGGACGGCTATGCCTGCGAACTTTGCCGATATGGTGGTGCCGGCGAATGTCACTTTGGTGTTGCATGGAGTCGCGAAAGGTGCAGCGCCAGCGAACTGGACGGTTGAGAGTGTAAGCGCGCCGGCTGAACTCGCTGACCCGAAGGATCCCAAGCGATCGCGCGTGCAGGCTGTGGTGGCAGGTT
Source organism: Edaphobacter sp. (assembly GCA_050012935.1). Classification (GTDB taxonomy): domain Bacteria; phylum Acidobacteriota; class Terriglobia; order Terriglobales; family Acidobacteriaceae; genus Edaphobacter. The sequence goes on along the minus strand of JBEKGF010000051.1, from coordinate 7,688 downwards.
TTGGAACTCCAGCGGCAGAGAAGACGGTGTCGTTGGTGGTCAACGGAAAGACGCTTGCAACGCGTAAGGTCAATGTTCCTGCGAATGGACGAGCGCCGGTGGAGTTTGCGCCGCTCGATGTGGGGTATGGATTCAATCGCTGTGAGGTGCGGATCGAGGGCGGCGATGCGTTCGCTGCAGATGACGCAAGTGTCTTTGCGATACGCCGGTCGGACCCGGAGCGGGTGCTCTTCGTCCATGCTGCGAACGATACGCGGCCGGGGTTGTACTTTGGCGCTGCGCTGGGCGCGGCTGCGCAGGCATCGTTCGTGCTGCAATCTGTTACTGCAGAACAGACGACAGATCTTGATCCCTCGAAGTTTGCTTTTGTCGTGCTCTCCGATGCGGCGACTCTGCCGTCAATCTTCGAGCACACGCTGGAACAGTATGTTGCAAAGGGCGGAGGCGTTTTGATTGCGCTTAGCACCGGGGCAGGGCAGCATGCGCGTATTCCGCTTTGGGGAGGCGAGGTAAAGGATGCGCTTGATTATGCCCGGGCCGGTGCGACGGCTACGGTCGGGCAAGTGGATTTTACGCATCCCGCACTGGAGCAGGCGCAGCCTGGGCGCGACAATGGCGGCTGGGCGGAGACGAAGTTTTTCTATGCGGCTGTTGTGGAGCCTGGACAGGCGCGGGTTGCGGCGCGTCTGAGCGATGGGACGCCGCTGCTGCTCGATAGGCAGATTGGCGAAGGGCATGTGTTGCTGTTCACCTCGGGATTGGAAGATCTGACGAATGACCTGCCGCTGCATCCTGTCTTTGTGGCGTTCGTCGACAAGGCGGCGAGGTACCTCTCGGGTAGTGAACGACTGAGCGGCTCTCGGCTGGTCGACTCGTTTGTGCAATTGCGCTCGCCGGCCGAACCGGTGGGAGAGGTGGCGAGCGTTGAGGTGATCGATCCCGATGGGCACAGGCCGCTCTCGCTGAGTGAGGCGCGTACAGTGCAGACCTTTCGGCTGGCGCGCGCGGGTTTCTATCAGATTCGATTTGCGAACGGGCGCGATGCAGTGGTTGGGGTTAATCCCGACCGGCGTGAGTCGGATTTAGAGCCGATTGCACCGGATGTGCAGCAGCTTTGGAGCGGAAGCAAAGGCGAAGCGTCTATACAGACAGCGACCGCCACCGGGGATGAAGCGAAATACCGCCCTGTGAGTCTGTGGTGGTACGTTATGCTGCTTACATTGGTGGTGGCGTTGGCGGAGACAGTGCTTGCCAGCGGCTACATGAGTACGCAGCGAGAGGACGCATGAGCAGGCAAAGCGAGCTCAACTCCTATATCGCGGGGCTGCAGCACAGGTTGCGGCTGGGGGCGTGGTTGCGCGGCGCTGCGATCTTTAGCGGCACGGCGCTTATCGTCACGGTGGCGCTGGTGTTGCTGCTCAATCATTATGCTTTCCCGACGCACGGAGTGGCAGGAGCACGCCTGGCGCTGCTCGTTGCGCTGGCTACGGTTGCTGGCGTGGGCGTTGTACTTCCACTCGTTCGTTTGACGCGGACCCATGCAGTGCGCGAGGCCGAAGCTGCACATCCTGAGCTTGAGCAAAGGCTGACGACCTTTCATGAGCGCGAACGCGAGGGCGGTGATCCGTTTCTCGAACTGCTGGCTGCCGATACGCTTTCGCGCACGAAGGACGCGGCGCCGTCGTCTCTGGTTCCGGACAACCGGCTCTTTGCGCTCGGCGGCGCGGGGCTGGCTTGCCTTGGCGTGCTGGTGTGGATGGTCGCCGCGGGGCCGGGCTATCTCGGTTACGGAGCCTCGCTGCTGTGGACTGGGCCGAAGAAAAATGTTGCGCCGTTGTATTCGATCGCAGTGACGCCCGGTGATGTGGCGGTGCGACGGAACAGCGATCAGCTCATCACAGCGCACGTTACCGGCATGCGGCCGGAGAAGGTGCAGATCTTCGCCCACTACCAGAGTGCAAGCGCGTGGGAGCCGGTTGCGATGCAGGCGCAGCCGGACTCGGGGGGCACGGCAGCGTATCAGTTTGTCTTTGCCGGTCTGCCGGAGAATGTTGAGTATTATGTGGCCGCTGGGCCGTTGGTTTCTCCGCACTACAAGGTGCGCGTTGTAGACCTTCCTTCGGTGAAGGAGGTTCGCGTGACTTACGAGTATCCGAAGTGGACCGGGATGAAGCCGGTGACGGAGGAGCACTCCGGCGACCTGCGCGCGATCGAAGGGACGGACGCGGCCATCGAGATTGAGATGGACCATCCCTTGAAGGATGGGCAACTGACTCTTGATGGTGGCAAGACGATTCAACTGGCGAGCGGCGAGGGCAACCGATACAAGGGCACGATCCACATGGAGAAGGATGGCGCCTATCATGTCGCCGCCACCGACGAAGGCCAGCCGGTGCGGCTCTCGGAGGACTACTTTATCGCGACTGACAAGGCGATGCCGCCCGAGGTTGCCATCAGCCGTCCGGGTGGCGACTACCGCGCAAGTCCGATTGAAGAGGTGACGGTTGGGGTGAAGGCGGCGGACCAGTTCGGGCTGAACGATGTGCATCTGCACTATTCAGTCAATGGTGGACCGGACCGCGATGTGAGCCTGCTGAAAACGCCAGGCGCGAAGGACGCTGAGGGTTCCTACACGCTGCGGTTGGAGGATTTCAAGCTGGTTCCGGGCGATCTGGTGAGCCTCTATGCAACGGCGAAGGATGGGCACTCGGAAGCTCGCACCGAAATTAGTTTTATTCAGGCCGATCCGTTTGAGCGTGAGTTTTCGCAGTCGCAACAGAGCGGTGGCGGTGGTGGGGGCGGCGGTGGCGGCGGGCAGAATAATCAGACCGAGATATCGAAGCGCGAGAAGGAGCTGATTGCCGCGACCTGGAAGCAGCAGAACGACAAGAGCGCAACCCCGAAGGATGCCGCGGTGGCTGGCCAGTTCCTCTCGGATGCGCAGCAGAAGTTGCGCGACCAGGTGATGGCGCTCTCGGCCCGCATTCAGAGCCGCGATCTCTCCCAGGCGAACGAGGAGTTTACCGGCTTCGATAAGGACATGCAGATCGCGGCCCAGGCGATGGCTCCTTCGGCAGACAAACTTAGGGGGATGCAGTGGAAGGATGCTCTTCCTTTGGAGCAGAAGGCGCTGCAAGCACTGCTGCGTGCCGAGGCGACGTTCCGACAGATTCAGGTCGCGTTCGGTCAGCAGGGCGGCGGTGGTGGCGGGGGTGGAGGCGCAGGCCGCGATCTTGCGAGCCTCTTCGACCTTGAGCTGGACACGGAGAAAAATCAGTACGAGACGGCCCAGACCGCCTCTCCGGCGGAGCAGCACGAGAAGGACGTGGAGGACGCGCTCGCAAAGCTTGACGCATTGGCGAAACGCCAGGAGGAGCTGGCGAGCCAGCAGCACAATCCGCAGCAGAGCTTCCAGGAGCGCTGGCAACAAGAGATGCTTCGCCGCGAAGCAGAACAACTGCAACGGCAGATGGAGCAACTTGCGCAGAAGGGGCAGGGCCAACAGGGCGGCCAGCAGCAAAGCGGTCAACAGGGATCGAGCGGGCAGTCCACAGGACAATCAGGTTCGCAGTCATCGCAATCAAATTCGCAACAGCAGAGTGCGTCTTCGCAGAGCAGCGCCCAGGTATCACGTCAGCAGGCGGGAAGCCAATCGTCAGGGCAGAATCAAGGTCAGTCTTCCGATCAGCGAATCGAGCAGGCCCTGAGCCGAATGCGCCAGGCCGGCGATGCGATGAAGCGAAGCGCTGGTCCGCAGCAGAGCTCGGAAGCAGCGCGGCAGGCCGCCGACAAGCTGCGCGACGCGACGAACTTGTTGGGCGGCACGCAGCAACAGCTTGCGGCGGGTAAGGTGGACTCGCTCTCGCATGAAGCGGACCGGCTGACGCAGGAGGAGCGTACCCAGGCAGCCCGCATCGACAAACTCGCCAACAGCTCCCGGGATGACTCTGGCGCGATGGACGACCGCGACAGCATGATGGCGCGGCTGCGCGAGCGCGACCAGCTTGCCAGCGAACGGCAACAACTTTCCAACGATCTGTCGAAGCTGCAGAAAGGAGTTCGCGATGCCGCGCGTGAGATGGCTCCGAACCAACCCGGCGTCTCGCAAAAGCTTCGCGATGCACTGACTGAGATGGATCAGTCCGATCTCGACAATCATGTGCAGAGGACTGCCGACTGGCTGCGCGGTGGAATCAATCCGAACTCGAACGGTACTGAAACCGAGATTGCGAGGGGACTCCAAAAGTTGAGCCAGCAGCTTCGGCAAGCGCAGCAGGGAATTGGCCAGGGTAAGTCCGGACAGCGTAGCGCGGGACAAGGCGATGAGACGGCTGCGCTAGGCCAGGTCGAGCGGTTGCGCAGTCAGCTTGAGGCGATGACCGCCTCAAACCGCGGCAACGGCAGGCAGCAGGGTCAGAATGGTCAAAACGGCCAACAGGGTGACAACGGTCAGCAAGGCCGCGGTGGCCAGCAAAACGGCAACGGTCAACAGGGTCAGCTCGCTCGGAGAGGCCAGAATGGTGGTCAGCAATCGGGCCAGGATGGCTCGGGTAACTCACAGCAGGGAAGCGGCGGCAGCTTCGTCCAGCAGACGGGAGACCGCACAGGCCAGAGCGGCGACATACGCTACGGTGGCGGCGGTGCGGACGGCACAGTCTGGAACAATATCAATACTGGTAATAACCGTTACGGCCAAGGTGTACCGAGGCCAGTTCCAACCGATGCCTCCGGCAATCCCGCGGATACCGAGCGCACTTATCAGCAGGGAATGCACGAACTGAACCAGTTGCGGCAGATGGTACAGGGCGATCCACAGGCCATCAAGGACGTGCAGGATCTGGCAAGACAGATGCAGCAACTCGATCCGAGCCGCTTTCCCGGCAATCCGGCGATGGTGGAGCAGATGCATCGCGAGGTGCTTGGCTCCATCGATCGCATCGAGCTTCAGTTGCAGCGTGATGGAGCTTCGACCGAAGCGCGCACCGGCAAGTCCTACGCAGTTCCGGCGGGATATCAGGATTCAGTAGCCGAGTACTACCGCCGGTTGAGCAAGAATCCTTAGTTCACAAGAAGCAGGTAGATTTGCCTAAGAGCGATTGACGTGACTCGCTTAGTTTGAACGGCGGCTATGCCTCTGCGTATGTTTGACTGCAGGTTTGGGTGTTGGTGGCGGGAGCGGCGGCAGGCCGGCCATGGCGAGCAGGAGTTTGTTCGCGGCGTTGAAGAGGTTCAGATGTGTGTCTCCAGGGCCGTCGGTGGCGGCGAGGAAGATGGCGGTGCGGCGAGCGTGGTTGATGGCGATGTAAGTTGAGAAGCCGGCGCCACCGCCTGTCTTTTCGATGATGTGCGAGGGGGCGTCGATTGGCAGGATGTGAATCCAGCCGAGGCCGACGCCGGTTGGTTCGCCGGCATGGTCAAGTCCTTTTTGGCTGACGAGATCGGAAGGACGAATGTAGATGGCCTGGGCGGCCGGATCCTGTGGCGTGGCAGGGCCGCCGGTTCCGAGCAGGTACTGGAGCCACGTCGCCATATCGGTTGCGGTGGAGTAGAGGCCGGAACTTCCTGCGGTGGCCTCGGTGGAGGTGCATGGTCCTTCGTCGCGGTCACCGACGAGCAGATGGCTGCATTGCTCCGCGTTGGGAAAGAAGGTTGTATTGTGCATGTGGAGCGGGTTGATGGTGCGCTCTGCGAGAAGGGTAGCGTACTGCTTGTGTGCGGCGGACTGGAGGGCGTCGCTGAGGAAGTCGAAGGCGATGTTCGAATAGAGAGCTGCGGTACCGGGAGTGCTGCGGAGACGCTGGTTTGGCAGCCAGCGCCAGCGGATGCGGTAGTCCGGGAAGGTGAAGTGCGGCGTCTCGCGAGGAGCAGTGCCCAGTTCACGCGGGAGACCGGATGTGTGGGTCGCGAGATCGGCGAGGGTGATGGGCTGAACGCGTTTGGGCACGATGGTGTGGGGGCGAGCGAAGCGTTGGAGCGGATCGTCGAGGCTCACGATTTTGTCCGCGACGAGTTTGGTGAGGACGTCGGTGGTGAAGATCTTGGTGAGCGAGCAGAGCCGCAGCAGAGAGTCCTGGGTGGGAAGCTGATGGGAGCCGCGAGCAGTCTCGCCGTATCCGCTAAAAAAGACGTGATTGTCACGAACGACGACGAGAACCATGCCGGTGGAGCCGGACTGAAGGAAGAGATCTTCGCCGAGAGGGCCTGCGGATTGGAGGTCGGGGAGCGATGCCGGAGGAGGCGCCTGTGCGAAGGCAGATAAGAGGGTCAGCGCGAACAGCAAAGCAGGCAGTGTCCGCGGGAGTTTAGCGTGGCTCATCTTGTTTTCAGATCGCAGAGTATAAAAACCGAGCGATTTTCAGAAGACAGAAATTCTGGACTTCGGAATGTGTCGCTAGATAGATACTGGCAGAAGTGGCTCTGGTGATTACTGGGCAAGGTGGTTGTGCTTTTTCTCGATGTCCTTATTGAAGATATAGCACTCGACGAGCATGCAGAAGATGTGCTCGAGGGCGAGGTGGGACTCCTGGATGTTCATGGTGACGGTGGAGGGGATGATGACGTTGTGGTCGCAGAGGTCGCGCATTTTGCCGCCGCCTGCACCGCTGAATCCGATGGTGGCGATGTCATTTTTTTTGGCTTGATGGAGGGCGTTAAGGATGTTGGGGGAGTTGCCGGAGGTGGAGATGGCGAAGAAGAGATCGCCGGGTTGGCCTAGGGCTTCGATCTGGCGGGCAAAGATCTGGTCGAAGCCGAAGTCGTTGCCGCAGGCGGTGAGGATGGAGGAGTCGGTGGTGAGGGCGATGGCGCGGAGGGCGGGGCGGGTGTCGGTGAGGCGGACGACGAACTCGGCGACGAGATGCTGGGCGTCGGCTGCGGAGCCTCCGTTGCCGGCGACGAGGAGCTTGTGGCCGGATTGCATGGCTTTGGCGGTGAGTTCGGCGATGGTGACGAGGGTGTTGGAGATGGACTCGTCGGCGAGGACGGCTTGAAGGGTGGCGATGGATTGAGCGAGTTGCTTTTGGACGAGATGCTTCATCGATTCTCCGGCTGGCTTTGGTGCTGGTGCAAGGGTACGGGATTGGCGGGGTGGATGTCGAAAGAGTTTGCGGCGGATTGCAAAGGGCGGTGGTTGTAGCATGGTTGGCGTTGGATTCGGCGTGTCATTCGATAGAGAAAGTATGTGGATTGGGGGAGTGGTGAGGGATTTTTTTTGCGGAGTGGTCTTGGCGGTGGTGGTTTGTGGGGTTGGGTTTGGGCAGGCTGCTCCTGCTCCTGTGGTTGCGCCAGCACCACCTCCTTCGACTGTTTCTGCGGTTTCGCAGGGTGGGGCGGGGAAGACGATGTTGCTTTGGCCTGCCGGGGCGCCGGGTGCGTTGGGGGATGAGTATGCCGATAAGCCTTCGCTGACTGTGTTTCTCCCGGTGGCCGCGAATGCTACGAAGACTGGGGTGGTGGTGGCTCCGGGTGGAAGCTATACGCACCTGGCGATGGAGAAGGAGGGGTTTGCCTTTGCGCGGTGGCTGAATGAGCGTGGGGTGGCGGCGTTTGTGCTGACGTATAGGCTTGGGCCGAAGTATCACCATCCGGTGGAGCTGGGGGATGCGCAGCGGGCGATAAGGACGGTGCGGGCGAATGCCGAGAAGCTGGGGATTGCGCCGGATCACATCGGGATGTGGGGGTTCTCGGCG
>JBEKGF010000050.1:0-31908 GCA_050012935.1 Edaphobacter sp. | reverse complement strand
GACGCGGAAGATCTCGTTGAGGACAGCTTCGCGGTTGGCAACGATGAGGAAGAGACGCGAGACGACGATCGCGTCGATGGAGTTGTCGGCATCCGGGAGGGCGTGCGCGTCGCCATGGGCGAAGGTGCAGTTTGGCAAACTGCGCTGGGCTGCTCGGGATTTGGCTCTTGCGATGAGGCGGCGAGAAAGGTCGACGCCGGTTGTGTGGATCTGGGGATACTCCTGGGAGAGGCGGCAGGCGTAGAAGCCGGGGCCGCAGCCAAGCTCAAGGACGTGAGTGTCAGGAGCTGGATCGCCGGATGGAAATAGAGCGCGGGCGATCTCCTGAGTGTGGTCGCGGAAGAGGTACTCGCGACAGAGGGCGTAGAACCAGGAACAGCCTTCGAAGAGGCTCTCGGGCGGATGTGCGGAGTGAGCGCGAGTTCGGCCGGACATTTCGCAATCGCTAGGTTCCATTCTTGGCCTTTGTCGATTTACTGCTGTTTCGGTGATCGATAATGGATGTCTTGGGGCAAAGGAGTTTCCGCCCTGCAATTTCTAACGTTGGATGCGCTTTTCTCGATAAGGTTACGGCTACAAAGCCGTGGCGGATTTGTTCAGGGATTCCCAGGAGCCAACGGTGGCTGGCTTACTTTTCCTACGCGGCGAGCAGCAACTCCCAGATGGCGGCAACAGCCATCGGTATGACTGGTAGCAATCAGCCCTTATCAGTTGTACAGCCGTTTCTGTGCCTCAACTTTATCATCGCGCTCGAAGGCATCTATCCTTCGCGTGACTAAGCCTTCAGTACCGGCTTAGCACCGCAAATTGAGATGTGAGATTTCGACCGGCGCTAGCTTACGTCGCGCCAGTCGAGGATGACCTTACCTGAGTTTCCGGAGCGCATGGCGGCGAAGCCTTCTTCGTAGTCGCGCCAGTTCATGCGGTGCGTGATGACTCCAGAGATGTCGAGGCCGCTTTCGAGCATGACGGTCATCTTGTACCAGGTCTCGTACATCTCGCGGCCATAGATGCCACGGATGGTGAGCTGGTTGAAGACGACCTGGTTCCAGTTGATGGAGATGTCTTCGGATGGAATGCCGAGCATGGCGATCTTTGCGCCGTGGCTCATGTTGGCGAGCATGTCGCGAAAGGCGTTGGGATTGCCGGACATTTCGAGGCCGACGTCGAAACCTTCGTGCATGTTGAGTTTCTGCTGAATCTCCTGGAGCGAAGTGGCGCGGGGGTCGACTGCGAGGGTGACGCCGACTTTTTCGGCCAGCTTGCGACGGTATTCGTTGGGGTCGGAGATGACGACGTAACGCGCGCCGGCGTGACGCGCCACGGCCGCGGCCATGATGCCGATGGGCCCTGCTCCGGTTACGAGGACATCTTCGCCGAGTACCGGAAATGCGAGCGCAGTGTGGACGGCGTTGCCGAGGGGATCGAAGATGGCGGCGATCTCATGAGAGACGCCGGGGTTGTGAATCCAGATGTTGGACATGGGAAGGACGACGTACTCGGCGAATGCTCCGTTGCGATTGACGCCAACGCCCAGGGTGTGGGCACAGAGATGGCGGCGTCCGGCGAGGCAGTTGCGGCAGCGTCCGCAGACGACGTGGCCTTCGCCGCTGACGAGTTGGCCGATGGCGATGTCGGTGACGTTAGAGCCGGTGGCGACTACTTCGCCGACGAACTCGTGGCCGATGGTGAGACCCTTGCGGATCGTCGAGCGGGCCCAGGCGTCCCAGTCGTAGATATGGAGGTCGGTGCCGCAGATTCCTGTAGCGAGGACGCGGATTTTGACGTCGTTGATGCCCATCTCGGGCTCGGGAACGTCCTCAAGCCACAGACCGCGCTCTTCGCGGCTTTTCACTAATGCCTTCACTTGGACAGCCTTTCCGGTTGGAACCGCACTTCAGATGTTTCAGGGAAAATCGAACCCTTGATGCAATTCTAGTCGTTTGAATGCGTTGGCGTTGTCGAGACCGGCGGAGATTTATGCCAGAGACACGAAAAACCGTCAACTCTTACAGTGTCGGGATTCGCAGTTGGGCAGGATAATTTACTTCGACTTAACGCGGCAGGCCAGATAGAAAAAGCCGGAGGTGTTACCGGCAGCCGCACACTAAAAGCACCGAAGGATGTTCGCCATGCCACAGGATAAGGCAGTGGTCGTTACCGACTCGCAGAAGGCGGAGTACAACCGGCTCGATGAAGCTCGCGGAAAGGGCGTTCCCTGGGCCAAGTGGGGGCCGTACCTGAGTGAGCGGCAGTGGGGTACGGTGCGGGAGGACTATAGCCAGAACGGCGACGCGTGGAATTACTTCACCCACGATCAGGCGCGCTCGCGAATCTACCGTTGGGGCGAGGATGGCATCGCGGGTATCTCGGACGATCGACAGACTCTCTGTTTTTCGCTGGCGTTATGGAATGGCGCGGATCCAATTTTGAAGGAACGTCTGTTCGGGTTGACGAACTCCGAGGGCAATCACGGCGAGGACGTCAAGGAGTACTACTTCTACGTCGACTCGACGCCGACGCACTCGTACATGAAGACGTTGTACAAGTACCCGCAGAAGGCGTATCCCTACGACGACCTGGTTCGTACAAACCAGAAGCGTTCGCGCTCCGAGCCAGAGTATGAATTGCTCGATACCGGCGTCTTCGACAAGAACCGATACTTCGATGTGTTTGTTGAGTACGCGAAGGCGAGCCCAGAGGATCTGCCGATCGCGGTGACAGCGTATAACCGTGGCGACCAGGATGCCGAGCTCCATCTGCTGCCTACGCTGTGGTTTCGCAATACGTGGTGGAACGAAGAGACGCCGGGGCCTCGTCCGCAGCTTACTGTCGCTCAGAGTAAAGCTGGGACTGGTTCGGGGATTCGCGCCGAACATGCGGAGATGGGATCGTATTTGCTGAGCTGCGAGGGCGATCCGGAACTGCTGTTCACGAACAATGAGACCAACGAAGAGAGAACCGGCGGCAAGTCCGTCTCTGCTTACACGAAGGATGCGTTTCATCGTTATCTGCTGCATCAAGAGATGGCCGCCGTCAATCCTGCAATGTCCGGGACGAAAGCTGCGGCACACTACGATCTGAAGATTCCCGCTGGCAAGAGCGTGACGATTCGAATGCGCCTGACCAGGGTTGGCGATGCGGGAGCGCCTGCATTCAGCGATTTTTCCTCGATGATGGCGCTTCGTCTTAAAGAGGCGGACGACTTCTATCGGCTGGTGCTGCCGCAGCATGTGTCCGATGATGAAAAGCTGGTGATGCGACAGGCATTTGCCGGGATGCTGTGGTCGAAGCAGTTTTATCACTACGATCTCGAACGCTGGCTGAACGAACGCCATGTACCGCTGGACTGTGCAGAGAAGGGAGAGCGCAACTCGGATTGGTTCCACATGCTGACCCAGGATGTGATCTCGATGCCGGACAAGTGGGAGTATCCGTGGTTTGCAGCGTGGGACCTGGCCTTCCATACGCTGCCGCTCACGATGGTGGATCTTTCGTTTTCCAAGACGCAGTTGAAGCTGATGCTTAACAGTTTGTACCTGCATCCAAACGGCCAGCTCCCTGCCTACGAATGGAACTTCAGCGATGTGAACCCGCCAGTGCATGCGTGGGCGGTTCTGGCTCTCTATCGCGCAGAACGAGCTGAGTGTGGCCACGCGGATATACCTTTTCTGGAACAGTGTTTTCAAAAGCTGCTGCTGAACTTTACCTGGTGGCTGAATCGGAAGGATGCCGACGGGAATAATCTGTTTCAAGGCGGATTCCTTGGGCTCGACAATATCGGCGTGTTCGATCGCAGCAGCCCGCTGCCGACGGGTGGCCATCTGGAGCAGGCCGACGGTACGGCCTGGATGGCGCTCTTCTCGCAGAACATGTTGCAGATTGCGATCGAATTGAGCGCAAGCAACCCCATGTACGCGGAGATGGCGCTGAAGTTTACCGAGCATTTTCTATGGATAGCGTCCGCGATGAACGCTGTAGGGGAGAACGACGATGCAATGTGGGATGAAGAGGATGGATTCTTCTACGATATCCTGCGCTTTCCCGATGGCCGCGCAACGCGGTTGAAGCTGCGTTCGCTGGTGGGTTTGCTGCCGCTCTGCGCCACGACGGTTCTGGAGGGCCGGTTTGTCGAGCGCTTTCCGGAGACAGGCAAACGCGTGGATGACTTTTTGAAGCGCCATCCAGAGCTGTGCGAAAACATCACGTCGCTGCGAACGCAGGGTGTTCGCGGGCGCCGGATCCTTTCTTTGCTGAACGAGGGCAAGCTGCGGCGGGTACTGCAACGAATGCTCGATCCGAACGAGTTTCTGAGCGACTACGGGATCCGGTCGATCTCAAAGAGCTACGCCGGACATCCCTTCGTCTTCGACTACGCGGGCGGGCGAAGCACGGTGGAGTACCTGCCTGCCGAGTCGAACACGGGCATGTTTGGCGGGAACTCCAACTGGAGGGGACCGATCTGGATGCCTGTGAATATGCTGATTCTTCGTGGCCTCTATCAGTTCTATCAGTTCTACGGAGACGATTTTAAGATTGAGTGTCCAACCGGATCGGGAAAAATGATGACTCTGTTTGAAGTAGCGGAAGAGCTCAATCGACGCCTGATGAACATCTTCCTGCGCGATGAAAAAGGAAGGCGCGCCGTGTACGGGGATACGAATAAATTCCAGACCGACCCTTACTGGAAAGACCTGATTCTGTTCTATGAGTATTTTCATGGCGACAACGGGGCCGGGATCGGTGCAAGCCACCAGACGGGATGGACCGGCGTGATCGCGAGCCTGATGAAGCTCGGCGCGTTAGTCACCCCGGAGTCGGCGCTGGCTACGGAGAGCGCCTATTCTGCGATGCAGGCGCCCCCAGGCAAACCGACGTCTGTTTAGTGCATCGTCAGCCGATGCGTTTCGCGTGGAAGGCTATAAGATAAAAAGACGAACTTATTCCGGCGGCTTCGCGTTCGGCGCCGCGGAGGATCGATTCCGCAGATAACACAATCTATGCTCTATCCCACAGATGACCTTCGCATAACCTGGACCAAAGTCGTTCTGCCGCCAGCTTTTCTTGAAGAAGAGCTGCCGATTACGGAGAATGCTTCAGCCACCGTCTATAAGGCACGCACCGAGATCGTGAAGATCCTTCGCGGCGAAGATAAGCGACTGCTCGTCGTCGTCGGTCCCTGCTCCATTCACGATACCGATGCGGCGCGCGAGTACGCAGAGTTGATGAAGGGCGCGATCGCCGAGTTCTCCGAAGAGCTGTGCCTGGTCATGCGGGTGTACTTTGAAAAACCGCGCACCACGCTCGGCTGGAAGGGGCTCATCAACGATCCTTACCTTGATGAGAGCTTTCAGATCAACGACGGACTGCGCAAGGCGCGGCATCTGCTGCTCGACCTTGCCGAGATGGGCGTGCCAGCGGGTACGGAATTTCTCGACATGATCTCTCCGCAATATGTGTCGAGCCTTGTGAGTTGGGGTGCGATCGGAGCGCGCACGACCGAGAGCCAGGTGCATCGCGAGCTGGTGTCGGGACTCTCCTGCCCAGCGGGTTTCAAAAACGGGACTTCGGGCAACGTGCAGATTGCGATTGAGGCGATTCTGTCGGCGGGGCAGCCGCATAATTTTCTCGGGCACACGAAACATGGGCAGACTGCGATCTTTGTAACCAAGGGCAATCGCGACTGTCACATTATTTTGCGCGGAGGCAGGCAGACGGTGAATTACGACGCTGCTTCTGTTGAAGAGACGTGCCGGCAGATGGAGAGCGCCGGCATCCGGCCGCAGGTGATGATCGATTGCAGCCATGCCAACAGTAAAAAGGATTACACGCGGCAGTCAGCGGTCTGTCGCGATGTTGCCGCGCAGGTTGCGGGTGGAGATACGCGCATCATTGGTGTGATGCTCGAAAGCAACCTCGTCGCCGGAGCACAGAAGCTGGTTTCTCCCAAAGAGCTCGTTTACGGTCAGAGCATCACTGACGGCTGCATCGGATGGGACGAGACTCTCGAGGCTCTGCGAACACTTGCTACGGCTGTTCACTCGGCCCGGCTTGCCGCGGTTTAGCTGTTTCAATCGAGAGATCACTCTCTGCTAGCATCAACATTTGGCCTTTTATGACATCGAGTTCGACTATCTCTGAAGCTCCCGTGCGCGTGCGCATCGCTCCCAGCCCTACCGGCGATCCTCATGTTGGCACAGCCTACATCGGGTTGATTAACTACATTTACGCTCGCCAGCGCGGCGGTAAATTTGTGCTGCGCATCGAGGATACGGACCGCGCGCGTTTCGTCGCCACTTCGGAGCAGGAGATATTCAACTCGCTGCGCTGGCTCGGTCTCACGTGGGACGAAGGCCCGGATGTCGGTGGGCCGTTTGGTCCTTATCGCCAGTCGGAGCGCACTGAGATCTACCGCGAGCACGTTGAGCTGCTTCTTGCGAATGGCACGGCGTACCGTTGTTTCTGCACCGCCGAAGAGCTTGAGGCTACTCGGAAACAGCAGATCGCCGCGAAGCTTCCGCCGCGGTATCCTGCGACCTGCCGACACCTGAGTACAGCGGCCGCGGAAGCGAATCTTGCTGCGGGAAAACCGTTTGTTGTTCGGATGGCTGTGCCTCCGCATGCGGGAGATGCGACGACTTCGACCACGTTTCGCGATGAGTTGCGCGGGGATATCACCTTCGAGCACTCGAATGTCGACGACCAGGTATTGATGAAGTCGGATGGCTTCCCTACTTACCATTTGGCCAACGTCGTCGATGACCATTTGATGCAGATTACCGATGTGATTCGCGCCGAGGAGTGGATCTCGTCGACGCCGAAGCATGTTCTGCTCTACCGCGCGTTTGGATGGGAGATTCCGCGCTTCTGGCACATGCCGTTGCTGCGCAATCTCGACAAGTCGAAGATCTCGAAGCGGAAGAATCCTGTTTCGCTAATCTACTATCGCCAGGCCGGCTTCCTGCCTGATGCGGTGATTAACTTTCTTGGCCTGATGGGCGGCGGCATGCCTGAAGGGACGGGCCCGGTCGCGGAGAAATTTTCGCTCGGAGAGATGCTCGAACGCTTCGATGTCAAGAATATTCGTCTCGGTGGACCAGTCTTCGATCTGACGAAGCTCAAGTGGCTCAATGGCGAGTATATTCGCGCCCTTTCGCCAACTGATTTCTATGCCGCGCTGCGCGCCACTGTTCTTAGCGATGCTTATCTTAGCGAGATCGCGTCGCTGGTGCAGACTCGCGTCGAGACTCTCGGCGAGTTCGGCAACCTCAACCACTTCTTCTTCGCCGACGATATTATGCCGTCAGCCGAAGTCTTCATCCCGAAGAAGCGCACGCTCGAGGAGACGCTTGCTTTTGCCGCGGAGCAGCTTACGGTGCTCGAAGTGACGGAGTGGACTACCGCAGCGCTTGAGCCGGCGCTTAAGAAACTGGGCGAAGAACAGTCATGGGCGGTGAAGGAGAATTTTATGTTGCTCCGCGCCATCCTTACCGGCAGCACGATGTCTCCCCCGCTGCTTGAAAGTATGGTTGTCTTCGGCAAGGCGCGTTCGCTCGATCGCGTGCGGCGCTTCCTCGACACTCAGAAGAAGCTATCCAATGCAAGAAAATAAGGGCTTATCTATCTTTGAACATCTGCTTGATGCCGCGTAGCGCCTGGCGGGTACGCTCTTCGTTTTCGATCAACGAGAAGCGGACGTAGCCGTCACCGTGTTCGCCAAAGCCTACGCCGGGGCTTACCGCAACTTTTGCTTCGAGCAGTAGTTTTTTTGAAAACTCGACTGACCCAAGCGCGCGATACTGCCCCGGAATCTTTGCCCATGCAAACATCGTCGCCTTCGGCAGCTCAACCGGCCAGCCCAACTTGTTCAATCCTGGCACCAGAACGTCGCGGCGATTCTTATAGTTCTCGACAATCTCCGCTACGCACTCCTGAGGGCCTTCGAGTGCGGCGATCGACGCCACCTGGATCGGAGTGAAGGTGCCGTAGTCGAAGTAGCTTTTGATTCTTCCAAGCGCTGCGACCAGCTTGCAATTTCCCACCATAAAACCAACGCGCCAGCCAGGCATGTTGTAGCTCTTTGAGAGCGTGAAGAACTCGACGGCAATGTCTTTTGCGCCGGGAACCTCCAGCACGCTGGGCGCGCGGTAGCCGTCGAAGACAATGTCTGCGTAGGCGAGGTCGTGAACGATGTAGATCCCGAGGTCTTTGCATAGCGCGACGATGCGCTCGAAGAAGGAGAGATCCACGCACTGCGTGGTCGGGTTCGCAGGAAAGTTCAGAATCAGCAGCTTCGGGCGCGGCTGCATTCGTGGCAAGTCGTATTCCAGGCGTTCGAGCATCGCCTCCGCCGTGCTTCCATCCATCGCGATGCTCTGTACCTTCGAGCCTGCGATCACAGGGCCGAAGATGTGGATTGGGTAGCTTGGGTTCGGCACCGCTACCGTGTCTTCGTC
Organism: Edaphobacter sp.; assembly: GCA_050012935.1. Classification (GTDB taxonomy): domain Bacteria; phylum Acidobacteriota; class Terriglobia; order Terriglobales; family Acidobacteriaceae; genus Edaphobacter. The sequence goes on along the minus strand of JBEKGF010000050.1, from coordinate 23,452 downwards.
GTCGAGGACTGCGAGGCAGAGATGCGCGATTCCTTCCTTCGAGCCGATGGTGACGATGGCCTCGGTTTCGGGATCGAGATCGACATCATATCGCGTCTTGTACCAGTTGCAGATCGCCCTGCGCAATCGCGGAATGCCCTTCGACAACGAATATCGATGTGTCGTCGTGCGTTGGGCCGCCTCAATCAGCTTGTCCACAATATGCTTCGGCGTCGCGCCATCGGGATTGCCCATGCCGAAGTCGATGATGTCTTCGCCGCGTTTGCGCGCCGCAGCCTTCAGCTCGCTCGTGATGTTGAATACGTACGCCGGCAGCCGTGTCAGCCTTCGAAATTCTTCCATGCTCTCTGCCCGCTCCCGTCTTGCGTGTTTCCTTCATGATGCCATCGCTCCGCGGCAATTGACGGCAGAGGTATCGAGGCTACTAACAGCACTGGAATTGAACACGATGCAGGAAAACTACTTCGCGATAAAGACGACCTGCACGGGCAGAGTCTTCGGCGGATAGCATGCCGCGTGATCGCACGCCTGATAGCGCAACGCCGCGTCGATGGTGTGCGAGCCCGGTTCGGCGACCACGGGAAGTTTTACGGTGAAGGCGCCGGAGTAGACATCCAGCTTTTCCGCCGGGTCGAAGCTGAAGCTGTACGAGGCGCCGGCGGGATATTCGACTGCCTCCTGCTTGACGCCCGTCGCGGCTTGCAGCGTAACCTGCGTTGGAATCAGAAGCTCCGACTTTGGCGTATGGGAGTTCACATGAAATCCATCCACCACGCGGAAGTGCAGTTCGAGAACGGCGCGCCTGCCTGCCGCAACCTGCTGCTGCTCTGCCGCGTAGACGACAAACTGTTTCGGCTTTGCGGCAGGCGCATCGAGGTCTCCGAGCTGTTGCGCTGCCAACACTGCCGGGAACGCAGCGGCCATTGCAGCTAACGCGATCTTTCGCAGCATTATTGACCGCCTGCCGCGGCGGTTGCTCCCGAGGCAATTACTTTTTTGATGTGCGCCTCGATCTCGTCCTTGCCGCCGAGCCCCGCGGTCTCCTCAACGATGATGCCGTTGCGATCGACGTAAAACGACATCGGCAGATAGTCCATTCCCTCGGGCGCGTACGCCTTCTGCACCTTGCCGTCGGTCAGCAGGATCGGGTAAGTGACGCCGGTCTTCTTCGCGACTTTGGCGATGGCATCCTTGCCGGCATCGACGTCGTCAGCCAGACCAAGGATGACCAGGCCCTGCGATGCGTATTGCTTGTTGAACTCCTCGAACCACGGCATCTCGACCTTGCAGGGACCGCACCAGGTTGCCCAGAAGTTGACCAGAACGGGCTTTCCCTTGAAGTCGCTGAGCGATACTTTTTTCCCATCCAGGGTCACCAGCGTGAAGGCAGGAGCCGGCTTGCCGTGCATCCGCATCGCTTCCGCCTCGGGAGTCTGCGAGTCCGCAGCATCCGCGGCTGGCGCGTCGCCGGCCTTCTGCGGCACGAGGACCACGCGATTCTCCTGTGCCTCCTGCATCGCTTTGCGGCGCTCCCGCAGATTATGCCAGCCCGCCCATAGCAGCAGGGCGATTCCGGCGATCATCACACAAAAAAACAATCCGTTCCGCTTCACGTCAACATCCTTCCGGCACGCAGGGCGCGCCACACCGTACTCCTACCAGTTTAGACGTAAAGCCGCGGCCGACGATGCAACCGCATTTTTTGCCTGGTCGACCACTTACGCTTACGGCCCATTGAAATTGCTTGAATCGATCCAATCCGAGCCCTTCAGCCGCACCTCTGCTAGCATCGATCTGGTTCGGCCTATGTCCAGCAATGTCGCCAATCCGTCAGATCCGTTGCGCGCCTCGGAGTTCGTTCGTATCGAGGCAGCCGCGCTCTACGAGCTCGCTCTACGGCTCGATGGCACAATGCTCGCCTCGTTTACGCGGGCAACCAAGCTGCTGCTTCAGTCCGCCGGGGAGGGTGACCGCATCATCGTCACCGGCATCGGCAAGAGCGGCATCATCGCGAGAAAGATCGCCGCCACGCTTCGCTCCACGGGGACGCAGGCCCACTTTCTTCACGCGGCCGAGGCGATTCACGGCGATCTTGGCATGCTCGCGCCCGACGACACCGTGCTCGCGCTCTCGCACAGCGGCGAGACGGAAGAGTTGTTGCGTCTGCTTCCAACACTCAAGCGGCTCAACGCCAAACTCATCGCCATCAGCGGTTGCAGCACCTCGACCCTGGCGCAGGCGAGCGACATCTTTCTCGACAGCAGCGTCTCGGCGGAGGCCTGTCCGCTGAACCTCGCGCCAACGGCTTCGACGACAGTGATGCTTGCACTGGGCGATGCGCTGGCCCTTGAGGTAAGCCGCCTAAGAGGATGGAAGGAGGAGGACTTCGCCGATCTTCATCCCGGTGGACGTCTTGGCCGTCGACTCGCCCGGGTTCGCGAGCTGATGCATGCGGGCGACGCACTGCCGCAGGTCGCGAGTTCTACGCCAATGCCGCGGGTGATCTACGAGATGTCGCGCAAGAAGCTGGGCATGACGACGGTGCTCGAAGACGGCCGCCTCCTCGGAATGATCTCGGATGGAGATCTTCGGCGTCTTCTGGAGCGTGACGGCTCACACGCGCTCGAGCACACGGCTGCGGAGATTATGAACCCCCACCCGCTCACGATCTCCGGGAACGTGCTCGCGTCGTCTGCTCTTGCCCTGATGGAAGAACGAAAGATTACGTCGCTGATCGTTGTTGCCGGGGACGGCCAGGTTGAAGGAGTTGTGCATCTTCACGATTTATGGGCTCTTCAACTGCCTTGATCCCGAATCGCCAGTCTCGATCGACGCATACAGTCGCGCGGAAGTTAGAATAGATTCAGGAAATATTCGTACCAAGACAACCGAAGGGTTACCCGAGAACGCATGCATCGCTGGTCACAGCTTTTTATCCCCACCCTCCGTGAAGCACCCGCAGACGCCGAAGTCGCCAGTCACAAGCTTCTTCTCCGCGCCGGCTATATTCGCCAGCTCGGTGCGGGCATCTACTCGTATCTTTTTCTCGGCAACCGCTCGATCAACAAGATCATGGGCATCGTTCGCGAGGAGATGGACCGCATCGGCCAGGAGTTTTTCCTTCCCGCCCTCAACCCGAAGGACATCTGGGAGGAGAGCGGCCGCTGGACCGGCATGGGCGACAACATGTTCCGCCTGAAAGACCGCAAAGGCGCCGAGATGTGCCTTGCCATGACCCACGAGGAGATCGTCACCGACATCGCACGCAAGGAGCTGCGCAGCTATAAACAGCTTCCGCAGATCTGGTACCAGATTCAAACCAAGTTCCGCGACGAGCCGCGCCCCAGGTCCGGCCTTCTGCGCGTCCGCCAGTTCCTGATGAAAGACGCCTACTCGTTCGACATGGACGAGGCAGGTCTGGACGTCTCGTACAACAAGCATGACGAGGCTTACCGCCGCATCTTCACGCGCTGCGGATTGCAGTTCGTCGCAGTTGAGGCAGACTCCGGCGCCATGGGCGGCTCGCAGTCGCAGGAGTTCATGGTCTACACCGAAGCAGGCGAAGACCTTATCGTGAGCTGTCCCGAGAGCGGCTATGCTGCGAATCTGGAGAAGGCTGTTTCACAGTTATCGCCGGTCGTCGAGATGGAGCCCACCGGTGACGGTATGCCTGAACTCGTTTCTACTCCCAACACCGCCGCCATCGCCGACGTCGCCAAGTTCTTCAACATCTCTCCCGCGTCGGACATCAAGACAGTCGCCTACATGGGCAAGAAGAGAGACGGAACCGGCAAGACCATCGAGGTTCCCGTCATTGCGTTTCTGCGCGGTGACCACTTCGTCAACGAGACCAAGCTGATGGCCGTCGCGTATGTGACCGAGCTGCGCACGATGGTTGCTGAAGAACTCGCGCTCTACTTTGAAGGCCCTGCTGGATACCTTGGTCCTATCGGCCTCAAAGTACTTCCTGCAGACAAGGGCGATCCGCGTGCTGCGTTCGTCGTCATTGATAAGGGCCTTGAAGGCAGGAAGAACATGGTCGGTGGGGCTAACAAGCTCGACTATCACTTCCGCAACATCACTCCGGGCCGCGACTTTACCTGGACACGCGTTGCCGACATCCGCAATGTGAACGAGGGCGACCTGGACATCACAAGTGGCAAGCCCCTGAAGATCGGCAAGGCCGTCGAGGTGGGTCATATCTTCAAGCTCGGCGACAGATATACGAAGTCCATGGGCGCGACCGTTCTCAATCGCGACGGCAAAGAGGTTATGCCGATCATGGGCTGCTACGGCATTGGGATCGAACGCATTCTTACCGCAGCCATCGAGACTTCCGCTGCCGCAAACGAAGGCAACAGCTACGCTTTGCCCCCGGCCATCGCGCCGTTCCAGGCTGTGGTCACCATCACCAACGTCGGCGACGCTGCTCTGCTGGCCGCTGGAGAGAAGGTCGCCGCTGAGCTTGAAGCTGCAGGCGTCGAGGTCATACTGGACGACCGCGACGAGCGCGCAGGCGTGAAGTTCAAAGACGCCGACCTGGTCGGCATCCCCTATCGAATCAATATCGGCCGTGGAGTTGCTGAAGGTAAAGTTGAGCTTGTCGACCGGCTGAAGTTAACGAATGAGGAACACCCCCTCGGTAGCATCGCCATTCATCTTGCGGGGCTGCTCGGCCAAGCTAAACTAAAGCCCGTCGTGCCCGCGCGACCCTGATGTCCGTAGATGCATCCAACCCGTCTAATCACAGCCGGTACTTCCCGAGCCAACCGGCTTTAGCTGCTATCCCCTGCACCTATGCCAGTCAAACTTAAATACGGCAGCAACGTACGCGGGTCAGCCGGATTCTATCGGCTGCTGCACTCCCGTCCCTTCCGTATCGCGCTCGTTGCTTTTCTCGGTGTTCTGGTCGTTGGCTGCATAGTCTTTGGCTACTTCTACTACCATTACCAGCATGTGGTGGACGACCGGCTTGCCTCGGGTCCCATCTTCGCCAGCGTTTCGCAGATCTACGCCGGGCCGCGTGAGGTTCGCAACGGCCAGAAGCTCTCAGCATCTGCCATTGCCGCCGATCTTGCGCGCACCGGATACAACACCAACCCCAAGATGGGGACCTACCAACTCAACGGCGACAACATCTTCATCAAGCCCGGCTCCGACAGCTACCACAACACCGACGGAGCCACGATCAACACGAGCGACGGCGTCGTTCAGAGCATTACCGCTGAGAATGGCGTTGCGCTTAGCGCCTATGAGCTCGAACCGCAGCTCATTACTGCACTCTCCGAGGATAAGAATCGCACCAAGCGGCGCCTCGTCACCTACAACGAGATTCCGCAGCAGATGGTGCAGGCCGTCGTCGCCATTGAAGACCGGGATTTCTTCCAGCACGGAGGAGTCAACTACCCGCGCATCGCCAAATGCGCCTTTGCCGACCTCATCAGTCACCACAAGACTTGCGGCGGCTCTACTCTAACTCAACAACTGGCGAAGAACCTCTTTCTCTCTCCGGAAAAGCGCATCAAGCGGAAGTTGATTGAGATTCTCATCACCTTTCAGTTGGAGCACCGCTTCACTAAGAAACAAATCTTCGAGATGTATGCGAACGAGATGAACCTCGGCCATCGCGGCAGCTACGAGATCAACGGGTTCGGCGAGGCGGCGCAGGTCTTCTTCGGAAAGGATCTGTCGCAGCTCGATCTTGCCCAGTGCGCGACCCTCGCGGGACTGCTTCAGAATCCGAGTTTTCGCAATCCCTACCGTCACCCCGATCGCGCGATGGAGCGGCGCAACGTTGTGCTCGACACAATGGTCGAAACCAGCGCCATCACCGAGAGTCAGGCACAGCGTGCTAAAGCGGAACCTCTCCGCCTCGCCCCCCCCAACATCGATGCAAGTGAAGCACCATACTTTGTTGACCTGGTCCACGATCAACTCGTTCAGCGAATTGGCGATCAGGATCTCTCGCACCAGAACCTCCGCATCTACACCTCGCTCGATCCCGATCTTGAAGAGGCTGCATCAGCAGCCGTTGAGATTGGCATGAAGAATGTGGATGAGCTCGTTCGCCAACAGCACAAGACTCCAAAAGGCGAAGAGCCCACGCCGATCACCTATCCGCAGGTCGCGCTTGTCGCCATCAACCCCCACACCGGCCAGATCCTTGCTCTAGTCGGCGGCCGCAACTACGGCGTCTCGCAGCTCAACCACGCCGTTTCAAAGCGTCCCACCGGCTCCATCTTTAAGCCGTTTGTCTACGCCGCCGCCTACAACTCCAGCCTCAACGGCATGTCTCTCGGCGACGGCGGCGTCTTCACAGCGCTCACCAAGCTGCAGGACGAACCGACCACCTTTACCTACGACAACGGACGCCAGACCTATTCGCCGAACAACTTCAAGAGCGACTTCCGCGGCGAGGTCACAGCCGCCTATGCGCTGGCTCACTCGCTCAACAACGCCACCATCCAGCTTGGCCAGATGGTCGGCTTCGACAACGTTGCCGCGCTGGGCCGTGCTGCAGGTGTTACCTCTGCTCGCGGCACGCCGTCAGTCTCGATCGGAGCCTACGACGCCACGCCCATCGACATGGCTGGAGCATACACAACCTTCGCCAACAACGGAGTTCATCTAACCCCGTGGATGCTCGCTTCGGTTCGCAATCCAAACGGTGACATCGTCTCCGATTTCTCTCCCGAGGGCAAGCAGGTCCTCGACCCACGTGTTGCCTACCTTACTCAATCGCTCCTCGAGGGTGCGCTGAACTTCGGCACCGCCTCAGGCGCAGTGCGTGGCCACGGATTCACCGCTCCTGCAGCAGGTAAGACGGGAACCAGCCACGATGCGTGGTTCGCCGGCTATACCTCGAACCTTCTCTGCATTGTCTGGGTCGGCAACGACGACTATACCGACATCAAGATGGAAGGCGCTCATGCCGCCGCACCTATCTGGACCGAGTTCATGAAGCGCGCGATTCAGCTGCCTCAGTACTCCGACGTCAAACCTTTCAGTCCGCCCGAAGGCGTGACCATCGCCCATATTGACAAAGACTCCAGTCTCCTCGTCGACGCGAGCTGTCCCAACAATAGCTTCTATGTTGCGTTTCTCGATGGCACAGCCCCCGTCAACACCTGCAGCCAGATGGGGGAGAGTCAGCAGAACTTCTTCCAGAAGATCTTCGGCATCGGAGGCAACAAATCACCCGCACCTGATGCCGCGACACCACCGAATACCGCTGCCCCCATTGTTCGGCAGCCGCCTCCCAATACTCCTCCCGACGGCATCGCTCCCGACACGACGCAGCAACCGGCTCAGCCAAAGAAGAAAAACTTCCTGCAAAAGATCTTCGGTGGCGGCAAGGACAAGCAACAACCGGCGCAACAGCCTCAGCCGCAACCGCCGCCACAGTAGCTTCTCATCCTCCCGGTGTCTTTCGATAGATATCTCCTTCAGGCATTTGCACTCACTCCCCCGCGCTGTCCGTGCAATGGAGGCATATTCCTTCGCACATTGAACCCCATCGCCCCTGCGGCAAACCCTGCATCCAGTAGAAACCGCGCCATCCAATGTCCGGCAACGGCAACCCCATTTACCGTTGCAATCAACAATCCGCCGCGGCCATGCGCGTCCTCTTGTTCTTGCACTCTCGTTACCAGAAACTCCGCCAGTCTCCGCCCCACATGCGACCGCTGCGGCTCCTCTTCAGGCAAGAACATCTGCAGATTCGGATTTCCTCGCCGCAGATATGCCACCAGATCGCCATCGCAAAGAATCACTCGCGCCCCCACACTCCGAGTCAGCGAAGAACCGGCGTCAGGCGGAGCAGGCCAGCGCATCAACGCCCCATACGGATTCGCCGGATCAGTCGCCGCCAACTGCAGCATCTCCACCTTCTCCGAATCCTGCCGGACACGCAGCGAACGCAATAGATCCACCGCGGCGGGCATCGCAAATTGTGTCGCTCCCAGATCGGCTGCAAAATAACCGCGCCGTACCTTTCCGCTCTCCTCCAGCGCCTTCATGACGTCATAGATCGCCGAAAATCCACCTGGAAGATTCTCCGCATGCGCCGTCTCGCGGAAGACCACGCCGTACCGCGTCAGCAGTTGCAATGCAATCGCATGACTCCACTCTGTCGCCGACCTGTCCTGTGCAAGCGCAGCAGCATTCAACGCCCAGCGTCCCTGCGCTGCCGGCGGCGTCGTTCTTCTGGAGCGGAATACAGCCTGCTGATCGATTCGCCGCACCGGTTTGCGAGCAGTGCTGGCTGGCCGTTCGCAGTAAGCACGCAGCGCCGCCATGCCATCGTTCGTCAGCAATCCCTTCCACACCAGGGACCACAGAGTATCGAGCGTCTCGCCCGGATATCCTCCTCCAACAGCTTCATGCATTTCCTGAAAGAACGAAGCCCCATGAGATTTTAGGTGCTCAATAACTTTTTCCTCTCTCTCATCGGCGGTTGTATCGGGAGAGGGCCGGAGATCCCCTGCGCTCTGCTGTCGCGCGCCTGCAACCACAGGCCACAGCGCAGGCAACTTCTCCGCAAGATAGAGCCCGATCCTCCCATCACGCTCCCCGAGCGGCTCCAACCCAACCCACACCACCTCACCGGCCGCAATCAAAGTATCAAGATCGGCTGGCTTATAACTCATTAAACGCGCAGGCAATATCTCTGTCTCCAGAATCGACGCAGGCAGCGGAGTGCCCTGCAGATTTTCAATCACATCGAGCAAGGCATCGAGCCCTCGCCGCGGCTGCACGACGCCCTGCCACCGCGTGAACAGCCGGGCCAGCGTCTTCTGCTCGACTGGCTCGACCTCCTTCCGCAGCCGCGCTAACGACCTTCGCCGAATCGCTCGCAGCACCTCGTTATCGCACCACTCCCGATGAACTCCTCCGGGCCGAAAACCACCCTCCACCAGCCTGCCGCCCTGCACCAGCCGTTGCAATGCCGCCTCAACACTCTCGGCCGGAAGATTAAATCGCGCCGAGACCTCCTGCGACGTGAACGGTCCATGCGTCCGTGCAAACCTCCTCATCAGATCGATCAGCGCATTCGGCATCCCTTGCAGAAATGCAGCAGGCAAGCCCGGCGGCAATGACACTCCAAGCGCATCACGGTATCGAGCCGCATCCTCGACCGCAATCAACCGCTTCTCGCCTGCAATCTGCAACTCCAGCACACGTCGTGCCCGCATTAACCTGCCGACCGTATCTGCAACCTCTTCGGTTACACATCGCTTCCGAACCTCCGAACGCGTCAGATCGCCCAACCGCAGCAGCAGATCGTGTACTCCATCCATATTGCGTGCGCGATACGTCTCCGCGACGCACTGCAACTGTTCCTCCGTCTCCTCAATAGCGCTAATATCGAGCAGCTCGCGAAGATCGGCATCTCCCATCAACTCTCTCAGTTGATCCTGGTCGATCGAAAGCGCCTGCGCTCTCCGCTCTGCCAGCGGCGCATCCCCGTCATAGATGTAATTCGCGACATAGCTGAACAGCAGCGCCGAAGCGAACGGAGAAGGGGTCCGCGAATCCGCTGTATGCACGTGAAGCGAGCGATTCCCGATGCTCCGCAGCGTCTCCATCAACGCCGGCATATCGAAGACATCCCGCAAACACTCCCTGTACGCCTCGAGCACGATTGGAAATGAAGCGTACTGGCTCGCGACGCTCAGCAGGTCATAAGCCCGCTTCCGCTGCTGCCATAGCGGAGTACGCCCATCCGCCCGCCGCCTCGGAAGCAGCAAGGCCCGAGCCGCGCTCTCGCGGAACTTCGCGGCAAAGAGCGCTGTCGAACCAAGCTGCCGCATCACCAAATCGGCTGCCTCTTCCGGCTCCAGCAAAATCGGTTCGATCGCAGGCGCATCGTCCGTCTCCGGAAAGCGAAGCACGAATCCGTCCTCCGACCACATCGTCTCCACCTCATGACCCGGCGAACTTCGCAGCTTCGCCGTCGCGGCCATCGCCCACGGAGCATGGACGCGGCTGCCAAACGGAGTCAGCACACACACTCGCCAATAACCCAACTCGTCTCTCACACGCTCAATGACAATATTTCGATCGTCCGGAACGACAACCGTAGCCAGCTCCTGATCCGCCAGATAGCGCAGCACATTCTCGGCCGCAACCGGTTCAAGATCGTGCTCCGTTGTCAGCCTCGCCATGGCAACACTTCGCGGAGCATCGCGCAACTCTCTCACGAGCGCACCAATCCTCCGCCCAAACTCGAGTGGCCGTCCCGCCCGATCGCCATGCCAGAAGGGCATCTTCCCTGCCTCTCCCGGAGCTGGCGTCACCAGCACGCGATCGTGAGTAATCTCATCGATGCGCCACGTCGAAGCACCGAGAATAAACGTGTCTCCCGGCCTGCTCTCAAAGACCATCTCCTCATCGAGCTCGCCTACGCGCACAGGCTTGCTCCTCTCGCCAGCGAGAAATACCCCATAAGTTCCGCGGTCGGGAATCGTTCCGGCATTCAAAATTGCAATTCGTTTCACTCCCGCACGCGGTGTGATCCAGTTGCGGGCCCTGTCCCATGTAATGCGTGGCCGCAACTCCGCAAATTCATCCGACGGATACCTGCCAGCCAGCATGTCCAGCACGCCGTCGAAGATTTTACTGCTCAAATCCGCGAATGGCGCGGCGCCTCGCACCAGCGCAAACAACGCTGAATAGCTGATGCCGGGGCTCTCCTCTTCTTCCGGAGCGCCCCACGCCCTTCGCCCCGTGCCGGCAACACTTAGCGGAGGGTGCGCAATCACGGCCACCATCTGCTGCGCCAGCACATCGAGCGGATTGCGCAGAAACCGCGTCGACTCCACATGCCCCTCATGCATCGCCCGCGTCACCGCCGCACACGCAATTAAATCCGAGCGATATTTGGGGAAGATAATCCCATGCGAAGGCGCACCCACCTGATGCCCCGCCCGCCCAATCCGCTGCATCCCGCTTGCTACCGACGGCGGCGCCTCAATCTGGATCACCAAATCGATCGCACCCATATCGATCCCCAGTTCGAGGGACGAGGTCGCCACCAGCGCCTTGATCTTGCCCTCTTTCAGTAGCTCTTCGATCTCCGCCCGTTGCACCGCAGCCAGCGAACCGTGATGCGCCAGGGCAATCTGTTCTCCAGCAAGCTCGTTCAACGCTCCCGCCAACCGCTCGGCTACGCGTCGCGCATTCACAAAGATCAGCGTTGACGTTCTTCGCTGAATAATCTCAAGCAGACGTGGATAAATCGACTGCCAGATCGAAGTCCTCTTCGGCCCATGCGATGCCGGCCCGTTCGACTGCTCCTCCTGAATCTCGCCGAGCCGCGCCATGTCTTCGACCGGGACCTCGACCTTCAGTTCGAGCAGCTTTCGCGCTCCGGCATTGACCACGGTCACAGGCCTGTATCGCGCAGCATCAGCCCCGGCGTCCGGCTTCACTTCACTCTCAGCGTCCTCACGGCTCAACAAACCGGCAATATCGCTCTCGGCCTCGCGCTGCCGTTCTCCATCCGAAAGCGCAGCACCACCCACGCCAGAAGACTCCGCGCCTCCTAAAAATCGTGCCACCTCTTCCAGGGGTCTCTGCGTTGCGGACAGGCCAATCCGCTGAAGCCGCCTTCCGGTCAATGCTTCAAGCCGCTCCAGCGATAACGCCAGATGCGCGCCACGTTTCGTTGGAACCATCGCATGAATCTCATCCACGATCACCGTTTCAACCGAGCGCAGCCCTTCGCCCGCCTCCGAAGTGAGCAGCAAATACAAGCTCTCCGGCGTCGTAATCAAAATATCCCCAGGATGCTTGCGAAAGCGCGCTCTCTCTTTGGGCGATGTATCTCCCGTGCGCACGCTGATCTCCGGCATACGCACGGCGACGCCCTCCTGCTTCGCCATATTCGAGATTCCCAGCAGGGGGCCCCGCAGGTTGCGCTCAACGTCCACTGCCAGAGCTTTCAACGGCGACAGATACACCACGCGGCAACCGTGTCCGGCCTCGGACGTAGTCTTCATCATCAACTTGTCGAGGCACCACAGAAATGCTGACAGCGTCTTGCCCGTGCCGGTCGGCGCCAGAATCAGCGTCGATTCTCCGCGCGCAATCGCCGGCCAACCCTCCACCTGCGGAGCCGTCGGCGCATCGAAGACTGCCCTGAACCATTTCGCGGTGATGGGATGAAACAGCGCAAGCGCGGCCTCTTCCCTGCCGTCACGCGCTTTCCGAGAGGCATCGGACTTCGTGGCAACCGGTTCTCTCTTCGAACTGGGACGTTCTCTCGGCATGGTCGTCGACGCGGTATCAGAAGCATAACCGCCATCACGCTTGGATGCACAAGAGCCTTGCCAGGGCTCATCGAGGTCAGACAGTCAACCAGATCAGAATTCACTGGCGGGCCGGTAAAAATAGCAGTTCACTGCAAACTCCACTTCAAAAAGCTTCGTGGAATCCTCCGCCTGTTCGGCATTCCCCAGGAGTAGGTATCCGTCCGGCGCAAGCTTGCGGTAGATCTCGCCGAAGAGTGCTCTCCGGTCATACAGAGGGAAGTAAAGCAGAACATTTCGCAACAACACCAGGTCAAATACCGGCATTTGCGGCATCTGCGCGCAAAGATTCGCATAGCGGAACTCGCACATGGAACGAATTCGCGAAACAACCTCCCACTCCTCGCCATCCTTCGCCATATACTTCAGCAGCATTCGCGCAGGCAGCCCGCGGTTTACTTCGAGCCGGCGAAAACGCCCTCTTTGCGCATAATCCACGACCTGCCGCGAGATGTCGGTCCCCACAATCTTCACGTCCCAGTGCGCAAGGTCGGGAAAATATTCTGCAATCGACATCGCCAGGCTGTAGGCCTCCTGTCCGGTCGAGCTCGCCGCGCTCCAGATCCGCAGGCGGCGTGTCTGCGCTCGCTGCTCGATCAAGCGCGGAAGGATCACCTGCCGCAACATCTCAAACGAGGCGATATCCCGGAAGAAGCTCGTCTCGTTGATTGTCATCGCCTCCGCGACCGCACGATGCAGATGCACAGGCCTGCCGTTCTTCAGCATATTGATGAAGTCTTCAAGATTAGCCGCTCCTGAATTGCGCGCGATCGGCGTCAGTTTTGTATCGAACAGAGTATTCCGCGACGGGTCGATCAGGTTTGCAGACTGCTCCATCACCACTCCGCGAAGAAACTCGTAGTCCGAATCAGAGCAAGCCATGGGTCACCTCCCGCCTTGAAACCATCGCAGACACTATGTTGTTCACCGCCTCCAAACGTGCAGGCCGACCCGCGCCGATTCGCTGTCTCACAGCACCCGCAATGCCCCACAGGGGAAGCGTTGCATTGGCGATGCCTGACGCGCTTACTCTACCCGGCATTCCCCATACGGCAGACGTCGCTTCATCCTGGGCAAACACAACCCCGCCGCTCTCATGCACTGCGCGCGCTCCGTTCAGGCCGTCTGCGCCCATGCCGGTCATTACCAGAGCCAGTGTTCCAGCGCCATACATCCGCGCGGCCGAGAAAAACAGATAATCAACCGACGGCCTGCAGTGGTTCAGCGGCTCCTGCCGATGCAGCCGGACTCTGCTGCTTCGTCCTTCCATTCCCCGGTCCTCATCTCCCATCGCATGGCGCGGAGCCACCTCCATGTGCGCGTCTCCAGGCGCCAGCCACACCGTTCCAGGGCGGATCGGGGCGTTGTCATACGCCTCCTGAACACGCAGCGGGCAGCATTTGTCCAACCGCTCCGCAAGCGCTCCCGTAAACAACTTCGGCATGTGCTGAACAATCAACACTGGTACTGGAAAATCTTTCGGCAGCTTCGGCAGCAGTTGTTCGAGCGCAGACGGTCCGCCCGTAGACAACCCAATTACGACAACTTCAATCGGAGGGGAATCGTTCGTCACAGGCTCGGCAGATCGGGCCTTGAGCGAGCCGCCATCCGCAGCGTCCAGGAATGCTCTCTCTCCTGCATCTCTCGTCTCCTTTGCCAGTGCGGCGATTCGAGGAAGCAGTTGCTGAGCCAGCGACTCCATCGCCGCGGCAAAATCACGCTGCTCCGAAAGCTTCATCACGTAATCCGAAGCGCCGCGGGCCAGCGCCTCGAGCGTAGATCTCGCGCCATGCTCTGTGTATGCGCTGCACATGATGACCGGGAGCTCCGGATTCTCAACCCGCAGCCTGTCGAGAACATCAAGACCATTCAGTCTCGGCATCTCGAGGTCAAGCACAAGAACGTCCGGGTTCAACTGCCGTACCTGCTCCAGGCATTCCACTCCGTCGCGTGCGATACCGCACAACTCCATCCGCGGCAGGTCGTTTGGCCGGTCCTTCGCATGCATCAGAAACAGCTTCCACAAAATGCTTCTCATCACCGCGGAGTCATCCGCAGCGAGAACACGAAGCGGCCGTTCATTTAAAGTATCCATCTTCGACTTCCTTTGTCTTAGGTCGCAATGACGCCAAGCAGAAGCATCTTTTCCCGAAGGCTCTCCGGCGTAAACGGCTTCATCAGAAACTCATCCGCGCCGTTGTCCAGCGCTGTTTCGATGAACGAGTGATCCGCTTCCGTCGTCACCATCATCACCTTCATCTGCGGGCCAAGCCTCGCCTTGCGTAGAGCCTTCACGCACTCCAGCCCATTCATCACTGGCATATTCACATCCAGCAGCATCAGGTCGAAGGCCTCTTCGCCCGCCAGCAGCGTCAGAGCATCGCTGCCATCCACGGCCTCTTCGCACACAATGTCCATTCGGCTCAACAGGTGCCGCAGGTATTCGCGGATAAAGCTGGAATCATCGACGATCAAGGCTCGCATCGGCATCTCCATTCGTGCTCTTTCGAAACAGTCCCGTCTCCGACAGCCGCGACGGGCACAATCTTTGCGGATCGAGCCGCACCATCAGTCCCGCCTCCATCTTGTACGCGCCATCAAACAGCCATCTTCCTCGCGCCTCCAGCGTGCATGGATTGGCCTCGAGCGAACGAGCGCTCACCGTCACCACTCCGCCAACCGCATCAACCACAAGACCAAACCGCTCAGCAGCCACCTCGTCCTCCATCACCAGCACATACCCGCCGCCCGATTGCTCTTCCATCTCCAGCAGCGCCCGCAGATTCACTGTCGTCAAAACTTCTCCGCGATAGGGCACGACCCCTGCGACAAACGGAGGCGACATCGGCACACGCTGCGGTTCTCGCTGCCCCAGCACCTCGCGAATCTTTCGCGTGTCGATCCCGAAAGTCTCGCTGCCCGCGTAGAGCGAACACAGAGACACCGCATCGTCCTCCTCCTGAATCTCCTCGCTCTTGCCTCGACCAGAAATCCTCATGCGACCTCCTGCCACATGGCCCTTGTCTTCGCCCCAAACTCGCGATGAACGATCGTCAACCTATCCTTTACCAGCGCAAGCTCCATCCCCGTCCCATCGCTTGCCGCGTTCTGATCGAGCAACGTTCCCGGCGAGACATCCAGCACCCGTCGCACGACCACTCCCACGTGGCGCGGCAACCCGGAGCTGCGATCACCGCAGATCAGAACTGTCGCCAGCGTCTCCTTGCCGGCTTGGCGCTCCGTTTCAAGCAACGGCAACACATCACCCTCATCCCTCAGCGGCAACGGTTCGCCGCGATACTGCAGCATCGGTCTCCCTCCCGCATACTCAATCCGATCCAGCGATACGCTTTCAATTCGTTCCACCATATCCAGCGGCAGCGCCGTGCGCTCGCGGTCGCGATCTTCAAAGATCAGGAACGACTCACCCACTTGCTCCTGGATTGCCGGCTCTCTCGTCTCAAGCTGCGTGTCTTCTTCCTCGATCGGCTTCACACCTGCGCGAGCGGCGGCCGCCCCTACATCCAGAATGAGCGCCAGGGTTCCATTGCCCAGCACAGTAGCCCCGGAGAACAAACCAATCTCGCGCAGCACCGGCGACAGGGGTTTCACCACAATCTCCTCTGGCGACATCAGCTCATCCACAACCAACCCGTACCGGCAACCCTCCGCTTCGAGCACTGCCATATAGTGCCCGAGCGACGTCTCCAGCGATTCCCCTCCCAAACCCAGCAGGCGATCCAGCCAAATCATCGGCAACAGATGCTCCCGCAGGCGATAAAGCTCCGCCGAACCGATCCGCTGCACTAATTGCGCAAACTCCTGGTTCGGTATATCCACCAGCTCGACAAGCGCGCTCTGCGGCAGCGCAAAATATTGTCCTCTGCATCGCACGATCAGCGATGGAACGATCGCGAGCGTCAGCGGAACGCGCAACCGCAACGTCGTGCCTTGGCCCCTGCGCGACTCGACCTCAACGCTTCCGCCAACCTTCTCCACATTGGCCCGCACCACATCCATCCCGACGCCGCGCCCCGAAACCGTCGTCACAGCGGCAGCAGTCGAAAAGCCCGGCAGAAAGATCAGTTGCAGCACTTCGCGCTCGGACATCTCCGCACCCTGCTCCGCCGTCACCAGGTTGCGCTCGATCGCCTTCTCCAACACTCGCTCCATTGGAATCCCAGCGCCGTCGTCTGCGACCTCAATCACCACCGAGCCGCTCTGATGAAACGCCCTCAACCGGACGCAGCCTTCAGCCGGCTTTCCCGCGAGCACGCGAACGCTCGGGGCTTCAATTCCGTGATCCACGGCATTTCTCACCGCATGAGTCAGCGGATCCTTGATCGCCTCCAGCAGGCTCTTGTCCAGGCCCGTCTCCTGTCCGGTAAACTCGATCCGCACATTGCGGCCGCACGTCCTCGCCAGGTCGCGCACCATTCTGGGAAACTTGCCAAACAAATTTCCCACCGGCTGCATCCTGGCCTGCATCACCGTCTCGCGAAGATCCGCCGTCACAGTGTCGAGCCGCCGCGCCAGCTCGGGAAAGTTCGCTGCCGATCTGTCGCTCTGCAACATCTGATTGCGCGTCAGCACCAGCTCCCCGACAAGATTCATCATGCGGTTCAAGACATCGACGTCGATCCGCAGCGTCTTGTCATTCCCTCCTCCAGCTCTCTCGGTGCTCGCAGCCGTCGAATTCGCGGCTGACAGCGCGCCGGGCATCTTCGAGGCCTCGGACACGCCCGTGTGTTCCGCAACCATCTCGCCGGTATCGACAACCGCGTGCAGCAACTCCGGCTCAATCTCTTCCGGCGGCATCGCGCCATTTAATAGCGCCAACTCCGCAATCAACTCGCCGTCTTCATCACCCGACCGTGTTCCCTCGCCACCGGTCTCCTCAATCAAAACAAGAATCGCGCGCAGACCATCCATCAGGCGCAGCAAGCCGCTGATCAGATCCGAAGTCACGGCCAGCCTGCCATCCCGCAGCGATCCCAGCAGATGCTCTCCCGCATGGGCCAGCTTCTCCAGCCGGTCGAAGCCCAGAAAGCCCGTCGTGCCTTTGATCGTATGCACGGCGCGGAAGATCTCTCCCAGCAGCTCCGCGTCGCCGGGACGTGCCTCCAACTCGGTGAGGCACTGCTCCATCCGGTCCAGTCCCTCCTGGCTCTCCGCGATAAATTCTTTGGTCAGATCGTCCACACCTGGTATATCGGGCGCTGGTCCTTAACCATTAGCGCAACACGGCTTGCTATCGTCCTCGCCACGGGATAGCCTCATTCCCATCATGTCTCCGAATCACCCCAGTCCGCTCTCCGAAGCCCAGGCTGCCGAACTGCAGCAGCTCGCCATCGCCGTCGCGCGCCATGCCTATGCGCCCTACAGTAACTTCCGTGTAGGCGCAGCCGTTCTGCTAGCCGACAGTACCGTCGTCACCGGATGCAACGTCGAAAACGCCTCTTACCGCCTCACCGTCTGCGCCGAGCAAGCCGCGATAGCCGCCGCCGTCAGCCTCCACGGCCCAAAGATTCGCATCCGGGCCATCGCCGTAGCCAACCTCAACGACACCGCCAGCCAGCCCTGCGGAGCCTGCCGCCAGACCATCCACGAGTTCAGCACGGCCGACACCATCGTCTACTTTCCCGGCGAAAAAGGCGCAATCGCACAGGCCACCATCGCCGATCTGTTACCCGCCGCCTTCCTTCTTACCAATTCGTAACCAGATCAGATACATTTATTAAAATGAATCCGCTAATCCATCCCATCGACGTCATTCTGCACAAACGCGACGGACTAGCTCTCTCCGATGCAGAGATTCAGGCCTTCATCCGGGCCATCGCCGACCGCACGCCGGAGAAGCAGCTCGTCACGGACGCGCAAATCGCCAGCTTCCTCATGGCCATCTTCCAGCGCGGCCTCAACGCGCGCGAGCTCGCCACCCTCACCTCCGCGATGCGTTACTCCGGCGACACATTCGACGCCGCGCCCCTCAACACCTTTACCATCGACAAGCACTCCACCGGCGGCGTCGGCGACAAGACCTCCCTTCTCATCGCTCCCATCCTGGCCGCTGCCGGCCTCGCGTCGCCCACCCCGGCAGGCATCCCCGGAATCTGCGTCCCGATGATCTCCGGCCGATCGCTCGGCCACACTGGCGGCACACTCGACAAACTCGAAACCATCCCCGGCTTCAACACTCAGCTCAATCTCGGGCAACTAGCCGAAACTCTCAAAACATGTGGCGCCGCCCTCATCGGCCAGACCCCAAAGATCGTCCCCGCCGATCGCATCCTCTACGCCCTCCGCGATCACACCGGCACTGTCGAATCTCCCTTCCTCATTACTGCCAGCATCATGAGCAAAAAACTTGCCGAGAGCCTCAACGCCCTCGTCCTCGACGTCAAAGTCGGCTCCGGCGCCTTCATGCCCACGTATGAAAAATCGAAGTTCCTCGCCGAACTGATGGTCGAGACCGGCGAAGCCTCGGGCACCCGCGCGGTCGCGCTCCTCACCAGCATGGACGAGCCGCTCGGCCGCTTCTCCGGCAACTGGGTCGAGGTCTGGGAGTGCGTCGACATCATGAAGCAGCACCGCCACCCCATGTCGCGCGATCTCATCGAACTCTCGAACGTCCTCTCCGGCTGGATGCTCCATCTCGCCAACCACGCCGCCACGCCGGAAGAAGGAGCCAGGCTCTCCGACCAGATTCTGCGCAGCGGCGAAGCCTACAAGGCATGGCTCAAGATCATCGAAGCGCAAAACGGGGACATCTCGGTCTTCGAAGACCCCGCAACCCACCACAAGCCCACCGCAACCCGCACTATCAGAGCCTCACAAAACGGCTATCTCAGCTCGATGGACTGCAAGCAAGCAGGCTGGGCCGTGCAACGCCTCGGAGCAGGCCGCGCCAAACCCGGCGACCCCGTCAGCGCCCACGCCGGCATCGAGATGCACGCCAAGCTTGGCGACCGTCTCCTCGAAGGCCAACCCCTCATCACACTCTTCGCCGAAGACAAGCATCTCCTCAACGAACCCGACCACATGTTACGCGATACATTACAAATCTCCCCCGCCCCACCCCAGCTCCAACCCCTCATCCACGAGATCATCACAAAGAGCACCCTTCAGTCGCGCCTCCTACGCCACGAGGCTCTCGAATCCAACTAACGCCCATCTCACCTCGTTTGGTCCCTCATAAGGAAGAAAATTTTCAATAGTTGCTGAATCGCTTCGTCTCTCCGTCCAGGAACCGACAAAATCGCTAGGTGGCACTCCTTACCACCCGTTACACTCATCCCAACCTTCATTTCAGCCTTTTATCCGTGCAGGAGCCACCCTTTGGGACGATTCACCGGTCTACTCGGCCTCATCACTTTTCTTGGCCTCGCCTACGCCTTCTCCACCAATCGCCGCGCTATCCGCTGGCGCACCGTGGCCTGGGGACTAAGCCTGCAGATCATCTTCGCCTTCCTCGTCATTAAATGGAGCCTCGGCCAGCGCATCCTCTCGAGCATCTCCTCGGTCATCACGGGACTCCTCGGCCACTCCGCCGACGGCTCCACGCTTGTCTTCGGCCGCATCGGCACCCCCGGCGACGCGCTGGCCACCCTTGCCTTCGCCGTTCTTCCCACCATCATCTTCGTCTCGGCCTTCTTCGCCATCATGTACCACATTGGTCTCATGCAGCAGATCATCAAGGCCGTCGCGTGGCTCATGCAGCGAACCATGGGCACCAGCGGCGCCGAATCCACCAACGTCGCCGCCAGCATCTTCATGGGCCAGACCGAAGCTCCGCTCACCATCCGTCCGTTTCTCGCCGGCGCAACGCGCAGCGAACTCATGACGATCATGACCTCCGGCATGGCGCACGTCTCGGGTGGCATCATGGCCGCTTACATTAGCTTCGGCATCAACGCCAAAGATCTCCTCTCCGCCGTCATCATGACCGCGCCTGGCACCATCCTCGTCGCCAAGATGCTTGTCCCCGAGACTGAGATCCCCGCCACCGCCGGCACCGTCCACATGCCGCCCAGCGAGGAGCACAAAAACGAAAACTTCATCGCCGCCATCGCCCGCGGCACCATCGACGGCGGCCAGCTCGCCTTCAACGTCGCGATCATGCTCATCAGCTTCGTCGCCCTCGTCGGTCTCGCCAATGCGATCATGCTCGGCATCTCCAACTTCGCCTGGAGCATTCACCTGCCCGGCACCGATCACGGAATTCCGTTTCCGCACTCCCTCAACGCGGTCCTCGGCGTCGTCGGCGCGCCCATCGCCTGGCTCATCGGCATTCCCTGGCACGAGGCCCGCACCATCGGCAATCTTCTCGGCACCCGCACCATGATTAATGAGTTCCTTGCCTTCCAGCAGCTAGGCCCTCTCAAAACCGGCCCCGGACACCTCGATCCCCGCACCTTTTCCATCGCCACCTTTGCCCTCTGCGGCTTCGCCAACGTCGGCAGCATCGGCATGCAGATCGGCGGCATCGGCGCGCTCGTCCCCAACCGCCGCAATGATTTAGCCCAGCTTGGCCTCCGCGCCATGCTCGCCGGAACCATGGCGAATCTCATGTCGGCAAGCATCGTCTCCCTGCTCATCCGATAACAATCATTCGCATAAATCGTAATTTCGATATTGCAGTTTCTCCTCACTTGCGGTACAAGAAAAAAAACCTGTAAATCTTACGCCTCTCTAGGCAGCATTGATTCACTTGCGCGAAGAGCCAACAGCTTCATCGCTTTCGGCGCAATTCTACATTCTTTTTATGTGATATCTGATACTTTCAGTATTTCTAAATGGAGCATGTTCACTTTCACCTGAATATTCATTACAAAAACAAGGAATCAACGGAAAACAACTTGATAAACCGTGGAAATCTTATTCCGTAGCTGGATAGAATCTGTTAAACCTAAATCCACAAGACTCAACTTAACTGGATTCGTCCTTGCAGAGATAGTGCTTTTTTCCTTCCATGCGACAGGAAGATTGGATCAATACGCTGCTGCGGACAGGCTCGGAAGATTCCGCGGACAAGCAAAAATGTACCGGCTTTTTTACTTTATGGAGGCAGCATGAGCAGACGTCTATCTGGAATTGTTCTCTTTCTTATACTCGCCCTTGCATCCACTTCTGTTTTCGCTCAGAGTGCGAACACGTCCCTCCGCGGCGTCATCAAAGATCCCACCGGAGCTCTCGTCCCCGGCGCAAAGATCAATCTCGTCGACAGCGCCACAGGTCTGAGCTACTCCGCCGCAGCCAACAACAGCGGCGAGTATCAGTTCACCCAGATCCCGCCCGCCAAGTACACCATCACGGTCACCGCTACGGGCTTCGGCGCCCAGAGCAAGACCGCCGAGCTGCTCGTCGACCAGCCAGCAACCATCAACTTCGCCCTCAGTGTCAACGCCACCCAGGAGATCCTCAACGTCACCGCCGAGGCACAGACGCTCAACACTACCGATGCGGCACTCGGCGGCTCGATGGACAATTCCACTATTCAGGCGCTCCCCAGCGAGACGCGCAACGTGCCGGACCTGCTCTCGCTCCAACCCGGCGTCTTGTATCTTCCAACCCAGGCCACCGGCGTCGGACAACTGGATAGCCGCAGCGGCGCAGTCAATGGCGGCCGCTCCGATCAGGGCAATATTACGGTCGACGGAATCGACGACAACGATCAGGTCAACGGCTTCGCCTTTACCGGTGTCCTCCGCCAGACTCAGGATTCGATCGAGGAGTTCAACGTCACCACCGGCAATGCTAACTCTTCGGCCGGACGGTCCTCCGGCGCCCAGATCAGCATGGTCACAAAATCCGGCACCAATAAATTCCATGGCGCGGCCTACGAGTACAATCGTCCAACCATTACCGTCGCCAACGACTTCTTCAATAAGCAGGCGCAGCTTGCCAGCGGCCAGGCCAACCGCCCCGGCAAGCTCATCCGTAATATCTTCGGCGCAGACGTTGGCGGACCCATCTTCAAAGACAAGTTCTTCTTCTTCGCCAACTACGAGGGCGCTCGTCAGGCTGAGAGCGCTCAGGTGACCGAGGTCGTGCCAACAGCTCTCTACCAGAGCGGTACTCTCCAGTATTTGGGGAGCGGCGGAGAGACCGTGGCCGTCTCACCCACACAGATGACGGCACTCGATGCCGGTTGTAAAGTCTGCAACACTCCCGCCTACACCCCCGGTCCCGGCCCAAATCCAAACGCATTGGCATATTTCAAATCAATACCCGTCGCCAATGGCTTCACCGCGGGCGATGGCATCAACACAGGCTCCTACTCCTTCTCCTCACCCAACCCTATAACGCTGAACACGACCATCGTGCGTCTCGACTATCTCCTCTCCTCGAAGCATCGCCTCTTCGCTCGCGGCAACCTGCAGAAAGACACGAACGGGGCGGTCGAGCAGTTTCCAGGCCAGGGCCCGTCCTCCGAACTCATCGACAACAGCAAAGGAATGACCTTCGGCGATACCTGGACCATCTCTCCCACCATAGTCAACGACATCCGTTATGGATATATCCGGCAGGGATTCGGCAACTCCGGGGTCGGATCAGGGGACTATGTCGACTTCCGCTTCATCGCTACTGCAACTGCTGAGACCCGTAACTCCATCACCAGCATTCCAGTCAACAATATCGTCGACAATCTGAACTGGACCAAAGGTAAACATAACCTCCAGTTCGGTGGCAACTGGCGTTTGGTTCATCAGAACTTTGGCACCGACGCCAACTCCTTTGCCTCCGGCAGTTCGAATCCTTCTGGCCTGGGCGGTAAACCAATCGTCCCGAGCCCGGCCAACATAGGATTGGACACGGTCAACGGCGGGTTCGGGAACTCCTACCTCCAGGCCTATGCCAATCTCGTTGGCACCGTCGCCCAGGTAACCAACAACTACAACTACGCTGTCAGCAGCGCCACCACGGGCTCTTTGCTTGCCGATGGCGCGTTCATCAACAGGCACTTCTCAGCGAATGAGTTTGAATGGTATGTGCAGGACTCGTGGAGAGTTAAGCCGAACCTTACCGTTACCTTCGGCATCCGCCACACCATTCTTCAAACGCCCTGGGAAACCAAGGGTCAGCAGGTTGCACCGACCATCGATACCCACGCCTGGTTCCTGCAGCGCGGCGAAGCAGCT
>JBEKGF010000049.1:0-32282 GCA_050012935.1 Edaphobacter sp. | reverse complement strand
TAGCACTTGAGACTTTAGCGAACGAAATTCTTTAAGAAGAGGCCATCATGGACGACGTCCTGACACGGCGAGAATGGGTTGCTGCAACGTTGACGGGAATTTCCGGCGCCGCGATTGCCGGGCCTGCGGTAAATAGTGCCGCGGCCGAAGAAAAAGCGGTCGGAGTTCGGGTTGTTGACAAAGCGGGTTACGAGAAAGTGATCGCTGCGAACCCCGACAAGGTGGAAGAGGTGAAGGCGAAGCCGAAACTCGCCGCCTGGTTTGTCGGTCAGGTGATGAAGCAGACCGGGGGCAAGGCCAATCCGGCCGTCGTCAACGCCGCCCTCAAGACAGCCGCCGAAGGCTCTCTCAAGGGCATCCTCGGCTATACCGACGAAGAGCTCGTCAGCTCCGACTTCAAGGGCAACGCACTCTCCTCCATCGTCGACTCCAAGCTGACCAAAGTCATCGGCAACACCGGCAAGGTCATCAGCTGGTACGACAACGAGTGGGGCTACTCCAACCGCGTCAAGGACCTGATCACCTTCCTTGTGAAAAAGGGCCTGTAGCCGCATCGAAACGAAGTCGTCATTCTGAGCGAAGCGAAGAATCCCCGCATTTTGAACGACGCGGCAAGATTCTTCGCTTCGCAACTTGTATGCCTAAATCGTGTAAACCAGGGAAGCCCACCCTCACCCAAAAATCGCTTCCGCATACGGGAACGGTCGCTTCAACTTGCTCCGCCAGAAGTAAGCCAGAATAATCACGCTCGCCACGGCCGCATACGCACACCAAAGCGAAGTGAACGCATACCGCTTGACCGCCATTACTGTCAGCAAAATCGCGAGATTTGCTGCGCCAAAAATCACCATATCCCGCACCTTCGAGAAGAACAGCGTTCCGCACGTCGCAATCACATACAAGACGGCGAGTACCGTATTGTTCGTCCCATCGTTGATGTAAACGATGCTGTTGTGCTCCACATAAATATGCAGTGGATAAGCAATCAACGCCCATAGCATATAAAGCGTGGTCACCGTCCCAACGGCCAGGAACGGAAGCATCCTCCTGCGACTCTTCCCATCCGGCTCAAACAGCAGCACAGCAAGCGGAATCAGGAACGGCAGAAGCCCCTGCGCGTACAACACAAACGCCGCTCCCATATTGTGAGTCACCGCAGGCGACAGAACTCCATCCAGCCCCAGCCACACAAATCCCTCGGTAAACTGATGCACAGCAAACAGCGTAGGCAACGATGCAAACAACAGCTCCCGCTTATGTTTCACCTGGGTCAGTGTCACAACCCCGATCGCCCCCAACCCAGCGCTTCCCACAAAGTTAGCCATCGCTGAAAAGCACACATTAGCCTCCTAAACATAGTTTCTGCTGACTCTGCAGATAATACCCGTTACTATTGAATCTTCTAAGGGCCACTGCGAATCTATCTTTTGGCAGCGAGTCCACCTGCCCGGATCGAGAACCCGATGGGTCGTCGCTTTCAGGAAATATCCTTCACCCCACTCGTCAAAGAACATCAAACAGAACATGGTAGCCGCCGCCAGTACGAACGCATGGAGAAGAGTTCGCCGCTCGGAGAGGACAAACTAGGCTCGGCGGAAGAGTATTTCATCCAGCATCGCGACAGCTTCTACATGGCCTCCGTCAGTGAGACTGGCTGGCCGTATATGCAGCATCGCGGCGGTCCGAAGGGTTTCGTTCGCGTCCTCAACCCCTCATTGATCGGCTTTGCAGATTACCGCGGCAACAAACAGTACATCAGCCTCGGCAACTTCGACCACGACAACCGCGTGGCCCTTTTTTTCATGGATTACCCCAATCAGACCCGCCTCAAAATCCTCGGCCGCGTCGAGATCCACGAGCACGACTCCCAGGCAGCCGAGCTCATTAAGTCCTTCCGCTCAGAAGGGGACGACGCCGTCATCGAGCGAATCATTCTCATCCACGTCGAAGGCTTCGACTGGAACTGTCCGCAGCACATCACGCCTCGCTACACCGTAGAGGAACTGGAAGAAGTGCTCGCCCCCTGTGCGCGAGAGGCTCGCGAAGCTGGAGACCGAAAACGCCCAACTGCGCGATAAACTGTGACAATCATGACCAGGCGCACCAATATCTCCGGCTCATCCCCCTTCGAGCCCATCATCGGCTTCTCCCGCGCTGTACGAATCGGCAACCAAGTCCACGTATCCGGCACCGGACCCGTTGGTGCAGACGAGGCCGACGTCGCCGAACAGACCGACCAGTGTCTCACCCTCATCGCCACCGCTCTGAAAAATGCAGGCAGTTCTCTCGAGCACGTCTACCGCACCCGCATGTACCTCACTCACGTCGAAGACTGGGAAGCCGTAGGCCGCATCCACGGAAAGTTCTTCAGCCTCATCCGGCCAGCCGCCACCATGGTCGTCGTCGCCGCCCTGCTCAACCCAAAATGGCGCATCGAGGTTGAAGCCGACGCATGCATCCCTGAATGAGACATTCACGACTACAATCATCTCGTCATGCAAACCGCGCCACCGGCCTCTCCGCAATTCGGTAAAGCCGTCGCTCTCTGCTGTCTCATCGCCGGTACCCTCGACATCTCCGATGCGTTCATCTTCTACGGCCTTCGCGGCGTCACTACCATCCGCATCCTGCAAGGAATCGCCTCAGGCCTCCTCGGTCGCGCCGCCTTCACCCAGGGAACACGCTCTGCTATCCTCGGCCTGCTACTGCACTACTTCATCGCGACGACCGTTGCCACCATCTACATCTTCGCCAGCCGCCGCCTTCCGCTCTCCCGCCATCCCTTCCTCTGGAGAGGCCTCTATGGCATCGGCGTCTATATCGTCATGAACTACGTCGTCATTCCACTCTCAAGGATCGGACCACGTCCCACCCCACCCCTCATCCCCCTCATCAATGGAGTTGCCGCGCTCATCTTCTGCATCGGCATTCCCACTGCACTCATCGCGCGCCGTTACATTCCGTATAAAAACACCTGAGTCTTCCCCTCCGGACTATGGCCTCAGTCATTTAACCGATATCATTGCCTTGCAAACCCAGTTGACCCATTCCAACCACTTGTAAGGAATCTGCATGTCAAAGCTGTCCATTCGCGACCTGGATCTCACCGACAAGCGCGTTCTCATCCGCGTCGACTTCAATGTCCCCCTCAAGGACGGCATCATCACCGACGACACCCGCATCCGCGAGACCCTCCCCACCATCGAGTACGCGCTCCGCCACAAAGCCAAGGTCATCCTCTGCTCGCATCTCGGACGCCCCAAGGGAAAACCAGTCGCCAGCATGAGCCTTCGCCCCATCGTCGACCATCTCCGCGGTCTGCTCGATCACATTCTCGGCGACGACGAGAATGTTGCCTTCTCCCCCAACTGCGTCGGCGTAGTCGCAAGCGAGATGGCCGCCAACCTCGAATCCGGCCAACCTCTGCTGCTAGAAAACCTCCGCTTCCATCCTGAAGAAGAGGCTAACGACCCAGCCTTCGCAAAAAAACTCGCCAGCCTCTGCGACATCTTCGTCAACGACGCCTTCGGCAGCGCCCACCGTGCCCACGCCTCCACCGAAGGCATCACCCACTTCGTCAAAATCTCTGCCGCCGGCCTGCTCATGGAAAAAGAGCTCAAATACCTCGGCAAGGCCCTCGCCGAACCCGACAAGCCCTTCGTCGCCATCATCGGCGGAGCCAAGGTCTCCGACAAAATTCAGGTCATCGACAACCTTCTCGATAAAGCCGACGCCATCATCATCGGCGGCGGCATGGCCTACACGTTCCTCAACGCCCAGGGCCAGTCAACCGGAAAATCCCTCGTCGAAACCGACAAGATCGACATAGCCAAAGCCGCGCTCAAGAAAGCCGAAGCCAAAGGCGTGCGTTTCCTGCTTCCCGTCGATCACGTTCTCGCCGACAAATTCGCCGCCGACGCCAAAACCAAAGCCTTCTCCGGCAAGGGCGCCTTCCCCGAAGACATGATGGCCCTCGACATCGGCCCCAAATCCATCGCGCTCTTTGAAAGCGAGATAAACGAGGCCCGCACCGTTATCTGGAACGGCCCCATGGGCGTCTTCGAGATGCCCGCCTTCGCCCACGGCACCAATGAAATTGCCGCAGCCGTAGCCCGCAACCACGACGCAACCACCATCGTAGGCGGCGGAGACTCGGTAGCCGCAATCCAGCAATCCGGCGTCGCCGACAAGATCACTCACATCTCCACCGGCGGCGGAGCCAGCCTCGAATTCCTCGAAGGCAAAACCCTCCCCGGCGTCGCAGCACTTTCGGAGAACCAGAGATTTCGATAAAACTATTAGGCAAAGACACTCCTTGAATGTCTACCCTGTTTGGGCGACAAGTAACGCTGAGGCCGCAAAGAATGCAAATCATTTATGCTGCGCCTTTTCTTCTTCTTGCTGCAATATGTTTCTTTGTCTGCGCAGCGATGCCCAGCACAAGAAAAAATGCCCTTGTTATTCCCGTTGGAATTTTGTCGTTTGGCCTTGGCTCTCTCATCTGTTATGGAATCTTTGCACTGATCGCTTACTTACTTGGCCATAAGGGTCCAGCCAACTGGTGGTATCTAGCGCCATACATCGGCGGTGGCCTGTTGGTTGCTATCTGCTGTTCCGTCGTTTGGAGAAATGTCGTTGCATCATTGCCAGCTTCACTTGTCAAAATTGGATTGGTCTGCGCGACATTTTCGTCGCTATTGGTTTTTGTTCCTTTTTGTTCCTTTGGAATTGCTCGTTTCGTCACGCTAGACCGTAACAATCTTAGCTGGATGATAATTCCTGGAATTATCTGGTTCTCAGTTGCAGCGCTTATTTCAATTCAGTTAGTCAAAATTTTTGACCAATTTCGACCCAAAGTCTGGTGGCCGCTATTTTCAAGAAACTCACAAGCAACCGGAATTCATCAAGCATGAATCCCGAAATCACTCTGCCGCCGCTTTCCCTTTTATAGCTTCCCCAAAAAATGGAATACTAAAAACAAATGCGCAAACCTCTTATCGCCGCCAACTGGAAGATGTACAAGACCCCAGCCGAATCCACTGCCTTCCTCACCAGCTTCTTCCCGCTCGTCAAGCAAAACACCCAAGCAGAGATCCTCCTCTGCCCCGCGATGACCTCGCTCCCCACGCTGGTCGACGCTGCCCGATCCAAACCCATCTTCATCGGCGCCCAGAACATGCACTGGAAGAATGAAGGCGCCTACACCGGCGAAACCTCGCCCGTCATGCTCACCGCCATCGGCGCTACCCATGTGCTCATCGGCCACTCCGAACGCCGTCAGTACTTCGCCGAGACCGACACCACCGTCAACCTCAAACTCAAGGCCGCCCTCGCCCACTCTCTCACCCCCATCGTCTGCGTCGGCGAGCATCTCGAAGAGCGCGAATCCGATCTCACCCGCAGCGTCCTCGAACTCCAGGTCTCCGTAGCCCTCGAAGGCATAGATCCGGCCGTTGCCGCGCCCATCGTCTTCGCGTACGAGCCCGTCTGGGCCATCGGCACCGGCCGCACCGCCACGCCGGAGATCGCCCAGGACGCCCATCTCATCATCCGCGAACAGATCGCCAGATCCCTCACACCCGAATTAGCCGCCTCTATCCGTATCCTCTACGGCGGCTCCGTCAAGCCAGACAACGCCGGAATCCTCTGCACTCTGGCTGACATCGACGGCGCCCTGGTCGGCGGCGCAAGCCTCGACCCCAAATCCTTCGCCGACATCATCCACAACGCAACCAGCAAGCGCCAGGAATAAGAAAACCCCGCGGCAGGAATCGCTGCGGGGTTTCTCTAATCTCGCCAAACCGGCTGCGACGGTATAAACGGCTACACCTAGTGGACCACTCCAGCCTGATCCATCGGCCAGTACACAAACGCTGCCTTGCCATAGATCAGTTCCCGGTCCACCGGACCAAAGTCCCTGCTGTCGCTTGAGATCGACCGATGGTCTCCCATCACAAAATACTCATGCTGGGGTACGGTCATCTCCGGCTGCGACCGGTCGTCTTCAAACTGCCTCGGCACATACGGCTCTTTCACTCGTGCCCCATTCACATAAACCTCGCCATGATCGATCCGCAGCCTGTCACCCGGCAGCGCGATCACTCGCTTGATGTAGCTCTTCTCATGGTCATGCGGGTACAGGAACACCACCACGTCCCCCCGCTGAATCTCCCCCATCCGGTAAGCCAGCTTGTTGATGAACAGCCGGTCCTGATCCTCCAGCACAGGCAGCATGCTGGTTCCCTCCACCCTTACTGGCTGGTACAGAAAAATGATGATAAAAGCAGACACGACCACCGATACCACCAGATCTCGCAACCAAGAGTGCATGCCCCCCTTGGCCTTCCCTGGCGACTCACCAGCTGGCCTCTCCACCGAATCTTGCCCCATCTGTCCGTCCGTCTCCACGTCCTCTTTAGCCGCCTTCCATTAGACGCACCAGCAACCAGGATGCATCCAGAGTCACAAGCCTCTGCGGCCCGCCACAGCTAACCAATTTGCTCTGAACTGCCATCTTATATACCACGGGCCGAAAACCATGCTTCACCCGATTGGGAGCCCATGAGGCGTTTTCTTGACGCAAAAAACACCCCATCAAAGTGTCTCACTTCCGCCCATCGCAAAGTCTTTTATTTTCGCCACCACCGCCTTCCAACGGGTACACCCCCGCGCAACCTTTATTAGAGATTTTCCAAGCCCGTAGGAATAGAATGGTTTAAGCAGCATCGCAGGAAAACTTTATGGCAACCCTTACCATGCTAGAGCAGGCCCCGACACCGAAACCCGTCAATAGAGGCACAGAAGAATTCAAAGACCTCACGACGGAAACCGCAAATACCGCATCCGAAGGGCTGGATACCAAGTCTGCCCTCGAAATCGCGCGCATTATTAATCACGAAGACGCAAAAGTAGCCGCCGCGGTTAAAAAGGCGCTACCCGAGATCGCCATTGTCATCGATACCGTCGCTCGCTCTCTTCGCGACGGAGGCCGTCTCATCTACGTCGGCGCTGGCTCCAGCGGCCGCATCGCCTCGCTCGATGCATCGGAGTGCCCGCCAACCTACTCCACCGCGCCCGCGCAGGTTCAGTACATCATGGCTGGCGGCCCCAAAGCCCTTGCCTCAGCCTCCGATGTCAACGAGGATTCGCCCGAGATCGGCCAGCGTGACATCGCCCGCCGCCGACCCACCCGAAAGGACATTGTCATCGGCGTCTCGGCCAGCGGTCGCACCCCGTACGTCGTCGGGGCAGTCGAGTACGCACGCGCCCGCGGGGCCAAGACCGCCGCAATCACCTGCAACCTCAACACCCCGCTCGCCGACGTCTCCGATACCACCATCATCTCAGAGGTAGGTCCCGAGGTCCTCTCCGGCTCCACGCGCATGAAGTCCGCCACCGCCCAGAAGATGATCCTCAACATGATCACCACCGGCGCTATGACCCGTCTCGGATACGTCTACGACAATCTCATGGTTAACGTGCACATGAAGAACGCGAAGCTTGTCGAGCGCGGCATTCGCGTCCTCATGAAGGTCTGCGACATCGACCGGGAGACGGCCATCCGTACTATCAAATCCGCCGGAAAATCCATCCCCATCGCCGTTGTTATGCTCAAGGCCAACGTCGACAAGATGGAAGCCGTCCGCCGCCTCACCAAATCCGACGGAAACGTCCGCCTCGCCATCGACGACTCGCGCCTGGAAATCTAAGCTGCTTACGCGCTCTTTCTCTTCGCCGCACTCTTGGCAGTCGGCTTAACCAGACCGATTCCCTTCTTCGAATCCGCCTTCACACTTGCAGCGGGCTTCTTCGGAGCCTGCTTGCTCTCGCCGCTGTCTGCTCCGCCAAGGCTCTTCCGCAACGCATCCATAAGGTTGATGACCTTGCCCTTCGGCTCCGCGCCCTCATCCTTTGGCACCGGCATCTTGTTCGCCTTAGCCTCAACCAGCGCCTTCACTGCGACCTCATAGCCGTCCTCGAACTTCGACAGATCGAGCTTCATCGACTTCTTCGCGATCAACGACTCCGCTAGTTCCAGCGACTCCGCGCTAATATCCACCTTACTCAGATCGCGGAAATACTCCCGCTCATTTCGCAGCTCGCTGGAGTAACGCAGCGTGTACGCCATCATTCCTCCGTTAGCATCATCGCCTGCCGGGCGAATCGCAACGATGTTCTCGCGTCCTGCAAAGGAAACCTTGCCGATCGCAACCTTCCCACTCTCCTGAAGCGCCTTGCGGATAACGGCGAACGCCTCTGCCTGGCCGTCGTTCTCCGGAACGACGAAATAAGGCTTCTCAATGTACTCCGGGCGAAGCTCATCCATTGTTACAAACTGGCTGACGTCGATCGTATGTTTCGACGGCACCTTCAGGTTCTCAAGTTCGCTCGGCTCAATAAGGACGTACTCGCCCTTGCGATACTCATAGCCCTTCACGATCTCATCCTTGCCAACCGCCGCGCCGGCGGTCTCGCTATCGGAGTCCACCGCACTCTGCAGCACCTTCTGGTGCCGGATTCTCTCGCCCGTGCTTCGGCTTATCTGATGAAAGCTAATCTGATTCTTCGACTCGGTGGCCACGTAAAGCTGAACACCAAAGGAGACAAGAGAAACCTGGATTCGGCCAGACCAATAAGGACGCGCCATTTCATGCACCTCAAAACAACTGGTAGCTTAAATTATCCACAATCCGCGGCGAAATCTTCACGGAATTAGCTAATTACCAAGTATTCAAGACTCAAAACCTCCACCTTCGCCGGGTATTCGCCCCTACCGGGCACCTTTTGCTTTCTACCTCCTTCTAGCTGCCGATTTTTTCATCCAGTGTAAATGCCTCAATCTTGTTATTCAGGTCGCTCTCCGCGGCCTGTTCCTGTTGCTTCAGCGTAGCGAGATCACGCCGAAGCGCAGCCAGCGTATCCTCCTGCGTATTCAACTCGGCGGTGTAGCGTTTGGCTAACGTACGCTCTTCTGCACTGCCCTTCAGGGCGCCCAGGTTGTCCCGCACACGCTTCTGGTCCCCAATTAGCTGGTCGATTTCGCGCTGCTTGTCGGCGATCTGCGTGTTGAGTCCGGCAACCGCCCGCTTGGCCGACAGGACCGGCTCAAGCTGCTGCATCACCGCAGGGCTCGCCTTTGCGTTCTGAAGAAAAACGATAAGCTGCTGCTCGGAGGAGTCGACCAGCCGGAAATGCTGTTCGAACGTATGCCGCTCCCCGATGTGCAGCCGCACAGTCTGTTTCGCAGCCGTCGCAACCCGGAAACGATATGCGCCCGGGGTAGTCTCCTCCGGCTTAGGATCGGAGTCCAAATCCCAACCCGCGCGACGCGGCTGCTCGACAATCACCGTGCGCGCATCCGGCGCAGCATTGTGGACAAGGTACTCCACCTCCGAAACCTCGGCAGTGGTAGCGCGCAGAACCCCTTTGCTCGCCGAGATAGTCGTCACCCGCCGCGTATCGTTACGATGATCGACCGAAACCCGAACCGCCTGGTCCGCAGCATACGAGAGCAGCCGTCGTTCACCAGGATGAATCGTCTCCAGCAGCCCTTCCCCGCCAAACGCCCCATTCTCAACAATCGAAAACGATCCGCGATCGAGCGTAAGATCGGAAGAATTCGTGATCCACAGCGCCCGCAACGGCGTAGGCTCAGACGGCGACCAAAGCGTGACTCGCTCGGACTGAATCTTTGTCTGAAGAATAGGAACAAGCGCCGATCCATTACGTGGAATCGTCACAGGATCGGTAAGGTTGTAAGCAAAAAAATCATCAAAGGCAGCAGTTGTCGTATTCGGCGCAATGGACCTGGCAGCGATGGTCTCATAAGGAACCATGGGTCCAGCCGACATCGTCCCATGACTCGTATTGGCATTGACTCCACCGATTCTAAGAGGTCCGCCGCCGCTGTTGCCACCGGATCCAGACCCGATACCACCCATGACTGCCCCACCAGCTCCGACACCAACCCCATGGCCATTACCCGATGCCATTCCGGACCCTTCAGCAAATTCTGCCGCTACCGGACCGTCGCTTGCACTCACAGATTCCACAGCCGAAGCATGCGTCTGCGGCGTGAGCTGAGCATCCTGCGCGATCGGAATCTCAGGTCGTCGCGCATAAATCGGCTGCGCCAGCGGCTGAAGAAAACTCTGCGGCGACCCCGCGATCAGCGACAGCTGCACATTCTTCCAGTCCTCGCCCGTTGTATTGTCGACGACCGAGAAACCCTGCAGCGTCGCCATCTCAGTCTTATTCGACAAGCTACCGCTGCTGGCCTTTAAATCATCGGTAAACAGGATGCGATAGGTCGACTTCCAGACGGGTACCTCGGAGAGAAACGAGACCCGCAGATCGCGAGCGCCGGTACCGCGATCCGTCAACGTAAGATGACGCACCCCCTCCGTACGATTGCGATCAAGCAGTTCAAGATATGTATTGAGATCGCCGCGCAGCACCGTGTCAAGCAGCCGCACCGAAGTTGCGGGAGTAAGTTCAATCGTGCGCGTTCCACCGTCGGATACCACAGTAAGCAAACGCCGCGCGGCTGCTGTCTTCGAGCCATCGCCTTCAGGAACCATCCTGTCCTCCAGCGAAAGAATCCGTCCCGCAAATGGAGCGCCCGAACCCATAACCTCAACCCTCGCGCCGCGAAGCGAGTTATACAAATCCTGCTGTGTAGGCGCCTCGCCCAGCGAAAGCGGCAGCGCCCGCAGTTGCTGATCGAGCGGTGTCGTCGAGTTATAACTAGCCCCGGTGATCCGCCCACCGTTCAGGTCAATCGCCGTCAAAGACTGCAGCGCGTCGTTGAGTTGCGCCGAGGTCAGATCGATCGTGACAGCCTCGTCGCCGCTTACCCGTCCCGCGTGCTCGAAGAAGCCCACGCCGTTCTTGTACAACGAGACGTGCGTCACGGGAAGTTGAGCGGCCCTTGCCTCATTGCCGAACTCGCCGCAGGAGGACCATTCTGCTTATGGATAGCGGGATGAGAAGAAGTTTGACCGAAGACGGTACCAGAGACCAGGCAGGCGGAGAGAGCGAACGGCAGGGAATGATGCAAGGACAGGCTCCTAGTGTTGCTTTCCTATAGACCGCGCATGACGCGAATTTGTTCCCAAAATTCCTATATATCCCAAACTGTCTGCAGTCCCCGCCACAGACTCTCTTCCTCAGTGACCGAATTCCGTCTGCCTATCCTCTTGGGTAGATTCGCTCATACGAATAGCGCCAACCGTACCCACCCAGCTACTCACTTCCATTCAAAATCCCCGTAAACTGACTTAATGGACAAGTTCGTAGTACGCGGCGGCAACCCTCTCCTCGGCACCATCAAAGTCTCCGGAGCCAAAAACTCCGCCCTCCCCTGCATGGCGGCCGCCATCCTCACTGAAGACGAAGTCATCCTCGAAAACATCCCCCAGGTCCGCGACATCGAGACCGAGCGTAAACTCCTCACCAGCATGGGAGCCGAAGTCGAGCTAGGCTACGGCCGCGCCCAGCACCGCACCCGAATCAAGTGCGGCATCCTCTCCGACCCCGTCGCCAAATACGAAATCGTCAAAACCATGCGTGCCAGTTCGCTCGTCCTCGGCCCGCTCATCGCCCGCACCGGCATCGCCCGCGTCGCCATGCCCGGAGGATGCGCCATCGGCGGACGCCCCATCGACCTCCACATCAAAGGTCTGGAATCCATGGGCGCAACCATCGTCTACGACCACGGCTACCTCGAAGCCCGTAGCCCCAACAACGGCAGCGGCCGGCTCCAGGGCGCGCACATCGTCTTTGACAAGATCACCGTCACCGGAACCGAAGACCTCCTCATGGCCGCCGCCCTCGCCGAAGGCGAATCCGTCTTCGAAAACTGCGCTCGTGAGCCAGAGGTCACCGACCTCGCCGCCCTTCTCACCGCCATGGGAGCCAGGATCGAAGGCGCAGGCACCGGAACCATTCGCATCCAGGGAGTCGCCAAACTCCACGGCGCGCGCCACCGCATCAACCCCGACCGCATCGAGGCGGGCACCTTCCTCGTCGCAGGAGCCATCACCGGAGGCGACCTCAACGTCGACTGCTGCGAGCCCAAACATCTCGGTGCCCTCATCGCCAAACTCGAACAATGCGGCGTCCGCATCGACGTCGGCGAAGATAAAGTCCGCGTCCGCTCCGGCGGCGACCTCAAAGCCGCCGACATTACCACAGAAGAGTACCCCGGCTTTCCCACCGACATGCAGGCCCAGTACATGGCCCTCGCCACCCAAGCCGACGGCACCAGCACCATCACCGAAAACATCTTCGAAAACCGCTTCATGCATGTGCAGGAACTTATCCGCATGGGCGCCAACATCACCATCAGCGGCCGCACCGCCACAGTCCGTGGCAAAGCCGCGCTGCAGTCCGCCGCCGTCATGTGCTCGGACCTCCGCGCCTCCGCCTCGCTCGTCCTCGCTGCCCTCGTCGCCGACGGCGAGACCATCCTCGACCGCGTCTACCACCTCGACCGCGGCTACGAGCACTTCGAAGAGAAGCTCCGCGGCGTTGGTGCCCAGATACGCCGCATGGGAGACGTCTTCGGCAAAAAGTAACCGCAACAGCTACAAACTAAGCAAGCTCCTTGCCATACACAATCGCATCCAGCCCGGTTCTTCCATAATATCCGCGCTGTATCCTGATCCGTTCATAACCAAGCCGTTCATAAAAGCGGATCGCCACCTTGTTCCCCGTAAACACATGCAACTGCACCCACCGCACGCCTGCAACTAAAGCGCGAGACTCCGCCTCTCGCATCAGCCGCTGGGCCAAACCCTTCTGCCGGCAATCGGGCGCCACATCCAGCGTCACGACATACGCTCGCAACTCCGACGCAACACGTTCGATATGAGCGATTACAAACCCCGCAATCTCACCGCAAACCTTCTCCGCAACCTGAACAACCGCATTCCCTTTCTCCGCAAACTCCCGCATCGACTCTCGATCGAAGCGAAACTCTTCAGCAAAGCAAGCTTCATCCAGCCGAAACATCGCATCGAGATCAGAAGCCTGATAGTCCCGAAGAAATATTTCACTGTTCACGATAGGAACTCCGTATATTTTCACAGCGCCCATAAAAGCACCAAAACAAAAGTGCGCCTCGCCGAACCTTACTCAACGAGGCGCACTTTGTACACCTCCGGTTAGAAGATGAACTTCGCGCTTGCCTGAAGCTGTCGTGAAGAGCCGCCGTCGCTGATGGCAAAGCGGGTCGCCGATATCTGACCGAATGTCGACGATTGCGTGTTACCTGACGGCTGGCCGAAGTTAGGGTGGTTGAAGATATCGAAGGCATCGATACGCAGCTTGAGGCTGAGAGCCTCGAAGAGCTTCGTGTCCTTCTCGCCGGAGAGATCGACGTCCGCGAATCCGGGGCCGATACCGCCGTTCCTCTCAATGTTGCCGATCCCGGTGTAGATGATGGTTGAGGTTGGAGTCGCCTGTGTCGCCTGGATCTGCAAGCTGCATCCATTCGTGGGTGCGGCAAGCGTTGGGCCGATAGGGCAGACATTGGATGAAGGCAGGTAAGTCACGTTGGCGATCGCACCCTGCGATTTCTGCTTGATGATATGGCCAACCAGGTTTGGACGCACAAGGCCGGTGACACCGTTATAGCTAGAGCTGCCTGCGGTTATGTTGAGAGGATTGCCGGTCTGGTACTGGATGATCGTAGAAAACTGATAGCCAGAGACCAGTCGGTTGCCCTTGAACGGCAGCGCGTAGATCGCCGTTCCGGCGAAGTGATTGCGCGTGTCGAAGTCCGACAGTCCATAGTTGCCGCGGGGATTGTTGCTGTCCTGCAGATTGAGACCGCCCTGCGACCCGAGCGAGTTGATATCCATCGACTTCGTCCACTCGTAGTTCGCACTCACATAGAGTCCATGGCTCATGTTCTTGGTCAGCACGGCCCACATCCCATTGTAGTTCGATGAGCTAGTGCTGTTCACTTCAGTGATGTTGGAGGCCATAGCTATACCGGGATCGATGGGGCTGTTGAGCGAGAGCGTCTGGTACGGATGGAGAGCGCCTAACGGACCGGTCGCCTGGTTTTCATTCGTGCGAATCAGCAGATGCCGTCCCACTGACCCTACGTAATAAAGCGAGAAGACGAAGCCGTCCGGGAGCTCCTGCTGAACATTCAGATTGAAGCTCTCCGTATACGCATTCCTGAGGTTGGGATTCGTGGATGCAATCGCGATGCCGGCAGCCTTTGCCGAGGTGTAAAGGCTGCTGACTGGAATAGCGGCCCCGTTATACGTCACCGCGGTGCTGAAAGGAGGATTCGATGCGAGCGCCGTCACGGTACCCGAAACCGGCTGGTCCACGAGGTAACCGTAGCCACCGCGAACCACACTCTTGCCGGTGCCAAAAACGTCCAGGGCAAATCCCACCCGAGGCTCCGCGTTGTAGTTTTGGTTGTACGCGGCGTTCGCCCCGAGCCCGTTAGTGCCCACCTGCGTCAGAGTTGGACCACCGTTTCCATTCGGATTGAAGAGAACCAGGCGGTTCGCGCCCTCCACTGGCGTTCCATTCCACTCGAAGCGCAGACCGTATTCGAGAGTGAGGCGTGAGTTGAGCTTGAAGTTGTCCTGCACGAACGCTCCGACTGCGGTGTCGTAGACGCGGCTGGAGACAGTATTTGGCTGGACGCTAAAGACGGTGGCCGTGTCCTGCTCAAAGTTATTGGGGGTGCTCACAAAGGTGAGCGTGCCGATGTTCGCGGCGAAACTGGCGCTCAGATAACGGCGGTACTCGCCACCGAATTTGATGGTGTGCCTGCCGCGCAGCAAAGTCGCCGTATCCGATAAGACGCCAAGGGTATCATTGCGTCCCTGCGGGAAGCCGGAAGGACCGCCGAAGGTTAGACCGATATCGGAGAGAGTTGTCTGGGGCAGTCCAACGGGGCCGGAGAGGCCATCGCCGATGCCTACAGAGGTCGGGTCGGTCAAATTAGCTGGATTGAAGGCGATGGAGATGCGGTTGAACCCAAGCCGCGCTTCGTTGACGAGGCTTGGGCTGAAAACGTGGGTCTCGTTGATGGTTAGCACCTGACGATGCGCGGCGCGGTGATCTCCCCAACCGGGAATAGTGTCGCCCTGCAAGGCAGGCTCTGTGCGCACATCCTTCTGAAATGCGTAAAAGCCATGCAACGAGTCGCTCGTGCTGAACTGATGAAGCACGTCGCCCGTAACCTGGTCGATCTGCACCGGTCCCGGTGTAAACGCGACATAGTTATTGCCGCTGTTCGGAAGCGGAATCAGCTTGGCCAAGGCAGCGGCGGCGGGGAAAGTGGCGGCATTGGCGGCTATCTGCGCTTGCTGGGCCGGTGTCAGCACCGTGCTGTTCTGCAGGATCCCCTGGTGCTGACGCAGACCTTCATAGCTGGCGAAGAAGAACGTATGACCCTTCCAGATTGGACCGCCCACGGCCCCGCCGAAGTTATTGCGTATAAGCGGCGCCTTTTCGCCTGGCAGTCCAGGAACAGGCAATCCTGTAGCCGGGTTGAAATTGCGGTTGAAGTAGTTGCGCGCATCCAAAGCATCGTTGCGGAAGTAGTCGAACGCCTCGCCGTGGAACTTGTCCGTGCCAGAACGAGTGGAGACGTTCACAATCGAGCCCGAGCTGCGGCCATACTCCGCACTGAACGTCGAGTTGTTGATCTTGAACTCGGAGGTCGTGTTGATCGACGGCTGAAACGTGATCTGGTTCTGGCTTATATCATTCAGATTGATTCCATTGATCTGGAAGTTCACCGAGTCTTCGCGGTTCCCTGCCGTATCGAAGGAATTCGCTCCCAGCCCGCGGCTTGTGGCCGTCAAACTGCCTGCAGTCGGAGCGACAACGCCGCCGGGTGTAAGCACTGTCAGATCAAGAAAGTGGCGTCCGTTGAGCGGAAGCTCCTGCACCGTATTGCTGCCAATTACCTGACCAACGGTTATGGTCTGAGTCTCGATCTGCGCCGCAGCGCTCTCCACCTGAACTGTTTCTCCAGCGGAAGAGACAGCTAGTGCCATATTGACCGTCACGCGCTGGTCGACATCGAGCGTCACCGATTTCACCGTATACAGGCTGAAACCCGATGCCTTGACCTGCACCTGATAGTCTCCAGGAACCAGAGAAGGAGCAACGTAAAGGCCAGCGCTATCCGTTACGATCTGACGATCGAGTCCCGTCGCAAGCGAATGCACAGTAACCTGCGCGTTTGGGACGACCGCACCGCTTGGGTCGGTCACAGTACCCGACAACGTTGCCGTGGACTGCGCCAAGCACGCGCCAACACTCACCATCAGCAACACGATAAAACCTAACAATCCGTTCGCTAACTTCCGTGAAGCATTCATTCAAGCCTCCTGCGGAAACATGCGCACCCCGGAATTTCCCGAGTAGCGCGACTGGGAACCAGGGCTCGTACTCGGTTGCAGTGTGCAATGCACACCCGATGGCCCTAAGTAACGTCGGTGGTTTGGTCTTCTTGACCCTCATTGACTTTCCAGTCGGGGCACGACCAATTCCACAAATCAAAGCAACGGGAGTGATATCTAAAATTTCATTCTTTTAGTGCCACTGTCAATGTTTAGCAACCGTTACAAGAAAATAATTTTCCCATCAATCTCAGATGCAGAACGCTAATCGCAATACGTTCGGCATCAGCCTTCGGTTCCTGTACTGCCAAAACTGCAGTCCGTCACCGCAGCACGACAGTTCAAACACCGAAACAGCCAGATCATCCCATCGCGGCGAATCTAGCGGCTCAGCCTATCAGGAAATCTCGCAATAAAGGAGATGCGGTTAGAACAGTGCACCAGCAAACGCGCTCTCGAAGGCCGCTTGAAGAAGACACTCTCTATACACTGAAAGACGAACTATATGTTGAAACGTTATGGAAATAATTTAGACGCGCAGGTATCAAACGATGGCACTAACAAACCTCTGATTTGTCTCAATTTTTAAATCGCAAAAGCGATTCTGCCTCGAAAGAAAACCCTCCCGTTGCCCGATCGGTCCGGTGCGCCCTCCCCGTTCAGGGTGTACAACTGTTTCCATATGTTGCACATCGATCCGGCGGAGCCAGATGACAGCCAAAAAACTCACGTCTGAAGCAGGCCGGCCGGCCACGCTCAAGATGCTGGCCGACTATCTCAATCTCTCGGCAGCCACCGTCTCCATCGTGCTCAACAACTCCCCCGTCGCCGAGTCTATTGCCGAAGCCACCAAGCAACGCGTCCACGACGCAGCCAAAAAGTTCGCCTACCGCCCCAACCTGCATGCCCGCATGCTGCGCTCCGGCCTCACCAATACCATCGGCGTCATCGTTCCCGAACTCAGCGAGGGCTACGTCACCGGCGTCATGCTCGGCGTCGAGCAGTACCTCCTTCAAGAAGGCTTCCTCTACTTCACCGTCAGCCACCTCGGCCAGACCGATCTCCGCGATGAGTATCAGGAACTCCTCATGCGACGTCGCGTCGACGGGCTGCTTCTGGTCAACACCGAAGTGGCCATCAGCCCTACTCTTCCCGTCGTCGGCGTCTCCATCCACAGCAACGAACTCGCCGTCACCAACGTCATGCTCGATCACACCTCCGCCGCCCGCATGGCGCTTCGCCACCTCTACGACCTCGGCCACCGCCGCATCGCTTTCATGAAAGGACAGCGCTACTCTCTCGACTCCGAGACGCGCTGGCAATCCATCGTTAGCATCGCGAAGGAAATCGGTGTCGTCGTCCACGCCGAACTCTGCATCTTCCTCGAGAAAAACATCTGGACGCCCGAGCTCGGTTATCCTCCGGTCCGAGATCTGCTCGCCCGCACTCGCGACTTCACCGCCATCTTCTGCTTTAACGACACCTCGGCCATCGGCGCAGTCCGCGCCATAGAAGATGCCGGCCTCAACTGCCCGCGCGACATCTCCGTCATCGGCTTCGACGACATCATCATCGCCGAGTACTTCAACCCTCGCCTCACCACCGTCCGCCAGCCTCTCCACAAGATGGGAACCGAGGCCGCGAGACTCCTCATTCAGCGTATCCAGTCACCGGACCTGGCCTATCCGCAGCAAGTCTGGTTCGAGCCCCAACTCATCGTGAGAGAATCGACGAGAGCCCTTACCCCAGCCCTTGGGAAGCCACGTAGCCAAGCGATAAGAGGCAAGCGTTAACAGGAGCGCTTTGGAACCGATCCACTCAGACTCATCTGGCGCCCGCAGCAAACCTGCGAACCCCTCTCGCACTCTTCTTCCCGTCTTCTTTTACTTTCTTGCCGCCGGCATCGCCACCGTTATGCTCGGCCCGGTTCTGCCCACTCTCATCCAGCGTTGGCACCTTCAGGACGCCCAGGCAGGCACCCTCTTCACAGCTGTCTTTGTCGGTCAGTTCTGCGGAGCATGGTTTTCCACCCGCAACCTCCGCGCCAGCGTCCTCTACGGCTCGGCCATCACTGCAGTCGGATGCGCGGCTATGGCCTGGGTCGGCTTCGTCCCCGCGCACATCGCTCTCTTCTGCGTCGGCCTGGGACTCGGAGCTGGCCTCACCGCCGGCAACGTCATCGCGGGCACCACAGTACCCTCATCACGCGCTCGCCTCATCGCTATACTCAACGTCGTCTGGGGACTCGGCGCCATCGCATGTCCCATCCTGGTCCGCATCGCCTCTGGCGCCATCCACCGTTTCTTCTATGCGACGGCCTCCTTACTCGCGATCGCTTCGCTCATCTCCATCGTCATCCCCCAAACGCAATCACCGCAGCAACCCGCATCAGACGGAAAATCCGCCCAACTCCGCCTGCCTCTCCCGCCGTCAGCTCTCTTCATCTTCGTCGCTGCCATGCTCCTCTACATTGGCGTCGAAAGTTCGCTCGGCGGCTGGCTCCCCAGTTACGCTATCCGAACCAACCCAGCCCTTCACGCATCCTCCATCTCACTCTTTTTCTGGATCGCAGAACTCTTAGGACGCGCTCTCGTCACCATGCTCATGACACTTCTTGGCGAAGCCCGACTCTATCGTGCCTGCCTCGCGCTTCTCATCCTCACTCAGATCGTTCTCTGCGTAATAGCACACATCTCCGCAGCAAGCGTGATCACTCTCACGGTCCTCGCAGCCCTAAGCCTAGCGCCGCTCTATCCCCTCATCCTCTCTTTCCTGCTGGCTCGCACCGGCAACCACGCCAGGCTCGGCGCGCTCTTTGCCACTGCGTCCTTAGGAGGAGCCACCCTGCCCTGGCTCACCGGCATTGTCTCCACGCTATTCCACAGTCTCCGCGCAGGACTCATAGTCCCAGCAGTCGGAGCAGCGCTTCTCCTCTTCCTCTCCGCCTTCATCACGGCCGCTGCCCCAAAAGAAAGGAGGCCAGGCTAAGCCCGACCTCCGAATCACTTACCTACCCCACCACCGTGGGGACCTTCAAGAACAAAAGCGGATTGAAATAATTCACGTCCTCATTTAACGAGAAGGGGCAAAATGATCGCGAAGTTGAATGGCTGCAATGACAACAAGAGCCGCCAGTGCTGGTCCGAAAAGGAAATACATAGCTCCTCCTTCCACGAAAATGGGTCTGCAAAAACAGTCCGGCAAACAAGCCAGCGCCAACGAGAAAAGTTCTCATTGATTCCTCATGATTTGTCGGTGCACCCTGTCTCATTGCAAATGGACAACCATTCCACAGGCCCGCGAGAAACCCTTTGGTTTATGCAGTTTTCGGGGAATCTTCGGGGTTAACGTCCCGCAACCCCATTGCCGTCAATACCCGCACCTATCGAAACGGCAAACTTTTACCACTTTCGCATGCAAAACTGGCAAGAAGTTACCCAGTCAAAGGTCTCTGCGCAGCAAAAAAAACACCTGGTTTCAGCGAATTGCGACTATCGGCCAGTTCAACAAGCGATGGTAAAAGTATCTTCACTCCGCGTCACAGCCCGATACATGGTGTCACGCTCAAACGGCTCCCGCCCAGCCTCGGTAATCAGCCGAACCAGATCCGCCCGCCGCATCCCCTGCGGAGTCGTCGCTCCGGCATCGTGGTAAATCTTCTCCTCGATCACCGTGCCATCGATATCGTCCGCACCGAACCGCAACGAGATCTGCGCCATCTTCGGCGACACCATCTGCCAGTAGCTCTTCACATGCGAAAAATTGTCCAGCATCAAACGCCCCACCGCAATCTGTCGCAGATCCTGCATCCCCGCCGTCTTCGGAATATGCGCCAGCGCAGTATTCTCCGGATGAAACGCCAGAGGGATAAACGTCTGGAACCCCTCCGTCTCGTCCTGCACCTCACGCAGCTTCACCAGGTGGTCGACGCGGTCCTCATTGTTCTCCACGTGACCATAAAGCATCGTGGCATTCGACCGCAGCCCAATCCTATGCGCCGCCCGCGCCGTATCCAGCCACTCGCTTCCATCGATCTTGTGGTCGCAGATAATGTGACGCACACGGTCGGCAAAGATCTCTGCTCCACCACCAGGCATCGAATCCACTCCCGCCGCCTTCATCCGCTCCAGAGTCTCTGGAATCGTCATCTTCCCGCGCTTGGCCAGAAACGCCACCTCCACCATGGTGAACGCCTTGATATGCACCTTCGGAAACCGCTCCTTCAGTCCCCGCACTAGATCCATGAAGTACTCGAACGGCAGATCGGGGTGCAGACCTCCGACGATATGGAACTCCGTCACCGCCTCCGTCAACCCGGTGCCCGCCGTCTCCCACGCCTCCTCGAGCGCCATCGTATACGTCCCCGCCTCGCCCTTCTTGCGCCCAAACGCACACAACCGGCACGACGCTACACACACATTCGTCGGATTGATATGCCGGTTCACATTAAAGTAGGCAATATTTCCATGCAGCCGCTCGCGCACAACATTCGCCAGCCAGCCCACCGCAAGAATGTCCCCACTCCGGTACAGCGTCACACCATCCTCAAAGCTCAGCCGCTCCCCCTGCGCTACCTTCGCCGCAATGGGCAGCAGATTCAAATCGTCGGTCTGAAAGGGATGCCGCGCTTCCATCAAAGCCTCAAAGCTCATACGTCAATTCTATTCCTCATCGACCGCCTGACGCCTCGCTAGCTCGCACTTCACTCGAATCGACCATCCTTGGCT
This sequence comes from Edaphobacter sp., assembly GCA_050012935.1. Lineage (GTDB taxonomy): Bacteria > Acidobacteriota > Terriglobia > Terriglobales > Acidobacteriaceae > Edaphobacter. Next base: position 11,170 of record JBEKGF010000049.1, on the reverse strand, counting down.
GCACCACAATCCCGTCAAACAACGTAGCCCCTACAAGGTGATCTCCCACCGGCCGCACCAGCCTCAGATGCCAACCGGAGTTCCAATACTGCAAAGAACGGTCTGGCACGTGGACCGCGAACGCAATCGTATTCTTGTTATTCGCGGTAATCAGAATCCGCTGAGTCGCCTCGTCATAAAAGAGGCTATTCACGTCCCTCACGGAGAGATTCTTCAAATTCCCCCACGAAGCTCCGCGGTCCTCTGAGACGAAGACACCCTCCCTCCCCGCCACCCAAAGCCCTCCCATCCCATCCACCGCAACCGCAGCGACCTGTTCGAGCGTCTCTGGCAGCTTCAAGGGGACCCACTTCTGCCCTCCATCCGACGAAAGCACCGCAGATCTCAGCGTCGCAGCAATCACCCAGGATCTCGTAGCAGCCACAAACTCCCAGCTCTCCTGCACCGGCCCTGCGACGAGCTTCCAGCTCTCGCCCGCAGTCACACTTCGCAGAATCCCATCTGACGTCGCAGCGTACAGCGTGTCGCCCGACCTGGCAATCGCATTCACATCTGCGTCGAACGAATGCACCGGAGCCGGCGGATCCTTCTTGGATGCCACGTTCCGCCCCTTGTCGGCAGTCCTCGCCACAAACTCAGCTCCCTTACCCGCAACTGGCTCTGCCGCAGCATGCTCACCCAGCGAGACTTTGTTCACCGGAACCCACACCTCGCCCTGCAGCCTGTACATGCCGTGTCCTGTCCCGGCCAGCACAGTTCCATCCGATGCCTGCCCCAGGCTGAACACGTCCAGTCCATTCAGCCCCGCGCTCTTCTGCAACCAGCTCAGTCCGCCATTGTCGCTGACAAATACCCCACCCCACGCCTTATCGTTCACGACGCCAACATAGATCGTCGCAGGCCGCGCCGCGTCGGCAATATACGACGTGATCTGCCGCGCGGAAAATCCATTGTTCGACGGAAGAAAAGAATACCCTCCATCATTACTGGCCAGCACTCCGCCGCGGTCAGTCGCTAACAGAATGCGATTCGTGTTCGTCGGATCGACATACACATCGTTGACGATCACCTCGGGTCCCGTCGTCCGCAGCCACGTCGCTCCCGAATCCCCCGTCCGAAAAAGCCCCTCCGTCGTCCCGGCAAACACAATGTTCAGATTCCGTGGGTCCTGCATCAGCACTCGTGTCCGCCGTGCAGAAGACGGGATACCCTGCGTCTTGTTCACGGCAACCCCACCCTTGAACTTCGCGCCGCCGTCTTCGCTCTTATAGATCCCCGAGCACGCGCTCGCATACACAACGTTGGGGTGCTGCGGATCGATGATGATCGAGAACACATCCGAGTCTTCGATGATCCCCTGTTTGATGCTGCCCCAGTTCGCTCCACCGTCAGTAGTCTTCCATGGCAGATGCCACGTTCCTGCGTAAACTATATTAGGATCACCAGGGTCAATCGCAATCGACTCCACCTCGTGAATCTCCTTGCTCCCCTCGGGACTGATCAACTCCCAGTGCTCCCCACTATCCTTCGACCGGTAAACTCCCTGCAGCGTCCCCGCCACCAGGAGCTTCGGGTCTGACGGAGCGGCTGTAAGCGCTCGAATGGATTGCCCGCGCATGCCCGCAACGCTTTCCCAGCTCACACCGCCGTCGTTGCTTCGATAGAGTCCTCCGTCACTACTCCCCAAAACCCAGGCCCCAACCAGAAGATGCCTCGGATTCGCGCTATCCACAACGATGGAATCCAGTACCAGGTCATCTCGCTTACCCACCCAGGCCAGCCGCTTCCACGTCCCGCCAACATCCCGCGACTCGTAGATCCAGCCTGTAACCGTGCCCATGTACAGATGCGCGTGATCGTGCGGATCGGCGGCAATCGAGCGCACGTCACCACCGTCAGGCCCAAACGGCAGCCAGTTCACCGCATGAATCTGAAGGCACGATAAAACAAAAAGAAGGGCAACGCCCGCAATCCGAAGTTTGCGCTGTTTCTTCAAGAATTCATCCTAAGTCTTAAGTCTAATCGCTTCCCCGTGCTATTACTGCCGCATTCAACACAAAGGCTGACTGGGAACCGTCCCAGTCAGCCTCGGTGCCTTGCTCTAATACGTCTTTACTTCTTCTTGCGTTTCGCGGGCGGAGTCTTAGCCGCCTTGACTGCGCTCTCGTCCACTGGAGTGAGACCAGTGGTGTCGAGCGTTGCACCGGCAGGAATCAACGTCGTCGTCACAGTCTTGCCGGAGGTTGGTCCGGTATAGACCGAGACACGGCTGGCGTCGATGCCCTTATCCGTTACTAGGTAGTCCTTCGCGTTGACAGCGCGTTCAGCTGCAAGGTCCGCGCCCTTCTTTTCGACGCCGTCGGTAGCTCCAACCACAGCGAGCTTCGCATCCGAAGCGCTCTGCAGTTTGAGGGCGATGTCGTCAAGGCAGGCCTTGGCTTCGTTGTCAACACGGGCCGGACGCTTCGCATCACGCTCGAAGCTCGCCGTGCAGAGTGCGCTCGTCGTTGGTGCCGGAGGCGGCGGAGGCGCGTTGACTGTAACCGTCGTCGTGCACGAAGCACTCTGACCCTTATCGTCAACCACATTTGCCGTTACCGTAATCGTCCCAGGTGCTGCACCCGCGGTGCTCAAAGTCCCACTCGAGCCGCTGCCGGAGACAGACCCAGCCGAAGCGCTGTAGCTATAGGTCAGCGGACGGTTCTGAGGACTCATGCCGGTCGCCGTAATCGTCGAGGAGTCTCCCGGCGCCACGGTCGTGGGATTCGCCGAGCAGCTGATCGTCGGCGGATCAAACTGCTTCACCGTATAGGTAGCTGTGCAGTCCGCCATCTCGCCGGGCTTCGGCGCCTTCGTGGCCGCCTGGACGATATGACCCTTCACCGTATAACTGCCGGGGCTTGCCGTCTTTGTATCGATGTTGGCATTCGCTGAAGTGCCGGAGATCGTACCTCCATCAGCCGTCCAGGTGTAGGTATAAGCCTTCTTCGGATTCAGATTGCCGGGCGTTCCAGTTACCGTGATCGGGTCGCCAGGATAGACCGTCGAAGGCGAAACCGAGCAGGCGTACGTCACAGGCGGAGGAGGAATAATGTGGCCAAAGTGCATCACAAGACCTGTGCTCAACTCCGCAGCGCTCAGGTTGGCTCGGCCGCCGAGTACGCCTGGGGTAGGAATCGTCGTCGCAGGGCCATAGTTGGCATGCACATAACGATAATCCGCCTCGAAAAGCCTAATCGAAAACCGGTTATCAAAAAATGGCAGGGCATAATCCATGCCGCCGCCGGCTGTCAGGGTCGGTCCCCACTGATAAGGATTGTGGTAAAAGGGGCTCTCAGAGTTCGGGCCGCCCAGATATCCGCCGCCAACCAACCCATGAGCAAACACCGTGAAATTCTGCATCGGAGCCCGGAAGATCGGACCGGCGGAGTAGCTGTAGAAGCCATCGTTCTGGCCGTCGGGATGAATGGCTGCAATCACCTCGCCGCCGACGTACTTGTTGAAGTAGTACGCCCCGCTCGCAAGACCACCCTCGTCGATCGAGGAGTAGGCAATTCCTTGCGGCTTCAACTGTCCGTGAGCCCCAAAATACGAGTACCCCAAAAACACGTCAACCCGCGAAGGGTTAAGCCCCACCGGGGCTGTACTGGGAGTCTGCGCATTCAGGCTTCCGACTCCAAGGCCGACTGCACATGCAGCCAGCATTAACCGGCTTAAATTGCGAAACGGACGATAAACCATTGAGTTCCTCCACTCAAATCTTGCGTTCTACAGGACTTCCATTACAAACAGATCATTTCGATGTTCGATTCAATAAAGCTTACCGCAGTTGCTAAGCCACACGGAAAAAAATTACTAGCCCGGCACTATATTTTCAATACGTTACCCGCACAACAGGCAGGAATCTCCCAATATCCTGTAAGGAGTGCCATTTTAGTAACTAAACCAATATCTACCCGGACTTACGACAAATTCAACGTCCTGCGCACCGTGCCCCGCTCCTGCTGGATCTTTTCCTGCAAAAGTGTGATCGCATACAGCAACTGCTCAGGCCGCGGCGGGCATCCCGGAACATAAATGTCCACCGGAATCACCTGGTTGACCCCTTGCAGCAGCGCATAGTTGTTGAAGACTCCGCCCGAAGTCGCGCACGCACCCATCGAGATCACCCACTTCGGCTCCGGCATCTGCTCATATAGCCGACGGATCACAGGCGCCATCTTCTGCGAAACTCGCCCCGCGATAATCATCAGGTCGCTCTGCCGCGGCGACGGACGAAACACCTCCGCCCCAAATCGTGCAATGTCATACCTCGAGCCGCCCATCGACATCATCTCGATCGCGCAGCAAGCCAGCCCAAACGTCATCGGCCAGATCGAATTCTTGCGTACCCAGTTGATCGCCGCATCCATCGAAGCCAGAACCACGCCCTCAGGCTGTTCATCCCCCCAGCTCACCTCATGCAGCTTCTCCTGGTTCTTCGCGAAACTATCAAGGGTGCCAAAGATATACCGGTCATTCTTTTGCGGAACCGCTGTCGGACGCCCGCTGCTCGTATTCTCGTTCGCTGTGCTCATGTCTCTAATAATAAAACCTGAAGGCCCTGTCACAACTAGCAAAACTACCTGAATCTGTTGACTCCTCTGCCAATAACCTGAAGTCCAGCCGCGAGATGCAGTCACACATCCAGTTACCGGCAGAGAAGCGCCACCGCGACGCCTATCGGACATTCTCGTCAATCGCCTGGATCAGAGCCCGCCGCAGTACTCGCTCCTCTCCCCCATCCAGCTTTCCGCCATTCCGCGTCAGATAGAAGACATCGATCGCCGTCTCTCCTTCGGTATCCACCAGCGCCACCTCGATATTGCACCCATGCGCCGCCAGCGTCAGACTCAACGCACGCAGCAGCCCGGTCGTATCCTGCGTCACCACCTCCAGCAGCGTGCTGTGCGACGAAGCCTCATCGTCAAACTCCACCCGCGTCTCCACCTCCACCAGCGGAGCCTTCCGGCGACCTCGCCGCCGCCCACTCAGCAGCTTCTCCACCGAAACCGCCCCGGTCATCACATCATGCACGCTCTTCACAAACGCCTCATGCTCCGAGGCATTCATCTCCAGCGTGCGAAACGTATCGGTAAACCGAAACGTATCCACCACCACAAACTGCCGGTTCGAAAACGCATCTGCCGTAACGATGTTCATCCCCCACGCTGCCAGCGCACCCGCTACAGTCGCAAACAGCTGCGCCCGGTCCCGCGTCACCAGCGTCAACTCACTCACCGCCGGAGCATAACGAAACTCCAACTGCACCGGATCCTCCGCAAACCGTGAAGCCATCTTAAAATGCGTCCGCACCTGCTCCGGAGTTCGCGTCAGAACATACCTCTCCGGAAATCCCTCCAGAAACTGCCCCACCGCCTCTTTCTGCCCCGGCAACAGAGCCACCACGCGATGCACCAGTTCACTCTCATGCTGAGCGCTCACCCGCTCATCGTCCACGCTGCGATCAAGATAGTTCGCCGTCGCAATATAAAGCTGCCACAGATTCTCCGCCTTCCATGGCGTCAACGCATCCGGATGCACCGCATTGATATCCGCATACGTAAACAACGTCAGCATCCGCAGCGCCTCAGGAGTATGCACCTTCCCCGCAAACGCCCTCACTGTCTCCGCGTCAAAAATATCCCGTCGCAGCGCAGCCGACATCTCCAGATGATTCGCAATCAGCGCCACCACCAGCCCGCTCTCATACGAATCCAGCTCCAACCGCTCCATCACGCTCTCGGCCATCCGCATACTCTCCCGCGCATGATCCACAGTCGAGCGCCCTTTCCCCGTGTCGTGCACCAACGCCGCCATATAAAGCAGCTCGGGATGCGGCAACTCCCGCAACACTCCACCCAGCCGCCCCGCCCACTCCCCCATCGCGCCATTCTGCGCAATCTCCAATGCATGCAACGTATCGATCAGCACAAACGTATGCTCATCCACCGTATACCGGTGGTACGCATCGCGAATCACCAGCGCATCGATCCCATGAAACTCCGGAATCAGCAACTCCAGCACACCCAGCGCATGCATCGTCCGCAGCGCATCCCCCGCATGTGGCGCCGTCAAAATCGCGCGCAACCGATGCCACAGCCCCGGACCCTCCTCCAACTGCGCCGACAACATCGGCAGCCCCTGCGACAGCCGCTCCTCCGTCTCGCGCCCCAGCGTGCATCCAGTTCGCGCCATCGCTTCAAACACGCGCAGCACCACATCCGGATCCGCCGCCGGTTCATGGCCAAACTTCCAAGCCGTATCCAGCGTCACCCGCCCCCGATCCACACGAAACCCCTGCTGCCGGTCCTCTTTCCTGCGCTCGCGTTTCAACCCCAACAGCTTCCCGGCAGCCTTCCCCGCCGGAACCTCATCCATCACCTGCTCGACGCGCCGCTCCACACTCCGGGCATGCCGAAAATAAACCCGCATCCAGTACGCCGCATCGGCCTTCTTCGGCTTGCGGCCCGTCATCCCAACCATCGACGCCGCCGCAACATCCTGAGCCTGCCAGTCCAGCGTATTGTCATCCCGTTCATGCCGGTAGTGCAGAAAACACCGCACCAGCCACAGAAACTCCATCGCCTTCTGAAACTCCTTATCTTCTTCGACTGAAGCCGCGCCCACGGGCTCGCCCCCCCCTTTCTTCGCAGCATGTGCAGCAGCCTCCCGCAGCTTCGCCATCCACCCGCAGACATGCACATCCCGCAACCCGCCAGGGCAATCCTTGATATTCGGCTCCAGATGAAACAACGTATCCCCATACTTCCCATGACGAGCACGCGTCAGTTCAATCAACCTCACCATCAGCGCCTTATTCTCACGATGCAGCACCTTTGGCACACTCTGGCCCGCGAGCACGTTGTATAGCGCGCCATCGCCGGCCACCATCCGGTGATCCATCAGCGCGAACACACCCTCCGCATTCTCAGGATCGAACCGCTCGCACTCCGCCACCTTCCGCGTCACAGGAGAAACCCGAATCCCCGAATCCCACATCTCCTGATTCACCCGGCGCACCGCGTCCTTCACATCCCTCTCCGCTACCTTTCCATCCAGCAGAAAAAGCAAATCCACATCCGAGTAAGGAAACAGCTCCCGCCGCCCATACCCTCCAATTGCAACCAAGGCAACACTCGCACCAAGCCGCGGATCACGCTCCACAGCCTGCTCCCACAGCGCCGTCACCAACTCATCGATAGCCGCAGCGCGTGCCGCAATCGTTACCGCACCCGAAGCGCCACCCGCCTCAAAAGCACCACGAACCTCCAGCATTCGCCGCTGGTAAGTCCCGCGCAACCCGGCCATGGAGTCGTTTGCTGGCATAGTTACTTTGCTCGAAGGAACTTAAAGCATACAGCCAGAGCCTTGTAACTGAATGGGATAGCAAATCGAGCAATCTGTCGGCTTCGTCCAACTTAATGCTCGTGACGGAGCAGGAATATTACCTCTTCAAAGCTGATTGAAGATGTTCTGAGTCGGGTTTTAGTTTGACATCGAAAGTTGTGGTTTGACCTTTGGTGATCAAGAGCTTTTTGCACAAGGGGGTAAAGCCATCTGCCGTAATAAAGACATCGTATAAACCCGGCTCAAGTACCTCATCGATCTGGCTATCCTTGCCGGGTGTGACGGTAGTGATACCGTGCGAGCCTGAATGACGCAACAAAAGGAACGCACGCTGTACCAGTGCATTTCCTGCGACATCTGTCACCCTGCCCTTTAGGCTGCCGCCTTCAGCCCCTGACGTCGGTTGAGCATTCACTCCCATGTTGAGGAACACGAGCAGAACAACAATCGGGAAGAAGCGGACAATAGCTCTCATTGAACGACTCCTGAATTGCACTGCCGAAGAGGTAGAGCCTTACGCACATAATTCAACCGCATCTATAACCCGTACCCTCGAGGACTGCATCTGGCTTTCCTGTTCTCAAAATCGCGAAGATCCGCAGTCGGCCTTCAGTTTCCTAAAGAGCAATCTCCCCACGCTCATCATTCCGAATCCGAATCGCCTCATCGATCTTCGACACAAAAATCTTCCCATCCCCGATCGCCCCAGTCCGAGCCGCAGTAGTAATCGCCGCAATCGCCTTCTCCAGCATCGCGTCCGTAACCACTACCTCCAGCTTCACCTTCGGCAGCAGATCGATCGCGTACTCCCGACCACGGTAAAACTCCGTATGCCCCTTCTGCCGGCCATGTCCCCGAGCCTCGGTGATCGTCATCCCCTCCACGCCAATCTCCACCAGCGCATCCTTCACCGCATCCAGCTTCGACGGCTGAATCACCGCTTCAATCTTCTGCATAACTAGTTCCTCTCCTCAAAGTTCAAAGCCCAAAGCTGTTCTCAATGCGCCCAATCGTATCCTTCTTCGCCATGCTGCGAAAGATCCAGCCCCTCGCGCTCATCTTCCTCGCTAACCCTAAGCCCGATCATCTTATCGACGACAAACAAAATCACCAGCGTACCCACAATCGAAAGACTCCAGGCAATCCCCACCCCAACAATCTGGTTCAGCAACTGGTGAGCGTTCCCCTCCAGCAAACCTGTAGCCTTCCCCGCGCCAAAAATCGGATAGACCACACTGTTGGCGAAGACGCCCGTCAGAATCGCTCCCATCGTCCCACCCGCGCCATGCACACCAAACGCATCCAGCGAATCGTCATACCCAAACCACGCCTTCACCTTCACCACCATGAAGTAACAACCCACTCCCGCAATCAGCCCGATCCAAAGCGCCGACATCGGCGTAACAAAACCCGCAGCCGGTGTAATCGCCACCAACCCCGCCACACAACCCGAAATCGCCCCGAGCGCTGAAGGCTTGCCCTGCCGAATCCACTCCGCCGCGCTCCACCCAATCGATGCAGCCGCTGCTCCAAAGTGCGTCGCCACAAACGCTGAAGTCGCCAGCGCCCCCGCACTCAAGGCCGAACCTGCATTAAACCCAAACCAGCCCACCCACAACAAACAAGCCCCGATAAAACTCAGCACCACCGAATGCGGAGGCATCGGCACCTTCGGATATCCAAGCCTCTTGCCCAGGTACAACGCCGTGATCAGCGCTGAAACACCCGAAGTCACATGCACCACCGTCCCACCCGCAAAATCAAGAGTAGGAAACCTTCCGCCAAGCGACGCATTCAGCAAACCGCCCTTGCCCCAGACCATATGCGCCATCGGGCTGTAAACGATCAGCGCCCAAAGCACCATGAACACCAGCATCGCCGAAAACTTCATCCGCTCCGCAAACGCGCCCGTAATCAACGCCGGAGTAATAATCGCAAACATCAGCTGATACACCATGAACGTCTGCAGCGGAATCGTCGCCGCATACTTCGGATCGGGCGCCAACCCCACACCCTTCAAAAACACATTGTGCAGCCCACCGATAAAAGCATTCCCCTCGCCGAACGCCAGCGAATAAGTCACCAGTGCCCACAGCACCGTAATCACCGCCATCATGGCGAACGTCTGCATCATCGTGCCCAGAATATTTTTCTTCCGCACCAACCCGCCGTAAAACAGGGCAAGCCCCGGCCCGCTCATCATCAGCACCAGCGCCGCCGAAACCAGCATCCACGCGTTGTCTCCCGCACTCTGCGCTGCTGCAATCAAAGCAGCATTATCGGCATTCTGTTTCTCCAGAGCCGCAATCCGGTCTCCCTGGCTCATCCCGCCAGTCATAGCCACCGGAGCCGCTGTCTGCGCCATCATCCGCGAACCGCCAATCGCCGATCCGGCCACAATCAGCACAAACAGAAGAGACAGATACACCTTTGCCACTCGAAGACGCATCGTTAAATCACCCGATAGAAAATAAATAAAGTAAGAAAAGACAGGAGAACCCGCGATGCCAGAAGATTCGCGGCCTTCAACTCGCAACAACAAATTAAGGAAGCTTCGGCAGGCGATACACCTCTGATCGGCCCCGTTTCGCTTACTCTACACAAGGGAGCGCGCAACACAAAGCAAGAAATGCATCTCCCGCCATCGTCACTCACAAAGAAAGGCGCCACACCCATGTCCACCGCCACTCTGTACAACTGGAACGACGTAGAAAACGAGCAGCTCAACCCGCTCCTCTCCCGCAAATTTGTCACCGGCGAAAAATCTATGTTCGCCCGCGTCGTCCTCGCCAAAGACTGCGTCGTCCCCCGCCACTCTCACCCTAACGAGCAGATCACCTTCATCACCGAAGGCGCCCTTCGTTTCGACTTCGACGACGGCACCTCCCACACCGTCTACGCCGGCGAGGTCCTCGTCATCCCTGGCGGTCTCCCCCACTCCGCCACCGCACTCGCCGACACCATCGACTTCGACATCTTCACCCCACCCCGCCAGGACTGGATCGACAAAGACGACGCCTACCTCCGCAAAGCCGCGAAGTGACACGCGCGTATACCAGTCAAATTAAGTGATCGGGCACAGGTCCTCCCGCTGACCGGAATCAACATCCCGAGCAGCGCGAGGACCCATGCAGCCATCTCGCCGAGACAAGGTATACAAGTCACGAAGTGACCGCGCGCCGCGCAGGCGGCCCGTCCGGCAGGACAAATCTTCTACTGCGAAGCAGCAGCAGCCATATACCCACGCTCTCGCATCCACTTCGCCAGCAAATCCGGCCACACACTCAAAGCGGGATTCGCCGCCGCCAATCCCGCTCCATGCGCCCCATGCTGAAAGATATGCATCTCCACTGGCACCCCCGCCTTCACCAGCGCCGAATAAAACATCACGCTATTCATCACCGGCACAGTCTTGTCGTCTGTCGTCGTAAATAAAAACGCAGGCGGCGTATCCTTCGTCACCTGGGTCTCCGCCGAAAGCGAATCCACCAGCTTCGGATCGGGCGTATCCCCCAGCAAATACTTCAACGACCCCCGATGCACCTCCGGCTCCTCAAACGTAATCACCGGATAAGACAAAATCAAAAAGTCCGGCCTGCTTCCCTGCCGCTCAATCGGATCGCTCGCATCCGCCTTGCCCCAATCGAACTTCGTCCCTGCCGTAGCTGCCAGATGCCCGCCCGCCGAAGACCCCCACATCCCCACATGATCCGTCGCCACACCCCACTCCGCGGCATTCGCCCGCACCATCCGAATCGCCCGCTGTGCATCCCCCAGCTCC
>JBEKGF010000048.1:0-34540 GCA_050012935.1 Edaphobacter sp. | reverse complement strand
AGGGATGCGGTCTTGTCGCGACGGTCTTCTGCCGATAGATTTGCGGTTTTTAGCGCGGCTAACGTAGTGGTGTAGAAGTCGCGGAGCGCGTTATTGTCGCCGGCGAGGGCATAGCTGTCGGCGATGGTTGCGAGGTATCGCGGATTGTAAGGATCTTGCGCGAGAAGCGGGGCAAGGAGGGCGCGGGCCTTGCCGTAGTCGCTGCTCTGGTTGGACTTGGTGGCGGCTTCCAGAATGAAGGCATGCGCGAGTTCCGGGTTCGCGCTGTGCGAGGCTTCGACGAGGACGGCGATGGCCTGCCCGGGATGCTGGTTGGTCCAGTAGAAGTCGGCAGTGGCGCGAACGACACCGAGTATTTTGGGATTGTCTTTGTAGACGGACTCAATGATGTTTTGGGCAGCGGCGAGATCTTTTTGTTGGGAGTCCTGCTCGTAAGATCGGGCGAGGGTGTACTGGAGTTCGATGCGCTGGACGGGATCGGCAGAGAGAGCGATCTCACGCTGCAGCGCTGCGCGATAGCTGGGAGTGAGCTGGAGTTGCCGGGCGAAGGTGGCGAGGCCGGCAGCTTGATCGGTGTTGGAAGAATGGGCGATGGCGAAGTCGACGAGCGGGGCTACCAGGGATTGCTGCTTGCGGGCAGCGAGAACATCGGTTCGCAGGGTGAGCGTGGCGAGCGTGGGATTCGCGGCTACTGCTTTGGCGGTGGCGTCGTCGACTAGCTGGGCGTAGGCTGGGCGGGTGGCGAGGGCGAGGAGACGGGCTCGGGCTGGGCCGTCGGGGTTTGCTGTAATCGACGCAGTTACATATTCAACGACTGCCTGCGCGGGAACGTTTTTATTCTCATAGATGGCTCCGGCCTCGTAAGCGTAGAGGGCAGGCGCGTGGAACTGCTGGCGAGCGGCGGCGATCTGGGCGAGTGCCGCGTCGAACTGAAAGTAGTCCCAGAAGACGGTGGCAGCCTGGAGATAGCCGCTGGGCCGGCCCGGGTGGATTTGCGGGAGGCGACGCCAGTAGGGAGCAGCAGCAGCGAGTTGAGCCTGGGCCGAGATGGAGATGGCTGTGGACTGGTTGTCGGCCAGCGTATCGCCGATTCGCGTGAGCCGGTCGAGGTTGGCGGGTTCAGCGAGGGAGAGGTTCCGCTCAATGGCTACGGCGCGGGCGGTCTGAGTGGGATCGAAGTAGGCGAGAGAGCGGTAAACGCTGGCGGCTTCGTCGCCGATGGCGGTGTCGGCTGGGTAGGCGCGCGCGAGACTACCGAGGAGGGGTGCGCCCTGCTCGAAGTGCGACTGCCAGAGGTTGACTTCGGCCAGTTCGCGCGTGGCGGCGGGGTTTTGTTGCTGCTGGGATTCGGCGGGGACGAGTTGCTGGAGGGAAGCCAGCTCGGTGTCGAGTTTGTTGGTGCGGCTGAGGTAGTCGAAGAACTGGTTGCGGAGGTCGTCGGCCTCGAACCAGTGTTGGCGGAGGAGCAGTTCCCAGGCTGCGGAGTCCTCAGTGCCTCTGGTGCGATACGCGACGAGAAGGTTGCGGGTGAATTTGAGCTCGTGCGGAAAACGCTGGTGGGCGTAGAGATTAAGTTGCAGGTAGACCTGAGGCCAGTTGCGATTGACGTTGGAGAAGTACTGTTCGAGACCGGTTCCGTGGAAGGTGTCGACGACCTGGCGGGTAAGCGTGGCGAAATCCTGCTGACGTTTTTGGCGGAGGTAGAAGCGAGCGAGCTTGTCGTAGAAGGTGGTGTCGTTGAAGCGGGCTATGGCGCGGCGGTAGACCTCCTCCTGTTGGGCGGCGAGGTTATTTTGCTGGAGGAAGTCGGCGAGACGGACATAGAGGAGCGGGTCGTCAGGGTTGCGGTCCAGCTCGCGACGCAGGACGGCGAGGGCTTCGGGGAGCTTGCCGGTGATGGAGAGGCGGCCAAGGTAGCGCTCGAGAATTTGACTGTAATTCAGGTCGTCGGGAGTTGCAGGGATGGTGGCGGGTGTGATGGTCAGATCGAGAGCCTGGTCGTGAGTGGGCTCCATGACCGGGGTTGCAGGAGTGTCGTTGTCCGTCTCGCCGGGACGAGCGGGCGGGGTTGGGGTCGCTGCTGCAGATGCAGTGAGCGGCATGCCCTGGGAATTGTGGGCGAGATCGGCGAGCAACTGATCGTAGAGGGCGAATTCGGCAGTCGTGTTCCCGGTGCGAGCGTAGGCGTCGGCAACGACCATAGCCACGGGAATGCGCTGCGGAGCATTGGGAAATGTGGCGACGAAGTCTCGTCCGGCTTTGATGGTGGCGGGATCGTCCCCGTAAGCGGCGTAGGCGCGGATGAGGGCTGCATGGAGAGCGGGTCGCGCCGCGGCGTTGGGGAAGTCTTTATCCAGGAGAGCCAGAACTTCGGCGGCTTTGGAGAGATGGAAATAAGGAGCGGCGCGTTGCTCCTCTTGCCGAAATTCAGCTGCGGGCGTTGCAGAGTTGAGCCACAGGGAAAGGATGCCGTTGAGGTAGCCCGGGCCGTTGTCCAGCGTGGCGATGTCTCGATAGATGGAGAGGTTGCCGGAACCGAGATCGATGGACTGGTCTGGCGCAGTGAGGAGTACGTTGGCAATGCCGCTGAGGGCGGCCTCTCGCGGGAGTTGCGTGCTGACCGTGAGTTTGCCAGGGGTGTTGTAGAGAGCGAAGTCGTAACGGGCGGATTCGGCGTAGAGGCCGACGTTGTTGAGGAGGGTGGCGAGGGTGTAGAGCTCGTCCGGTGTCCAGGCAGCTTTGCGGGATTCTTTGCTGAGGCGGTATTCGTCGAAGGCACGCGTGGCGGCGTTGAGGTTACCCTGTTGCTGAAAGTAAAAGAAGATGCGGCTGGCGGCGGCGAGATCGTCCGGGTTATTGACGAGTGCGCCGCGAGCATCGGCGAGCAACTCGCGCTGACGGTGCTGGGCAGCAGCCATCGCGTAGTAGCTCTGGATAAGTTCGGCAGGCCAGAGGGGCTGGAAGCTGGCGGCGTAGAGTGCGAGGGCTTTGCCAGGGGAACCGCTGCGGTACGCGATCAGGGCTGTGGCTTTGAGCGGAAAGACCTGATCCTCGGGGATCGCTGTTTTATAGTCGCCGATGGCGGCTGCGGCTGCGTCGAAACGTTGTTGATGAATGAGGGTGTTAATGTAGGCGGCGCGGACCGATGGTTCGCCGGGATAGCGGGCGATCCAGGCTATGTACGTGGCGCTGGTTGTTTCGGGTGGAAGCGACTGGTCGGCTGCGATCTTAAGGATGCGGTTGTAGGCTTGCCATGAGCGCTGCCTGGAAGCGGAGATGAACTTTTCGCCCGGCGCGGAGGGCGCGGCGGCAAGAGCAGTGAGGGTAGCGATTTCCTGCTGCGGCTGCAGACGACGGTCGTAGTAGCCGGCGAGTTCGAGTTGGGCGGCGGGAATATCTTTGGCGTGGGCTACGTAGGACTTCCAATCCTGCTCGGCGGCGGTGAAGTCGAGGGCCTGCTCATCGGCTCGTGCGCGCAGCGCGTAGAGTTCGGGATCGGCGGGGGATCTCTGAACGAGGGCGGAGAGTTCTGCGCGGGATTCCGCTGGCGGCCGCGGGTAAAGAGTGCGAAGACCGGGCAGGTCCATCATGCGGTAGAGGGCAGACTCGACGGTGGAGGCAGAGACAATCTGCTGCATCCACGCGGGAAGATCGGCGTGGGCGGTGAGAGCCGCCGCGGCGAGGAGAACAGTAGCGGCCAGCAGGAGGCGGCTCTTGCGTGTGATGGCATCAGGGGATGATTTCAATTTTCACCTCCTGCGAGCCGATGTTGTGAGCGATGTCTTCGGCGGTGACGGAGAGGGTATAGGTTCCGGGGGTGAGGCTGTCAGGGATGCGGAGCTGGCCGGTGCTTGAAAGAGCGGCAGGGTTCCAGCGGAGGTCCGCGAGGCCGTACGCGCCGGAGTTGGCGCCGTCTCCTTGTAACCGGGCGATGAGACTGCGCGTGGTGGCGGTGGCCTTGGCGCGGACGAACATGATGTCGCCACGATGGTAGCGGGAGTGGTCGAGGGTGACTCGGACCGCGGGTGGAGTGGAGGCGATGACGAAGGTTTTGGACTCGGAGTAAGTGTGGCCGGCAGCATCGCGGAGGATGAGGCGGACGGTGTAGGTTCCGTCCTTCATGTCGGTAGGGGCGAGGAACCGGGTCTCCCAGAGGCGATCGGAGTCCTGGCCTTTTAAGCTGTCTTCCGAGGCGATGTGGCGCAGGGATTTGGTAAGGCCGAAGGGAAAGAGCGCGATGACAGAGGTGATGGCCGGATCGGTATGGATGCGAAGGACGGGGTCTCCGGGACGGATGATGCGGGGGCGCAGGAGTGAGCGGGGAACGGCAAGGAAAGAGGTGTAAGGAGTGACGAATTTGTATCGGCGGGAGAGACGGATGATCTCGTCGACGGCTTCGCGGGTCTCGCCTTCGCGGGCGATCTGATCGAGGAGCGCGTTGACGCGAGCCTGTGCCCAGAGGCGTGGGAGCTGAGGATGAGTAAGGGCTTCGGCGGGGAGATCGACCTTAACGTGAACGTTGAAAGGCGTTCCTTCGCGAGAGGCTTGCGCGGTGAACGTGACGTTCTTCGCGGGAGTGGTGTAGTCACCAACCCAGGAGGCAATGCTTCCGGCGTAGACGTCGGAGTCGAGTGGATAAATGGTATGGATGGGCGCGCGAGGGTCGACCGCCAGATGCAGGCCAGCGACGGGGCGCGTTGCGATGCGGGAGAGAAAGGTGGCGAGCTTGGCTTCGACCGGCTCGCTCGATAGGACGGACTCAAGCACACCATCGTTGTGGGCAAGTTGGTTGAGCAGGGGGAGGTTCGCATCGTCGCCCACCGCGAAGACATGGGTGCGCGGATGTTGGGGAGATTGCTTCCACTGCTGAGTGTAGTTGGCGGCGATGGTTCCGGTGAGGACTGACGCGCCGCGATCGGAGCCTCCGTCAGTCAGGAGAATGAGACTGGAGTTCGGCTGGGTACACTGCGCGAGGCCGGCAGTGAGTGCTTTGCCGATGTCGGTGCCTCCGCGAAGGCGGCTGGAACGGACGTAGTCGAGAGCATGTTGGATGGCTGCAGGGTCTGCGGCTACGGGTTGCGGTTGAAAGAGGGCGATGTCCTGATTGAAGAGAAGCAGGTTGAAATGATCGGCGGGGGTCAGGCCAAGCAGGATTTTTTCGAGGGCGGCGTAGCTGCGTTCGAGC
This sequence comes from Edaphobacter sp., assembly GCA_050012935.1. Classification (GTDB taxonomy): domain Bacteria; phylum Acidobacteriota; class Terriglobia; order Terriglobales; family Acidobacteriaceae; genus Edaphobacter. The sequence continues at coordinate 29,355 of JBEKGF010000048.1, read as the reverse complement.
TTGTCCCACTGCATGGAGAGGGAGTTATCGAAGAGCAGAATTACGTTGCGAGGATTGGTTGGCTGGGCAGGTTTGGGAATGCCATCGGCGAGGAGGGTTTGGGCAAGGAAGAAGCCGGGTTCAGGCTGCCTGGTCGGCGCCGGAGAGGTTTCGCCGGGAGACGGTTGAGCGGGCTGGGAGTTGCGGTAGGTGGTGACGACGAGGCTGTCTGCGGCGGCAGATGAGAGCTTCCAGGTAGCGGCGAAGTCTTCTGTGAAGGCAACGTCGGTGCCTTCGAAGGTGCCGACGGCAGTATGGGCGTCTTGTTGGGTGAGCTTGAGGGGAAGGGTTTTGGAGAGAATTTGCAGGCCGGCGAAGGCGTGGGCGGAGTGAAGTTCGAAGCGGAGGGTGAAGTGCTTTGCGGACTGCTTCTGGAAGACGGACGGCTGCAAGGGCAGGACGAAAGTTTGAGCGAGGTGAAACGTGCTGAGCGACTGGTGATACTCGAGTTCAAGACGCTTGGTGGCGTAGGCAGGGATCGGAACGATTTTGGCGGTGAAGGTGGGGGTGGCTTTCGGATCGGAGCCGTCGCGCTCACCGGCTTCGAGGAGTCCGGGATCGATGGCTTGCAGGCGTGCCTGATCGTAGACCTGCTCGGCTCGCCTGCGTTCGAGGATGACGGCGGGGATGCGGACGGGGCCGTCCCAGGTGGCGAAGTCGGAGACGGTGCTGCCGGCAGGAAGAGCGATGATGTAGCTTCCTTCTTCGACCTTGCCGGTGTGATTGGCAAAGATCTGGGTGATGAGGACGCGGGCGTCGCCGTTGTCGATGGTGATGGCGACAGACATCTCCTGGAGTGAGAGGATGGCGGGATCGGGCTGCTGTTTGTCGCGAGGAATGAGGACGCCGGATTCGGCGCGAGCGACCGGCGCAGCGAGAAGGATGGAGGCGACAAAGGCTCGGATCAGGGTCACTGCGCGAGCCTGCTTTCGTCGATGCGGACGATGCCGTTATCAGTGCCGACGTAGAGCTGGCCGTCGTGTTCGGCGAGAGCGGTCACGTTGCGGGAAGGAAGACCGGCGGTAAGGATGGACCAGCGATTCGTGGTGCGACCGTAAACGAAAAGGCCGTCACTCAGGGAACCGGCGAAGACATGCTGTGCTGTAACGATCATGGCGTTGGGATTAATGACAGCAGGGCGCGTGGCGCCTTCGATTGCGGTGATATTGCCTGATGAGTCGAGTTCCATGACTCCTGCTCCGTAGGTTCCTACGAACCATTTGTCTTGATTTGACTCAGCTCCTGCACTATCGGCTCCGCTGATGGGGGCGATGGCGGTGATCCAGTTTTGCTTGAGACCGGAGTTGGCTGTGGTGAGGTTGCGGCGAATATTACCGTCGCTGACGTACGAGATGCCTCCAAGGGTTCCGGCCAGGAAGGTAGAGCGAGTGGCGTCGGTTGCGAGAGCGTAGACGTGGTTGTTGACGAGGCCGTTGAAGGCGTAGAGGCTGTGCATGCCGGTGGGGTCGATGAAGGTGAGGCCCGCGGGCGTGGCGAGTACGGTACCGTCGCGAGTGAAGGCGATATCGGTGACCTGATCGGCGATCAGTCCGTCGCGTCGAAGGAGCACCTGGCGCTGGTGGCCGCCGGCATCGAAGAGGACAAGGCCGTTTGCGGTGGCCACATCGACGGTATGGCGCACCGGGTCGGTGAGGATGCGGTTGACGCAGAAGATGTGATCGTCCTCGACATGTTCGGCAGGGCCGAGCGAGTTCTTCGAGAGGGAAAGAATGTCGAGACCGCGATCGAAGTAGCCGATCCAGAGGCGGCCGTCGGGAGCGAAGTTGAGAGCGGCGACGTTGCGGTCGGCAAGCGGCGAGGACTCTGCGGTGAAGACGGATCGCCATTCTCCGGAGGGCTCGCGTCGGACCAGGCCAGAGTGGCTTACGGCGAGCAAGCCATCCTTATCTCCAGCGGCGAAGAACGAATCGGCCTGGAGAGTTTCATCGGAAGCGGAATGGGCGGCGTGGTGGTCGGTAAGCGCGATCTCTCGAATGCCCTGATCGATAGAGGCGATGGTGAGAGTGATGCCGTCGGTAGCAAGAGCGTGGGCGAAGAAACCCCGGGCGAGAGTTCGATCGAAGCGGCCGGAGTTGAATTCAGCCACGCCTAGAGGAGTGCCGACGTAGACGTTGGAGGAGTGGATCGCGATGGACTCGACCTGTTGATCGGGCAGTCCGGTGGATGTGTCGAAAGAATCGAGTTGGCCTGCATGCCAGTGAAAGAGACCCTGATTGCGAGTGCCGATCCAGAGGTCTCCTTCATCCCCTGCCAGGGCGGTTATGGAGATGTTGGTCAGATTGGATTGGAAGGGAGTGAGTGTCTTTCCGTTATAGATGAGAAGGCCTGCCTGGCGGGTGCCTATCAGGAGATCACCGGAGGCCAGGGGCAGAATTGCCGTGGCGTCGCGAACTGCGAGATTTTTGGAAAGAAGTTGCCGAACCGTGTTGCCATCGTAAAAAAGAATGCCTTCGCCTCCAGTGGCCAGGATAAGGCTGGGCCGCGAGTCGCCACGGATGGCCCCTGTTGCAATGGCGACGATCTCGGCCGGGGGAAGTTCGAGACCGGGGCGGAGCCGGCGCGGTCTGGCGTCCAGGGACGAGAATTCGGCTAAGCCACCAGGACCGGCGAGATAGAGATTGTTTCGAAATACCGCTCCGACGGTATAACCCGTGGGTGGGGCAAGAGCCTCGAAACCGGTATTTTCAATGTTCGAGACTGTTCCTAGAGTGAAGTCCAGCCGATCTTCGGATGCGACTGCAGAGATTGTCCGCCTGAGGGAGCGCTGCAACAGGGTGACACCAACGATTCCACCTCCAAGGAGAAGGGCCAAGGAAGCGGCCAGTGAAGCAACGGCGACTCTTCGCATCGACGGATCGGACCTCTATCGGGTGAAACCAATCGGAAACGCAAGCGTACCATGACTTCCTGATGTGGCAAATCAGGCCCTTTGACACACATCGTCCGGCTTCGCAACCTGTCGGCGCAGTGGCGTGGCAAAACGCCTCCCGAGCATCCTGCACGACGTCAGGATTTGATTGGCCGGGCCTGTTATCATCAGAATCAGCAATGGCCACCAACGTCTCGGCACCAGTCCGCGCGCAATCCTCTTCCTTCCCCACGATGGTTCTCATCGTCGGCTGGCTCGTTCCCGGCGCAGGCCATTTCATGCTTCGCAAGTGGATCCGCGGCACGCTCGTCATGGTCTCTATCTTCGCCATGTTCGCCATCGGCCTCGCGCTGAAGGGAAAGATCTACTCCCCTAACACGGGCGAGATCCTCGACATCCTCAACTTCGTAGGCGATCTCGGCAACGGCATCCTCTACATCCTCGCCCGGCTCCTTGACCTCGGCCAGGCCGCTGTGCAGGTCGCCACCGCCGACTACGGGACAAAGTTCATCGTGGTGGCCGGGCTGCTCAACATCATCTCTGCTGTCGACGCCCATTCGCTGGCCACGGGGAGGAAGCGCTCATGACCATCTCTCACTTTGGAGCAGTCATCCTCTTCTCGCTCTTCACCTCGGTTGTCTTCGGCATCACCCAGCGCTCCGACCCGCGCATGATGATCCGCTTCGGCGCCTTCTGCTTCGCCCTCTTTGTCGGAGGCACCATCGCGGCAAGCTGGGTCATGTGGCTAATCAAGCATTAATCGAGGCCGCGAAGCCAAGGGTCCCCACCGGACAATTGCAATCGACCCATGTTTCCCATACGCTAGTGGCTGGCAACATGCCGGTCGCGGGAGTGGCGAAATGGCAGACGCACTTGGTTTAGGTCCAAGCGGAGCAATCCGTGGGGGTTCGAGTCCCTTCTCCCGCACCAATCTTTCAATAAGTTACCGCTGCATCAGGCATCTAGAGGGCAAAAACCTTCTAGTTCACGCGCGCGGGCCGGGCCGCACCTTGCAGGGTGTTAGGCATGATTGTCTCCTGTTGACAGTTGTGCGGGCTCGGCCCGCGTTTTGGTTGGCCGCCGCTCCCCTCGTTGCAGCGAGGGAAGGGCGGGGTGGCTTAGGCGGCTTTCTGTGGGCAGCGCGGGCGATGGGCGCGGAGCTCGGTGGCGCTGAACTTGACGCGGCACCAGGGGCACGGCTGGAGGATGGGGGGACGGCCGCCGGCGAAGGTCTTGCGCTTGGCGGCGAGGGCGCGGGCTGCTTCGGAGATCTGTTTTTTGGTGGGCATAGGATTGTTTTGCCGGAGTTACCTATCCGGCCCTCGGTACCACCCGAGAGGCACCGCTTACCGTAGGATCGGCGCGGCGGAGCTTTTATTGCGCATGTTCGGGAAGACGGGCTTCGAGCTTGGAGAGGCGGCTGAGCACGGCGGCGTAGTCGGTGACCTGACGGAGCGCGGCCATGATCTCGGATTGGTTGCCGTCGATCTTCCGGTCGATGCCGTCGATTCTCTTTTCGAGGGTGTCGAGCCGAACGGTGATGGCGCGGAGTTCGGGGGCGAGAAAGTCCTGGAGAAGTTTGCGGGTGTCGTCGATTGCACTCATTGTGTCGCTCCTAGGAGGCTGGTTGCCTCTGATGTATCGAGTATCTCAAACTACGCTGTTTCTGTCAAGCAAAAAAGAGCCGAGTCCCACTAAAGTGTCAGTTCTTCGATTCTGCGATTGCGGGGAAATGTCAACCTGGGAGCACGGCGGGGGATGCGCGCAAGGGGCCAAAGGTTGTAACTGGGGAAAGAACCAGTTTGCACCGCATTACCGGCTGCGATATAGTCAACACTGCTTAGCCCGGTGGGGGCTGGTGGTTTGGGTTGTTGGTGGGGTTTCACGAAATCTTACTTGAGGGTGCCCGGAACATCGGACAACGACGACCTCCCTCGGAGCAGGTCACTTGAGCGATCTCGCCGTCGATCTCGCCACCACGGAATAAATCGGCAGTCTTCGACTGCACATTTCCTCTGGGCATCTACCGGGCGCCAATGGCGCAGATGGGTTCCCAGGCGCGTTTCCGGCCCTCGACCTTTGCGTAGTTTCCTGAGAAACTGATTCTCGTGGGGGTTCGAGTCCCTTCTCCCGCACCAGAACCTTCTAACCCAATTCAAAAGATCCGAAAGAAGACCCGATGGCCCAGCAGAAGTCCACCCAGGAAACCGACCAGCCCACAGTCAAGCTCACCAACACCCCGGATTACCGCGACGGCTACGCCAACAGCGTCCAGGTCCGCATGAGCGTCTGGGACTTCTTCCTCGTCTTCGGCACCATGGCCCAGCAGAACCCCCAGGAACTCAACGTCGCGAACTTCCAGGGCATCTACCTCAGCCCCCAGCAGGCCAAGGCTCTCTGGAACATCCTCGGCCACAACCTTGCCCAATACGAGCAGACCTTCGGCGCTATCACCCTCGAGCAGCTCCCCCACTCCGGCGGCCCAGTCAACTAAAGCGTGAGCCTCCTAACGCGAGCAGGAAAAGACCCCGCGCAATCGGCCAGCGACATCCCTCTCTGGATGCTCTATCCGCTCTTCTTCGTCGCCGTCTATCTCTCCCACTTCCGGCTTCTGCGGCTTCCCTACTTCTGGGACGAGGCAGGCTACTACATCCCCGCCGCGTGGGACTTCTTCCGCACCGGTACGCTCATCCCCCAGACCACTACGACCAACGCCCATCCACCCCTCCCTTCCATCCTCTTAGCTGCCTGGTGGCATCTCTCCGGATACGTCGTCAGCGGGACCCGCACGCTTGTCTGCCTGGTTGCAGCCGCGGCATTCCTAGGTGTCTTTAAACTCGCAAAAAATCTAACCACCACCGCAGTAGCTGCAACTACCGTCGTCCTCACCGCAATTTATCCGGTCTGGTTCGCGCAAAGCACACTCGCGCACGCCGACATCTTCGCCGCCGCGTTCACGCTCTGGGGACTCGCCTTCTACCTCGACCCAAGTAAATCGGCAAGCAACAAAAATGTGCTCCTCGCCGCGCTGATGTTCTCTCTCGCCGCTCTCTCCAAAGAGACTGCGATCATCACGCCCATGGCTCTTGCCCTGTGGGAAGCAATCCAGCTTCTCCGCACGCGCAGCAACGCAATCCTGAGACGAAGCCACCTCATGTGGACCCTCGCGCTCGCCTCCCCGGTCCTTCCGCTCGCCCTCTGGTATGCGTATCACCGCCACAAAACCGGCTTCGTCTTCGGCAATCCCGAGTTTCTTCGCTACAACGCAACCGCAAACCTCGACGCCTATCGCATCGGGCTTGCACTCTGGCATCGTCTCCTCCACCTGACGACCCACATGAACATGTTTGTCCCCGTCGTGTGCGCCATAGCGGTACTCTTCATCCCTGTCTCGCCGACAGCACCGCCGAGCATCCCAAAGCCACAGCTCAAAGCCATCGCCGTCGTCCTCCTCGCCAACTGGATCGCTTACTCCATCCTCGGCGGCGCGCTGCTCACGCGCTATCTGCTGCCGATGTATCCGCTCATCCTGCTGCTCTGCGTCGCGGCATGGCACAGGCATCTCCGCCAATGGTGGGCCCTCGCCGCACTGAGTTCCGCGGCGTTCCTCGCAGGCATCTGGATCAACCCGCCCTACGCCTTCGCCCCCGAGGACAACCTCACCTACCGCGACATGGTCGTCCTGCACCAGCGCGCCGTCCGCTACATCGACCAGCATTATCCGCAGGCAACTGTTCTCACCGCATGGCCCGCCACCGCTGAACTCAACCGCCCTGAACTCGGCTACACCAACCACCCTGTCAAAACCACTCCCATCGAGAACTTCGCCCTCGACCAGATCCAGAAGGCAGCAGCCGACCCCGGAAGCTACGACACCGCCCTCATCTTCTCCACCAAGTGGGAGCCGCCCGCAGACCAGGTCAACCTCGCCCGCGGCAACGAGTCCTCAGACGCAAAGTACTTCGACTTTCACCGCGATCTCTCCCCTGCCGAAGCCGCAACCCTCCTCCACGGAGACGTCGTCTGGCAGGCACAGCGCAAAGGCGAGTGGGCCGCGGTCATCCACTTCCCGCGCATCGTCGAAGCCGCGCTGCATCCGGAGTGGCAATGACCTTCTATACTTGTACTGTGACAAGGCGTACTCAGCTTCGCCGGCTTCTGCGACAGTCGTCTTTGCCGTGGTTTGCTCTCCTGCTTCTGTGCGTTCTTCCCGCGCTTTCACAATCCTCCCAAGCGTCCGACAGCAGCGACCGCCTCGTCCTCGTCCTTCCCTTCGACAATCGCACCGGTCAGGCCAACCTCGCGTGGATCGGCGACTCCTTTCCCGACACGCTCAACCAGCGCCTGACCTCTGCCGGCTTCCTGACCATCTCCCGCGACGACCGCCAGTACGCCCTCGATCACCTCGGTCTTCCCGTCGACTTCAAACCCTCTCGCGCCACCACGATTCGCATCGCCGAAACTCTCGACGCCAACTTCGTCATCGTAGGCAGCTACACCGTGAGCGACGGCCGCATTGCGGTCCAGGCGCAGGTCCTCGAGGTCAATAAGCTTCAGCTATCCCAGCCGCTCGCCGACTCCGCGGAGCTTCCTCGCCTCTTCGATGTAGAAAACGCCATCGCCTGGAAGGTCGCCCGCCAGATCGATCCCCACTTCAACGTCGCCGAACAGACCTTCCTCGCAGCCTCTGGCGGCGTCCGGCTGAGCGCCTTCGAAAATTACATCCGGGGCACGGCGGCAACGACATCCGAAGAGCGAATCAAGCGCCTTCAGATGGCCGTTCAGGACACGCCCGACTACCCCGCGGCTCTCCTTGCCCTGGGCCAGGCTCAATTCGCACAGCGCGACTATGAGCAAGCTGCGGCGACCCTGGCCAGGATCCCGCAAACCGACCGCCGCGCTCTCGAAGCGAACTTTTACATCGGACTTGCCCGCTTCAACACTGCCAAATACGCCGAAGCCGAGTCAGCCTTCGCCTTTGTCGCCAGCAGACTTCCACTGCCCGAAGTCGTGAACAACCAGGCCGTCGCTTCCAGCCGCCAGGGACACGATGCCGTTGCACTCTTCCAGCGCGCTTCCACTGCCGATCCCAACGACGCCGACTACCACTACAACCTCGCCGTTGCGATGCTCCGCCGGGGAGACTTTGCCCGAGCGCTCCCCGAAGTCGACACGACACTCAAACTGCGCCCATCCGACGCCGAAGCCGTGGAGCTGAAGGCAAGCATCAGCGCCGGAAAGCACATCGCCCTCGTCGCAAAGCCCGGCACAACCGCAGCGTCCTCGTCGGACTTCTCTCCACTCGAACGAATCCGCCGTACTTACTCCGAGGCATCCTTCCGCCAAGCGGCCTTCCAACTCGACCAGATGCGCGCGATGCGCATGGCTACACTTCCCCCGGCAGAGCAAGCCGTGCAATATACCCAGCTAGGGCATGACTACCTCGCCCAGGGCCTCATCCCCGAAGCAGAACAAGAGTTTCAGGCCGCCATCGCAGCCGACGCCACCAGCGCCGATGCCCACGCCGGTCTCGCCCAGGTGCGCGAACGCAGCGGCAGCCCAACCGAGGCCCGAACCGAGGCTCAGACCTCGCTGAACCTCCATCCCAACGTCCCCGCCTATCTCGTGCTCGCGCGCCTCGACCTGCAGGCGAACCAGACAGACTCCTCAGCCTCCAACGTCATCAAAGCCCTGCAACTCAATCCAAAAGACTCGGCAGCCCAGGGCATGCGGCAAGCCCTCGAAGCGCGCGGACAGACCTTCCGATGAGAACCACTCTCAAAACCGCGCTTCTCTTGCTCCTCACGCTACTCTGTCTGCGCCCCGCAACGCTCTCTGCCAACACCGCTTCACCGAACGTCGTCGTCAAACTGACCCTCCACGACACCATTCAGCCCATCACCGCCGATTACCTCCAACGCGGACTGCAGGAGGCTGCCCGGCTGCACGCGCAACTGGTTCTCATCTCCATGGGAACACCCGGCGGCCTGCTGGAATCCACCCGCGTCATGGTCCAGGCCATTGAAAACTCCCCCGTCCCTGTGGCCATCTTCATCTCTCCGACCGGCAGTCGCGCAGGCTCCGCAGGCTTTTTCCTTCTCGAAGCCGCCGACATCGCCGCGATGGCTCCCGGGACCAACGCCGGAGCGGCTCACCCCATCGTCGAGGGCGGCCAGATGGATCCAATCCTCAAGGAGAAGATCGAGAACGACGCCGCAGCGTTCCTCCGCTCCTACACCACCCGGCGCGGACGCAATGTGGATGCCGCCGAGGACGCCGTCCGCAACTCCAAATCCTACAGCGACGACGAAGCCCTCAAGCTCAAACTGATCGACCTCGAATCGGCCGACGATAACTCCCTGCTCAACTCCCTCGACGGCCGCCAGATCCATCGCTTCGACGGAACAACCCAGACCCTGCATCTCCAGGGAGCGGAGATCGTCATCATTTCCCCATCCCTGCGCGAGCGTCTGCTCAGCAAGCTCACGAACCCCGACATCGCCGTTCTCCTTCTTGTCCTCGGGGGCCTGCTTATCTACCTCGAGTTCAACGTCCCCGGCACCGTCGTACCCGGTTCCATCGGCACGCTCCTCGTTCTTCTCAGCCTCTTCGGCCTGAACCTTCTTCCTATCCGGCATACTTCGGTTGTGTTGCTGCTGGCGGCGTTCGTCCTGATGGTACTGGAGGCAAAGTACGGCAGCCACGGCGTACTCGCGCTGGCGGGTATTGTTTCGCTGGTCTTCGGCCTCGCCACGCTTGTCGATGGCCCGATTCCCGAGTTGCGCGTTCACACAGCCACCGCCGTGGGAGCAGGACTGGGCTTCGGCGCAATCACCTTCGGTCTTGCCTGGATCGCCCTCCGTGCCCGACGCGGCAAGGTCCTCACCGGACCCCAGGCGATGATTGGCGGCACCGCCATCGCCCGCACTCCGCTCAATCCCACCGGCCAGGTCGAGATCCGCGGCGAACTCTGGCAGGCCTCCCTGCGTGGACAAGCCTCACTTGCCGCAGGATCGCCTGTCTCTGTCCGCAGCGTAGAAGGCCTCGTATTAATCGTAGAGCCCACACAGGATACCGTCTGATCTACCGTGGGAAGGCCGCCAAACGTCCAAGCCAGAGTAGACTAAAGGGACGGTAGTTTTCCGAAAAAGGGGTTTTGTCTTGATGTTGAATGTGTCTCGCTCGTCGTGTGTCCGAAGTGTTTTGTTTTGCCTGTTGCTCACAGCCGCCGGATCGACCGCGAAAGCGCAGACTACCCAGCCGGAAACACCCCTCAACCTGTTCCTGGATCACGTCGATCTTGGCATCACCGGCGTCGGCGTCTTCAATCAAAGTTCAAGTGGAACGGCAATCGTCAACGCCGTGCCGACAACGGTTAATCTCAGCCCAGGCAACACCGCCGGAGCCGTAGTCACCCTTCGTTATGTCGCCTCCCCTTTCGTCGGCTTTGAGGGAAATTACAGCTATGCACGATATGTCGACACCTTTACTCCCTTCGGAGCGCAGCCAACCACCGGCGTCCAACAGAACGCAAGCGAGTACACCCTGGGATACGTCGCCCACGCCCGCAAGCAGTACTTCGGAGTGACCCCTTTCGCCTCCGCCGGCCTCGGCACAATTGCCTTCCGGCCCACTCCCGGCGGTGGCGAGGGCCTGCCCAAACAAGCACGCGCAGCCTACTACTTTTCGGTCGGAGTGGAGACGACCGTCCTGTCTCCCCACTTCGGCATTCGCGCGCAGTATCGCCAGGTCTTCTTCAAGGCGCCTGACTTTGAAACGAACTACCTGACCATCCAGCAACACACCACAACCTTCGAGCCAGGGTTCGGTTTCTTCCTCCGTTTCTAAACCGGCGACAGCTACGCCGCTGCAACTGCTTTACAATCGCAGCGGTGGCTGCAGCCCGTTGCCACAGAGGTTAAACTCATGATGTCTCTTCCGCTCCTCTTCGCCGTCGTTATCGTCGTCCTCTACCTGGTCAACGCCCTCAACATCCTGAAAGAGTATGAGCGAGGCGTAATCTTTCGCCTGGGACGCGTGAAAGAGGCGGCAAAAGGCCCCGGCGTCATCTGGGTCTTCCGCCCCCTCGACCAGATCGTTCGCATCAGCCTGCGCCAGGAAGCAATGGAAGTTCCCCCGCAGGATGTCATCACCCGCGATAACGTCACCCTCAAAGTCAATGCGGTCATCACTCTCCGCGTCGTCGACCCCACCAGGGCCGTCATCGAGGTAGCCAACTACATCTACCAGACCTCTCAATTTGCCCAAACAACTTTGCGTTCTGTGTTGGGAGAGGTCAATCTCGACGAGCTCCTTGCCCATCGCGAAGACCTCAACCTCCGCATCCAGACCATCATCGACGGTCACACCGCTCCCTTCGGCGTCAAAGTCATCTCCGTCGAGGTCAAGCAGGTCGATATGCCGGAGTCCATGCTCCGCGCCATGGCCAAACAGGCCGAGGCTGAGCGCGAAGCACGAGCCAAAATCATCCACGCAGAAGGCGAATTCAACGCCGCCGCCAAACTCGTTGATGCAGCTCGGCTTATGGCGACGCAGCCCATGACCCTCCAGCTCCGCTATCTCCAGACCCTGACCGAGATAGGTGTCGAGAAAAATACCACCATCGTCTTTCCTCTCCCCATGGAGCTCATAAACCTGTTCAATAAGACATTCACTCCGGATTCATCGCTGGAGAAGAAGGTCTAACCGTGCCAACTCGATACGAAACCGATCACGATCTCCGCGATCTTCCTGAAGCAGCCGGACAGGACCGCGAGATATCCCTGGGAACCACCACCATCCTTGGCATCTTCTTCGTTCTCGCGATACTCTGCGCGGGCTTCTTTGGCTTTGGCTACTCCATGGGCAGGCGTTCGGCACAGGCCACGATCAACCCCGCCGAACTAACGACCAGGACCGATGCCAGCACCCCCAAACCGGCGCCAGGCAGTCCCGCAGCAGGGAAACAATCCGCTGCAACTCTGTCCGAAACAGCGCCCACCGACTCGCCTGACAGCACGCCGGAAGACAATCCGGCAGTCTCCCCCGCCGACACGGCCAAGCCAGCCGCTGCGGCTTCTCGTCCCGACGCGATCCCCCAACCGCCGCCAAACTCACCCGCAAAGCCGCCGGCAGCGATCCTTGTCTCCGCACCTGCACCCTCACCCGGTTCCTCCGTGGTGCAGGTCGCGGCGATGTCGCATCAGGAAGACGCCGATGTAGTGGCCGTCGATCTCAAACGTCGCGGCTATACCGTAGCCATCCGGCGGGAGCCGCAGGACAAGCTCTTCCACGTGCAGATCGGCCCATTTTCCAAAAAAGACGCCGACGCCATGCGCCTTCGCCTTCAGACCGACGGCTACAATAACGCGATCGTCAAATAGCCGCCGGCTTCATCTCCGCCGGCAGCGCGTCGGCGATAGCGTTCCTAACTGCCTCTATCAACTCCTCGCGCGTCTCGTATCGTGACGGCTCAATGACCGGAAGCAATTGCATCCGAGTCAGCCCAGGCTTGATCGCGCTGCTTCCCTTGTGCATCATCGTCTGCGTGCCTGAGATCGCGATCGGAACAATCGGCGCCTGCGTCTGTTCTGCAAGAAAGAACGGCCCCTTCTTGAACGTCGAAAGCCGCCCATCTTTCGAGCGGGTCCCCTCGGGATAAACAAGAATGTGCAGCCCTGACCGCAGCGCGTCCGCAGCCGCTTCAACGCTGGCCTTGGCCGCGTCCCGGCGATTGCCACGTTCCACCGGCACAAACTGCCCCATGCGCATCGCCCGCCCCAGAATCGGAATGCTCATCAACTCTTTCTTCAGCAACACCGAACTGCGGCCCGGCAACATCGGAAGCTCAACCGGCGGATCGAGGTTCGAGACATGATTGCTCATGAAGATACAACTGCGCCCCGCCGGAACGTTCTCCAACCCGGTCATCTCAATCCTGATGCCGGCAGCCCGTACACCAGAGTTCGTAATCCACATTGCCACGCGGTAAAGAAGGTTGATATCCCCCACCATCAGCGAATACGGAATACCGATAATCCCCGCTACAGAACCCAGCGCGAGATAGACAAAAAGCATCTTGAAGGTCGCAAACATACCACTTTCGAGCATACCGCAGTCGCATGTACGCCTGCAGATCGGGCTCTTTACGTGATCGTGGTTCGAGCCGCAATTGCCGCAGGTAATTTCTGATAGATGTTGCCGAAGCCGCCGTTCGACAGAATCGCAACCACGTCTCCGGCCTTCAACTCGGACACAATTCCTTCCACAATCGCATCGGCATCCGCGAAGAGCGCAGCCGGTGTTCCTCGCGCATTTAGAGCCGCAACCACCTGTTCAGGATGCAGCCGCTCTGCCGGGGCAATACTCTCCGACTTGAACACCGCAGCCACCACGACCCGGTCGGCAAGAGCCAGACTCTCGACAAGTTCGCCCTCAAAAACATTTCGCCGCAATGTATTCGAGCGTGGCTCAAGAACCGCCCAGATGCGACGCCCCGTATAAGACTCACGCAGAGCACGCAGCGTCTCGCGAATCGCCGTGGGATGATGTGCAAAGTCATCGATGATCGTAACTCCGTTGACCACAGCGCGAACCTCAAGCCTGCGCTTCACACTCTTGAAGGTCGCCAACGCCTCGACAATGGCCTCGATCGCCACACCCTGCCCTGCAGCAAGAGCCGCCGTTGCCGTAGCGTTCAGAGCATTGTGCTCACCCGCCATTGGCAGCGTGAGTTCCGCAAACGAAGAGCCTCCGCAAGACAACGTCCATCGTGTCGACGATCCTTCGTGGCGCAGATTCGACACACGCCAGTGACAATCCGAGCCGAACCCATACTTTTCGACCGTACAGAAAGCCTTCGCAACGCATTCCTTCACATTGTCGCTATCGCCAAAGGCAACAATGCGGCCTCGGCGTGGAACCAGATTCACAAGCCGCTTGAAAGCCGTCTTGACTGCATCAATATCCGCGTAGATATCGGCATGATCGAACTCGACATGCGTCAGAATGATCGCATCGGGAAAGTAGTGCAGAAACTTAGGGCCCTTGTCGAAAAAGGCGGTATCGTACTCATCGCCTTCCAGAAGAAACGGCCGCGTGGAGCGCACCATAAAGCTGGTGCCGAAGTTCTCCGCGACGCCGCCGATGAGAAAAGAGGGTGCAAGAGCAGGATTCTTCCGCGATGCAACCTCGTAGATCCACGCAAGCATGCTCGTCGTCGTGGTCTTTCCATGAGTCCCGGCGACTACCAGGGATTCGCGTCCCGGGAGAAACTCATCATGCAGAATCGCCGCCATGGAGCAAAACGGAATCCGCGCATCAAGCACGTATTCAAGCTCAACATTGCCGCGCGAAATAGCATTCCCGACAACCACCAGATCCGGACGCGGGTCGAGATTCCTCTCCGCGTAAGGCTCGCGAATCGGTATGCCGAGACTGGTCAGCAGATCGCTCATCGGTGGATAGGCGGCGGTATCCGAGCCCGTAACCCGATGTCCCTGAAGCTGTAACATGCCCGCAAGAGATGCCATCGCGGTGCCGCAGATCCCGATCAGATGAATATGTTTGGAATTTTGCATAACTCAGAAGCTCAAGGCTAAACCGTTACCGCAGCTTCGAGAAGGTGCATTCGCGGATTCCCGGTCTCGCTCAGATCAAGCGAAGCCGCAACCCCCAGCGGCAGCGTAACATTGGAAGCTCCTACATGCCCGCTGCGTAGTCCGATGGCGATCGGTCCTTCAAAATCACGAAGCGAATGAAGAATAGCGCGATCGAGATACTCCTCCTCTTCAGCCGTGATGCACTGCCGCATGTCGCCAAAGACAATTCCGGTCACCTTCTCCAGCAATCCGGAATACTTGAGGTGAAGCAGCATCCGGTCCCACTGGTAAGGCTTCGTGCCAATATCTTCGAGGAAAAGAATACTGTCGCTCTCAATCCGCGGAGCATACGGCGTGCCGAGCGCCTCAACAAAAATTGAGATACAGCCGCCATTCAATAGACCGCGCGCTACGCCAGGCCTAAGGACGCGAAGGCCATCCCCATCTCCAAGCGACCACGAACTATCACCCTGGAGACTGTGACTCCAACTTTTCAAATCGACGCCATCATCGCGCGAAAAATCCGCAGCCACCATCGGCCCATAAAACGTGACAAGATTTGCCTCGGTGCGCAACCAGCAATGAAGCGACGTGTGATCGCTGTATCCCACAAACACCTTGGGATTGGCACGAATCAGCGCAGCATCGAGATAGGGAAGCAGCTCCGCGGAACCCCATCCCCCGCGTGCACAGACAATGCCATCAACCGCTGTATCCGCAAAGGCTGAGTGCAGATCGGCCAGACGATCTTCGATCGTCCCCGCGTAATACAGTGGACCTCTGTCGAGCGCATGCCCACCAAGAACCGTCTTGTAGCCAAGCGCTTGCAAATGAGCGATCCCTCCATGCACAAGGTCAGCCTTCGGCGTGCTCGCCGGCGAAAGAATCGCAAGAGTCGCGCCCGGACGCAGCCCCCGTGGCTTAATTGCAGGTTTCAATGAATTCGTCACAGACCCGCAATCTCCCCACAGCAGATAATCTCAGCCGGTCCCGTAAGCAGCATCACCGCATCATTTGCAGGCCAGGCCGTTCGTTGCGCTCCGCCCTCGGCCGTAGCGGTAAGCTCGCGATCGACACCACGCAGCGCCATCGCAGCAGCAGAAGAGGCGCATGTGCCCGTGCCGGAGGAGGTAGTCGGCCCACACCCGCGCTCAAAGATGCGGAACGCTATCTCCGACGAGGACAGTACGCGAACAAACTCAACGTTGGTCCCGTGCGGGAAGAGCGGGCTGACGCTAATCTTCGCTCCAAGCTCCTGCCAGCCAAGTCCGTGCGCGCTGAAGTCGTCGTTGTCGGCAAAAAGAACGAAGTGCGGATTCCCAACGTTGACCATCGCGCCAGCCACATTGCCGGTTCCAGGCAGTTCGATCGTGCGCGGCATCACGCGGGGAACGCCCATCTCGCTCTCAATCAAGTAAAGCGGATCGGCAGCCTCCATCACCCGGCAAGCGCGCAGACCGCCGTGAGTTCCCAACTCGACACTCTGTCTCCCCTCGCTGCTGGCCAGCCACGCAGCCACGCAGCGCGTTCCATTTCCCGAGAGTTCCGCTTCACTGCCATCCGCATTGAACAGCCGCAGAAAAAAATCTCCGTTCGCCTTGCGTTCCAGAAACTCAATCCCGTCGGCGCCAATGCTCGTGTTTCTTGCGCAGAGTTTGCGCGCAAGATCGGCATGCCGCCGGCCGGCCAGCGTTTCTTCCATGATAAGAAAGTCATTGCCGCAAGCATGCGCTTTGACGAAAGGCATCATTCCTCTATTGTGCCTCACCTGCCCGGTGGCGCAGGAGCCACGCGGTCTGACCTGTAAATACGGGCGCAGGGCTGGCCGCTGGTACACAAAATCGTCAGTTCGGTAAGGCCTTCGGGATGCGCCGCAACGGCCGCCGACACCTGATCGCCGGCGATTGCGACGACATACGCAGCATGATCGGCAGGCGCGGCAAGAGCAGCGTGAAAGCTGTCGTAATCTCCCTCGTTGACGGTCTGTCGCAGCGGAATCCCCGCAACCTGCAACGCGCCCACATGGTCCGAGTTGTACATCAGAATGCTCGACCCCGCAGGAAGAGTCCGTAACTGACGGGCAATCGCACCCTCAAACGCAACCCGCGTAGTCGAATTGACCATTGCCTCTTTCAACACGAGCGGAGTGGAATACATGATGCCCACCGTATTCAACGCAATGAGAAGCAGCAAAATCGGCTGCATCACCCTCTTCGCGAGCGGCTGGGATTGACTCCATCGACTCTCAATCCATTCGACGGCAATCATGCCAAACAGTGCGAGCGCCGGAAGCATCTCCATCCCATAGCGAGAGTTGTAATAAGAGTGCGGCCATAGCTGCGGAATAAAGATCGGCACCGAGCCATACGCCACCGAGTAAACATAAAACGGAAGCGGCGTCCAAAGTAGAATTGCCGGCAACGCCAGTCTGCGCCGAATGGCAATCGCCAAGCCGCCAATTGCGGCAGTCATCACCAGAAAGCCGGTCTCCCAGAAAGCCGCATCCAACTGCGCTGTGCGAGTGTAGTAAACCAGCGCCCAGAAGGGACTGTGCCAACCGTGATAGTGCTCCGACCCAGGCGCCGAGGTCTTCTTTTCAATAGCAGAAGCCGAATAGGGACCACGGAGAAAATCCAATGGGTCGTGGAAGAAGTGCTGGTTGAACGCCAGCCAGCCGAGCGGCCCCACAATCGCAAGCAGCGTGAACAAAACGAACGAGGGAGCAACCTTCCGCCACACATCGCGCTTGCGCCACAGCGTAAACGTAAGGACGCACCACACGATTGCTCCAAGAACCCAGCCATCGTACCGCGTATAGACCGCTGCCAGAATAAAAATCCCAATGAGCGTCAAGCGCCGGGCGACGACCGCCGGACGCGCCGCATGAATCGCAGCAACGCACTCAACGGTAAGCAGCGTCATCCAGATCACGAGAGCGAGAAAGAGCGGCTCCGTCATCGCCGTCGTTGCCAGATACAACAGGCTGGGGTTCAGCGCATAAAACAAGGCCGCCGCAACGGCCCAGCGCGGCACCAGCAGATACCGCGCCAGCCGGTAAAATCCTGCAACGCTCGCGATGTAGCAGAGCAGTGAAAGCCAGGCCCCAGCGAGCCCGTTTTGCCACCACTCCAGCTTCTGCACGAACGGAAGCATCAACAAATGGGGAAGCGGCAGCCACACTCCGCCAAGCTGAATCAGTCCAGGGTTGCGCGAGTCCAGAATACGCCGCGCAATCCCCAAATGCGCCACTGCGTCGCCATACAACAAGAGATAGCCACGCGAAAAAGAGATCATCAACGCGATCAGCGAAAGCAGAACCGACGCCAGCGCAAACGGCAAGATGTCCTCGCGTGATGCCGGCCGTACCTCATCGGGGTTCGCCGGAACGGCCGCAGGAACAGCATTGGCCGCTCCCCCCGGCCTGCGGCCTCTCGACGATCTAGTCGCGCGGATGCTCAAGGTGCGAGATCTCCCGGAATAATTTGAAGCGTTCGTCAATCTCCTGTTGCGTTACGTTCTGTAGGCGTTCCGTACCAAAGCGTTCGACCGCAAAGGAGCCCATCACCCCGCCGTAAAACATCGCCGTGCGAAAGACCGCGGGCGTCAGTTCAGGCTGCGATGCAAGATAGCCATAAAAACCTCCCGCAAACGAATCGCCCGCGCCCGTGGGATCGACGACCTCCGCCAGCGGAAGCGCCGGTGCGCGAAACGGCAGTGACAACTTGGTTCCGGAAAACGACCGCTCTCCGAAGAACGCAGTAGCGCCGTACTCGCCGTGCTTAACCACCAACGTCTTCGGCCCCATACTTAACACCTTCTGCGCAGCAAGCACAAGGTTCCGCTCGCCTGCCAGCATACGTGCCTCGCCATCATTGATCAGCAACACATCGAGCTCCCGCAGGACCTTGGCAAGATTCGCCGCGTGATCGGCAATCCAGTAGTTCATCGTGTCCCCGCACACCATCCGAGCATTCGACATCTGGCTGCGGACCCGTGCCTGCAGTACGGGATCGATGTTCGCAAGAAAGAGATACTCGCTGTCCTTGTAGGAATCTGGAATCTTCGGCTCGAAGGTCTCGAAGACATTCAAATCGGTTCCCAGCGTCTTCGCCTCATCCATATTGCCCGAGTAAGACCCGGTCCAGTGAAAGCTGAGCCCGTTCGAGCGCTCGATGCCCCGCGTATCGATGCCGCGCCGCGTCAGAACCGCCTCATGCTCCGCAGTGAAGTCCTTTCCAACGACCGCAATCACACGGACGGGCGTGAAGTAACTTGCCGCAAGGGCGAAGTGCGTCGCCGCGCCGCCAAGACAGTGGTCTACCTTGCCGTGTGGGGTTTCAATGCTATCGAACGCAACCGAACCTACAACGAGAATTGCCATAAACTCCTTTGCATACAATAATTCAATTTGTAACTAACCAAGATACAAATCCATGAAGAAAATCTATTCAAAATATTTATCCAGCAGAACTGAAAGCTTCTTCCGTGTCTCGGCAGGAATCGCCTTGCGGTCCGTCAGAATGGCGTACTTGAGCGCATCGCCGCAGCCGCAGCTTTTTTCTGCCGGCATCGCAGCAACGGCAGAGCGCACAACCTTGGCTGCGCTATCGGCATTCTGATGCACAACAGCGATCACCTGCTCGATGGTGACGTCGTCATGGCCTTCCCGCCAGCAGTCGTAGTCGGTGACCATCGCCATCGTGGCATAGCAGATCTCAGCCTCGCGGGCCAGCTTCGCCTCCTGCAGGTTGGTCATTCCGATCACGTCCGCTCCCCAGCTGCGATACAGATTCGACTCTGCGCGAGTTGAGAACTGCGGCCCCTCCATGCACACGTAGGTTCCACCGTTCTTGCTCACCACCCCTACAGCGTCGCAAGCTTTTTTGAAGACCGAGGCCACCGTCGCGCACACAGGATCGCCAAATCCCACATGCGCCACAATGCCGTCGCCAAAAAAAGTTGAGACCCGCGCATAGGTGCGGTCGATAAACTGATCGGCGATAACGAAGTCAGTCGGTTTATGCTCCTCTTTCAGCGAACCGACAGCCGAGACGGAGAGTATCCGCTCAACCCCCAGGATCTTCATCGCAAAGATATTCGCGCGGAAGTTCAGCTCGCTCGGCAGGATTCGATGGCCTCTGCCATGTCTTGCGAGAAACGCCACCCGGCGGCCCTCAAGCTCGCCCAGAACAAACGCATCGGAGGGGTCCCCGAATGGTGTTGCCACGCGTTCTTCACTCACGTTGGTAAGCCCAGGCATGGCGTATAGGCCACTGCCTCCAATAATGCCAATCTCTGCCTTCTTCAAACTCTGTGCTCCCCTTAGCGGACGCTGTCCGTTATCGTTGACCCTCTGGAAGTATATCGTCGCAGCGCGTCAGCGTTCACGGCGCCATACGAGGCAAGCGCGCGCGCGATCGAGAGCGTCGGCTCATGCAACGGCCCAGCAGCCGCCTGGCGCATCGGCCCCTCAGGTTGGGCGGTGGTGATCAGGTTGCGCAGCTTCCGTGCAAGCGCAAGATCAAACCCTTCGCTGATGAAGACACCCGTTCCAGACAGTGAGATCAGAACATCGCCCTCGCTGGTCGAAAAGACCTGTTCCTGATCTCCCGTCTCATCCGCCTTCCGCTCCTGCACATCGGAGTATTTCCTCGGAATCTGCGCCGCATAAGTGTGCAGGAACGACCGCGCCGAGTCTCGATTTTTCCATCGCGAGTAGTAGATTAATCCCAGCGAAGCCGTCGACTCCTTCTCAGCAGCGGTCACGGCCGACTTTCGTTGCGCGGCATAATAAGCACCGCCATTCCACGCCGGAGCGAGCGCATCGGCCATCTCGTGGCCGCCAAAAAGTTCAATCAGCATTCGCACATCGAGCTCGCCCATCACGCCGATATCGTACGGTGTGTAATCAGCATCGAGCAGAGGATGAATATCCGGCAACCGCACCACAGGCACCGGAGCATGCGCCATATACGCCTCAGGGTGGATAATCTCGAAGCTCGAAGACGGCGGATTGGCCAGGGTTCCAGCAAACGCAGCCTCCTTGCCCGCCTTCACCAGAATCGCCTGCTCGAAGTTCAATCCATCGGTATAAGGAAACATCAGCGATTCCTGCAATAGCAGCGGAGCCCGCGCCATCACCGGAGACCCGCTCGTATCGGCCACCTGGTCCTTCAACCGATCCATAATCTCCGGCGAATCCGCAAGCGTCTTTCCGCTCGATCGCAGCGTGTAGTCGACAAAGACAGCCATCGCCTGGCCCTCGGCAACGGCACTCCGGGCAGTGTCCGCCTCATCAACCTGCAAATGACGGTTGTCTTCCTGCACGTTGTGCGAAGCCCCATTCAAACTCACCGAAGACCATTTCATCAGCCCAACCCTTTGGTCCTGCAGGGCGTGCGTCAGCTCATGTGCCAACACCGGCTTCTGGTCTTCCGGCTCGATCCAGTCCAGCAGATTCACGGTCTTCGTCTTATTGTCGTAAAACCCCGCGATCTGCTCCGTCAGCAGAGAGAGAAGGAATGGACCCAGGTGAAAGTCGCGATCGAGCAGGCCGAACTTCTTCAGCACAATCTCGGAGCGCTCCATCCGCTTCGTCTCTTCATCCTCGTCGAACTTCCCTCGAAGATAGCGGGTCACTTCATCCCGCGAGATCAACCTGCGTTTCACCTTATGCTCAATAGGCAGGTTGGTATCGGCGCTGGCAAAGCTGAGAATCTCATCGACCGAGCGAAAGAGCTCCTTCGCCTGCTCCTTCGTCATCGGAGCCTGTGTCGTAGCTGGCGCGGCAGACTGCCCCGCAGACTGATCGGCATTAGGAGCTGCGGTCTGCCCCGCAAGGCACGCATAACTCACCGCAGACAGGGCCACGCCGGCAATCCACCTCATCCAGCCTCTCCCTCCGCCAACAACTCTTCGCTCCAACATATCCCTCTCAATCCACCGCTATAATCAAGTGTACGAGAGTTTTTCGCATCGCTCGCCATGACCCCTCCCGCACAGTCCGAGATT
This sequence comes from Edaphobacter sp., assembly GCA_050012935.1. Taxonomy (GTDB): domain Bacteria; phylum Acidobacteriota; class Terriglobia; order Terriglobales; family Acidobacteriaceae; genus Edaphobacter. Next base: position 7,815 of record JBEKGF010000048.1, on the reverse strand, counting down.
GCAACCCGGTCAACATCCGGTCCTGCCGCCCAGCTTGCCGCTCTGCTTCAGACGGCAGCAGTAGCGCAACTGGAACAAACAGGGTGGATCCGCGTTACCGGAGAGGATCGCGTCCGCTGGCTCAACGGCATGGTCACCAATGCAATCCAGCCGTTGAACGACGGCGAAGGCGCCTACAACTTCTTCCTGAACGCCCAGGGACGCATCCAGGGCGACGCTACCGTCTTTGCGGAATTGGCCGCTCTCTTGCTCGAAACGGCTTCATCCCGGATACCCGGCCTCATCGCGTTCCTCGAACATTTCATCATCATGGACGACGTGGAGCTCGCTGACATCGCGAGCACTCGTTCAGGCCTCGAAGTCATCGGCCCACAGGCACCTTCCCTGCTCGCTCAGATCGGCCTCAACGTCGAAGGACTCGAACCCCTCACAACACGAACCATCGCGTGGAACGCCGCCAATATCACCGTCATCCATGCCTACAGTCCTTTGGTGCTGAAGTTCGAGTTATGGACGGACTCCGAAACCATCCAAAGACTCGCCGGCACACTCCGAAAAGCCGGCGCCCCGCCCTGCGAACCCCAAAGCCTTGAATGGCTGCGAATCCTCGAAGGCACCCCGCTCTACGGCACCGACATCCGCAACACCGAGAAGGCCCGCGAACTCCCGCAGGAGACCGGACAAACTCGCGCTCTCCACTTCAACAAAGGCTGCTACCTCGGTCAGGAGATCGTCGAGCGCATCCGCTCCCGTGGCAACGTTCATCGCACCTTCAGCGGCTTCCTCCTCAAAGGAGACTTGCCTGCATCGGGTGCGCCGCTCGAAGCAGACGGCAAACCGGCCGGCGAACTGACCAGCGTTGCCGCAATTCCTTTAGGCGATCACGGCGAGCCCATACAACTTGCCCTTGGCTATGTACGCCGTGAGGCCCTCGATCGAGGCACCCCTATTCATTACCCCGGGGGAGTCGCCGTCCCGGTGTCACTTCCCTTCTCGCCTGCCGCACCTCCAACCCTGCGCGCCGCATCTGAATCGGAAAGAGTGTAACCATGCCCGAACAAAACAAACCCTTCGTCGTCACCGACCGCCGCAAGTTCACCATGGACGGCGAGCTGCGCCCCGACGCCGACCCTTCACCCGAGCGGGAAGAGCGTGCTTCGGCCACATCGGCTCCAGCAGCAACGGAACCATCCCCCACAGCTGCCACTCCACCGGATACCGCACCTGAGCCGGAGCTTCCGCCCCCGCCCACTGCCGAGCAAAATGACCAGGCTCGCCGCGCCTACGAGATGACCGCAGACCGGCTCGACACCGCCATTCGCTCAGCCAATCCCGGCATGGACCACCCGCCCGAAATGAACTTCGACCAGCTGGTTCAGTCCGTCTACATGTCTGCAATTGTGCAACTCGGCGGCGCAACCCGCGAAGGCCAGCAGCCGCAGGTGGACATCCTTGGCGCGCGCCAAAGCATCGATATGCTCGCCGTGCTCGAAGAGAAGACCAAAGGCAACCTCTCCGCAGACGAGGCTCGCCTCCTCGACAGCGCGCTCTTTGAACTGCGAATGGCCTTCCTCGAGATCACGCAGGCCCTGGCCCGTTCCGCCGCGGCCAAAGCCCCCGCTGCCGCACGTTCAGGCCCAACTGGTCCTTCGGGTCCAAAGATCGTCCGCTAATCGATGGAAGCTACCCTCACCTTCCTTGGCACCGGCACCTCAATGGGAGTCCCGACGCTCGGCTGCGACTGCGCCGTCTGCACCTCGCCCGACCCCCACAACCGCCGCACGCGCCCATCCATCCGTCTCGCCTACAACGGCCGCACGGTTCTCATCGACACAGGCCCCGACTTCCACGCCCAGGCCCTGCGCGAAGATATTCGCCGCGTCGACGCCGTCCTCTACACCCACGGCCACGCCGATCACATCATGGGCTTCGACGACCTCCGCCCACTCAGCTTTCAAGCCAAACACGATCTCCCCATCTACGCCGACGACGCCACAGCCAGCAACATCGAGCGCATCTTCGAGTACACCTTTCGCAAGGAAGACCGTTACCCGACCAGCGCGCGAGTCGAGATTCATCGCATCGATCCAACCCCCGGCTCCGGAACCGAACTCTTCGGCGCCTGCTTCCAGCGAATCCCCGTCACTCACGGTCGGGAAGAGATCACCGGCTATCGCTTCGGCAGCGCCGCCTACCTCACCGATATGAGCGACATTCCCAACGTGAGTCTGCCTTTTCTGAACAATCTCGACGTCCTGATCGTCGATGCCTTGCGTCACAATCCGCATCCCAGTCACTCGCACCTCGAAAAATCTGTTGCCATCGTCGAGCAGATCAAACCCAAACGCGCTTTCTTCACTCACATGGGCCACGAGCTCGATCACGACGCAACCAACGCCACGCTCCCGCCCCACATTCGTCTGGCCTACGACGGCCAGCAGATCAACTTCGAGATCGCCTGATGCAGATACTCCGCCAACTCGCCGAAATCCCCGCAGACTTCGGCCCCTCCGTCGCCACCATCGGCAACTTCGACGGTGTGCACCGCGGCCACCGCTGGGTGATCGCCGAGGTCGTCGCGCGCGCCCGCGCCCTCGGCATCCAATCGATCGCCATCACCTTCGATCCGCATCCCGCGCGCGTCATCCGGCCCGAATCGAGCCAGCCACTCATCACACCGCTCGCCGAAAAGCTGCAGCTCCTCGCCTCAACCGGAATCGATATCGTACTCGTCCTGCCCTTCACCGAAGAGTTCTCGAAGATGTCGGCCCGTACCTTCGCTACCAGCATCCTGCAACAGGCCCTGCACGTCACCGAACTCCATGAAGGCGAAAACTTCCGCTTCGGCCATCACGCGGAGGCTGGCATCGAGAGTCTCGAAACACTCGGCCGCGAACTGGGCTTCAGCGTCCGCGTCTACGCGCCGCAAACCATCCGCCGCCAGGCAATCTCTTCCAGCACAATCCGGCAACTCATCGCAAACGGCGACGTCTCCCACGTCCGCGCGTTCCTGGGCGCCCCCTTCGCAATCACCGGCACACCCGCATCGGGTCGCGGCTACGGCACGCGCTACACCGTCCCCACCATCAATCTCGCGCCCTACGCCGAACTGCTACCCGCAAACGGCGTCTACATCACCTCGATGACGATCGGCGAAAACTCCCACAGCGAAACATTCGACGCCGTCACCAATGTCGGAAACCGTCCCACCTTCGGAGCCGACTCCTTCACCGTCGAATCCCACCTGCTCAACTTCCACCCCATCGCTCTCGACGAGCAAACGCCGCTCACTCTGACATTCCTGCGCCGCCTGCGCGACGAAATCCGTTGGCCAAACCCCGAAGCCCTGCGCGAACAGATAGGCCGCGACGTCGCCACGGCAAAACGCTTCTTCAGTTTGTGTCGGGCGGTGGCTTCGAAACCCCGCTCCGGCCATCGTCAACCGGCTTCGCTGGCACAATAGGCCCCTTCCCGTCGCCGCTCGGCAAAGGCTTCGCAGGCGCCGCATGAGGAGCAGCAGGAGCATCCGTAACAACCGGAGCTGCCTTATCCATCGCCCGGGCCGCCGCAGGCGAAGAACCATTCGAAGGAGCAACAGGAGAAGCACTGGCAGGTGCAGCAGGCTGCTTCGGCGTCTCCCCACCACCCTCCGGAGCATCTGGATCAGCCTCATCCGTCTTCGCCACGGATTGCTCCGCAGGTTTAGCGACACCGGCAGGACTCAACGGCACATCCAGCTTCTTCTGCGGAGCACCCGCCGTTGCAAACGCCTCGTTCGGCTTATTCGCAATCGCAACCCGCATAAAATCCATCCACATCGGTAATGCGGCATGCGCGCCCGTCTCCTTCTCGCCCAGCGACTGCCGGTCGTCGTACCCAATCCACGTCCCGCAAGTTACCGAAGGCGAAAACCCGATAAACCACGCATCCGTGAAATCATTTGTCGTGCCCGTCTTGCCGCCCAGAGGATGCTTCAACTGGGAAGCCGAAGCAGCCGTCCCATGCTGCACCACCGCCTGCAGGAACTGCATCATCGTACGCGCCGTCTCAACTGAAACGACCTCCGTCACCTCACCCGGAGCCTCATCCAGCGGCAGACCATCCGCCTGAGTCACCTTGCGAATATAGCGCGGCTCAATCCGTATTCCATCATTCGGAAACACGCTGTAAGCCCCCACCTGCTCCGCCAGCGTAATATCCGCCGCTCCAATCGCCACCGGCAGGGCCAGCGGAAGATTGCTCGTCACCCCAAACCGCCGCGCGGTCTCAATCACCTTGCCAATCCCATACCGTGCCGCCAGCTTCAGCGCCGGAATGTTTCTCGACTCCGCAAAGGCTTCCAGCAGCGTCATCGCCCCTTTGTAGTTCGGCTCGTAGTTATGCGGCGTATACGGACCGCTGGCCGACGAAAACGTGACCGGCCCATCCACAATGATGTCCGTAGGTTTCGCGCCATTCTCAATCGCCGTCGTATAAACATACGGTTTGAACGACGACCCCACCTGCCGCTGCGCCTGCGTAGCCCGATTGAACTGCGACAACTCAAAATCGCGGCCGCCGACCATCGCCAGAACATCTCCGGTCGCATTGTCCACCGCCATCATCGAAGCCTGCGCACCCGAGTCCTGTTGCAGCGAAGCATGCAGCGTCCCGTCCGGCAAACTGCTCTCGATCCGCAAATAAACCACATCGCCCGTCCGCAGAAAACCATCGCCATCCTGGTTCTGCGTCCACTTCCAGTCGTCTGGCGTCAACGCCGCCTGCTTCTGGACGCCCACCTTGACCACAACCTTCTTCGCGGCCACCGTCGTCACCACGCCGTGAACGTAAATGCCCTTGTCCAGCGGTTGCACCCAATCGGGATGCCGGTAACTCTCCACATCCGCTCCCTCGAGCACGACATTCGCGAGCCTTCCCTTCCACCCATGCCGCCTCTCATAAGTCGCCGTGCCGTCCAAAACAGCCTTATTCGCCACCTGCTGCAGATCCAGGTCAAGCGTCGTATACACGCGAAGCCCCGCGCCATGCACCTGTTCCACGCCGTACTGCTTCTCCAACTGCCGCCGCACCTCTTCAACGAAGTACGGAGCCACACTATTAGCCGGCGCCTCCAGATGCAGCCCAAGGGGTGCCGCCGTCGCCGCATTTGCCTGCGCGACCGTGATCTTGCCGTCACCCAGCATCTCACTGATCACAAGATTCCGCCGTCGCAACGCCCGCTCGGGATACTTCAGCGGCGAGTAAGCCTCCGGCCCCTTCGGCAGCGCCGCCAGCAGAGCAGCCTCCGGCAGCAGCAGATCCTTCACATGCTTGTTGAAGTAAAACTCCGATCCCGCCTCAAACCCATACGTCCCATGCCCCAGGTAGATCTGGTTCGCATAAAGCTCGAAGATCTGCTGCTTGGTAAACCTCCGCTCAATCTGTACCGAGAGAAAAACCTCCTGGATCTTCCGCCCATAGGTCTTCTCATTCGAGAGAAACAGATTCCGCGCAAGCTGCATCGTCAACGTAGATGCGCCCTGCGTCCTCCCACTCGAATGCAGATCCCGGTAAGCCGCCCCCACGGCCCGAATCAGGTTCACGCCCCAGTTGCGCTCAAAGCTCTTGTCTTCGATCGAAATAATCGCCTGCCGCAGCACCGGCGGAAAATCCGCATACGGTAACACCACGCGGCGCTCCAGCGCAAACGATCCGAAGGCCTTCCCGTGGACATCAAGCAACTCAGTTGTCGTGTTGGGGTGATACCGCGCCAGGTCGTCCATCTGCGGCAGGTCGATCGAATAGATCAGCATCAACCCGCACAGCGCTCCAAAAACCGCAGACAACCCAAGCAGCGCAAAAAACGTGACCCGCCGTGCCATGCGGCGACTTGGATAGTCCGGCCCATTGAGCGTAGCCCGGCGAAGAATCCGTCTCCACCGCGGCATCTCTTCCGTTTCAACCGGCCGGTTTTCGCGGCTGTATAGGCTCTGCACGCCCTTTCACAATAGCACGGTTCGCCATCGTCTTAGAGACTGCAGGCAACGCCCAAAATACAGCTAAGCAGCCTTGCTCTTTAGCAGGGCAAGCGCCTTCGAAAGCTGCTCATCCACAGTCACAGTCGGCTTGGCCGGTGTCACCTGGTTCTCAGTCGCCGCCTCGTCCTCGTCGATTGCGCCAGCCTGGTCAAGGTTCGACGCAACCACCATACCCGGCGTAACCCCCTCATCCTGCAGCTTCTTACCCGAGGGCGACTCATACTTCGCTATCGAAAGAATCAGCGCCGCGCCATCCGGCAGCTCAAACGTCTTCTGCTCAGCGCCTTCTCCAAACGTCTTCTCGCCCACCAGGTCAGCACGCTTGTTATCCAGCAGTGCAGCCGCAGCCAGCTCAGCCGGTCCAGCAGTTCCACGATTCACCAGAACCACCAGCGGAGCCGTCGGATTCACAGCCTTCGCAGCATCTGCCGTAAACGTCTGCTTCTCAACCTTCTGCCCCTCCAGTATCGCGATCGTGCCGTCCTTCAAAAAGAAGTTCGCCAGCCGCGTCGCCTCGGTCATATCTCCTGCGGCAACATCGCGCAGGTCAAGCAGAATCTTCTTGTTCCCCGCCTTCTGCATGCTCTTCAGCTTCGTCTCAATCTGCTGCACGTGGTCGTGATCCAGAATCCCCGGCTTCAAATAAAGAATCGACGAGTTCTCATACATCGTCTCCCCAACCGGCGCCAGCGACGGCGCAACCCGCGTCATCACAATCTTGTCCGGAGCCGCCCTATGGGCAGACTGTCGTACCACCGAAAGAGTTAGGTCCGTACCCGGCTGTCCCTCCAGCAGCAACTGAATCATCGCCAGCGAGATATCCCGCGTATCTGCAGGTCCAATCGCCTCAATAATGTCGCCATCGCTGAGGTTCGCCTTGTCTGCCGGGCTTCCCGGAACCACCGAAACCACCGACGCATACCCAAAGCGTTTTGAAACGTTGATTCCCACCTGCGCCTTGCCGCCCTTGTCCGCCTTATACGCTTTGTAATCCTCAGGCGTCAGATAGCTCGAGTCCGCATCCAGTGACTCCAGCAGTCCGCGCAGCGCGCCATTGGTCACCAGCTTGATGTTCGGCTGCTCCACATAGTCCGTCTGGATATGCCGCAGAACCTCGCTGTACACATTGATCTGCCGGTAAGCGCCATCCTGGGGTTCGGTCGCAGCATTGACGCCAGTCGAGTTCACACCGAGAAAAACCGTAACCACCAGAACCACCGACACCGCGAGCAGCAGAATCTTCGAAATCTTAGGCATAGTTAGAGCCACTCCATCCGGGGCACCCCGGCAGTACGGATTAGACGCATCCCGTACTCAAAATGATACTCTCGAACCGTAACAGTTGGCCGGAAACCAGCACTAACACTTTGGTGGCGGCGGGCAGAATCGAACTGCCGACCTACGGGTTATGAGTCCGTCGCTCTAACCATCTGAGCTACGCCGCCGTTGTGTTGAAAAGGGTTACGCCGGCAGAAAACTCTCTCGAGGAAAGAGACATCGCCACGGCACAGCCAGATTCCATCATACTTGATTCTCAGCCTGATTCCCAGTCTGCCTCCAACTCCGCGGAGACTCCGCGCACGACAGTCCTCGGAGTCATTCCCGCGCGTCTGGCCTCCACCCGCCTGCCCCGTAAAGTCCTTCGCACCATCGCAGGCAAACCGATGCTTGCCTGGGTCTTCGAGGCCGCCAGCGCCTGCCCCCAGCTCAACAGCGTCGTCATCGCCACCGACTCCGGCGAAGTAGCAGCCCTCTGCCACGAAAACAACTGGCCTGTCCAACTCACCTCCCCCGACCT
>JBEKGF010000047.1:0-34896 GCA_050012935.1 Edaphobacter sp. | reverse complement strand
CAACATCGGCATCTGGGACAAGGTCGCCATCGACTACGGCTACCGCGAATTCGATAAATCCAACAAACCCACCGAAGACCCCGCAGCGCTCAACGCCATCCTGACCGCGAGCGAGAAGACTGGCCTCATCTTCATCACCGACGAAGACTCCCGTCCACTCGGCGGCGCACATCCCCACTCGCACCTCTGGGACAACGGCACCGATCCCGCCGACGAACTCACCCGCGTCATGACCATCCGTACCGCAGCTCTTAAGCGCTTCGGCGAAAATGCCATCAAAATCGGAACCCCTCTAGCTCAACTCGAAGACACCCTCGTTCCCCTCTATCTCTTCGAGCGTTACCAAACCGAAGCCGCCTCCAAAGAGATCGGTGGCCTCGACTACCGCTACGCTCTCCGCGACGACGGCCAGCTCATCACCAGGATCGTCTCTCCCGAAGAGCAGAAAAAAGCTCTTACCGCCGTTCTAAAAACCCTCTCACCCGAGACCCTCACCCTTCCCGAATCGCTCCTGCAAATTCTGCCGCCGCGCCCTCCCGGCCTCGAGCGCACTCGCGAATCCTTCCCCTCACACACTGGCCTCACCTTCGATCCCATCGCCGCCGCCGAGTCCTCCGCCGACTTGACTCTCGCACTCCTCCTCGACCCTGCACGCGCCTCGCGCCTCATCGAGTACCACATGCGCGTTCCCGACTCACCTTCGCTCCGCGGTGTCCTCGAGGCCATCTCCAAAACAGTCGCCGAGCGCCCCGAAGCGGGCCACACCATGTCCTCCGAGGTCGAGCGCGCAGTCGAGTTCCGTGCCCTCGAAGCGATGCTTGCACTAGCCGTTAACCCGGCTACTTCTAGTCAGGCTCGCGCTATCGCCCGCTCTCACATCGCCGACGTTCTCAAAGAACTCACCACCACCCCACCACCAACAGATACCGCCGAAGCTATCCACCGCGCCGCACTCATCGACCGCATCAACGAGTTCGAACGCGATCCCACCAAGTTCGTCCCCGCCAAACCCATCGAAGCCCCACCCGGCATGCCCATCGGCGACGACGAAGACTACTAATTACACAAAACAGAGCCCCATGCATCGCGCCTTATGCAATGCATGGGGCTATCCCTGGCGAACATAGCTATTGCCTCGATGACGCATCGATTTCTTGAGTGGAAAGCCACCAGCAATTTCCTGCGAACCAGCAGCTCTCATCAGGCGAGTCATTTCGATGCAGCGTCTTCACCTTCGCCCATCCGCCATTGCGAAATGCCTCGGAAAGCCTTCGCTCTACCGTCTCATCCCGAGCCCCAATGCAGGGAACAAACTGAACCTGCAGCAGAAACCGGGCCGCGAACCCTCCATTCTCCTGCTTCGTGACCAGCAGCATAGCCCCAATCCCTTCCGACGGAGTCATCGGAAACAGAAGCCTCCCCTTCGGACGCAAAGCGTCAAGCCAAACATCCAGCGGACCAGTCGCCCCGGCATTGACGTAAATAACATCACACTCCGGTAGCGGCCCCTCCGCTCCGGACCTCGCATGCACCGTGACATAACGAAACTCACACAGATTATTCACCGCACGCCGCACGAACTCCGGCACAACCTCGTAGGCATCCACCACCCCGTTCTCCCCCACCAGCTTGGCGAGCACCATCGTGTAATATCCAGTGCCTGCGCCGACCTGGATGACCCGTTCGCCTTTCTTTAGCTCCAAAGCTGCAATGCAGAAAGCATGCAACGTCGGCTGCCCATTGTTGAAAGGCCCTTCACCCCCGAGCGAAACCACAAGGTCCTGATACAGAAGCGCTGGATCATCGGCAGGAGACTCAACATATCCCGAACGGGTATAGATCTTCCACGGCGGCGGCCCAACAAATTGCTCACGCGGAATCGACGCCAGCGCACCCTCGATCTCACTTCCCGGAGCGATCCCGGCATTCGCTGTTATCAACTTCGCAAAAAATAATCGGTGCGCCTCGACACGGTCCATCGTCATTCTCTAAAGCTATACTTGATACCCATGCCCGTCATCTGCGCAAGCGCTCCATCCGTCTCTGCATGTATCGCCTCGTCTACAAAAAAAAAATGTGACGGCGGATTCCATCGCATCAAGCTCGACAGCCCAACACGCGGCTGAATCATCACGACTCGCTCGTACTACTGCGCTGTGGTTTGATCGGCGAAGAAAGCCAACCCTCAGCGACCCCGGTTATACTCACCTCGATGCATGCTAAGCCTCCAATCCGCGTCCTCGTCGCTAAACCTGGTCTCGACGGCCACGATCGCGGCGCAAAAATCATAGCTCGCGCTCTCCGCGACGCCGGCATGGAAGTCATCTACACCGGTCTTCGCCAAACCCCGGAGATGATCGTCTCCGCCGCCATCCAGGAAGACGTCGATTGCATCGGCCTCTCCATCCTCTCCGGCGCGCACAACGTCATCGTCCCACGCATCGTGCAGCTCCTTCGCGAGCAAAAAGCCGAAGACATCCTCCTCATCCTCGGCGGCACCATCCCTGACGAAGACCAGCCGAAATTAAAAGAGAACGGCGTCTCGGCCATCTTCGGACCGGGAACGCCGCTCGAATCTACCATCACCTTCATCCGCGAGAACGTAAAGCCCCGCGGCATGCTTACGAGCTAGCGCAACAAACTACCAGGGCAGCGGCTTCCCCAGGTGAACATACGCGCCATTAGGCCCGCTATCTTGCAACGTAGCCAGTTCCACCGAGGTCTTCGCGCCTGTCTCCACATCAAGCTGCGCGCCCTCACCGCCCATCTCTGTCTTTACCCATCCCGGATGCGCCGAGTTCACCTTGATCTTCGTGTCCTTCAGCTCATGAGCAAGATGAATCGTAAATGAGTTCAGTGCTGACTTCGAAGCGTCATACGCAAACGTCTTGGCATCGTAGATAAAAGACCCCGGCGTTGCATGCAGCGTATTTGAACCCAGAATGCTCGAAAGATTCACAATCCGCCCACCCACGCTCTTCTTCAACAGTGGCAACAGTGCCTGCGTCAATCCCACCACCGCAAAAAAGTTCGTATTGAACGTCTTCCGCAACACATCCTGCGAGGTCTTCGTCGTCTCATTTCCCTTTCTGCCATCAAGCATGATGCCTGCGTTGTTGATCAGAATATCGAGCACCCCATAATCCTTCTCAATCAACTTCTTCACAGCCTCATAGTCCGCGGAATTATCCACATCCAGCTTCACCGCCCGGGCATCCACGCCGTCCTTCTTCAACTCCGCCACAGCAGCCTCGCCCTTGGCCACGTCACGCACGCCAATCAGCACTATAATTCCCAGCTTTCCAAGCTGCCGCGCCGTCTCAAACCCAATTCCCTTGTTCCCACCCGTAATCAACGCAACCTTCCTATCAGCACTCATCATTCACCTCGTCTTCGATCTGACTGCAATACATTATGAGATGAGATACGCAGCAAAACGTTCCGCATATTTCGGCGGCAAACATATCTTCTTCATATCCTTGTCGACACACACATGCATCGTCTCTCCCTCGCACAATTGCACGCCATCCAAAGCACGCACAATCCTGTATCCGAACTTAATCACCGCTCCACGCGAAGCCAGTAGCCTCGTCTCAACCACCAACTCGTCGTCATACCGCGCCGGCACACGATACCGTACGTGCGCGTCCACCACGGCAATCGCGAAGCCCTCTTCTTCCATCCGCTTGTAATCCAGCCCCATCTGCCGGATAAACTCCACCCGTCCCACCTCAAACCAGATCAGATAGTTCGAGTGATACACCACCCCCATCTGGTCCGTCTCCGCATACCGCACCCGCACCCGCGCTTCACTCGCAGGCCTCACACCTTGAAGATGACTCATCCAAACAGTCTACCGACTTAAGTCCGTATTTAATCCGTGTTATCCGTGCAAATCCGTGTTAAGCCTTCCCCCAAACCGGCTTTCTCTTTTCCAGGAACGCCGCGACACCCTCCCGAAAATCATGCGTCCCCCGCGCCTCCGCATTCGCAGCCAAAGCCTGAGCAATCGCCGTGTCCAGCCACACTCGATTCTGTGCAGCCAATAGCCGCTTCGTAGCCGAAAGCGCCTCCGGACTATTTGCCTTCAACGCTGTCACAATCTCCAGCATCCGCACCTCAAGCCGCCCAGCCTCGACCACCTCATTCACCAGCCCCAACCGCAAAGCCTCTTCACTCGAAAACAGCCTTCCCGTCAGCAGCAAATCCCGCGCCTGCTTCTCCCCAACCTGCAAGACGAGAAACGCCGACACCACCGCCGGCACAAACCCGATCCTCACCTCGGTATACCCAAACTTCGCCTCTGGCGCCGCCAGCGTAAAATCACACATCGTCGCCAACCCCGTGCCGCCAGCAATAGCCGGTCCCTGCACCATCGCAATCGTTGGCTTCGGCAGCTCATACAGCGTCCGAAACAACTGCGCAACTCGCGTCGCATCCGCCGTATGCTCCGCTGCAGATTTATCATTCATCCTCTGCAGGGCGCTCAAATCAAGCCCTGCACAAAACGCCTCACCCGCTCCCGCAAACACCACCACGCGACAATCGCTCGCCGCAGCCTCCTCCATCGCAGCAATCAACTCCGTCTGCATCTCCGGCGTCATCGCATTCCGCCGCTCCGGACGGTTCAGCGTAATCCTCCAAACCCCTTCTTCTTCCGCAACCACAATCGTCGTATAACCCACATCAACTCCTTGCACTGAAAAACTCAAAACTGACAGCTCACAACTCACAGCTACTGCACATGCGCCCCATACTTCCGCGCAATCTCCGCGCTAGCCGCAATCAGTCCATCTAACGGCCGCAACGGCGGCAACTCGGCACCCAGCGCCTTCAACTCTGCAAGCATAGTCTCCGTCGCCATATTCCCCACCAGTGCATCCTGCGCAAACGGACACCCGCCCAACCCACCAATCGCCGCATCGAACCGCCGGCACCCCGCCTCATACGCCGCTCTTACTTTAGCCGCAGCATTGTCCGGCCGTGCATGCAGATGTACTCCAATCTCGACATTGTCATGAACCGCCATGACATCGCTCACCACATCCGCCACCTGTCTAGGCGTCGCCAACCCCACCGTGTCCGCCAGCGATATCTGCGTCACACCGTTATCCGCCAACAGATCACACGCAGCCACCACCTCATCAATGTCCCAGGCCTCGCCATAAGGATTTCCAAACGCCATCGAGATATACGCCACCACATCCATCCCCGCCTTATACGCCAGCGTCCCCACCTTCTCCAGCTCCTCCAGCGACTCCTCCGGCGTCTGATTCTGATTGCGCTTCAAAAACTCAGGCGAAATCGAATACGGGAACCCCAGCGTCTGCACGCTCCCCGTCTTCACCGCGCGCTCGGCCCCTTTCGCATTTACGACGATGCCGATAATCTCCACATCATCCGGCGGATCCAGATACTCCAGCACCAGCTCCGAGTCCGCCATCTGCGGCACCGCCGCCCGCGAAACAAAGCTCACCGCATCGATATGCTTGAACCCCGCCGCAATCAACACCCGCAGATAGTCCGCCTTCACCTCTGCCGGCATATTCTTCGGCAACCCCTGCCAAGCGTCCCGCGGACACTCAATGATCTTCACTGCATTCGTAGCCACTCTTAACTCCTCAACCTTCACCCTACCGACTTCTCTCAACGCCTGTCATTCTGAGCAACGCGAAGAACCCCCGCTCGTCGAAACTACATCTTCTCCTCAACGTTTGTCCTTCACCGAGCGCCCAAGCCTCGACCAAGCTTTCTCTGCATCAACCAAAGGAATACATCGATCGACAACGCTCGCAAAAATCCAATCAACGATACCAACCAAGCCAAAGCGCAAACCTTCAACCAAGGCGATAGGCTTTGCCAGAGCCACGTCGTACAAGGATTGATCGCAGCAACATAAGTCCCATCCGGTTCACGCCACGCTGCCGTGTCGTCATACGCCGCGTGAATATCATGGTGAGCAGCTTTCCATTCACGACAAGGTCGACTCCACACCCACTGCACACACCCGATAACGAGAGTCGACGCAACGAATAACCCAAGCCAAACGATAGTCCGCCGCGAGATCACGTCTGCAAAACCCCCGGATTAAACCTAGCCACCTCAGGATTCAAACTAGCCGCCTCCAACGCAGTCATCAACACCTCCCGCGTCTTCACCGGATCAATAATCGCATCGATCCAAAGCCTCGCCGCACCATACCTCGGATCGGCCTGCGCATCATACGTAGCCTTGATCTCGTCGTAAATCCCCTTCCGCTCCTCCTCAGAGATCGTCTTCCCCCCACGCTCCAACTGCTTCACCCTGACCTCAACCAGAGTATTCGCCGCCGAAGCCCCACTCATCACCGCATACCGAGCCGTCGGCCACGCAAACAAAAACCGCGGATCATAAGCCTTCCCACACATCGCATAGTGCCCCGCCCCAAAACTCCCACCCACAATCACCGTAATCTTGGGCACGACCGAAGTCGAAACAGCCGAAACCATCTTCGCCCCCGCGCGAATGATCCCACTCCACTCCGCATCTTTCCCCACCATGAACCCATTTACATCATGCAGAAAAATCAGCGGCACCAAACTCTGATTGCAATCCATAATGAACCGCGCCGCCTTCTGCGCACTCTCCGTATAGATCACCCCGCCAAACTCCGTCCGCTTCTCCCCCGCCTGCGGCCCCACCGCCACCGTCTGCGACTGATGCATCTTCTGATTCGCTACAATCCCCACAGCCCGCCCGCCAATCCGCGCATAACCACATAAAACCGTCCGCCCAAACTCCTCCTTATACTCATCAAACTCCGAGCGATCCACAATCCGCGCAATCACCTCGCGCATGTCATAAACATTCGTAGCAGCCTTAGCCGGATCAGGATCAATCAACCCATACAAATCCTCCGCCGCATACTTCGGAGCATCCACCTTCGCATCAAAAGCCACCCGCGAAAACGGAGCCCCTGCCCGCTCCCCAATCTTCCCCACCAAAGACCGCAACCGCGCCAGACACAAATGATCGTTCGGCTCCTTAAAATCCACCGTCCCCGAGATCTCCGCGTGCATCTGGGCCCCACCCAACTCCTCCGCCCCCGTCTTCTGCCCAATCGCCGCCTGCACCAGCGACGGCCCCGCCAGAAACAACCCACTCCCCTCCGTCATCAGCACCGTATCGGTCATCACGGGCAAGTAAGCCCCACCCGCCACACACATCCCCATAATCGCTGTAATCTGCGGCACTCCCAGCGAGCTCATCACCGCGTTATTCCGGAACACCCGCCCAAAATCATCCGTATCCGGAAAAACATCCTCCTGCAGCGGCAGAAACACCCCCGCCGAATCCACCAGATAAAGCGTCGGAATCCGGTTCTCCAGCGCAATCGTCTGCGCTCGCAGCACCTTCTTCGCCGTCATCGGAAAAAACGCCCCTGCCTTCACCGTAGCGTCATTCGCAATAATCATGCAAAGTCGGCCACTCACCCTCCCAAGCCCAGTCACCACCCCTGCCGCCGGCGCCCCGCCATACTCTTCGTACATTCCGTACGCCGCCCAAAGCCCAAGCTCCAGAAACTCCGAGCCTTCATCCAAAAGCAGCTTCAACCGCTCCCTTACCGTCAGCCGCCCCTTCGCTTTCTGCGCCTCCGCTGCCTTCGCCCCGCCGCCCAGCCGAATTTCCTCTTCCTCAGCCTGCAAAGCCGCCATTAAAACCCGCAACGCCTCGCGATTCGTACCAAACCGCACTGCCTTCTTGTCCAGCTTTGACCCCAAAACATTCTCCAACGTCAAATCCTCCGCCCTCAATCCACCAAATCGCTTCGACTAGCATCTTAGTCAAACAACATGACTATCGTCTTCTCTCGGAGACGTGTACCCTATCCCCCCAGGGCTCAATACCCATCCACGGAGACGGAATGACCATCCGAACCCACCTCGTAAGTCTCGCCCTCGTCACCTGCCTCATCGCCCCCTCTTCTCATGCCCAAAGCAGCACCACCGAACTGGACAAATCCATCGACCTCTCCGTCGGCGACCACATCCGAGTCCACGCTATCCTCACCGAGCTGCAGCAGGACGTCGCGAAACACAATGCTGCCGGTGTTGCCTCCCTCGTCCACTACCCCATCAAGGTCAATCCTGGGAAAAAGCCCTTTACCATCAAAAACCAGAAAGAGTTCATCAAAGACTACGACCGCATCATCACGCCCGACATTCAGGACGCCATCTTCAAGCAAAAATACGAGAACCTCTTCGTCAACTCGCAGGGTGCCATGATCGGCGACGGCGAGGTCTGGATCACCGGCTTCTGCCGCGACAAATCCTGCAAACAATCCGACATCAAAATCGGCACCATCCAGGACACAAAAAACCTAACCCGCAACCCCTGACTGCAATTCTGATTAAGGCGGGTGTCCATAAGCCTGTCGAAGGGTCTCGATTTTGAGATGTGAGCATCGCCTGAAGAACGACCCTTTCCGCTTGCACTACCATCAAGTCACCATGCAGCTCCAACCCACCGACGCCCTCCTCGTCATCGACGTCCAAAACGACTTCATGCCCGGCGGCAATCTCGCTGTCCCAAACGGCGATGCCATCGTCCCCCTCATCAACACCCTCGCCAGAAAATTCGACCACGTCATCCTCACCCAGGACTGGCACCCCGCCCAGCACATCTCCTTCGCCTCAACCCACCACAAGCAGCCCTTCGAAACCATAGAGCTCGCCCACGGCCCGAAAAAAATCATCCAAACCCTCTGGCCCGATCATGTCCTCCAGCACACCGAAGGCGCAGCCTTGCATCCCGCCCTCCACATCCCCCACGCCGAACTCATCCTCCGCAAAGGCTTCCGTCGCCACATCGATAGCTACTCTGCCTTCCTCGAGAACGACCACACCACCCCCACCGGCCTGGCCGGCTACCTTCGCGAACGCAACCTGCAACGCCTCTTCCTCTGTGGTCTGGCCTACGACTTCTGCGTCCGTTACTCCGCAATAGACGGCCACGCTCTCGGCTTTGAAACCATCGTCATCGAAGACGCCACCCGCCCCGTCGACCTCCCGAACACCGTCTCCGAAACCAACGAAGTTCTCGCCGCAGCAGGCATCCAGCGCATCCAGGCAACAACGATCCTCTGAACTGACCACCCCCTCCCCGGCAGCGTTCAAATTCCACTGGCTATAATCAGCCGATGCGCAACCCCTGTCCGTTATTCGCAGCCGCGACTCTCCTGCTAAATTTCTCCGCCGCATCTCAGGCCCAAACCTCGCCGTCCGATCTAGACTCCATTGCCAGACAGGCTGTCGCACAATCACACGTAGTAGGGGCATCCGCGCTGGTTGCGCGAGGCGATCAGATCCTCCTCCTCAAGGGTTACGGTGTATCCGACATCGGATTGGAAGCGCCCTCCCAACCAGACTCCGTCTACCACATCGTCGGTCCCATGCTCCCGTTCACTGGAGTCGCCATCATGCAGCTAGTCGAACGCGGCAAGCTCTCTCTCGACGACGACATCGCAAAATATCTCCCCGAGTTTCCCACCCAGGGACATCGCGTCACCGTCCGCCAGCTCATCTCCAACACCTCCGGCATCGCCGACTACCACTACCGCGGCGACCCGCTCGAATCCACCTACAGCCAACCCAAAGCCATGGACGAGGTCATCGCACTCTTCGCCAATGGCCAATGGGTCCACGAGCCCGGAACCAAGTGGGACTGGTCCGTCTCCAACTTTCAGCTCCTCACCGCCATCCTCGAGCGCGTAACCGGCCAAAGCTATTACGACTACATGCAACAGAATCTCTTCGTTCCAGCCGGAGCCACTGCCACCACTTACTGTGACAACTCCACCGTCATCCACGGCCTCTCCCACAGCTATCAAAGCGTCGGCGACCACTACGAAGCAGCCACCGAGGACAGCAGCGCCGTCAGCTACGACCTCCGCTTCTGTAGCACCGTCTCTGATCTCTTCCATATCTGGCGCGCCATTCAACAGGGCAAGCTGCTCAAGCCCGAAACCCTCAAACTCATGACCACAGCCGTCGGCCCCGGAATCAACATGACCGCTGCCGACCCGGAGCAGCACTACGGAATGGCGTTCCTGCTCGGCCACGAAGACAACCATCGCGACATCGGCCAGAACGGATCGCTCCTCGGTTACAGCGGCAGCATGTACCAGTTCCCCGCAGATGACCTCACCGTGATCGTCCTCACCAACACCTCCGGCCAGAACGCAAAGGCCATCGGCAGCGCGCTGGCTCGAAGTTTCCTCGGCCTTCCCCAAAATCCAGCCCCACCCACGCGAGCGCCCCGCCCTGTTCTGACCGACGAACCCACCTCCGCACAGGAGCGCACCGCACTCACCGGAACCTTCGTTCTCAAAGTGACCGAGGGCGGCTATCACGACTCCTTCGAGCAATACCGCCGCACCTATCGCATCTTCGACGAAAACGGACGCCTGATGATCGAAGCCCTGGGAGAGATCCCCGAGCGCCTCCTCAAACAAAAAAACGGCAACTTCGCCATACGTTCCTCACCGCAGGCTCCCGTCACCTTTGTTCTGCACGGCCAGCAAGCACTAACCCTGCATCTGACAAAATCCGGCCTCACCTTGGCCGGAGAACGAATTGGCCCCGCCGATCCTCAAACCTTTCACGCAGCCGCAACCGCAGCAACCCGTTAGCGGACGAATCCAAACCACTGTGTGCGATGAAACCAGTAGTCATCGCTTAGGACACTGGTGTCCCCGCCAAACCCAGCTCCTCCGCTCGCGCCTGCATCGCCCGCAGACAATTCCCCACATGCTCCTCCACGCTCAACCCCAGCAATTCCGCCCCGCCCGTAATATCCTCCCGTTTCACCGCCCGCGCAAACGCCTTATCCTTCATCTTCTTCTTCACCCCCGCCACCTCAACCTCATGGATAGACCTGCTAGGCTTCACCAGCGTACAAGCCGTCAAAAATCCCGCCAGCTCATCGCAAGCAAACAGCACCTTATCCAGATGCGACTCCCTCGGTGTCCCCGAATAATCCGCATGCGCCAGAATCGCATGCAGCACATCCTCTGGCCAACCCGCCTCGCGCAGATGCTTCACCCCCACAAACGGATGCTCCTCCGCGGTAGGGTGCCGTTCATAGTCCATGTCATGCAGCAGTCCGGCGCTCGCGTACAACTCCATCAACCTCTCAGCCTCCTCACCCGACAATCCAAGCCGCTCCGCCTCTATCCGCCCGTAAGCTTCAACACAGACCGAAACCGCCATCCCATGTTTCCGCAGACTCTCACCCTTCGTCCATTCTTCCAGTGTCGCAAACGCCTGTGCTCGTCCTAATCCCTCGCTCATTCGTAAACTCCTTTCCTTCCAATCTAACCGCAACGCACTAACCACGAACAACCCGCAGCACAAGTTACCATCTTGGTTCCTTTGCGGTTTTTTTAGGCATTTTTGGATCTATCAGCGGCTTTTCTATTGACTCTCGATAGCACCAGTGTCAAAGTAGGCACATCGCACGCTCCGTTATCGGACATGCGCTGCGGTCCTTGCTCTGGGTCCGCCCGCTACAGACAACTTATGGCAACTATGATGGCACCCGTTGAACAACGTGAGGTCTTGCGTTGTGACCACTGCAGCCTCGTGCAATTTAGGACAGCAAACGCTCTATGCCGCCGCTGCCACAAATGCCTTGAGGTTGAAGAGCCTGAGCCGGCTCCCGCCCCCTTGGCGCTGGTTCCCACGCCCGTCGCTGTTGAGGGCGGTTTACAAGTAGCAACCGCCGTTCGCGATCTGCGCCACGTGCGTAATCTTTCGCAGCGGCAGCTCGCTACCCGCATGGGCGTCCCCCGCACCTACATCTCCAAGATCGAGAACGGCAAGGCCATGCCGACCCTGTCATCACTTGATCGTCTCGCCAAAGCCCTTCAGGTCGACATCTCCACCCTGCTGCGCGACTCCAACACGCGCCATCGCGACGAGACCGCCGTCCTCATGACGGATCCCTTCCTCGCCGAGATCGCCATGTACACCTCTCAGCTTGACGACCTGCAGCGCTCCATCTTCCTCAACCACGTTCGCGAGCTCGCAGCCGGCCGTCGTCGCACCGCCTAGCAAGCAACGCAACCCCCTGATTGTCCTCTCCAAAGGAGAGCGCCACGACTCACGGTGACGCTCTCCCCTCCGCCCCGCACACTGCTGCGGTAAACTACGCGCAATATGCGTCGTCTCATCTTTTTTCTTCTCGCAGGTCTGCTTTTAGTCGGCGCAACTCCAGGTGCTCAAGCAGCGGACATCCAAATCGTCGCCAAAAACCTGCACTTCCTTGAAGGCGCGATCTTTGTCGGCGACACGCTCTACTTTGTCGACTACACCACCTCCGACGTGTTCCGGCTTTCAGCAAACACAGTCGAAAGAGTCTGGCATGAGGACGGCTGCGGCGCAAACGGTCTCTTGCAATGGAACTCCTCGCTCCTCGTCGCCTGTTTTGACGACGGAACGATCGTCAACATCTCCCTCAAAGGGAAGCACCTCAAGACATTCCAGAAAGACGCAGCAAACCATCACTTCGTCTGCCCCAATGACCTCGCTGCCGACGCTAAAGGAGGCGTCTACTTCACAGCCTCCGGTCTAGACGGTACTGTACCCGGTAAGGTCTTCCACATCGCAGCTGACGGAATCATCAAAGAGATAGCCTCGGGCATCAATTACTCCAATGGCCTGGTCGTATCCTCGGACGGCAAGCTACTCTACATCGCCGAAAGCCGCCTCCACCGCCTTCTCGTTTACACCATCGCCTCCGACGGCACACTCGGCCCGCAACGCGAGTTCTCGAAGCTCGATGCCCTTCTTGCGGATGGCCGCCATAAAGCCTTCACTCCCGGCAGCGTCCGCATCGACTCTCATGGCAACCTCTTCATTGCACTATTCGACGGAGGCGGCCTCGCCGTCATCTCTCCCGACGGAAAGCTACTCAAACGCGTCGATCTCCCGGACCAGCACCATACCAGTCTGGCCATCTCACCCGACGGCCGCTCCATCTACATCACCGCCCTCGATGCCAACCAGGACCAGGGCCTGATCTACCGTCTTCCAAATCCAATGCTTCCGTAGGATGAAGACAATGTCACCGGCAACGAGAGTGGACTGAAATCGGAAGCCCTTTTCCCAAAACCCTTTAGGCGCAGACGGCCAACTGTTCATTGCGAACCCCACATCGGTGTGCTAGCGTCATACTGCGAGGTAGCTTTTTGCGCGCATCAACCCCCCTGTCGACTCCCCCCTCAGTACCCAGCCGCGTCCCCAATCGCAGCCACGAACTCGCTCCCGAGGAGTTGAATGTCTACCGGGAGCTCGATCCCGGCAAAATTCCTCAGCACGTAGCCATCATCATGGACGGCAATGGCCGCTGGGCCGGCAAGCGAGCCCTCAAGCGCTTCCTCGGCCACCAAAAAGGCGCCGAGTCCGTCCAGTATGTTGTCGAAACCGCCTCCCGCATCAACCTCCCCTGGCTCACCCTCTACGCCTTCTCGCTTGAAAACAACCTTCGCCGCCCCAAATCCGAGGTCAGCTTCCTCATGAAGCTCCTCAAGAACTACCTCGTCGGCAACGTCAAGCGCATGAACGACAACAACGTCCGTATGGCCTACATCGGCCGCACCCACGACCTCCCGCAGGAAGTTCAGGACACCATGCAGTGGGCCAGCGAAGCCACCGCAAAAAACACCGGCACCACCCTAACCCTCGCCCTCAACTACGGAGCCCGTTCCGAAATAGTCGACGCAGTCCGCAGCATCCTCACTGATCTCACCACCGAAGCTCACACCCGCGGCTGCTCCGTCGACGACCTGCTCGGTGCCGGCGCCCTTGAGGCCCTTGACGAATCCACCATAGCCCGCGCCCTCTACACCCGCCACATGCCAGACCCCGACCTCGTCATCCGTACCTCCGGCGAGCAACGTATCTCTAACTTCCTTCTTTGGCAGATCGCCTACTCCGAGATCTACGTCACCGACCGCCTCTGGCCCGACTTCAACGGCCTCCATCTCCTCGAAGCCATCGCCGCCTACCAGCGCCGCGAACGACGCTTCGGTGGCCTCGGCGAATCCTTCACTGACGAAGACCTCAACAACCTCGAACCAGCAGAGCAGGTCGCCGCCGAGATCAAAGACCACCTCATCCCCAAAGCTGAGACCAGAGGCGAAGCCAAAACCGATCCGGTTCTCACCCGCCGTTAACCGTACCCAAACGACAGTGGTGGTTTCTCAGTCTCGTCTACAGCAATCTTCCCAGGCTCACCGGAGCCTCCGCTGCCGACCTCTGCTTCAGCCCGCGCACAAACTCGTTCAGCGCCGGCTGAATCATCGCAAACATCGGATCGTTCCGCTGCGTCAGCGTCACCTCGGAGAACAACTTCAACCCCACTCCCAGCGAGGCGATCGTATTCTCGTCAAACGGCAGACGAGCTCGCATCCGATCCACAATTCCTAGAATGTCGTCATGATTTGCGGCTTCGAACGAAAGAGTCCGTCCTTCCACTGACTCTCCCTTCGCGCCCGTCAACGCTTCAACTGTGATCTTGTAACGGTAGGAGTTCATCACGCCCTCTCGATCTGCTTTGCGGCTGCATCGATAATGTCCGTGATGGCATGCACCTGTTCCATAGTCAGCGGACCCTTCTTCATTCGCAGCGCCAGGCGAAAATTCTCAATCGCCCGTTCAATCTGCGGGGAGCGCTCGCTGCTGTGTTCACTGCGCGTACGATCCATCCTGGCAAACAGCGCATCCACCGTCGCCTTGTTCTCCGCCAGAGCCTTCGATCCCTCGTCCGTAATCGTGTAGAGCTTTCGCGCGCCCTCCGAAACCACGGTCGCATGGCCCATCTCCTCAAGCATGGTCAGCATCGGATAAACCACGCCGGGACTCGGCGCATACATCCCACCCAATCGCTCTTGAATCGACTTGATGATCTCGTAACCGTAGCTCGGCTTCTCGGAGATCAGCTGCAAAATTACGAAGCGCAGATCGCCCGCGCCGAAGAACCGCATCGGTCCTCTTTCTCCTCGCCAGCCTCGAAACCCATGCCGCCCGCCGCCAAATTCCCCGCGGCCGCCGCAATGTCTGTCTTCCCTATAACTCTCTCCACGGCGTTCTTCCCTGCCACGGAAACCTCGAAAATGTTCGTATAAATGTTCATAAGATGTTTTCATACCCAAAATAGTATCAAGATATATCTTGATATGTCAAGAACCGTTTCTACTCCTAAACCCTCGCCCATATATTCTGTCTATGTCCAATGACACGAATCCTCACCGCAACGGTCCTTATCCTCGTCGTCTTCGCCCTCATCTTCTTCGGCAATATCTGGCTGATGACGCTCTTCGCAGCCATCGTCGCGGAGCTCGCCGCTTACGAGTACCTCCAACTCGCGGCCGTTGGTGCCGAGACCCACGGCGCTAAGCTCCGCATTCCCGTCTGGTGGATGGCCCTCGGCACCGCCCTGGCCTTCGTCGTCACCCTGCCCGACTTCCCGGTCGAAGCCCAGCTCCCTGTCCTCAGCGCCCTCACCCTCGCGCTCTTCGCCTGGAATGGCTTCCGCTCTCCTCTCATCCAGGTTCTCCCCGATACCGCACAAGGCATCTTCGGCCTCATCTACATCGCCTATCCCCTTACCCTCATTCCACTTCTTTGGAAACAAGAGGACGGCACCGCCCTCATTCTCTTCCTCATGGTCTGCGTCTGGGCTGGCGATATCGCCGCCCTCTACATCGGTCGAGCCTTCGGCAAACGCAAGCTCGCTCCCCGACTTAGTCCTGGCAAAACCTGGGTCGGCTCCATCGCCTCAATCGGTGGCAGCATGTTGGCCGCGGGCCTGGTCATCGCAATCTCAGATATTCTCACTGCTCGCGGCAACACCCTCCTCCACATCTCTGAGCCTCTCTGGCAATCCCTCATCCTCGCAGCGATCCTCAACATCGCCGCCCAACTAGGCGACCTCCTCGAGTCAGCCATCAAGCGCGGCGCAGGAGTCAAAGACTCCGGCACAATGCTCCCCGGCCACGGCGGAATCCTCGATCGCATCGATGCCCTCCTCCTCGCCGCCCCTGTCCTCTGGTTCATCCTTCTCATCAAGGACTCCTTCGGCCTCGGCCGCTTCTAGCCACTCCGCCAGACTGACAGACCAATCTGTCGCTTTTGACAGTTTATGAAGATGCCTCCCAACCGCTACCTTGAAGTGCAGCCTGCAAACTGGCGCTGTATGCGCTCTGTATTCATGGCCAAGGCACGCGAACGAGGGCAAAACAGATGAGCGTCCAGCAAACACATCTCGATCTTCTGAAGACATCCATCCCGCATAACAATCCAACAAGATGGAAACTCACCAACGGCGTCCTGCGGCTCGCGACATCCGTGGTCATTGCAGGAATCGTACTTTGCGTCCCCATCGGCTCCCACGTCCTCGCGAAGACTGGACATTCGCCGGCAGCCCAGGCATCTCCCGAGATCGAACCCGATGCGATGGAAGCGCTCAATAAAATGGGAACCTACCTGCGAACCCTTAAAGCGTTTCAGGTCGACTCCGAGGTTACGCAGGACGACGTGCTCGACGACGGACAGATCATCACAGACAGCAAATCGAACACTCTGCTGGCTGTAAGTCCCAACCTTCTGCGGGCTGAACTGAAAAGCGACGATAGAAACGTCTTACTCTTCTACGACGGAAAAAACTTTACCGTCTACGCAAAGCTCGCCAACTTCTACGCGACTGTACCTGCCCCACCCACGACCGCCCAGCTAGTCGACAAGGTCGACAACGACTACGGCATCGAAATTCCCCTGGTCGACCTCTTTAAGTGGGGAACCGACCAGTCCGCCATCAAGAAGATTACCTCCGCCATTGACGTTGGTCCGAGCACCGTCCAGGGCATCACCTGCGAACACTACGCCTTCCGCCAGGAAGGCCTCGACTGGCAGATATGGATACAGTTGGGAGACTACCCGCTCCCACGAAAGTTCGTAATTCGGACCCTTACCGACGATGCCAGGCCACAGCACACCTCCACCCTCGTCTGGAACCTGGCGCCCTCCTACAATGAAGCGGCCTTCACCTTCGATCCACCCGCCGATGCCCAGCGCGTCCTGCTCAAAGACCTTAGCTCCGATGGCGCCAAGAAGAATCAGTAGAGGAGACCTATGAAACGATCGAATCTTTTCCTTGCCTTTCTCGTCATCATCGGTCTCGTCTTCGGCACCAATCTCTCAGCGCAGAGACGTGGTGGCGGCGGCGGTGGCGGTAATCGCAACGTGCGCAGCAGTGCGAACACCAGTGTCAACCGCGGCGGCAACAACAACGTGAACCGCAATAACAATGCCAACGTGAACCGCAACGTTAACGTCAATCAGAACGTCAACGTCAATCGAAACGTCAACGTCAATAACAACTATCACGGTGGCGGCTACTACGGCGGTGGTGGCTATTATGGCGGAGGCTGCTGCTACCACCCAGTCGCTGTCGCCGCCGCAGTCACAGCTACAGCCGTCGTCACGGCAGCCGTCGTCGGTTCGATCGTCGACAGACCACCGTCGACAGGTTGCGTAACACAAATCGTGAATGGCCTTTCGTATACACAGTGCGGCAGCACCTGGTACCAACCTCAAATCGCTGGAACGTCGACGACCTACGTCGTGGTCAATGCACCAAGATGAGGTAGCCGGTCTTCGATCGCGGTATTCGGGGGTCGGCGCAAAGGCCGAAAACCTTTGCAAACCCAGGAAAAGGCGCTCCTCCCCTCGCCTTCTCCTTCGACTCTGCGAAAATAGAATCTGTGAAGAAACTAGCAATCCTCGGCTCGACCGGTTCCATCGGCCACAGCACTCTCTCTATCTGCGAATCCTTTCCCGACCGCTACCAGGTCATCTCCCTCGCCGCCGGCAGCAACATCGACGCCGCCTTCGCGCAATGCCTTCGCTGGCGCCCAAAAGCAATCTCACTCGCCACGGAAAAACTAGCCGAAACCCTCAAAACCCGCCTGAAGGCCGAAGGCATCACGAATATTGAAGTTCTCCACGGCACTGCCGGCAGCATCCGCGTCGCAACCCTCCCCGAAGTCAACTTCGTCGTCTCCGCGATCGTCGGCGTAGCCGGCCTCGAAGCCACCTACGCCGCGGTCTGCGCTGGAAAGACCATCGGCCTCGCCAACAAGGAGTGTCTTGTGGCCGCCGGCGAGCTTATCATCGCCGCAGCAAAAAAACACAACGTCGCCCTGCTGCCCATCGACTCCGAACACAACGCCGTCCACCAGTGCATGCGGGGCGGCACCGCAGCAGAAGTAAAGCAAATCTGGCTCACTGCCTCCGGTGGCCCCTTCCGCAACACTCCGCTCTCCGACTTCGACCGCATCACTCCGCAGCAGGCTCTCAAACATCCCACCTGGGTCATGGGCCAGCGCATCACCATCGACTCGGCCACCATGATGAACAAGGGATTCGAGGTCATCGAAGCCTGCCGTCTCTTCAACCTGCCGCCCGGGCAGGTGCGCGTCACCATCCACCCCCAATCCACCGTCCACTCCCTCGTTGAATTCGTCGATGGCAGCATCCTCGCGCAGATCTCCGTGACTGATATGCGCCTCCCCATCCTCTACGCACTCGCTTACCCCGAGCGCGTAGCCGTAGCCGAAAAAGATGCCCTCACCTTCGACCTTAAGACCCTCAGCCAGCTCGACTTCTCCACTCCGGATCTCACCCGCTTCCCCTGCCTGCGCCTGGCCTACGAAGCCGCCGAAGCCGGAGGCAAAGCCTGCATCGCACTGAACGCCGCCGACGAGATCGCCGTAGCCGCCTTCCTCGCCGGGGACATCCCATTTTTGGGTATTCCACGTACAATAGAGATTGTGCTGCAGCTAACATCCGGTCAACCCACGGCGTCTATCGCCGAAGTGCTCGAAGCAGATCTTGCCGCGCGTGAACTTGCGCGCGAAGTGATTGCCACTCAGTCCGCCGGCGTGCGGCCGTAGCGAAACCCAATCAGATACGAGGTCTTCCCCAACTTCATGTCCACCATCATCGAGCTTCTCATCGTCCTTGGCATCATGGTTCTGGTCCATGAGTTCGGGCACTTCGCCGTCGCCAAGCTCTGCGGCATCCGCGTCGAGGTCTTCTCCATCGGCTTCGGCAAGCGCCTCTTCGGCTTCCGTCGCGGCGATACCGAGTACCAGATCGCGGCTATTCCTCTCGGCGGCTACGTCAAGATGTCCGGCGAGATGGGTTTTTCCGGCAACGAGCTAAGCTCCGGCTCCGTCGCTCCAACTGACCCTGGCGACTTCAACGCCCATCCACGCTGGCAGCGCATGCTCGTCGCCGTCGCAGGCCCGGTCGCCAACTTCCTCCTTGCCCTCGGTCTCATGACTGGCGTCTCCATGCTCCACAACGAGGTCGAAGAGTTCTTCGACGGCCCCGCCCACGCCGACTACATCCCCGCGAACACACCCGTCGCAAAGACCGGCATCCACGACGGCGACACTATCGTCCGTTACGACACCGTCGAAAACCCCACCTGGCATGACGTCATCGATCGCTCCCTCCTGAACCTCAACCAGACCGTTCCCTTCTCCTTCGTCCACAACGGCGAGCGGATCGACACGAAACTCTTCGTCGAAAACAAGGGCCAGGCCGACGACTTCTCGCTCACGAAACTCGGCCTCATCCCCAAAATGCAGGACACGCCGGTCGAGGTCAACAGCCTCGAGCCCACGATGCCCGCCGCGCACGCCGGTCTCCAGGTGAAGGACAAGATCCTCACCATCGACGGCCAGCAGCTTCACTCCGTTCCTGCGATCCTCGCCTACCTGCAGGACCAGGCCGGCAAGCCCGCCAACCTTACGGTCCTTCGCAACGGCACAAGCGTGCCTCTCCAGATCACGCCGGAGCTCACCGACATGGGCGACGGCACCAAAGACTACCGCCTCGGGTTCGGCTACCTTCCACCTCCCGTCAAAGTGGAGCGGCTTCCGCTTGGCAGGGCCATGGTCGCCTCCTGGCAGTTCAACAAAAAGAACTCCATGCTCATCGTCGAGGTCATTAAGCGTCTCTTCACCCGCCAGGTCTCAGTCAAGCAGTTGCAGAGTCCCATCGGCATCGGCCAGGCGATCCATCAGGCCGTCCAGATGCCCGGCTGGATGCCGCTCATCGGCACTATGGCCATCATCTCGCTCAATCTGGGCATCCTGAACCTGATGCCCATCCCCATCCTCGACGGCGGCCTGATCCTCTTCCTTATCATCGAGACCATCATGCGCCGCGACGTGAACCAGCAGATCAAGGAGCGCGTCTACCAGGTCGCCTTCGTCTGCATCCTGGCTTTCTTCGCCTTCGTCATCTTCAACGACCTTACCCGCCTCAACCTCTTCACCAAACTCAAACCCTAACAGCTGTTTTTTTTGCCGTTGTTCTTGTTGTTGTCGTTGTTTTGTTTGTTTGTCATCCCGTAGGGATCTGCTGTTGTCGTTGTTCTTGCCATTGTTGTCGCTTTTGCTGTTGTCGTTGCTTTTGCTGTTGTCGTTGCTTTTGCTCTTGTCGTTGTTCTTGCCGTTGTCGTTGCCCTTGGGATTAGCGTGGGGCTTTAGCCCCACGAACAAACGCAATGCTTTGAAAGGGGCTACTTCATCACAACGGTTACCGCCAATCGCCGACGCCTCTTCCAAGTCGATCAAAACGCCAACCTGTTTATTGAGGTCCTGCAAGACCAACGAACAAAGAATCGCCTTCAACTCCACGCCTTCGTCGTCATGCCTGACCACGCCCATCTATTGATGAGACCCGCACACGATATTTCTCTCGAAAAGGCAATGCAATACATCAAAGGAGGCTTTTCCTTCCGCCTGCGAAGCAAACTAGATGTCTGGGAGCGAAGTTACGACAGCCGTTGTACCACTGACAGACATGATTACACCACCCACACCACCTACATCCACCAAAACCCCGTTCGCGCTAATATCGCCACCCAACCCAAACTCTACCCACACTCCTCCTCCAACCCAACCCACTCATCCGACCCTTCACCTACCCATTTCGCCTGAGGCCCCGCAGCTCCGCCACAATCTCTCCCACCGCCTTGCGAGCATCGTCCTCCCGATCCGGAGGGAAGCTGATTGCCCCCACGCGAGCGTGTCCGCCACCGCCATACCGCTCGCAAATCTCCGCAAGATTCGCCAGCTCCGACGGAGCCTTCTTCGTCCAGGGATTCGTCCCCACCGACACCTTCGTCCGAAAAGACGACTTGCTCAAGCCAACGTTATAAGTGGCCTCCGGATGCAGATAGTACGGGATGAACTTGTTATATCCCTCCGTTGGCTGATCCGTAATATCGAACGTAATCACGCCTCGCTCCACCGTTGCCCGCTGCCGAATTAATTCAAGCGCCGCCCAGTGCCGCTCCATCAACGGCCCCAGCAGCACCTGCACAAAATCCTGATCCAACACCTGCTGCAGACTCATCTCCGTCAACAGCGGAATCAGCCGCGGCACCAGCGAATTATCCGCAGCGCTCTCGATCACCATCGTCAGCTTCATCGCCGGCGCAGCCATCTCCACCGCGGCCTTCGCGCTTTCATAGCGAGCCCCATCCACAATGTCAGCCCACTTGATCAACTCCAGCACCGGCGCCGTGTTGAAGCCAAAGTTCACCTGCGCAATATCCGCAATCAGGCTCGTACACGAGACATAGTCTGGATTAAAAAACTTCCGCATCCGCTGCGACCCATCCGCCTGACCTGCTTCAAAACTCTTCTGGTCTTCCGGAGTCAAAAATGCGCTCTGGTGATGATCGAACCACCAGGTGACCTTCGGGGAAGCCGAATACTTGAAGTCAACGATCGCGTTCTCCCCAGCAATAAACGCACCTTCATCGAAGAGCGCCCCTGCCCGATGCACCAACCCGTGGAACGAAAACTTATCCGCCGTCTTGACGCACTCGCGGTGAAACCGCATAAACAGCGAAGCCGAACACGCTCCATCGAAACACTTATCGTGATAGAAAATCCTGCATTCCAAGCCCGCCATCTCCCAAGTCGCGCTCATCTCACAGCGCGAAGCTTTCAGCATAGCGCACTCAGGTCAACGCGGCATCATGCGAAAGAACAACGCCTGTTTCGCAATGGGCTCGGTCTTCTGCGCCAGCTCCGTCATCTGCCTCTCGCTCAGCGGCGTAAACTCCCGCGCAAACTGCACGCACTCCTCTACCTGTGCCACCGAATCGCAACCAATAATCGCCGTGCTGATCGGCAACGACAGCGTGTAGAACGTCGTCTCCCGTTTGGTCAGTGTCCCCGGAGTCGTCGCAATCGCACCTGTTCCCTCCCACGATTTCTTCTGCACCTCAACCGGCGGAGGCGTCCAGCTTGAGAGAATCCTTCCCCGAGCCATCACCTTCATTCCGATCACTCCCATCTGCTTCTCGACAGCCATCGGCAGCAACTCCTTGGCGAAGCTGTAGTGATACTGGTCCGCTGCATTCAAACCCATCAGCACCGTATCGAAGGGAAATCTCCGGATGCACTCCATCAGCGCCTCCGGCCGAAAGCGCCCAGTGACGCCAAGAAACCGCACCATCTTCTGCTCGCGCGCCTGCGTGAAAGCCTCAATCGCCCCGCCCTTGCCGAAGATCGTCTCTACATCCTCGCTGATGCCGACATCGTGAAGCTGCCACGTATCCAGATGATCTGTATTCAGCAGCTTCAGCGACACCTCCAGATTGCGAAGCGCCGCATCCCGCGTTCGCTCCTTCGTCTTGCTCGCGATAAAGACCTCACCGCGATGCCCTTTCAACGCCTTGCCCAGATACTGCTCGCTCCAGCGCTCCGGCCCGCCATAGATCGCAGAGGTGTCGTAGTAGTTCACGCCCAGTTCCAGCGCTCTTGCAATCAACGGCAGCGCCACCGCCTCGTTGTTAACTCGTTCCAGCGCTCCCTGCCCGCCGAGCCCGAATATCCCCGCGCGAAAACCCGTCTTCCCCAGGTTGCGTGTAGGCATCATCTCCTGCACCGCACGCGCATCCATCGCCGAAGGCACCGAAGCCCCCACATCAGCATGAGCCGGGGGCGCCATCGCCGCCTGAGCCACAGCCGCCGCAACAGAAACACCACCAGCCTTCAAAAAATCCCGTCGTCCTCGCTTCATGTCTTCACCCTCCTTCAAATCGATTCATTCTTCAAAAAATCTCCGTCATCGTCAAGGCTACACTCGATCTCACCAGTCCATCACGACAGCGGAATCCCCTGGTACTGACTCTCCGCCAGATCCAACTCCCTCTCCAAAGTCCTCAACACATCGTCGCCGATCCGCCCTGTGTCTCGCAGCCCGATCAGCGTGCGCCGCTCCGCCTGCAACGCTCCGCCTGCAATCGCTCGCAGACGCGAATAAGCCTCTTCATCCAGGCCATCGACGCTTTCCTCGGTCCCTTTACTCACATGGGCCAGCTTGTGCCGGTAGCGGTGCATCAGATCATCGTACAGATGGACGACCGGACTGTTGTTACTGCTCTTCCGTCCCTCCTCCAGAAAACGAATCGCCGACTTCAAGACGATCCTCCTCGCCTCGATCTCCTCCGGATCCATCCCGCCGGCTCCCGCCAAACCCAGCCCGCGAATCAACGCCGGCAGCGTCAAGCCCTGCAGCACCAGCGTCACAAAAATCACGCAGAATGCCAGAAACACAAGCAAATTTCTTGCCTCAAAAGGCCGCCCATCCCACAGCGTCTCCGGAATCGAAATCGCAGCGGCCAGCGCCAGCACGCCTCGCATCCCGGTCCACCCCACAACGAACACCTCCCGCGGCTTCAACTCCTCCTCGTCCTTATGCCCCGGCAAACGCCGCTCCACAAACGACGCAATCTTCACCGCCGGAAACACCCAAACCATGCGCAGCAGAATCAGCACCGCACTGAACACCACCCCATAAAAAATCAGCGTCCCCGTCCCATACCGCCCATGAATCCCCGCCAGAACATACGGCAGCTGCAATCCGATCAGCACAAACACCAGCCCATTCAGCATGAAGGTCAGCGCGTCCCACGCTCCAAGCACTTGAAGTCGCGCCGGCGGCGAAAAAAACTGCGTACTCTTCCGGCTCATGTAAATTCCGCAAGCCACCACCGCCAGCACCCCCGAAGCGCGCGCCCGCTCACCCGCAAGATAAGCCGCATACGGCACCACCAGACTCACCACCAGCTCCACCGGACCATCGTCAATAAACTTCTCCATCCACCCCACCACCACCCCAATCAACAACCCGATCACTAACCCGCCGACAATCAGGTAGACCAGCCGCGCCAACCCACTCCCCACCGTCGGCATCTGTCCCCGAACCATAATCGCAATCCCAATCTCCAGCGCCAGCAAACCCGTCGCATCGTTCAGCAGACTCTCGCCCTCAAGTATGTCGACGATCCGCCGCGGCAACCCAATGCTCTTCGCAATCGACGTCGCGGCAATCGCATCGGTCGTCGCCACCACCGCGCCGAGCAGAAATCCCGCCTTCCAATCGAGCGCTGTAATAAAGCGGTCGGAAAACTCCGCCACACCCCACACCGTAAACCCCACCAGCCCCACCGCCAGCAACCCGAGCAACACGGCATTCCGCCGAAACTCCCGCCACGAAATCAGCCACGCCGACGAGTACAGCAACGGCGGCAGAAAAACCACAAACACAACATTAGGATCCAGCGGAACCCGCGGCACATGAGGAACGAAGCTGATCCCCAGCCCCGCTAACACCAGAACAATCGGATACGGCACCCGCAGCCGTCGCGCCAGCACAGCAAAAACCGCTACCAGCACCAGCAACAGCAGAATTACCGTCTCGACCGCATGCAAGCTCTCACTTGAATCCATATCCCGGCCTCCGTCCGTCTTGCAACCTGCGACACTGAAACCAGCTCCCAGTAAAGCAAATTAAATCATCCGCCGCCGAACATCTTCCGCAATCCTGCTCCGCCCCGTCACCTGCACCATTTACACTGCGATCAAGCCATGAGTCTTCCCCATCTCACGAATACCGACGTAGTTCCCGACGAGCCGCTAAGTCTGGAAGAAGCCGCGCGACTGGCGAAACGCCGCCGTATCTTCCGCCGCATCGCCGTCACCCTCGTCACGCTCGCCGTTCTCGTCTCCGCCGCCGGCTACTTCGTCGCGCGCCACTGGCTCAACCAGACCCTCCACGACTCCCTCCCGCAACTCGACGGCTCCATCACCCTTCCCTCCCTCACCGCCCCTGTCACTATCCAGCGCGACGCACACGGCGTCCCACACATCCGCGCAGCCTCGCTCGACGATCTCCTCTTCGCCCAGGGCTTCGTCACCGCGCAGGACCGTCTCTGGCAGATGGATTCCCTCCGCCGCCACGCCGCAGGAACTCTCGCCGAGATCCTCGGCCCATCCCTCCTCGCCCACGACCGCCTCCAGCGCACTCTCGAACTGCGCAACTCCGCCGACCGAGCCCTCACAACCCTCCCGCCCGACCAACTCCACCAGATCGAGCGCTACGCCGCAGGAGTCAACGCCTCCATCCAGCTCCAGCGCACCCATCTCCCACTCGAATTCCGTCTCCTCCGCTACGAGCCGGCTCCCTGGACGCCTCGCGACACCATCCTCGTCGGCCTCGTCATGTTCCAGGATCTCACCACCAGCTTCTCCTCCGAGCTCAACCGCGAAGCCCTCGCCGCCAGGCTCCCTGCGCATCTCGTCGGCGACCTCTACCCCGTCGTCACCTGGCGCGACCACCCGCCAATGCAACCCATCGTCGACCTCACAACCCCGCAAAAAGACATCCCCGACGTGCCGCTCGACGAATCGCAAACCAAACTCGGCAACCCTTCGCTCCCCGCATCCTCCTCGCAAGACCTCCTGGCCCTCCAACAGACCCTCCGCAACCCCATCTGCGATGGCTGTTTCGCCGGCTCCAACAACTGGGTCGTCTCCGGAGCCCACACCGCCACTGGCCGTCCGCTCCTCTCCAACGACATGCATCTCGCCCACAACGTCCCCGGCATTTGGTACGAAGCAGACCTCGAAGCCCCAACCTCCACGGGCAGCTTGCACGTCGCCGGCGTCTCCCTCCCCGGCGTTCCCTTCATCATCGTCGGCCACAACGACCACGTCGCGTGGGGCTTCACCAACCTTGGGGCCACCGTTCAGGACATCTACATCGAACACATCCGCGGCGCCGGCCCCACCGCCCAGTACGAAGCCCAAAACGGCGTCTGGAAACCCCTTCTCCACGACCACGAGATCATCCACGTCAAAGGCAGCAAGGACGTTGCGCTCGACATTCCCGGAACGCAACACGACACCACCATCACTCCCATCCTCTCCGGCATACTTCCCTCGGAAAAGCGCTCTCTCTCGCTCCGCTGGACTATCTACGATCCCGCCGCCATCAACAATCTCTCCTTCCTGCCCATCAACACCGCCACCGATGGCGCCAGCCTCGTCTCCGCCTTCTCCAACTTCGGTGGCCCCTCGCAAAACCTCGTCTACGCCGACGACCAGGGTCACATCGGCTACCACGCCATCGGCCGTATCCCCATCCGCGGCAGCGTCATGACCCCAAGCCCTATCAGCCCCGTCCCCACGGACGCCCTCGACACCACGCAACAGTGGGTCGGCGCCATCCCCTACGACCGCCTCCCTCAAGCCGTCGATCCACTCAACGGCATCCTCGCCACCGCCAACGCCCGCATTACTCCTGACGACTACGCCTATCCCCTCACCCTCAACTGGGGCGCGCCCTACCGCAACCAGCGCATCTGGAAGGTCCTCACCGACAAATCCGCCGCCACAAAAAATCAACTCACCCCGGCGGACATGCTCGCCCTCCAGACCGACATCTACTCCGATCTTGACCACGTCATCGCCGAGCGCCTCGCCTACGCCATCGACCACGCCACCCGCGCGGAGCTCAGCAACGACAGAGCATTAGCCAAGCGGCTCCACCAGGCCGCCGATATCCTCCGAGCCTGGAACGGCGACATAGACGCCGACGCCGCGGCGCCCGCCATCGTCGTCGCCGCCCGCGCCGCGCTGTGGCCGCTGCTCATCAACTCGCAGGCCGGCCCTCAACCCAATCCAACAGCACAGACCGAAGGTAAAAATCAGCCCATCCCCGCTGCCGCCCTCTACTCCTGGGGAAACAAAGCCTACGCCGAAGAGTGGCTCATCATGCACACGCCCTCGCGCTGGCTTCCCAAAACCTACGCAACCTGGGACGATCTCCTGGCCACCGCCGTCGCCCAAAGTCTCCGCATGGCCCAAGCCCCCGCCGACCTGAGCAAATGGCAATATGGCCAGTACCACCCCATCGAAATCGAACACCCCATCTACGGCCAGTCCGAACTGCTTCAGCGCCTCATCGGCCTTCCCACTGGCACCGGCATCCAACCCCAGAGCGGCGACGACGCCACCGTCAAACAGGTCGGCCGCAGCTTCGGTCCCTCCGAGCGCTTCACCGCCGATCTCGCCAGCCTCGACCACAGCACCCTGAACGTGGTCCTTGGCGAATCCTCCAACCCAGCCAGCCCCTGGTTTAGGGACCAATGGCCCGCATGGTATGACGGCACCACCTTCCCTCTGCCATTTTCAAACGCAGCCGTCGACGCCGCCACCACCCACAACCTCGTCCTGACGCCGCACTAGGCTCCGCGCTTAGCGCAACGGATTCGCAGGATACTTGCTCCCCTGCGCGATATACTGCGCCGCCAACGCACGAAACGAAACAACCTGCCCTTCAATCCACGAAGCATCTTTGCCAAGCTCCTTCGCCAATAGTGACGCAACAAAAGGAGCCACCGCAACCGCCGCCCGCGCATTCAGCAAAAGCGCCCGCGTTCGCCGCGACAGAGCATCATCCACCGTGCGAGACATCTCATACCGCGCACCCCACACCACCTCCGCCGCAATATACGGCAGATCAGGATGCAGTAGTCTCGCAAGCTCCGGGTCATCCTTCGCCAGGGCCGCGATCGCCGCAGCGTCCGACCCATACATCCACAGGCTTCCCAGCTCCGCAGGCTGCGGGAAATAGCCATGAATATGCGTAGCTGCGGTCACGCACGGACGCTCATCAAGCCCACCCAAAGTCACAGCATGGTCCACGCAGTCCTCTGCCATGTGCCGATACGTAGTCCACTTTCCTCCGGCAATCGTCAGCAGTCCCGTGTGATCGATATGGATCGTGTAATCTCGCGAAATCGATGAAGTCTTGCCGTCGGCCGCCCCCAGGGCTTTTGCCAGCGGACGGATTCCCACAAACACACTTAGAATATCCTCACGCGTTGGCTTCCGCGCCAGATACCGCCCCGCCGTCTCCAGCACAAATTCAATCTCCTCTTCAAACGGCAATGGCTCATACGCGATCGTCTCAATCGGTGTGTCGGTCGTCCCCACCAGCGTGCGATTGTGCCACGGAACAGCAAACAGCACGCGCCCATCGTCGGTTTGAGGCACCAGCAGAGCCGTATCCCCACTCAAAAAGCTGCGGTCCATAACCAGATGAATCCCCTGGCTCGGCACCATCATCGCCTCAGCCGCAGGCTCGGCGAGCCGGCGAGTCTCATCCGTAAAAATTCCCGTCGCATTCACCACCGAACGCGCTGCAATCGCAAACCGTTCGCCGCTCTCGCCATCCACCGCAACCACGCCCCGCACAAACCCATCCTCATCCTTCGTCAGCTCGACAACACCGGCATAGTTCAGCAACGCAGCCCCGTGTTCCGCCGCCGTCATCATCAAGTGGATCAGCAGCCGCGTGTCGTCGAACTGCCCATCGTGGTACATCACGCCGCCGCGCAGACCATCCTGCCTTATCGTCGGCAGCAGTTGAAGCGTCTCCTCCAACGAAAGCGTCTTTGAAGAACCAAAGCTGTACTTGCCCGCGAGAAGATCGTAGACCTTCATGCCAATCCCATAGAACGGAGCCTCCCACCACGAATAATTCGGCACAACAAACTGCAGATTGCGAACGAGGTGCGGCGCATTCCGCAAAAGAACTCCGCGCTCCTTCAAAGCCTCCATCACCAGCGAAAGATTTCCCTGCTCCAGATACCGCACTCCCCCATGCACCAGCTTGGTGGCGCGGCTGGAAGTTCCTTTGCCGAAGTCCTCGCGTTCCAGCAACAGCACATCGTACCCGCGCGTCGCCGCATCCACAGCAATTCCTGCCCCCGTAGCGCCCCCGCCGATCACCACAATGTCCCACGGCTCTTTCCGGTCGCGCACCCTGGCCACCATCTCATCACGATTCATCGGCTCTCCTTACTCCATCCGCGGGAACGCGCAACGGCCTCTCTCCAGTTGTCCTGCAACCGTTCCATCTTCCTCTTGTCCGCCTTCGGAACAAACATCGTGTCCGCAGCCCGATGTCTCTTCAACTCATCCACGCTCGTCCAGAAACCAGTCGCAAGACCCGCCAGATAAGCGGCCCCCATCGCCGTCGTCTCCAGCACCGCAGGACGATGCACCGGCACACCAAGCAGATCCGCCTGAAACTGCATCAGCGCATCGTTCGCCGCAGCCCCTCCATCCACGCGAAGCTCCGTCAGCGGACTCTTCGAGCTCTTGTCCATAACCCGCAGAACATCCCCAACTTGAAAGGCAATACTCTCAATCGCCGCCCGCGCAATATGCCCGATCTGCGTGCCGCGCTCCAGCCCAATAATCAGCCCCCGAGCCTGCGCATCCCAATACGGCGCGCCAAGGCCGGTAAACGCCGGCACAAAGACCACCCCACCCGAATCCGCCACCGACTCCGCAATCGCCTCAACCTCGGACGAGTCGCGAAAGAACTTCATGTTGTCGCGCAGCCACTGCACCACGGCGCCGCCAATAAAAATGCTGCCCTCAAGCGCATAAACAGGCCTTTTCTCAGTACTGCACGCGAGAGTCGTAATCAGCCGCTCTCCCGAAAGCGCGAACCGGTCGCCAATATTCTGCAACAGAAAACAGCCAGTCCCATAAGTATTCTTCGCAGCTCCTGGCGAGACGCAAAGCTGCCCAAACAACGCCGACTGCTGATCCCCCGCGATTCCGGCTATCTCAACCTCGCCCAGCCCAAGCGAAGTCGTCACCTGTCCCACCCGTTCGCTCGACCAGACAACCTCGGGCAGCATGCTCTTTGGAACCTTGAAAAGCCTCAGCAGATCCTCATCCCATCGATCGGCAACAATGTTGTACAGCAACGTGCGCGAAGCATTCGTGCGGTCCGTAATATGCCGCCGTCCGCTTGTCAGGTTCCACACCAGCCAGCTATCCACCGTCCCAAAAGCAAGCTTGCCCGCCTCAGCGCGCGCTCGCGCTCCGTTCACATTGTCGAGTATCCACGCAATCTTGCTCGCGGAAAAATACGGACTCAGCAACAGTCCCGTCTTCTCTCGAACCATCTCCTCCGCACCTTCATCGAACAGCCGTTTCGTCAGCGCGGCAGTGCGGCTGTCCTGCCATACGATCGCGTTGTAAACCGGCTTGCCCGTCTCGCGATCCCACACGATCGTCGTCTCGCGCTGATTCGTAATCCCCAGTGCGGAAACATCGCGCGGCCGAACTCGCGTCTTCCCCATCGCCTCAACGGCCGAGCTCAACTGCGAGGTCAGAATCTCGAACGGATCGTGCTCCACCCAGCCGCTGTCCGGATAAATCTGCGGAAACTCATGCGCCGCTGTCCCTGCAATCCTGCCGTCGTGGTCAAAGAGAATTGCCCGCGAACTCGTCGTTCCCTGGTCGAGCGAAAGGACATATGTCATCGTGTCTCCTCAAATCTCCTCAAAAAAACTCCAGCTAGGCCTTCGCCTCATCCAGCAACGCGCGCGCTCGCGCAGGCAGAAACGGTCGAATCAGCAGTTGATAAACTCCTCCGCCCACCACAGCGCCGATCAGCGGAGCGACGATCGGAATCCACCAATAGCTGTCCGGCGAAGGCAGCGCCGACCCACCCCATCCCATCAAAAAGCAAAACAGCCTCGGCCCAAAGTCGCGCGCCGGATTGAGCGCCCACGCCTCCAGGTAACCCATCGACGCGCCGATCAACGCCACCAGCAGCCCAATCATCACCGCGCCCCCATTCGCGCCCGGAGCCATCTCGTTGTACTGCTCCGTAATTGCGAAGATCCCGAGAATCAGAAAAGCCGTCAGAATAATCTCATCGCCAAACGCATGCATCGGCGTAATCGCGAGCCCTGGATGAGTAAAGAAAACACCGGCAGCCCCACCCGAAGCCCGCGAAACATTATTAACCATATTGAAGTGGTCAATCACCGGAGAAAACAGCATATACACCACTCCCGCGCCCAGAAACGCCCCAGTCACCTGCGCCACGCAGTAAGGAACCACCTTGCGCCACGAGAACCCGCGATACACCGCCAGCGCCAGCGTCACCGCCGGATTTCCATGGCAGCCACTCACCGAAGCAGTCGTATAAATCGCCAGCGTAACAGCCAGTCCCCACGCAATGCACACACCCCAGTACGCCTGCTGATAGGGGCTGGGACTGTAAAGCGTATACATCGCAGCGACCGAGTCGCCGAACGCGATGATGAGAAACATCGCCATCGCCTCTGATATCAATTGCCCTGCATACATCTTTGTCATCGATTGCAATCTCCGGTTCGCTCCCAACTCCGTGCCCCAGATAGCTGACCCTATTTCCCCTTGCGCTGTCTACCGGAATCGCAAAATGCCACAAACCTGAAACCCAGCCGCTCCATCCCGCATAATGAATATCTGGGAGCATACATGGGTCTATTCCGAAAAAAATTAAAGCAGGAGCACAAAATCCTCCTGCAGCACGATCGCGCCGCAGGCCAACTCCAGCCGGAGATGCATCGCGCCACTCCTGAGTGCCCCGAGCCACATCACTGGGGCATGATCGACTCGATGACCGCTGAAGTCGAAGTCCTCGAGTTCATCGCCACCCTCGTCACCACCATCAAGCCTCGCCTGGTCGTCGAAACCGGCTCCTTCCTCGGCATCTCCACCGAATGGATCGCTCGCGGCCTCGAACGCAACGGCTTCGGCAAAGTCATCAGTTGCGAGTTCGACCCCGTCGTCTACGCCCGCGCCAACGAACGCCTCCAAGCATCGCCCCTCAAGCCCTGGATCGAACTCCGCAACGAGTCCAGCCTCGAGATGAAGGTCGAAGGCGCCATCGACCTCTTCTTCTCCGACTCCGACCCTGGCCTGCGAGAGAAAGAAGTCA
Organism: Edaphobacter sp.; assembly: GCA_050012935.1. Taxonomy (GTDB): domain Bacteria; phylum Acidobacteriota; class Terriglobia; order Terriglobales; family Acidobacteriaceae; genus Edaphobacter. The sequence continues at coordinate 2,680 of JBEKGF010000047.1, read as the reverse complement.
GGCGCTTCCTCCCGCAGATCAACCCCAACGGCATCATCCTCATCCACGACACCAGCTCTCACCACAAAGTCGTCCGCGAAGCAGCCCGCTCCATGGAATCCGAGGGCCTGCTCTCCGTCGTCTTCCTGCCCACTCCGCGCGGCCTTGTCGTCGCCCAACCGCGCGCAGGACGCAGCTAGTCGCAGCCAAACCATGCCGCTCTCTCAGTCCGCCAGACGATCGAAGCTCTTTCAGGCGCCATCCGCCATGTTCTGGACCGGCTTGCTCATCCGCGTTCTTTACATCACCATCGTCCACACCTATCGCATCCGCCCGGAAGAAGATCATCTCCAGTTCGGCTGGGAGATGGGCCGCATCGCCCGCGCGCTTGCCACCGGCTTCGGTTTCGCAGATCCCTTCACCAGCCACTCCGGCCCCACAGCGTGGTCGCCCCCACTCTACCCGCTGCTCATCGCCGGAGTCTTCAAGATCTTCGGCGTCTACACCGCAGCCTCGGCGTGGGTGCTCCTCGTCATCAACAGCGTCTTCTCTGCCGCCACCTCCTCTGTCATCTACGAGATCTCCGCCCGCTGCTTCCACCGTACTGGCCGCGCGCGCAAAATCGCCCTCTGGTCGGGATGGCTCTGGGCTCTCTATCCCGCCGCCATGCAATTCGCCGTCCGCTGGATCTGGGACATGTGCCTCACGACCTTTCTCTTCACAAAGATCATCGCCATCGCCCTGCGCGTCCGCGACATCGGAGAAGATCCTCCCGCATCCGACCCCACACGCCAAAACCAGACCACAAGCCGCTGGGCCGCGTTCGGCCTTCTCTCAGGCCTCGTCATCCTCCTCAACTCCACCCTCCTCCTCTTCCTGCCGATCTGCGGTCTATGGATGCTTCTGGGCGCAATCAAAGCCAAGGCTCCCGTAGTCCCGGCGCTTCTTCGCGCTTCCCTGGCCTGCATCCTCGTTCTCGCCTGCATCGCACCCTGGACCATCCGCAACTTCACCGTCTTCCACACCTTCATCCCCATGCGCGGCAACCTCGGTGCTGAACTCCATCAATCCATCCTCGAAGAACATCAGGGCTTCCCCTGGGGAGCGACCATCCCCGTCTGCGAACCCTGTCCCGTCTTCCAGCAATACCGCCAAATGGGAGAAGCCGCCTACGTCCGCCACGAAGGCGAACTAGCCAAACAAGAGATCCGCGCCCACAAACGCCGCTTCCTCGACTACAGCCTCAAACGCTTCTACTTCTTCTGGGTCAGCCTGCCCAAGCCAGCAGAAAAAGGCGTCCTCATCGAAGCTGTCCGCGAGATGAACTACTTCTTCCTCTCGCTCGCCAGTCTTCTCGGTCTCGCGCTCGCGCTCAAACAACGAATCCCCGGAGCAGTCCTCTTCGCCTGGGCCTTCGCGCTCGTGCCCATCACCTACTACTTCATCACAGTGCAGGCGCGCTTCCGCCATCCCCTCGAACCCATCATGACCATCCTCGCAGTCTTCCTCTTCCAATCTGCAGAGAAGCGCCGAAAAAACGTATCATCAACATAAGATGATCCACATTCTAGTCACGGGAGGATCCGGCTTCTTCGGCGGCATCCTCAAACGCCGGCTGCTGGCCGAGGGCTACGCCTGCACCAACATCGATCTCGTAGCCGACCCCGATACCGAGCAAAACCTCACCAGCATCCAGGGCGACATCCGCGACAAGGCACTCCTCCAGCAAGTCTTCGCCAGGCAAAAATTCGCCGCCGTCCTTCACTGCGCCGCCCAACTGGCCCACGACGCCATCGACGACAACCTCCTCTGGACCTCCAACGTCGACGGCACCCGCAACCTGGCCGAAGCCGCAAAGCAATTCGGCGTAAAGAAATTCGTCTTCATCTCCTCGAACTGCCTCTGGGCCGCCAACCTCGGCCACGACGTCGCCGAAGACGAGCCGCCCAGCCCCATCGAACTCTACGGCCGCTCCAAACTCGCCGGCGAACAGGTCCTCGCCGAATACGCAAGCGACCTCGACATCATCACCATCCGCTGCCCCACCATCATCGACAGCGGCCGTCTCGGCCTCCTCGCCATCCTCTTCGAGTTCATCGACGACAGCAAAAAAGTCTGGGTCGTCGGCGACGGCAGCAACCGCTACCAGTTCATCTACGCGCAGGATCTCGCCACCGCATGCCTGCAGGCGCTCAGCTACCACGGCTCCAACCTCTTCCACATCGGCTCGGAAAACGTCGTCTCCCTCCGCGAGGTCTACGAAGCGATCATTCGCGCCGCAGGCAGCCGCTCCCGCGTAGCCTCACTGCCCAAAGCCCCCACCATCGCCGCAATGCAGCTCGCCCACAAGCTCAATCTATCCCCGCTCGGCCCCTACCACTACCGCATGATCGCGGAGAGCTTCGTCTTCGACACCACCCGCATCCGCAAGCAACTCGGCTGGGCCCCCACCCTCACCAACGAAGAGATGATGGTCCACGCCTACCGCTACTACTCCGAAAACCGCAAAGAGATCCACGCGCGAACCGGCGTCTCAGCCCACTCCCGCCCAACGTCGATGGGCATCATCCGCATGCTCAAATGGTTTTCTTGATCTGCCACGCCTTCGCATACTTCCAACTGATGTAGCCCGAGTGATACAAGTGCAGCAGCAACCCCTGGCGCCCATCAAGAAACCCAAGCCGAAAAAAATAATTCCAGA
>JBEKGF010000046.1:0-34946 GCA_050012935.1 Edaphobacter sp. | reverse complement strand
CGAGGTGATCCGGGAGAAGGCTTAACACGGATTTGCACGGATGATACGGATCAAAACGGATCAAAACGGATCAAAACGGATCAAAACGGATTTAATGCGATGGGCGCTTTCGTCTGTTTCCATCGTTTGATCCGCCTTGATCTTGTTTTTTCTGTCCTTTTTATCTGTGTCATCTGTGCGATCAGCGGTAAGTTTTTTGTAACTTATTTGGTTACATAATGGGTGGAGCTTCTATGCCTAAGTAGGCGAGGGCGCGGGTCATTTCGCGTTGAGCTGCGGCTGCTGTGGCTAAGAACAATGCTTTGCGGGTGGGGTCGGTTTCGTTGAGGATGTGGTGGCGGTGATAGAAGTTGTTGAATTGCTGGGCTAGCTGGAAGGCATATTTGGCGAGGTAGGCTGGCTCGGCGGTGTTGAGGCACTGGTCGATGAGTAAGGTTAGTTTCGAGACGAGGAGCCAGGTCTCCCAGACGCTTCCCTCTTCGGTGTTGAGAATCGCGGCGAGAGCTTCGGTGGGGATGGTTTCGATTGCTGTGAGCGCGGATGCTTCCGTGGTGTTGGCTTTGCGGAAGATGTTGGCGGCGCGGACGATGGCGTACTGGACGTAAGGGCCAGTCTCGCCTTCGAAGCTGAGGGCGTCTTTGAAGTCGAAGGCGATGACGGTGTTGCGGGTGAAGCGGAGCATGAAGTAACGGAGCGCGCCTACGGCGATCTGTTTTGCGATATTTTTGCGCTCGGCCTCCGTGAGGTCGGGGTGGCGGGTGTCGACTTCGGATTTTGCGGCAGCGATGAGGCGGTCGATGAGGTCGTCGGCTTTGACGCCGAAGCCTTTGCGGCCGCTGACTTCAATGTAGGATTTTTTCTGGTCTTCCTCGCTGATGGTGTAGCCGAGTTCGATGGCGCAGCGCGGGGTGAGGGCGACCATCTCGTAGGAGAAGTGGGTGTAGTTGCCGGCGGCTTCGGTGTATCCCATGCCGCGGAGGGCGGCGATGACGTTGTTCTGCGGGTCGTTCTGGCGCGAATCGATGACGTTGTAGATGTGGTCGGCGTGGCCGAAGAAGGGGTGCGGGGTTTCACCGTGGACCGTGGAGATCCAGCAGGTGTGCGTCGGGTATTCGTGGAACTTTGCGTAGCCGAAGTCTTTGTTGGGGAGTAGACCGAACTTCCAGAGATGGTAGGCGATGTCTTTGCCGACGTAGGTGACGGTGCCGTTGGAACGGACGATGACTTTGGCGTCTTCGTCGGGCTGGTCGGGGCCGGTTCCTTCGTGGGCGATGAGTGCTTCGGTTCCGGCGCGGCGCATGACGTAACAGCCTTTATTCTTGCCGGCGGTTTCGAGGTAGAGAACGCCTTTTTCCAGCATGAGCTGGCGGGCTGCGTCCCAGAAGTGGAGATGCAGAATCTCGCTCTCGCGGGGGAGGAAGTCGTACTCGATGCTGAGACGCTGCATGGTCTCGAGATGGCGGCGGAGGACGGCGGTGGAGATGAGGTCGGCTATCTCGGCGGTTTCGTTGTTGCCTAGCTCGAGGGCGTGGAGGGTGTCGAGGCGGATTTGCTTGCGTGCGGCGATGTGGTCGGGGTCGGCTGTGTACCACTGGGAGACGCGGGCGTAGAGGTCCCAACAGTAATAGTCGATGCGCTGGTTGGTTTCGAGGAGTTCGGCGAGGAGTTCGCGGGCGCTGGTGAGCGTTTTGCCTTCGAGATAGACAAGGCCTACGACTACGTCTGCGACCTGGACGCCGGTGTTGTCGATGTAGTTTTGGACGCCTACTTCGTAGCCGGTTTTGTAGGTGTCGGGGCGTAGGAGGCGCTGGAAGGTGTCGCCGAGGATGGCGTTGCGGAGATGGCCGATGTGGGCGGCTTTGTTGGGGTTGATGCTGGTGTGCTCGACGAGGCGGAAGCCGGGGCCGCCGATGTTGGCGTGCTGGTTGGCGGCGATGCGGCGGAGAGTGGCGGCGCGGTCGAGGCGGATGTTGAGGTAGCCTGCGCCGGCTACTTCTACGCTGGCTACACCTTCGGGGAGTTGCGTGCTGAGTTCTGCGGCTAGTTCCGTGGCGATGGCGCGGGGGGCTTTGCGGAGGCGCTTGGCTAGTTCGAAGGCTACGGGAAGAGCAAGTTCGCCTAGCGCGATCGAAGGCGGCTGCTCGACGACGAGGTTCGTGAGCGTGGTGTCGTACTTCGACTGAAGGATGGCCTGGATGCGGGCCAACAGGGACTGCTGGATTGTGCGATACATGCTTTGGGGTTCACCCGTAGTGGATTGTTTTGAGTTTAACAGAGGCTTGTCCTGCCGGACGGGGCGCTACGCGCCGTGCCCCCGCAAACGAAGACCTGTTTTCGGGGACCCCGATTCGGGCGGCCACTTCGTGGCGTGTGTACCTTGTCGTGGCAGGATGAGCGACAGTGGGCCTCGCTTTGCTCGGCGGCGCCATTTTTTCTATGGCAGTTCGGTGGGGAGTTGCTCGATTTCGACGTAGAGCGGCTTGTGATTGTGGATGCGAATGCGGTGGGTGAGGAAGATGATGCCGCCGACGCCGGTGACCGAGATGAGCATCCACGCGTGGAAGGCAAGACCGAAGATGGCGGCCTGTCCCATGGCTGCGCCATGGTTGACAAGAGAGGTTTTGACGGCAAGCTCGAAGGGCCCGATCGCTCCCGGAGAGCTGGGGATGAGGTAAGAGAGGTTGGCGAAGGAGACGGCGAGCCAGGGACCTATCCGATCGACCGGCAGGGCGAGCAGATTGATAGCGGAGACGTAGATCATTCCTTCGCAGATCCAGGCGAAGACGGTTTGAAGAAGAAGCAGGAGCGATTCGGCGACGCCGAGGCGTCCGGTGGCGTCGAGCGCGAGGTTGATCCAGTGTTCGACTTTGACGAGCTTGGGGTTGGCGGGCAGGCGGGTGAAGAGGCGCTGGATGGGGGGCTGCAAGCTGCGCGCGGCAACCAGGAGTACGAGGAGGCCGACGGCGGAGATGGCGAGGGATATGTCCGCGAGGAGGCGGAGGCGGGGTGTGGCGACGCGACCGACGGTGGAAACGAAGAGGAGAACGACGACGAAGATGTCGAGGAGTTTTTCGAGGATGACGGTGGAGAGGATGGTGGAGGGCGAGGCGTTGAGATCGTCTGCGTAGGTGAAGACGCGCATGATGTCGCCGATGCGGAGGGGAAGGATGTTGTTGGCGGCGAGCGAGGTCATGAGGACACGGGCGCAGACGAGGAAGTGAGTGCGGATGGAGCGTGCGCCGCGAGGCATCATCTGGGCCCAGCGGACGCAACGCAGGCCGTGGCTGGCGAAGGTGAAGCCAACGACGCCGAGGATCCATGCGGGATGGACGAAACGCAGGGCGAGGATCTGGTTGAAGGAGATGCCGCGGAAGGTGTACCAGAGGAAGAAGGCGCTGATGAACAGGCCGGGAACGGTCTTGAGCAGATTTCGCTGGTTTGTGGAGGTAGCGGTGGTGCTCATGCGGGGACTCGGCGTAGCCGGCGCGGAGAGCGGCAAGGGGGAGAGGCGAAGGCGTCAGGCTGATTCGACGAGGAAAAAAACATGCATCTTTGATTGTATCGTCTGGTGTGCGCGGCGGCTGTGAAGATACCGCTGACGTGGGGAGGAAGCGCGACCACTGATTTTTCGGATTGGACGGATTGAAGCTTTAAAAGCGAACGCAAAGGACGCCAAGGTTGGCAAAGGTCGCCGTCGCACACCTTGGCGCTTCCTTTGCGTCCATTTTGCGTTTGTTTTCTGAGCACCTGCTGCGTGGCTACAGCTATGTCCTTTTTTGAGAGATCGCGGAGACGTGTAGACCTTGCCCCTGTGTTGGCAGTCTAATTTTATGCGGGAGGTTTTTCTCTCTGTGACGACCGGTGTTGCCAGCTGATTTCGTTTCCACTGGTTATGTAGAGGACAATGTAAGAGCTGCACTCGGGTTGCAACCATTCTTTCGCGGCAGGGAGTACGGGGTATTTGGCTACATCGTTAGCAACACCGATCAGTTCGGAACAACTGAGACTTGAGGAGTATCGGTGGGAGCGAGGATTCGCGGCTGCGCTGGTGACCGCGTTGACGGTTGCCGCGGTGCTGGTGCATGGCTACCATCCTTATGCGGAGGATGGAGGCGTTTATCTTCCGGAGATTAAGCGACTGCTTGATCCGGGGCTTTATCCGAGTGGGGCAGAGTTTGTGGTGGGACATCTGCGATATTCGCTGTTTGCGCCGATGGTGGCCGGTCTGGCTCGCGAATCGCGGCTGAGCGTGGAGGTGGTGGTGCTGCTGGTGCATGGGGCAACGTTCTGGATGACGCTGTTTGCGGCGTGGCTGCTGGCGGCGCGGTGTTTTGTTTCGCGTGAGGCGCGGGGGGGTGCGGTTGCCTTGCTGGCGGCGTGGATGACGCTGCCGATTGCGGGGACTTCGCTGATGCTGATGGACCCGTATGTGACGGCGCGGAGTGTGTCGACTCCGCTGGCTCTGCTGGCGCTGGTGGGGGCGCTGGAGTTTCTGCTGCCTCAGTTTGCGAACGGCGAAGGGATGATGGATCGGCGGCGCGGGCTGGCGCTGTGCTGCGCGGCGCTGGCGGGGGCTGGGGTGATGCATCCGCTGATGGGGGCGTATGCGCTGGGCTCTGTGATGCTGCTGGCGGTGGCGATGTCTCCGAGCCGGGGGGTGCGAGTTTGGGGCACGGTGGGACTGGGTTTGACGGCGGTGGCGATGGCGGCGGGGTTGCCGATTGCCGCTCCACCGGAGAGTGAGATTTATCAGAGGGTGATGCTGACTCGGACGTACTGGTTTTTGAGCGAGTGGCACTGGTATGAGTGGATGGGGCTGGTTGCGCCGCTGGCGATTCTGTCGGTGGTTGCGATGGGGCGGCGCAGGGATGGGGATGGGGATGCGGCGCGGGTGGGGCTGGCTCGCATGGCTGCGGCGGCTGGCGGGATGGCGGTTGCGGTGGCGGTGATGTTTGCGCGGACGGGGATGAAGACGCATCTGGTGGCGAGGATGCAGCCGCTGCGGATCTTTCAGTTGGTGTATGTGGTGATGACCCTGCTAGTGGGAGCGTGGCTGGGGGAACGAGTGTTGCAGCGGCGGCGGCTGCGATGGGTGGCGGCGTTTTCGCTGCTCGCGGGCGCGATGGTGGCAACGGATCGGATGACTTTTCCCGCTTCGCGGCATTTGGAGCTGCCGGGGGCGCTTGCGTGGGGTGATAGCGCGGCGAATCCGTTTGAACGGGCCTTTGCGTGGATCAGCAGGAACACGCCGAAGGATGCCGTGTTTGCGCTGGATGCGGATTACATCACGAAGCCGGGCGAGGATGCGCAGAGCTTTCGGGCGATTGCGGAGCGGGGGGTGCTGCCGGACTTCTCGAAGGATGGCGGAGTTGTGACGAATAAGCCGGAGCTTGCGGCAGAGTGGCTGGAAGGGCAGGCGGCGCAGGCGAGATTGGATGCGGAGCCGGATGCGACGCGGCTGGCGAAGCTGAGACCGTTTGGAGTGACGTGGGTTGTGCTGGCACGAAGCGCGGCTACTTCGTTTGCGTGCGAGTATGCGAATGAGGCAGTGAAGGTTTGCCGCCTGCCCTGAAGGTGCGGGACAGGCGGCGCGGGATTTAATTTCCGGACGGAGTGGGTTTTGGAGCGGCTGGGGCCGTTGTGAGGACGACGGACTCCTGATCCTTGGTTTCAAATTTGGAGTAGAAGCCTCGGAGGCCTGGGTACTCCTTGGGCTGGAAGACGATCTCGGCCATGGAGAAGTTACGGCGCACGGTGAAGCTGTTGGCGTTTGACTCGGATGTCAGGCTATAGACGGCGAACTTTTCGAAGCCGTATTTATCCGCGGCGGGGAGGGACTCGATGGTGAAGGTGGGCGGGAACTTGATCCTGACGGCGTCCTGATTCATGTGGGCGTAGTTGAAATAGACGGGGATCTCGCGCTTTTCGTGGGGGAAGGCGGGTTTGGAGTTGGCTTCGAAGATATCGCCGGGAATAAGAAGGCGCTTGCCGGTGGAGGAGCCAAGAGTGCCCTTGACGTCGAGCTTGACGATGAGAGGTTTCTCGTAGTCCTCGATCTGGTCGATGGAGGAGACCTTGACCTCCATGCCGGGAGGGACGATGCGCTCGATGCTGGCGTGAATCTCGCGCTCGAGGCTGGTGGAGTCTCCGGTGAGGGAGCGTTGGCGCCAGCGCAGCGCCGGAGAGCCCATGTAGGTCATGGTGATGTTGCCGGAGACCACTCCCTGCTGGTCGAGAGTGAGATCGGCGACACGCTGCGTGCGGGAATAAGTATAGGACTCGGGTGGGGCGTTGGCGAAGTCGGATCCGGAGTCGGCCTGCCTGATTCCGGCGGTCATGCTGTGCTTCCAGGCCAGGTGCTGGTAAGGACAGTAGCGGGAGCCGGGGTCGAAGTACTGCTCCTTGCCGTCCAGGTTGACGATGGCGAGCTCGTCATCGAGTTGAGAGAGGCTCATGTAACCGGGGATAAAGAGGCTGCGGTCGCGATTGGTGACTTTGGCAAGGTAGGCCTTCATTCCAGCGGCACGGGCCATAGCGACAAAGAGCTCGGTGATCTGGTCGTCGTTTCCACGCTTGCGGGTCCAGATGTCGTCGGTGGTGTGGACTTCCTTGAAGCCCTCGGCCTTCTCTTCGGCGCTGGAGTGTGCTCGCGTGTAGCTGGTATTTTCGAGCTTCATGACGGCGGCGTAGAGTTTGCGGAGTTTCTGATCCTGCGTGTCGGTTGGGGCGACGAGATCTTTGACTGCGGCGGTGACGGCTGGTCCGGGGCCGATGAATTTGTCTCGCGTTTTGGACCAGAATTTGGTTTCGTTCTTCCAGAACTCCGCGCCGGTGCGATAAGGCGTGTAGAAGAAGAGCACCCTGTAGGTGAGGGCGCGGATGGGCGGCATGAAATCTTCGTTGGGCGCGGGAGGAATATTGTTCACGTCAAGTTCGAAGACGTTCTGTGGGCCACCGATCGGCCCTGCACCGGGAACCTGGGTATGTTTAAGTTCGGTGCCATCAGGAAGGATGGGGAACCACGCGATGGAGCTGGTGAGCTGCTCGCGACCGTCGCCGGTAATTAACTGCTTGTCGGTGGGGCGCCAGGCGTAGTGGGCCTTACGTGTGAAGAGATCGGACTGGATGTACCAGTCGGGATTTAAAAAGTAATGATCGTCGTAGCGCAGCTTGTAGCGATATTCGATGATGCTGCCGACCTCGACGTCGGGAAGGGAGAAGACCTTCGCCATGAATTTGACGCCCTGCCCTTTTTCGATGAGTTTCTCGTAGGGCTTGCCGGTGAAGGGGATGATGGTTCCATCGGAATGGATGGTCCTGCCCTGGATGTCTTCGACGGTGTAGCCCACTCCTTCATTGCCATGGGCGAAGCCCAACTCGACGTTGGCGTACTCCTTGCCGAGATCGGTGAGGACCTTGAGGCGGGTGTAGATGCTGAACATGTGGAGCTTGTCTTCGGTGGTCTCCTCGCGGTAGAGATAGACGGCGGCAGCACCGGGGACTTCGGACTGCGAGGTCATCGAAAGTTCTTCGGTCGTGGGCGGGGTCCACTGCTGCGCGTGCGCGGATGCAACGGAGAGCGAGGCAAAGGCGGAAAAAAAGGCAGAGAGAAGAGAAAGGCGGATGAGAGAGCGGCCTGAGATATTCATGATTTGCGTCCTTGACTGTTCGTAGAGAGAAGCCTTTCGTCCGGGGCGGTTGGTTTTTTGTCAGGGTGCGGTTTTATTGCTTTTTGAGGACGGCGTTGCGGTCTTCGTCGGCGGCGATGACGCCGGCGAGCTTCTGGACGTCGGGGTATTTGTCGGCGGGAAGAGTCACTTCGCGGACGGTGTAGGTGCGGGTGTAGTGGAGGACGTTGTCCTTGACGCTGCTGGAGCTCTCATAGGAAGCGAAGCCGAGATCGAGCTTGATGGGGTCGGGTATCTCGTCGACGGTGTAGCCCGCCGGGAGCTCGATGGTGTAGTCGTCCTGGGCCTGCATGGTCTGGTCGAGATTGATGGGGACGTCGTGACGCTTTTTGTGGTTGACGTCGAGGTCTTCCCTGCCGAGGACGCGAGGGCGGATCATGAGCAGAGGGCCTGTGGGTTTGCCGAAGCGTTCGGCGGAGATGGAAAAGGAGGTGGTGAGATCTTTGTTGAGGGCCTCGGCGTTCTGCACCTGGAAGCCGGAGACAGAGAAGCTAGTGAAGTCCTGGCCGAGGACACGGTCGCGATACTCGGTCTGGCGCTTGACGTCGGCCATGGTGTAGAGAAAGCGATCGTCTTCGGAGAGGTCGCCGAAGCGTTTTTCGGTAACGGTTCCTTTGAGCGTGCCGTCGGGCTGAAGCTGGAAGCTGGCGGTGCGGCGGATGGTGTTGAGGTCTGGCGGCAGGACCGGGAACTGGATGATCTGGCTGTCGCTGCCCTCCATGAGGACGCCGTAACCACCCTGGAGGTTGTGCTCGAGCTGGCCGAAGGCGGTCTTTTCCCAGGTGGGATCGAAGATGAGGTACTGGCGGCCGGTACTGGCGGTGACGACGCTGCGAAGTCTGGGCGAGGTGTAGCCCTTGGGGATCTCGATTGCGGCGATCATGTGGTCGCCAACGATCGATGGGGCGTCGGGATCGATGACTCCGCGGCGATGGTCGACCATGACGAGAGCGCCATGGACTCCGACGGTTGAGAGCATGGCGGTGAGCAGGGTGGCCTTGTCTTTGCAGTCGCCGTAGCGGTTGCGGAAGATGTCGCCGGCCGGGTGCGGCTGGTAGCCGCCGATGCCCATCTCGATGGCGAAGTAGCGTACCTGTTTCTGGACGAACTCGGCGATGGCTTCGGTCTTGTCGTAGAAGTCGGTCTTGCCGGCGGTAAGTTCGCTGGCTTTGGCGGCGATCTCAGGGGTGGGGACGAGACGGTCTTTGGAGATTGTCTGGTACCACTCGCCGATGCTTTGCCATGTGCCGTTGGTTGGCGCGGGAATGGTTGGGCCTGTGTAGTGGATGGTCATGCGGCCATCGAGCGAGATGGCTGCGGGCCGGAGGGTGACGTCTCTGAGATCGACAGCGGGGGTGTTGTCCATGGCCCAGCGCCAGCGTTGATGTTCGAGATCGATAGGAGGCGCCTGTTTTGCGTGGGCCCAGACGGTGCCGTAGGTGAAGTTGGGAGGAAGCTCGAGGGTGAAGGTCTGGTTGAGGTGAGGGAGATGGCCCTGGAAGAACCAGGTCTTCTCGGTGAGGAAGGGGTGGCCGCGCTGCTCGTACTCGTAGGCGACGACGCCTCCGGGATCTCGTCCTGGCGCGGTGGCGACGCGGACTTTGTCGTCCTCGAAGAGATGTCCTTCGCCGTAACCATGCTCGGTCATCTCGTTGTCCTTGACCGCGTACTCGTGGCCGTCGGGGCCGATGCTCCAGACATGCATGGAGAGGATTTTGGTGTCTTTGTCGAAAGCTACGCCGACGATGCCCTCTCCCCTGCCCTGGGGGCGGAGGATTTTGACGACGCGCCGATGATGCTCGACCGCGCTGCCGTCGGGCGCGACGGTGTAGGTGGTGTCGTCGAGCAGGACGACCGCGTCGGTCTCGTTGGAGTACTCGGGGAGCTTTTGCTGAGCGGCGGTGCGTACCCAGTCCGGGACGCTGTCGGGTTTGGACGCAGACGCTGTGACTGCGGTGAGGCCGAGAGTAACCAAGGCGAGGAAATGCCTAAAAGATGGGCGCAGTTGCTCTGCTTGCTGTGCTGCTCGTTCGGTCATAAGGCCCTTGATACAGTGCACGGCTTAGCGCCGAGTTAATAGAGGAACGGAAGTACGTGGAGGGTACCGCCAAGTTATACGTGTGAGTGAAATGTAATTCAAGGGAATTCCATATATGGAAAGGTCGCGTGTTCGGGGGATTGTTTAGCGGACTTTCCGGGTGAAGAAATGGCAGGGAATAGATCGGTCTTCCGATGTCTTCCGATGATTGCTGAAAACACGGTGCTGGTAAAGTTTCATGGCGTCAGCGCGCGACTGAAGCCGCGCCCTTTCGCAACAACGACTATTGTGGGGCACCCCATGCGGGGCAGCAGAGTAAACCTGCTACCAGGAGCTTGGCTCTGGTTGTGCCCAGCCGTCTCCCTGCAGACGGGTGCGAGCCTTGCGGCGCAGTGTGGAACGAAAGATCAGAGCCATAAGAGAGGAGGCGGTGAAGATGAGGAGGACTATGAGCCACGGATAGTCAGCGAAGAAGAGGTTCAGGCGGAGCCAGAAGGATGGGGAGCCGGTGCGGTAGACATCGCCGCCGATGCGGTAGGAGGTGAAGCGCGAGCCCTGCAGAACGCTGACGGATTGGGAGATCTCCGATTGGGAGGATTTGAGGGAGGAGAGGAAGCTGGGGACTGCGCCTTTGTCGCGCAGAAGGATGAGGACGGCGGAACGGGCGGACCGGCGGGGCCACTCGATGGCTTCGATGAGGGCGTCGGGCAGGCCGCCGGCGGTCTCGATTTGAGCGGGCTGCACGCGGTCGAGGCTGCGGACCTTCCACCAGGCGTGCTCGAGCGGGGCGAAGAAACCTTGCGTGTCCTGAATGTGGAGGCCGCTGCCATCGATGCCGACGGGCAGGGAGGGGTTGAGACGGGCGATGGCGGGCTGATCGTTCACGGTGCCGAGGACCAGATAGTCTTTGGCATCGCCGGATGTGATGCCGGTTGGGTTGGTGACGGTGACGCTGAGGACAGGGTAGCCGGTGCCAGCGGCGAAGTGGGCCATCAGAGCGAGATAGAGCTCGATCTCTTCTGGCGCTGGAGTTTCAGGGAGGACTACGGCTGTGCCGGAGAGATCGGGTTTGCGAGTGAAGGGGTAGCCGGTGGTGGCGAAGAGTTTGAGGTCGGGAAGGATTGTGATTTTTTCCGTGCTGACGGGGCGCGGCTCGTCAGAGGGTTGGCCTGGGAGGGAGACGCCGATTGGGGAGATACGGAAGGTGGAGCCCTGGAGAAGATCGCGCTTGAGGGCCAGGACCCTTGCTGCGGTGAGGAGGCCGTCAGGTGAGTTGGCGGTAAGAATGAGGAGTTTGGAGGAGGGATCGGAGGGAGCGGTGCGGATGGCGATGGTTGGACGTGAGTTTGGGGCCAACTGGAGCGAGGCCGGGAGAGTTGCGGTTTTTTCTGAGATGACGATGGCGTTGCCGGATGGAATTGCGCCGATGGTGACGGGAAAGCGGACCTGGCGGTTGGGGGCAAGGATTCCGAACCATGAGGCGACGATACCGGCGGCTTCGAGGGCTTTGGGGGAAGGCTGGGCGAGGAAGACGATTGGGATGGCGGGCTGGAGATCGGTCTGCGCGAAGAAGGGCGCGGGAAGGAGGGTGAGATCGTCGGGGAGGCTTGGGATTAAGTCTTGATTTTGATCTGGGTTTGAGGCTGGGTTTGGGTTTGGGGCTGTGTCGTCGAGTTTCTGGATGTTGATTTGCGTGGGGTGGGGATTGATTGGGGATGGTTTCTGGCCGGCCAGCGGATGGGTGGCGAAGAGGACAGCGAGAAGGATGAGGGGTGCGATGGTGGAGGCGAGATTTGCCGGCTGATTGGGCTCCGGCTGCTTGTTGTTTCGGAGGGATTGGCCAAGGCCTCGGAGAGTGAGACGGACTGTGCGGCGGAGGGTGGTGAGAAGTTTTTCGGGTTCGCGCTCCTCGCCCCATCCCAGCCAGGTGTCGGCGCGGGAGAAGAGGACGATGGTGAGGGCTTCTTCCTGGTCAAGGGTGAGCGGATCGAACTTTGCGCGGAGAAGATTGCCGCTGACTCCAACGAGGGTTGCGGGCAGGGTGGCGCTGCCGCTGAAGACAGGGAGCGTGACGCGGATGGGGTCTCCGGGATTGGCGAGGACGGCGTGTTCCATGCGGATGAGGAGGCCGCCGGTGGAGACGTCGGAGGTGAGGCCGCTGAGGATGGAGCCGGCGAGTTCGATGTCGGCGGGGACAGTCATGGCGATGCGGAGGGCGCGACGGCTCTGGCGGCTCTGCCATGCGACTGAGGTTGCGACGCTGAGAATGACGAGGTTGAAACAAGCCCAGAGGAGATTGATGACGATGAGGCCTGTGTGGCGGACGTCGTACATTCCCGCGAGGAGGTTGAAGGGGAAGGCGTGCGCTGCGATGGGAAGCCGGACGAGTCTCGGGATGGCGCAGAGGATACCGAGGAGGTTGGTTCCGATGAGAAGGAAGAAGGGCTTCGCGGTGCGGCGGTCGAAGAAGCTGCGGTTAACGATGGCGTAGGTGGGCGGTTGTTTGACGCGGCCTGCTTTGGGATTGAGGAAGGCGAGGAGTATGGGGAGAAGGAGATAGGGGGCGAGGACGGTCTCGCAGATGTCGTTCCAGAGGGAGAAGCGGCGGTGCCCCTGAATGCGGGCGTTGGCGATGCTTGAGAGCGCGAGGTGGGGGAAGGCGTAGGCGAGGATGGCGGCCCAGTAGCCGGGGATATTGACGCGGCCGAAGAGGAGGCAGACCAGCGGCGCCGTGAGGAAGATGAGACGCGGAAGAGCGAAGAGGAAGTGCGTCATTGCATTGAAGCAGCAGAGGCGCTGCGCGAGGGTGAGCCCGCGGGCGAAGAAGGGATTTTCTGTGCGGAGGATCTGGGCCATTCCTCGTGCCCATTGAATGCGCTGCCGGACGTGTCCGTCGAGACGGTCGGCGGCGAGGGCCGCGGCCTGCGGGATGTTAATGTAGGCTGCGTTCCAGCCGTTTCTTTGCATGCGGAGCGAGGTGTGAGTGTCTTCGGTGACGGTGCCGACTGCGATGCCGCCGATCTGGTCGAGCGCGGTGCGTCGAAGGATGGCGCAGGAGCCGCAGAAGAAGGTTGCGTTCCAGAAGTCGTTGCCGTCCTGAACGATGTTGGAGAAGAAGCCGCTGCTATCGGGGACGACGTTGAGTTGTTCGGGATTGCGCGCGGAGGAGTCGAGGTGATGCGGGGTCTGGAGCATTCCCAGTCTGCTGTCCCGCAGGAACCAGCCGAGGGTGATCTGGAGGAAGCTGCGGGTGGGGACGTGGTCGCAGTCGAAGATGGCAACGTAAGGCGCGCTGAGGCCGCTGAGCGCGGCGTTGATACTGCCGGCGCGGGCGTGGCTGGCGTCTTTGCGAGCGATGTAGCCTAGGCCGGCTTCTTCGGCGAAGCGGCGGAACTCGGCCCGGTTGCCGTCGTCGAGGATCCAGACGTTGAGTTTGCCGTGGGGCCAGTCGATGTTTCTTGCGGCGAGAGCGGTGAATTTTACGAGAGAGAGCGGCTCGTTGAGGGTTGGGATGAGGAGATCGACGGCGGGCCAGAGATCGGGGTCGTCCGGCAAGGCTACCGGGGCACGGCGCAGGGGCCAGAGCGTCTGCATGTAGCCGACGAAGAGAGTAACGGCGGCGTAGGTTTCGGCAAAGAGGAGAAGCAGGATGAAGATGGCGTCGAGCGGGGCGGCTTTTGAGCGGGTCGCGAAGAAGAATCGTTCGGCGGCGTGGAGTCTCCAGAATCCGTAGCGGAAGGTGGAGAAGATGGAGACGAGAAGAAGCGTGAGGGTGATGAAGTAGGAGCCGGAGCCGCGGTCGAGCCAGAGGACGACGGCCACGGTGAGAGTGCCGATGAGGAGCTGCTGCGGCCATGCGAGCGGGAGGATGGCTGTGAAGCCGAGCAGGAGGGTTCCGCCGAGCAGAAGGACGAAGCGAACAAGTTTGAAGAGAGCCGCGTCGCCTGCCTCGAACTGCTGCAGGAGCGGTGACGTGTTCATCTCTCACTCCACCTGACATTGCGGAAGCCAGCGGTGGCAGGAGCAGCGACGGCGCGGAGCCAGGTGGCAAGGTTGAGATAGTCCTCGGAGACGTGGGCGTCGGGGGCGTAGTCGACGACGGTCATGCCTTCGGCGAGAGCTTCGCTGACGGCTGGAGCGCGGCGAATGACGAAGGGCAGAAGGCGCTCTCCGAGCTGGCGGCGCATGACCTCGCGGACGTCGAGGTGCAGGGGCAGCGAGGTGTCGAACTGATTGAGCACGTAAAAAGGCTGCATCGGGCGTCCGTCGCCGTCGTTGACACCGGAGAAGAACTTTTCGACCGTCTGGAGACTGATGACGGAGTTCATGTCCGGCGCGACGGGGACGAGGATCGTTGGATTGAGGCGGGCGAGGCGGTTGACGATCCAACTGGAGTTGACGGTGAGGTCGAGGAGAATGCGATGGGTGCCGCGACTGTTGTTGACGATGTCTTCGGCGATCTGTTCCTGCGCGGCTTCGTCGCTTCCCTTCTGCTCGACGTCGTAGCTGACGAGGTAGATGGGGGCGTCGGTGCTTCCGCTGGGCGGGGAGAAGGTGCGGACGGTGCCGTGACGAAGCTCGCTGGCCCCGAAGTAGAAGGGGAGCAGGCCGTGCGAGGTGGTGTCGGTGAGGAGGACTTTTTCTCCCATGGACGAGAGGGCGCGACCGACTGTGGCGACGAGGCTGGTTTTTCCTACGCCTCCGGCGAGCGAGAAGACTGCCAGGACGGGCGTGCGGGTCTCTTTCTGCCGTACTGGAGCCGCTTCGGGCTGGTCCTGGCCGGGCTGCTCGAAGACGCCTTTGAGAGCGTACCAGCGGGCGGCGACACGCTCACGGGAGTGCTGGAGCGTGTCGGCAACGGAGGACTGGAGGGGCGAAGACGGCGCGGCGATGGGCCTGGATTGAACCTGGGGGGACTGGAACTGCTGCGCGGGGGGAGCGTAGAGCCATGCGGGACCGGCGGGGTCGGGTTGATTGGCAGACCGCTGCGCGGAGAGTGTTGGAGGCTCGGGGATGCTTTCGGATGCGCTGCGGCGGTCGGGAAAGCCCTGGGACTGCTGGTAGTCGAAGTCGTCCTGGGCGCGGCGGCCACGGGTGGAGTCTGAGGGGATGAGCGCCTGCGAGAAGGGCGAAAGAGGCCTGGATGAGGGAGCGGACGGCATCATGCGCGACGAGTTTGGACGCGGCGTGGGAGTCCTGACGACAGGATTGGCGTCGGGGCTGGAAGGATCGGTCGGTTGGGGACGATCCGGCAGCCGATCTTGTACCCGGTCAAGGGAAGTTGGCGGCCACTGGCCGGCGGTGGGGGGATTGGAGGGAGTGGGCTCGCCCTGAGAGGAGCGAGCGGGTTGAGCGGGTTGGATCTGAGGATCGGAGCTGCGTTGACCCATAAACGGAGCCTGACTTTCATTAGCGTTGAGATAGAGACGCGGTGAGGAGACGTTATATTCGGCCGGAGGATTCGATTCCCGGGAGGGCGCTGAGACGGAGCGACGCTCTAACGCGATGGTATGTCGCGCGGAGCTGCTGGAGGTATATTTTGCCGGCGAATCGAGGTCGGGGCCGCGATAGATCTGGCGGACTCCGGAGGCATCGTCGGGATGATAGCCCTGGGGGCGGCGCGGCGCGGTGTGACGGCTGGAGGAGGTTCTGCGATCGAGCGGCAAGGCGGTGGGCGCAGAGGAGCCGCGCACGCTGTCACTGCTCAAGTCCGGCTGGGCGGGTGCAGTGGGAGGCGGGATCGATTCTGTTTGCGTCACGGGGCGCAGGACAGGCTGAGAGGAGATAGGCGCTCGCGGAGTGGAGAAGCCGATGTACTGACCGGAGATGCTGTCTGGAATTAGGTCAGGAGTTGAGGCAAGGATCTTGTTGGGGATACTGCCTGGAATCTCCTGCGATGCTGGTTGAGCCTCGGCTGCTTTGCGTCGCATCTCCGATTCTGCGAAACGGGCGGCCTGACGCTGTGCGGAGGCGTGGGCTTCGGCGATCTCTCGTTCTTCGCGGCGTGCGGCTGCTTCGGCGATGGCGGCGGCCTCGGCGCGGCGAGCAGCTTCGACACGCTCGGCAGCGGCGGTGCGTGCGGCTTCTTCGGCCTGGCGGAGAGCGCGGCGCATGGACGAGTCGGCCTCACCCACCTGATGGACGCGGGCGGCTTCTGCTGCCTTGCGGGCGGCGGATTCTGCGGCGGCGGCGGCGGTCTCGGCTTCAGCCTGAGCGAGGAGGGCCTGCTCGCGCACCTGTTCTGCGGCGCGATGCCTCAACTGCGCGCGATACTCTCTGCGGGAGGCGGAGAAGTCGCGGTACTTCGCACCGTGCAGGTTCGCCCAGGAGTAGAGGACGGCCACATCTTCCGGGGTGTCTGCTACGGATTCATCGATCTTGTCGGTGTTGCGGGAGTCCATAACTGGTGGTCCTGTGTTGCTGAACTGCGATGTTTTTATTTAACTGCTCCGGTTTGCTGCCAGTTCAAAAAGGCGGAATTGCACCCGTTATCCTGCAATACGCTGAGGCTACTGTGGGGACTAGTTCAAGTCAATGAAACCGTAGTGCGACTTAAGTGTGACCGGATAGAAGAGATGGGGGATGACCGCGTAAAATATGGTGATTGCGATATCTTACGTCTGGCGAAGGTGGGGGATTTCGCAACCGGGATCGGGGACCTTTTTCCGGCGCCGCGGGGAGTGCGCGGGGTGAAAATTCCGTGGCTGAATGTGCTACCTTGGTAGTGTGGTTCGAGAGCGTAGCTCAGTTGGTAGAGCATCGCCCTTTTAAGGCGTTGGTCCTGGGTTCGAGCCCCAGCGCTCTCACCAACTTACAAGCATCTAATAACTGGTGTGATACAGAAGTGATACACCTGGGAAATACCTCTCAGGTCGTTGCCTGCAAGTCCCAAATATGGACCAAGTCGCTCTCAGAGACCGTCGCCGAAGGTTCCGCTGGCGCTAAAGACGGTGATGGTGTCGGCCCAGGCTTGCGTCGCGCCGAGCGAGAGAAAAACGACCAGTAGCAGTACTGCGAGCAGACTTTTGCTCTTGAGGGAGAGTGGTGCGTATGGTTTTCATAGCGAAACTTACTCCTATTTAGAAGGGATCTTTGTTGCCGCCGCCGCAGAGTTCTACTGCGTGGGTCATGGCTTTGGCGACTCGGTCGGCGAGTTGGGGGTTGGTGAACGGGAGGAAGTTTACGACGCCGTGCGGGCGACGCACCACCAGAGCCGAGAGAGGAGGATTGGTGGATGAAGTGATTATGTTGGGTGCTCCTGCGGCAGCATCGACTTCGTTTTGATACTGTGCGAGTGGCTCTATCACAACGTCCTGGACGTCGCGCAATGGGACCCCGGCATGAACATCATCGCTCTCGGTCGCACCATTTTGTGTGACTTTCCAGTGGAAGGCAATCCGGCACTGGTCTGGGTAGGCGGTGGCATTGGTGATCTCGTAGGTGTTGGTTTCGGTGAAATCTTCTCCCGTCGTGGTGTTGTGGAGGAACTCTACGAAGGAGACTTTGCCGATGTCGTTTAGCTTGTCCTGAAGGAACTGCATGGTGGCGGCCAGCGACGGTCCGCTGTCGGTTGGCTTGGGAGGCGGTGCGACGGCCTTCTGGGCGGAGGCCGAAGAGAAGGCCATCAGGCCGAGGGCAAGAATAGACAGAGTAGTGCGTATGGTTTTCATAGCGAAACTTACTCCTGATTTAGAAGGGATCTTTGTTTCCACCGCCGCAGAGTTCAATAGCGTGGGTCATGGCTTTAGCGACGCGGTCGGCGAGCTGGGAATCGGTGAATGGGAAAAAGTTGACGCCGCCGTGCGGTCGGCGCACCAACAGAGCCGTCAGAGGAGGATTGGTGGATGAAGCGATTAAGTTGGGATTGCCTGCAGCCGCATTGACTTCGTTTAGATTCTGTGCAAGGGGCTCTATCACGACATCCTGGGCGTCGCGCAACGGTACCCCGGCATCAATATCGCTCATGGTCGCACCATCTCGTGTTGCTTTCCAGTGGAAGGTGATCCGGCACTGGTTCGCATCGGCGATGACGTTGGTGACCTCCTCGGTGAAGGTGTTGATGTTATCTTCCCCCGACGTGGTGTTGTGTTGAAAACTTACGAAGGAAACTTTGCCGATGCCGTTTAGTTTCTCCTGAAGGAACTGCATGGTGGCGGCGAGCGAAGGGCCGCTGTCGGTGGGTTTGGGTGGTGGCGCAACGGTCTTCTGGGCGTTGAGAGTCAACGCGATTCCGCAAACAAAGCTGGCCACCAATATCTTCTGGAACTTCATGCTCTTTCTCCTTTTCACGGCACGGGCAGAAGCAGGGACATCCCTGTTTCTGCCCGTAGTTGGGTCGATTGTGTTACCGGCAGTGTTACTGCTGCGGGTTGGCGAAGGCCACCTGCGTCACTCCGGCCTCGGCCTGGTTGGCCTGCTGCTGCTGGGCCTGAAGAAGCGCCTGCACATTCTGGCTGTTGGCGGGAACATCGTCTGCCGGTCTGGGCGGCGGGGCGATGGCCGACTGCGGCGCTCCCGGCAGGCCTGCGTGGCCTTGCTGGTCGCGCAGCTGCAGTAGCCCCTGGTCCAGTTGGGTGCGGAAGTTGTTTTGCATCTCCTGGAGGTCTTGCAGGGAGACGGTGACCTGCACCCCGGCGGGACAATCGCCGCGCCGGCTGCTGACCACGGTCAGGTCGGCTGTCGGCGACCCGTCCGCTGGTGCAGCAACTATCCGCAGAACATTCCCGGCAGAGAGTCCGCACGCCTGCGAATCGGCAGTGACGATATTCAGCGGCTGGTCCGCCACAAAGACGTGGTTAGGCGTCAGAACCTGCGGCAGGTCGGTGAGGGTTGCAGCCTGGGCCGGGTCTGGTTGTGTGGCTGCTGCATTCTCATAGGCGAGCTGCTGCTGCACCTCTTCGGCGATGGCCTGCTTCACTTCGGGAGTGATGGGAGTATCAGTCTGGGCATAGGCGTCATCGCTGCCGTCCTGGGGAATGCTGTCGTCAGCGTCCTGGTCGCCGGCTGTGGCGGGATCCTGTTGCTGGTAGCCCGCTGCGAGCGTCTGGCTCAGGTAATAGTCGGTGAGCCAGTTGGCGCCACTCAGATAGCTATTCCAGGGAGAGAAATACGGCCCGTAATATCCATACCACGGTGTTCCGAGCCAGCCCCACGTGTAGGCCGCTGGGGTATTCCACGGGTAGTAGGCCCATCCGTAAAACGCCGGAGCATAGAAGTAACCCGGAACGTAATGATCGAGCAGCAACCCATGATAGGTATAGGTGCTGTACACACGCGAGACACGCAGGTTGCCGGTGACGTAGGTGCGTTGGATATAGGAGTGCCCGTTATGAACGACCGTTCGCTGTAAATACCCGGACTGGCGCCCAGTGCTGACCAGAAGGCTATGATCGGGACGCTGGGTAACGACAATTCTCTGCCCGCGTGGACCACGGTTGATATCGAGAGTGGCCGTATGCAGGGAGGCCAGATGCCCATTTCCGCGGAATGTCGCGTTTTCTCCGGGCTTGCGGAAAGAAGCCAGGGTTCCATTTGGACGCAGATCGAATTGCCGGCCATTGGTCGCGCTCACCGTCAGCTTGCCATCCGGATGCACGGCGACCTGGCCCTCGGGGATCGGTTTTTTGTTGACTCCGGTTAAGCCAGCACGGGCGGAGTTGACCTGATGCAGCACCGATTGCGATCCGGCAGTGGTGAGCGTCGATGCGCCTGAAGCAGTCTTGCTACCCGCGGCTGCCGCCGGAATGCTGTAGACAGTGTGTGCTCCAGCACTCGTTGCGATTCCTGCGGAAGAGCTTCGTGGAACATAGGAGGCAGAGGTGCTGCCTCCAACTCTCGTTGCAGCGGGAGTGGCACTGCTGCCGGTGGCGGCGTGGGGCGTGTAGGTGGTCACTCCGTTGGCGCTCTTCACACCTTCCGAGCCGCTCGCATCCCGGCCTGCAGGCGCAGTACCGGTTCCTGTCGTATGCGGCGTGTACGTCGTTCCTGCCGTAGATGAGTGCGGGGTATAAACCGTGGCTCCGCCTGAGGAATGTGCTGCTCCCGCGCCTCCTGCATTGGAAGCTCCGGGTGTATAGACGCGCGGGGTGTAGGTTGTACCGACTGAAGGCGACGGGGGACGCGGTGTACCGTTGCCCGCTGGAGAGCCCGGCGTGTAGCTGCGCGGTGGAGTATAAGGCGCCGGACTTGATGGTCTTGCGCCACTATCACTCCCGCTCGATGAGGGGGGTGTGTAGGGGCGCGGCGCAGGGGCGGGAGGCGTGTAAGACGGGCGCTCCGGCGAAGGCGTATAGGACGGGCGTTCTGGAGGAGGCGAGGGCCGTTCGGCTGGAGGCGACGACCGCTGCGGAGGTGGTGACGACCGCTCTGGCGGAGGAGAAGGTCTGGCTGGCGGAGGGTCATACGTCTTCTTGGTAGTCGTGTTCTGTGCTCCCGCGATGGCAGGAATCAGAATGAAAGCAGAAATCCAGAGGAACAGCCGGTTCTCCGTTGCAGCAAATCTCATGTTTTTTCTCCAAAGCGGCAGCGTGGCCGCAAATCCTTAGGACTGGCCAAAGATGAGGGAGTGACTGAGGAAGGGTTATCGGTATGCTAAATAACCGAAAACAAAGCGCGCATCTCCCATTTGGGAGATATTTTCGCAAATAGTCCCCATCCACGCCTTTTCGCAGCAAGATTGGGCATTCCGACCCAAAATATCTCCCAAATGGGAGATGTCCAATAAATAACTCGCGCCCTATGCTCCTGTCAGGAAAGGGATCAACCAGATCCCCAGGAGCATCTCGATCATGCATCAGTTTGGCCTCGCCCCCGCGATTGTTCGTCTTCCCAGGTTTTACCTGCAACCAATGAACTCGCTGCAGAGAGCAGGCTGTCTGCTCTGGTTAGCCTTGGCGTTGGCCATGCCGTTGGGTGCGCAAGGCCAAAAAGCATCCACCCCAAGCCATTCCGCCGTAGCCGAAAACTACGGCAAGCTGCCGTTGAGTTTTGAAGTTAACAAGGGGCAGAGCGATCCCGAGGTGAAGTTCCAGTCACAGGGCAGTGGTTACTCGCTATACCTGACGGATTCATCAGCAGTGCTGGCGCTGACCAGACGGGAACACGCAAACACAACCCCTGAAAGGGCTGTCGGAAATAGCCTGAAAGCCGGCTCTGTGCGTCAGACGAGGAAGACCGACGTGATACGGATGGAGTTAGCCGGAGCCAGCCGTAATTTGCATGTAACCGGAGTCGACCAACTGCCCGGCAAGGCCAATTACTTCATTGGCAATGACCCGGCCAAGTGGCACAGTGACGTGCCCACCTACTCGAAGGTCCAATACGCGGGCGTGTATCCGGGGATCGATCTGGTCTATTACGGCAACAAGCGGCAGTTGGAATATGACTTCGTTGTAGCGCCAGGAGCAAATCCAAAGCCGATCCGGCTTCAATTCGCGGGGGCCAAAAAACTCAAGCTGACTGCCGATGGCGGCCTAACGGTCGCAGCACCAAATGGGGAGATCGCTTTTCATAAGCCCTTTATCTACCAGGTTAAGAAAGGCCAGCGTCAGCCAATTCAGGGGCGGTTCTTTCTACTGGCGAAGAACGTAGTTAGTTTTACTCTAGGCGAGTATGACCACACGAAGCCGCTGGTAATCGACCCGGTCTTGGTCTACTCCACCTATTTTTTTGCTGGGGTGGCCCTCGCGGGTCCTATCGCGGTGGACAGCTCGGGTAACGCCTATGTAACCGGGTCAGCGGGGGGCGGGCTATCCGTTACGACAGGTGCTTTCCAAAAGAGCAATGAAGGCATAGCTAATGTGTTTGTCACCAAAATCAACCCAACTGGCACGGCATTGGTATATTCCACCTATCTTGGTGGAACCGTTCAAGATACAGGTACGGGCATTGCGGTCGATAGTTCAGGCAACGCCTATGTAACCGGAGCAACGTCTTCTCAGAACTTTCCTGTGACGACAGGTGCGTATCAGATCGCCAACGATGGCATGAGATTTGAAGTGTACGGCACCAACGAATTTGAGAATACAGCAAACGCCTTCGTTACCAAACTCAACCCGACAGGCACGGCCTTGATCTATTCGACATACCTGGGAGGTAGCGGAGTCCGTTTTCCCAATAATCAGGCTGCAGCACCGGGGCAAACTTTATCTCCTTACGCTTATGTCGGCGATTCGGCCTCTAGCATAGCAGTCGATAGTTCTGGGTCCGTCTACATAACCGGCCTGGCGAATTCGACTGATTTCCCTGTGACCGCAGGAGCATTTCAACCCATGAATAACTCGCCCGAGGTTTCTACAGGAAATGATTTTTTTCCCGGAAACGCCTTCGTCACAAAGCTAAATCCTACCGGCACGGCGCTCGTTTACTCGACTTACCTTGGAGGTAGAGGCAATGCGCGTGGTTCGTGTGGAGACATGGGCCAAAGTATTGCGGTGGATGGCTCAGATAACGCCTACGTGACTGGCATCGCGTGTTCGACCGATTTCCCAGTGACCACGGGCGCATTTCAGACGATGAATAACGCTGCCGCAAATTCATTACCTAACGCTTTTGTCGCCAAGATCAACCCAACCGGAACGGCGTTGATCTACTCCACCTATCTTGGAGGATCGAGCACCAATGGTAATGGGGACAGTGGCAGCGGAATCGCGGTAGACGGCTCAGGTAATGCCTACGTGACTGGGACAACTTCTTCAGCCAATTTCCCTGTAACTGCTGGCTCTTTTCAAACCATGAACAATTCTTCTGTAAAGCTTATTCCTGCCAATGCATTTATTGCAAAGCTCAATCAGACCGGAACAGGGTTGATATATTCCACCTATCTCGGTGGCTCCGGCAGTGCTTCTGGAGATGTAGGCACCAGCATCGCAGTGGACAGTGAGAGTAATGCCTATGTAATCGGAAACACAGATTCAATCAATTTTCCCGTAACGCCCGGTGCATTTCAGACTGTGAATAATGCTGCCGCGATACATAGCACCAACGCCTTTATCACCAAGCTGAACCCCACCGGTACCGCACTGCTGTATTCGACCTATCTTGGCGGTAGCGGCTTCATGGAATCGGATGAAGGTGACAGCGGCACCGCCATTGCTGTGGACAATTCGGGTAATGCCTATGTGACCGGCGGGACAGACTCGACCAATTTTCCTGTAACAGCTGGCGCACTGCAAATAACACCACCTCCAGCGGGTGCTGGAAGCTCATTTATCGCGAAGCTGAACCTGAGTACCGGCTTGCCAACGCCCGCAGTGTCGGTAACGCCATCCTTATCGAGCATTACGACGGCACAGGCGTTGAACGTGACAGTTAGCGTCAGTGGTATAAGCGGTAACCCGACACCCACTGGGACCGTAGAGCTAGCCAGCGGAAGTTACACCTCGGCGGCAACAAGTCTGAGCAGTGGCAGCGCAACAATCAACATTCCCGCTGGATCACTGGCCACGGGCAGCGACATACTTACCGCAAGCTACACGCCTGACTCCAATAGCTCCTCCACCTATAACTCCTCCACGGGGAAATCTTCAGCGGTGACGGTGATGGCGGCAATTGGTAAGGCAACTCCAACTGTGACAGTGAATCCGTCAGCTATAACCATCACCAATCAGGAGAGCGACAGTGTAACCGTCACCGTGACAGGCGGCAGCAGCCAAGCAACGCCGACTGGAACCGTCATCTTGTCGAGTAGTTCCTACAGTGCGCAGCAGACGCTCACCAGTGGCACGGCCAGCTTTACTATTGCCGCTGGAACTCTGAGCAGCGGCGCGAACACGTTGACCGCTGCCTATTCGGGGTGACGCAACCTATGCCAGCGCCAGTGGGATAAGCGCTGTCACGGTCACTCAGGTTGTGATCGCGGTACCCGCTCCATCTTCGGTATCTCCTGGAGCCAGCGCATCCGCGACCGCCACGCTCACGGCAGGCAGCACATTCTCTGGAACGATGAATCTGACCTGCGCCCTGACCAGCTCTCCGACGGGCGCGCAAAGTCTGCCTACCTGTAGCTTGAATCCGACGAGCGTCACACTTGCCTCTGGCGGAAGCGGAACCACCGTCTTGACCGTAAACACGACCGCAGCCTCAACTACCGCGTTCGTGCGGCCACTTGGGAAAGACGTGTGGGGGTTTGGTGGCGGAGCAGTTCTGGCTGGTCTGCTGATGCTCGGCATCCCGCCGCGGCGCCGCCGCTGGGTGTCGATGCTGGCTTTGCTCTGGATTGTCGTCGTTGCCGGGGCGATCGGCTGTGGCCCGAGTGGGGGCTCCGCGCCAATCTCTACTACTACGCCCAGTACTCCGGCAACAACTGCGGGGAGCTATACCTTCACGGTGACGGCCACCAGCGGCACGGTGACTACCTCTACAACGATTCCGCTTTCGGTGCAATAAAGCTATTGACCCGGTGAGGGACAACATCAGCCGCATCAACTCAGTCTGATTGCGGGTGTCGGTTTTGGCTGGCACCCATTTCAAAGGGGAACTATATACTTAACTTTCCCGATTTCTGACCGGCTCCCGAGAGTAGGGTATGAGTCGGTCTACCATCAGCGCCTACGAGCTCCACCGTCGTTTCCCGGAATTACAGGGCAGGTTAGGGAAGGTTAGGGAACACGTGTAATCGCCCTTTAAGGCGTTGGTCCTGGGTTCGAGCCCCAGCGCTCTCACCATCAAATCAGGCGATTACGGCGAATAGTGACAGTATTACCTGAAGATTGACCGGCTATGGCCGGCGCGAGTCTGCGTGCCGGGTGGAGGGTTAGGGCATTATTCCTGTCGCCAGCCCCACTTGAACTGTGACGAGTATTGATTTTCTTAAGGAAAAACGAACTTGAGCACCCGTGAAGTGGGTGCACCTCCAGGAATAATGCTCTAGCCGTGCTAGAATTCGCTTCACCAATCTCCCAAGACAGCCTGCGTCACTTGTACCGATTCCCCACGGTCCAGATGCGATTGATCGAATCCTGAAATCGAAGCTTGAATCAGCGGTGATTTTCTGAACATCGCGCTGATCGGGCCTTGCGGTTCGGCTTCTGCGCTGGGCTGGCTCAACCGTGGCGATGGGCCCTCTTCTGAATTTCCTTTGCGGCGCATATTTATGCGGGCAGGACGCGTATGAACAAAGGGATCGGTGGCGCGACGACCGTCGGAGCTCTGTTGCTGGCCGGACTGATGCTGCAGCCACGTGGGCCGGTGAGCAGCAGGGATGCTGGCTCGGATAAGGCTCCGGAGACAGAGCCAGCGAAGGCCAAGGCGAGTGACGGCCCGTGGCAAGCTTCTTGCAACTACTGGGCCGCTGTGGGCAATACGGTACAGAACAGCGCTTCCTCTCCCGACGTGACGATTGCCGAGAAGGATGGAGTGAAGCTGCAGTTGAAGTCCGGAGGAGAGCAGGCTGGATGCTCGTCCGACAACTGGGGCCTGCCTAGTGGCGGAGAGACTGCAGAGATCAGCACGATCATCGCGACGGTTCCGGATCCGATTCACAGTCATCTGGCTCTCGACTTCGATCGCGCTATTGATGCGATTCTGCTGGCCGCGGCGGATAACCACTACCTTGGCAGCTACTACTGGCTTCCGTGGCGAAGCCAGATCAGCACATCGTCGAGCGGAGACTCTACGGCGAATGCGGTGAGGTCTACCGGCGCGGACATTGCGCGTGAACGCATGCCAGGGCTGATTATTCTGCGCTACGCTCCGGAGGTTAGTGAATGGAAGGGCGAGAAGACAAACGACTTTGAACGAATCACCTATCAACGGGTTATCTATCTATTTCTGGTGGGTGAGACGCCTTCTCTTGGTATCAACGGCAATCAACTGCAGAACGCCTTTTCTTACGAAGAGCGACTGAAAGATGACGCCTCCGTCAAGTCGACCCTTTCGGTTTGCTGGCCTCGCCGCGGAGACCGACGCTGCGAAGATGCGGTGAACCAATTATCGATTGTTGGCCCCATTTATTCGGGATCGGCGGCCTCTTTGAATGCGGGGATCAAAGCGGCCTTACCGAATCTTGGCAATCCCAAAGTTTCGATTACAGGTGTTACCGCTACGGAGATTGCTGTTCGCGAGCTCGATTCAGGGGGCGTGGGCCAATATCGTTCGTTCGGAGAGGACGTCGCGTTTGAACAGGAACGATTCCTATGCTCGCTTGCTGAGACGGGCTACCACCTGAATCGCGTCGCCGTTCTGTCGGAAGCGGGAACTGTCTTCGGCGGCAATACCGATGCAAAAACTGCGTTGAGAGGTTGCAGCCTCGGGAGCGATCTGGAAGATGAGCGAATTCTCAGTCTGCGTTTTCCGCGGGAGCTGTCTCTGCTGCGCAACGCCCAGGCGAACCAGATGTCGAAGCCTGACGCGAGCGCGCCGCCGACGCCTTATCTGAATCTTTCGCTGAAGGATTATGCGGCCGACGATACGGTTCCGCGGTTCTCGACCAACCAGAGTCCGCTGTCGATCGAGGCGCAGTTGATGGCGGTCGCGCATCAGTTGCAACGGGCACGAAGCCAGTTCATTGTGATCTCGGCGTCGAATGTGCTCGACGATATCTTTCTTGCTGAGTTTCTGCATCGCGCGTGCCCGGATGCGCGGCTGGTGATTTTGAGCGGCGGGGATCTGCTGTTCGAGCGTGACGTTGAGGACGAGTCGTATATCGGGTCAATCTCGATTTCGCCTTATTTGTTGTCATCGCTCGATTTTGGAAACCGGGTTCAGTGGCTGCATGCGGACTTTCAGGCCGAGGAGATTTATAACGCCGCGAGTTTTACGTTCTGGAATAACGGCTCGGAGGAGCCTCCGACGCTGGCGGGATACCGCAACTACCCAGTCGCCGATCCGCACCACAAGAGCAACACGACTCCCAAGGTTCAATTCCAGCAGATTCCGATGTGGGCGGCGGTGATCGGCGCCGACGGCTACTATCCGCTGGCGGTTCTCAACTGGTGCGGCAGCAATCTTCCGGCGATTTTGCCGACGATCGTTCGAGATGGCCGATCGTTGATGACGAGACAGTGTAAACCGGAGCAGGCGACGAAGCCTTCCGGCGATTCGCCCGAGCCGCAAAACGTCTGGAATTATGTACCGGAGTCGATCAACCAGAATTCGGGCATCTCGCCGGCACTGTTGTGGGGAATTATCACAGGCTTCATCCTGCTTGCCTGTATTGCACACATTGCGTTTCTCTGGTCGGCGGATCTGTGGTCCCCGGTTACACGCGATCTTGCGATCGAACACAACGACCTGCCGCGGCGGCGCTCTGTGTATCTCAACATCGGGACGTCTGTACTGATCGCGATGGCGTTCGTTACGTCGTTTCCGTTGATTTTGGTCGGCAAGTTTTTCCCACTGGCGACTGTAGGCCACGTTCTGGCGTGGGCGACGATTGTGGTTGCGTGCGCTGCCGGGCTACTGACGATGTTCAAGACATGGCGCTATTGCTATCACCGGCATTGTCCCGAATACACGTTTTTTAATCTCCTGGCCGCGGTGGCTCTTACGACAACGATCCTGTTCTGGATGGGCATCTGCACGAGCAACAACCTGGATGGCAACCACAGCTTCGTGGGACTCTACTTCAGCTATCGCTGTCTTCGTCCGCTGAGCGGCGTATGTCCGCTTCTGCCGATTCTATTGCTGCTGTTTGCGTGGTACCTGTGGTCGATCTATCAGACGGCGCGGCTCCGCTTCTCGGAGATTCACCGGCCGCGTCTCGCTCGGCTTCGGAGCCGGCGCGATCGCGAGCTGGGGGCGCCTGCTGCTCCTTATCTGCCCGACCACACTGCCTATCCGCTTTTTGTCCCTGACGAGGCTTTGGATAACTGTGACCGTTCGACTGACATTTGCCTCTACGAGAATATGATGTGCCTGCTGATCAGCAGGCAGGTGATCTACCGGCTATGCGCGAAGCTGGCGACCGATACGAGAGAACCGGTGCGCAGGGTTGCGCGATGGGTTAGGAAATATATCGATCCTCTGCTGTTTGCCACTTATGTTGTGCTGTTCGCGATGTGCGCGTTTGCCATTCATATCCATAGCATCGAGCGATTTCTGCTGCCGTCTCTGTTCGTGGCAGGGTTTCCGACGCGCTACGAGCTGCTGATTATGGCTCTGTTCTTTCCGTTGATCATGGTTGCGCTGTCGGGCTGGCTGCGGTTCATTCTCGTGTGGGGCGCGTTGAGCCGGGGATTGCTGGAGCCGCTGGAACGGCTGCCGATCCGGTTTGCTTTTACGCGGTTCAAGGGTGGGAGCTGGATGAGTATGCTGCGCCAGAAGGGGCTGCATATTCGCTGGCGCGATATGGGCCGCTCGACCGAATCGATTCGCCAGCTCGTTCATCACCCTGACCTGAAGAAGACGCCAGCTTTGCACGCGCAGCTCTCGGAGCAGAATGAGGTGATCAATGCGCGGATCTACGAGTTGATGCAGAGCATTAAGGCAGCCGGGGCGCCGGTACCCGACTCCGCCGCGGCGACACCTGCGCCAGCGCCGGTTGTGAGTGAATCCATGACGAAGGCGCTGCTGCGAGCCAAGGAGATGGAAGACAGCTGCGATTCCAAACTTCTGTGGGATCTTCCCAAGGCATCTGCCGATCTTTGCAGCATCTACCACATCGAGCAGGGCTACGCTGAATTCTGCCGCAGGCTGATCGACGGGCTGCTGATTCCCTATTGGGATGAGGAGCGAACCGGCCATGTGGAAGAGACCAGCGTTGGGCCAGCGGAGAGCGATAAGTCCAAAGAGCAGAAGCCTACGGAGCCCACGCTGCTACAACTTGCCGAGGAGTTGATCGTCGTCCGCTACGTTGCGCTGATCCGTGCCGTGCTCATCAACATCCGGTATTTGATGCTGCTGGTCTCTACAGCATTTGTGCTGGCGTTGGTTGCGTGGAACTCCTACCCCTTCCAGCCACACGCTTTCATCGACTGGTGCTTCACGATCCTACTTGGGTGTCTGACTCTTGGTTTTGTGTGGGTCTTCGCGCAGATGCATCGCAATGCGATTCTGAGCCGCATCACCGATACGACGGCCAATGAACTGGGGTGGGAGTTCTATCTGCGGCTGGTGACGTTCGGCGCTGTGCCCGTGCTGACCTGGCTGGCGTATCAGTTCCCTGCCATCGGCGGAAGCCTCTACAAGATCATTCAGCCGGGGCTCCAGGTGGTGAAGTGATGGAGTGGCCCTTTTCGCAGGTGCTGATGCAGAGGATGGTGGGCTTTTGCTGGTCCGTCACGGGGGCTCCTGTGTGGTGTGCCCGATTCAGCGTTCGTGATTGCACTCTACATCAGGAGGCGGGTTCTTCGGCAAAGGTTTGTTGAATGCCCTCTTCGAGGGGGGTGAATGGGGCGGTGTAGCCTGCGGCGCGGAGGCCTGAGATGTCGGCCTGGGTGTAATGCTGGTAGCGGTTTTTGAGGTCGCCGGGAAAAGGGATGTATTCGATGTTTCCCGTTTCGTTAAGATGCTGGCCGTGGACCTGCATGAGCGCGGCGGCTACGGCTTTGAAGGTGCGGGCTACGCCGGTTCCGGCGTTGACTACGGCGTGGATCTGCTTTTTGGGGCTCTCGGGCAGGAGGCCGGCGAAGAACATGTTAATGCGGCCGAGATCTTTGACGAAGACGAAGTCGCGGCACTGCTCGCCGTCGGCATAACCGCCTGAACCTTCGAACATTTTGATCGAGCCCGTTTCTTTCAATTGCTGCGTGAAGTGGTGGATGACTGAGGCCATGCGGCCTTTGTGCTGCTCGCGGGGGCCGTAGACGTTGAAGTAGCGGAGGCCGACGACGGTGCTCTTCATCTCTGGCAAGAGGCGGCGAACGTAGTTGTCGAAGACGAGCTTGGAGTAGCCGTAGATGTTGAGGGGGCGCTCGTTAGCCGGGATTTCGGCGAAGGTGGTGCTGGCTCCGTAGACGGCTGCGGTGGAGGCGTAGACGAGGGGGATCTTGCGGTCGAGAGCGAAGTGCAATAACTCTTTGGAGCAGGTGAAGTTGTTGTCCATCATGTAGCGGCCGTCGTCTTCGAGGGTGTTGGAGCAGGCTCCCTGATGGAGGATGGCGCGGATCTTTGTGTTTTCGAAGTAGCCGGCTTTGAGAGCGGCGCGGAACTCGCGCTTGTCCATGTAGTCGGCGAATTCGGCTCCTGCGAGGTTGAGAAACTTTGGGCCAGTGAGGTTGGGCGCGGGGGCGAAGTTGTCGACGAGGAGGATGTCGCGCTCTCCGGACTGATTGAGCTGGTGGATGAGGTTGCTGCCGATGAAGCCTGCACCTCCGGTGACGACGATCACTGGCCTGTCTCCTTGCCCGCGAGCTTTTTGACGATGTTGGTGGTGGAGAAGCCTTCGACGGTGGGGACGATCTCGACTCGTCCGCCTGAGGCGAGAACTTCTTCATGGCCTACAACGGTTTCGATGGTGTAGTCGCCGCCTTTGACGAGGACGTCGGGTTTGAGGGCGCGGATGAGTTCGAGCGGGGTGTCTTCTTCGAAGAGAACGACGGCGTCGACGGCGGCGAGGGCGGCCATGACGCGGGCGCGCTCGCGCTCGGAGACGATGGGGCGGGTTGGACCTTTGAGGCGGCAGACGGAGGCGTCGGCGTTGAGGCCGAGGACGAGCTTGGAGCCGAAACGGCGGCAGTCTTCGAGGAGGGTGATGTGGCCGACGTGGAGGAGGTCGAAGCAGCCGTTGGTGAAGACGATGGTTTCGCCGGAGGCTCGCCACTCGGCTACGCGGAGCTTAATGCGGTCGAGGTCGAGGATCTTTTCGCCAGCGGTGACGCCGGAGCTTGGTGTGAGGAGGGCTACGAGTTCGTGAGCGGCTATTGGGACGGTGCCGACCTTGCCGACGACGATGCCTGCGGCGAGGTTGGCGAGATCGACTGCGGTTTCGATCTGCAGGCCTCCTGCGAGGCATGCGGCCAGGGTTGCGATGACCGTGTCTCCTGCGCCGGAGACGTCGAAGACCTCGCGGGCGCGGGCGGGTGAGTGGAAGATGGCTTTGCCGGTGGTCGAGGGTGGGCGGAGGACGCTGATTCCCTTCTCGCTCATGGTGACGGTGAGGAATTTGAGGTCGTGTTCGGTTGCGAGGGCCTGACCGGCGGCGAGGAGGTCTGCGGTGTGGTGGGCGGAGATGCCGGTGGCAGCGGAGAGTTCACCGAGGTTGGGGCAGACAGTGGTTGCGCCGGTGTATTTGCTGAAGTCGTGGGTCTTGGGATCGGCAAGGACAGGGATGCCTGAGGCGCGGGCGGCGCGGATGACTGATTCGCAGAGCGCTGTGGTGAGGGCGCCTTTGGCGTAGTCGGAGAGGATGACGGCGTGGACCCTGGCGACGAGATCGGTGGCGCGTTGCTGGAGGCGCTGGGTTTCAACCGCCGGTGGGGCCTCGCGGCTCTCGATGTCGAGGCGGAGGAGCTGCTGGGTGCGGCCGACGATGCGGGTCTTGGAGATGGTGGGGAGCGTGCTAGAGACCACGCCTGCGGTGTCGATGCCGACGCGGTCGAGGATCGCGGCCAGCTCGGCTTGCTCGGAGTCGGTGCCCCAGAAGCCGGCGAGGAAGGTGTGGCAGCCGAGGCCGGCGAGGTTCATGGCGACGTTGGCTGCGCCTCCTGCGCGCTCGTAGCGGCGGGCGTGACGGAGGACCGGGACCGGGGCTTCGGGCGAGATGCGCTCGACGTCGCCGTGGATGTAGCGGTCGAGCATGATGTCGCCGACGACGAGGACTTTGAGCTGGCTGAAGCCTCCCTCAAGCAGGTTCAGAATGGAATGAAGCTCCGGCAACATGCGTGAACGATTTCTCCCTGCACCATCATCGCATCTTCGATGGCTAGCTGAGGATGGCGCGAACCTGAGTGGCCACCTCATCGACGGTGATGGAGGTGAGGCATTTTTTTTTCTCGACGATGCAGGTTTCGAGGCCGCAACCCCAGCAGTCGGTCTGGTGGTAGAGGACGCGATGCCGTTTGCCGTAGGGGAACCAGACGCGGGGCTTGTTGCGGGCAGCGAAGATGGCGACGCATGGGGTTTGGACAGCCGCGGCGAGGTGCATAGGGCCACTGTCGTGGCCGACGAAGATGCGGGCGCGGGCGATGGCGGCGGCGCTCTCGCGAGGGGTGAGGAGACCGCAGAGATTGACGATTGGCGCTGCAGAGTTTTCGCGCCAGCCGGCGGCGGCAAACTCGCTGGCTTCGCTCTCTTCGCGTGCTCCGCAGAGGGCTAAGGCGTGATTGGGATAGAGAGCGGCGAGACGGTTCAGCAAGGCTCGCCAGTTGTCGCGGCCCCAGTCTTTGGATTGGACTTTGGTGCCTACGCTGACGGCGAGGATGGGATGATCGGCGGCTGGTGCGAGGACTTCTTTGGCGCGGGCGTCTTCCGCTTCGGTGAGGTGGAGGTTCCAGCTTGCGGGATCGTCGAGGTTGGCGTCGCCTAGTTCGGCTATGTTGCGGGCCAGGCGGGCGGCTTCGGGTTCGAGAGCCTGCTCGGATTGCTGCCAACGGTTTTTCTGCATGTCCTCGGTGCTGGGGACGCCGATGAGATGCTGGATTCCACAAAAGCGGAAGAAGCGGGCGTCGCGGCGGGCGGATTCGATTCCGCGCGCAGGGCCCATGTAGACGAGGACTTCTGGCCGCCAGCGGGCGAGTTGCCACCAGAGGGCGAGGAGTTCGCGCGGGCTGCGGGTTCCGGCGGCGTAGCGGAAGTATCCGTGGACCAGGTCGGTGTTTTCGAGGATGGCGGCTGCCTGGGGGGCTTTGGCGTTGATGGGAAAGTTGGTGAGGAGGCGGCGCTCGGCGTTGGGGAAGGCGCGGGCTACGAGGTGAAGGGCGGGAAGGGCCACCAGCGTATCGCCGAGACTGCCTAGACGGTAGATCAGAACCCGTTTTGTTGAACTTGCCATTGTCTGATTCCAGTCTGCTTGCTGAAACGGCTGGCTGCAAGTGCCGCAGGGAGGACATGCTGCTAAAGTCTGTGTGGGGGTGGTGGAACGGAGTGGATATGCTTGACGCTCTTTTAATAGCGGAGATGCAGGATGAGCTGACGGCAGCCTTGCATGAGACGGAGGGGGAGCTGGGCATTGAGGCGAGTGCTGATGGGTTGATGGCACTGGCGATGGCGCAGCACCGGGCGAACTTTGAGCTGTGGCATGAGGAGGACAAGGCTCGGGTGCCGGATGCTACGGACGCGGAGATTTCGGGCGTGAAACGGGCGATCGATGTGTTGAACCAGAGACGGAATGACCTGGTGGAGAAGATGGATGCGTGGCTCATCGAGAGGCTGGAGCAGAGTTCGACAGCGCCGCTGCACTCGGAGACGCCGGGGCTGATCGTCGACCGGCTTTCGATTCTGGCGCTGAAGATTTATCACACGCGGGAGGAGTCGGTGCGCGCGAGTGCGACGGAGGGGCATCGGGTCCGGAATGTGGAGCGGCTGGCACTGCTCGAGGAGCAGCGAGGGGATTTGGCTGAATGCCTGGATGTATTGTGGGCAGAGGTGCTTCAAGGGACTCGGCGGTTCAAACTGTACCGGCAGATGAAGATGTATAACGACCCTGAGTTGAACCCGGCGGTTTATGCGCGAAAAACGCAGACAAGTTGAGGCAAGACACTGGAAGGTAAACGGCTAACAGTTGACGTGCGAGCCGCGTGTGCGTATAAAACCGACACACTAGAATGGACAAATAGACGGCTCCCGTTAGAATGGGAGAGCTCAGGACACAGGCGACAGGACAGACATGGCTCAGACAAAGACGGCAAGCATACCTGCAACAAAGCGTGCTCCCCGCACGCTGGCTGGAACGATTTCGGAGAACGATAGCGCACGGGCGCAGATTGTTGCGCTCTATGAGGCTGCACTGCGGCTGATGCAGGAAGCAAAGTACGACAAGGCCCATGCGGCGTTTGAAAAGATGCTGGCCGGAGGGGCGGGCGATCTCAGCGAGCGCGTCCGGATGTACTCGAACGCGTGCCTGCTGCAGACGGCGAAGGGGAAGAATAACTTTGCCAACCTGGAGGAGCGCTACGACTATGCAGTCTCACTGCTGAACGACGGGCTCTATGAGGACGCGCGGGAACAGTTCGCGGTGATCCTGAAGGAGAACGACAAGGCGGACTATGCGTTGTATGGCCTGGCTGTGCTGGCAAGCATGACGGGCGATTCGCAGCACTGCCTGGAGCATCTGACGGAGGCGATCCGACAGAACCCGCGGAACCGCATCCAGGCGCGGTCGGACTCGGACTTCCAGGATATGGCGGATGATCCGCGATTCACGGAGCTGTTGTATCCGGAGGTCTGACGCTTCTCTTGCATCCAAGCTAAGGACAAGTTTCATTTAGGCTTGGGTAGGAGATCTGCATGTCGTTGCCGAATCCGGCTGAATTAAGGGATAAAGAGCTTCGGGTGGTTGCCATTGGCGGCGGCACGGGCCTGTCTACGCTGTTGCGAGGACTGAAGCGGTATGTGGCGACTCCGGATCGCCGTCGCGGGATACGGATTGGGAGCGCACCGGGGCCGCAGGCGCCTCCGCTGCCCGGCCCTTCCCTGCGATGCGTGGTGCGGGAGCTTTCGGCGGTGGTGACGGTGACGGACGATGGCGGCTCTTCGGGACGTCTGCGCGAAGACATGCAGATGCTGCCTCCGGGAGACATCCGCAACTGCATGGTGGCGCTGTCGGAGGATGAGCACCTGCTGGCGAAGCTATTTCAGTTCCGGTTCGCGCAGGGCGACCTGGAGGGACATAGCTTCGGCAATCTTTTTGTGGCGGCGCTGTCGCAGATAACCGGGGATTTTGCGCAGGCGGTGCAGATGTCGTCGCAGATTCTGGCGGCGCGCGGCAAGATCTTTCCTTCGACCAACACAAATGTTGGGCTGGTGGCGCATATGGATGACGGTTCGCTGGTGCGGGGCGAGACCAACATCACGGCGAGCAGGCACAGCATCGTCGAGTTGCGGCTGGAGCCGGAGACGGCCGGTCCTTTGCCGGAGACGCTGGAGGCGATTGCCAATGCGGACCTGATTACGCTGGGGCCGGGGTCGCTGTATACATCGCTGATTACGAATTTGCTGGTGCGGGGGATTCCTGAGGCGCTTGCCAGCTCGCGGGCGACGAAGGTGTTTGTGTGTAACCTGATGACGCAGGCGAATGAGTCGCTGGGGTTGTCGGCTTCGCAACACATCGAGAAGATCTTGCAGCATGGCGAGGGCGCACAGGGAGCGATCTTCGACTACGCGCTGATCAATACGGGGGCTATCTC
>JBEKGF010000045.1:0-35671 GCA_050012935.1 Edaphobacter sp. | reverse complement strand
CGCCGGGCTTAGGTGCAAGTAAATCCACGACGGGCGATCCTAAGTCGGATACGAATCTCGCGTTTCGGGCATAAGACACAGGGTCCCAAGTTTGTGCTGTAGACATGGCCGCAATGATAGCAGCCTAGAGTTTGATTGCGCGAAACATCCAGCATGGTCACGCAGCGTCAAGCGATCTACGCGTAAGTCTTGGTTTACGGGCTATTCGGAAGCTATCGCCCGGATTTCCGTGACGTGCCGCCAGCCATCATGATTGGCCACATGGGCGATCAGATCGATGGATCGTCGGCATTCCTCCGTTACATCCTGCAAAGGGACTCCTCCCGAGCCGCGCATGGCGAGTTGCGCGAGGCGCCGCAGAGCATCGCCGGCGCTGTTGGCATGAATCGTTGAGAGCGATCCGCGATGACCGGTGTTGAGCGCATCGAGGAAGACGCGCGCCTCCGGGCCACGAATCTCACCAACAATGATTCGGTCTGGCCTGTGGCGCAATGCGGCCTTCAGTAAGTCGCTGAAACCGATCTGGCTTTTGTGGGTGTCGAGCTGGGCCTCGGCAGAGATGACGTGCCGCTTCCGTATGTAGAGTTCGGCAACGTCTTCGAGGATGAGGATGCGATCGCTGTCCGGGATAAAACCCGCGATGACATTGGTCAAAGTCGTTTTGCCCGCGCCCGTCCCGCCAGAGATCAAGAGATTGTCGCCGCGGCGGATTGCATCGGTAAGTTGTTGTCCTTGCTCGGCAGTGAGCATTCTGCGCTCGATCAGGTCGTTCATGGTGTAGCCACGCGAGGTGAACTTTCGTATCGTGATCATGGGCTGGGGATTGACGACGGGCGGGATGAGCGCGGCCATGCGGCTGCCATCCGGCAGACGCAAGTTTAGGATGGGCGAGTCGGCATCGAGCTTTTTGCCGAAGCGGTTGGCGATGACTTCGAGGCTCGTCAACAACGCGCCCTCTTCAAAGCGGATATCCGGTAGCAGCTCGATGCGGCCCTTCTCTTCCATCCAGACAGAACCATCGGGGTTCACCATGATCTCGGAGACGGTGCGGCTGGCGAGCAGATGCTCGATGGGCTTGAGGAACGGAATAATAACTTCAAAACTCATTGTTGTATCCTCTGGGGATCGAATGCGATCCGTTCCTGCTCGAACCAACTCATGGCGATTGGCAGGAAATCAGGCTTGAGATAGCAGTAGCTCGGTGGCAGCGGGCTGACGCCATCGAAGATCACGGCCAAAGACTGCGCATTCTTCAGATCGAAGAAGACCTTCTCTTCAAACAGCGGTTCTTTATGTTTTTGGTATGCCTTCGATGCGGAGACGGAACCTTTGTTGGATGAGGTGCGCCCACTCAACCAGCTCACGTTGGCATTGGTGGAAGACTCTGAGACGGTGTAGCTGATACGTGTGCGGTCCGCCTTGCCGCACAGCTCGGAGGCATACCGCGCTGTTTCAGGATCAGTGGTTGTGAGGAACACCTTATTACGAAGGGCCTGCAGCAGCGTCTTGACGCCTTCATTGGGCAGCGCGTCTTTCAGGCTCGACACGCTCTGCGTAGCAACGATGGGGATGCACTTCGGTTGCCGTGATAACGAGAGCCAGCGTTCATCGCCTGTCGGGTTGTCAGCGCCTACGGTAGCGAAGTGCTGGTACTCGTCGCAGATGAAGACGGTTGAGCGGTAATGCTTCTCCGGGTAGCGGTCCATCTTCGGGATGCGCAGCATCACGGCCCGCTGATAGTCGATCTTCATCATGGTACCGATGGTTTTCGCCAGCGCCGGGTTCAGGGCCACAGGAAAGTTCAGCCCAACGACCGCGCCGGATTCGATGAGTTCCTCGAACGGCTGGAGGACGACGCCGTTTGGATCAGAGGCGCATGGCTTGCCATCATAGAGTTCCTTCGGTGGGCAGAAGACGCGGCGAACATCGGGA
Source organism: Edaphobacter sp. (assembly GCA_050012935.1). Classification (GTDB taxonomy): domain Bacteria; phylum Acidobacteriota; class Terriglobia; order Terriglobales; family Acidobacteriaceae; genus Edaphobacter. The sequence continues at coordinate 33,739 of JBEKGF010000045.1, read as the reverse complement.
TCGGTCTCGAAGAGCGAGAGGAACACGACGATGCCCTGGATGATGGACGTCTTGACCTCGGAGCGAAAGAATTTCCAGTGCTCCCAGTACCAATACTGGATGCTGTCGAAGCGGTCCCGCTGGTCGGGGCGATACGGCTTCCGGGTAAAGACATCGAAGGTGGCGGAGGTCTCGTGGGTAAGCAGGTTCTCCAACTCTTCCCGCCGCGCAATGAGATAAAGGTTGGCCACCTCGTTCCACTTGAAACCCAGTGGAGATAGTAAACTCTCATTCTCTCGATATGCCTCTTTGCCAATACCGATATAGCGGACAGTGCTGAAGCGTGAGCCAACCTCCGTAAGCATATCTTCGAGCTTGCCTGCGCTGATGACAGTTCGGAAGAGATCGACCATCGTGAGATATCCGTCGCGGATGCGGTGCAGCATAATAACGTACCTCACAAGGTCTGTGTAGGACTGCTGCCAGAACGGTTCTTTGCCTCTGCCCCATATCGATGTGATGATCGACGCGATATTGAACGCCTGGGCGTAGGCGTCGAGAGAGTTGTTCAACGGGTTATAGCGGATATTGCCGTCGAGCGAGACTTCGACATAATCCTGCTCCCGCCCGCACCATTTAAGGATGCGCTGTAGCTGCCGGCAAAGATCGCCTTTGACCTCAAGAACGATGCCCGACAGCCTGCGTGCAGGATCGTCGGCGCGATACGCGAACAACTGACGCATTGCGGGAAGTATCAACCCATAGGTTTTCCCCGATCCGATAGAGCCGAAGGAGGCGATGCCGGTGTAGAGGCCGCGCTCGGGGATCGAGAGCCACCGCGGAGCCGGGCTGGGTTTCGGAACGAGCTGGCGATGTACCTCGCCGAGTATCAGGGAAAGCTCCGGACGTGTATGCGGCTGGGGATATGGAGGCAGCAGCCCTGCCGCAAGTTCCTGCTCACTCTTATATAGATGGACATACAACAGCGAGAAGATCATGGAGCAGGCAATGAAGGGTGTCGAGTACAGGAACAGGTCGTAGCTCCAGACGACGGAGTGAAAGACCGTGGGCCGCTCCAGCGCAATCAAGCGAAGAAGCCGGTTCGCCGTATCAATCGGAAAGATGCTGTTGAGGACGATGCCGCAGGCTGCGCTCAATCCCAGCGAGAGCAGGAAGCGATACTCGACCAGCGGACGAATGATGTTTTGAAGTGAAGCTCTGAAGCGCATGGGTCGATGCCTCTCTATGCGTGGGCCGCTGTGCTCGATATTGTTACGTCCGGTTTTGCAGCCGGTTCGGATACAGGCTTGATGGTCGCCGACGTGGGCTTTGAAGTGGCGGCAGCCCGCGCGGTGGTCGCGGCGGCGCTGGCCTTGTATTTCTGGAAATCCTCTTCCTGAAGCAGCGCAAAGCGCAGCAGCTCGTTGATGATGTAGTTGGGTTCGTTGTTCGACCACTCGGCCAGCGACTCGATGTCGTCGGCTACGGTCTGGTCGATGGAGGATTGCAGCTTCGCGCGACGAATCCTGCTGACGCCGTGCTCCAGTTTCAGTTTGCTCATGGGGTTCTTCCTATGGATGAGGTTGTGATCTTGTGTGTATCTGTCCCGGCTGCGATATGGATCAGTGGTTGATGCTGAACTGATCCGGTTTATATCCAGCGCAGATCACTGAAATATCCGCGTCAGATATTTTCTGGATACCTGGTGTGCCGGGGGTGGGAGCGACCAGCGCGGCGGAGCCGACGCGGGAACCCCGCAGGGGTGCGTCGCTCCCACCCCCGGCACATACTTTCCCTTGACCCCATCTTTCCGCGTAACTCGTTGTATCCGCATGACTAAGCCTTTTCCCGCAATGACCGCTGGCCTGACCGCAGCCGTGACCCGTGATCCTCGCTGGTTTTCCTCTCCCGTTTCAGCGAGAAGAGCGGATAGATGTAAGGCAGAGCGATAGTGGTGAACTTTGCCTGCGGACCCTGATGCATAAACCGCTTTCGGATCTTCTCCGCATCGGTGCTTTGCATCTTCCACGCCGCATACAGAGCCTGGTGTTCGAGCGTGGTGTATACGTGTTCCCCTTCTTCAAGCACCCTGAGATCGCGTCCCGTCACCGGCCAGCTCCGCATCTCGTGCATCTCACGAGCGCGGAGGTATTCGAGAAAGTGCTCGACGCCAAGCGGTGTCTGTTCACTGACGCCGGCGATCTGCGTCTCGGTGAAGTGAGCGGCGAAGGCGGTACGCGCGAACGGAAAACTCTTCTCGACGTCGGAGAGATAGACCAGCTCGAACGCGCGGAGCGCGGAGAAGAGCGGGCGGTACTGATCGAGGAAACGTTCGAACCGGGTGAGCGTGACCGAGCCATCTTCGAAGAAGGTGAAGCGAGGTATCCCATCGGATGAAACGAAGATGGGGTAGCCATCCGGGAAGAGCACGGCTCGCCCGGCCCAACCGCGGGGCAGGAGTTCGGAACGAACGCCGCACCGAGCGGTGAAGAAAGCAACCTTAGCCGCCTCGTTTTCCAGGATGGCTTCGCCGAGGCTGTCGAGGACAAAATCCAGAATCAGCAACCGGGACTGCATGTAGGCGAAGCCCTTGAAACGCCGGTGCTGGGAGTCGCCGCGGAGGATGGTCTGGTACACCGGGCGCGATGTCAGGTGATACACATGACGAGCCTGCCCGCACTCGACCACCTGGAGGTGGTCGAGGCGCAGAGCTTTCTGGATGAACTTGTCGGCAAGACCACCGCGGTCGCGCTGGACGAATCGGGAAAACTGCCGGCGCAGGAAGTAACCGGAGTGGACGGCGACCAGATACAGGAACGCCGCCTCCTGCTCGGTGTACCCGGCATTCTCCAGCATCGGGATGGGATCGTAGCTGGCCATCACAGCTCCAGAATGTCCTCCATCAGACCGTGATCGTCCTCAATCTTCGCGGTCAGGCTGGAACGGTCGGAGGCCGACGCATAGTTACGGAAACCGGCCTGCGCCTTCGAGCGCAGATGTCCAGTGTGATAAGCAGCGGTCAGAACCTCGATGTCCTCGTGGCCGGTGCGCGATCCCTGATCCTGATCCAGGGTTGGGTCGCGGGGGAGGTCGTAGTCAATGCGGGCATCGGGAATCTGAATCTTGCCATCAACAAATGGCAGCTCATGCCGTGCCGCTACTTCTTCTTTGATTTCGGCCATGTCACGCTTCGGGTCGGCCTTGCGCTCCGCATAGATGGCCTTTTGGACATCTGACTTAATCTCGAAGTCGAGACGCACGCGGAGATTGCTGCCGCCTCTGTTCTCGATGCGTTCGGCTTCTTTGCGGTAAGCCCGATAAATCTGTGAGTCGTGCTCGACCTCGCGTGGCTTAACCAAACCCGCATAGACCCTCTGGTCTTTGGGCAGGTCGCCCTGCTTGATAAGCAGGCTGCGACCGGCTTTCGTGAGTGTGACCACCTCGACGCGCTCAATCGTCCGCCGCTTTCCGTCATGACGAAGATTGACGCGCTGCGTCTCCACGAGGCCCTTGTCGCGGAGATAGTTCAGGTCGTTCTCCAGCTTGCGCGATTTGCCATCGTAGACGGTCTGGTTCAGGTCCTCGACCCGGACCACTCGGAATCGTCCCACCTCCGTGAGCAGCTTCTTTTCCTCATCGCGCAACTCAAGGCCGATGACCTCGTGAGGTACACGACGCGCGCGGCGTGTGTCCTCGGGGTCTACGGTCCGTGGCCGTGGCTCCCGAGGGACGGCACGCGAAGCGGCGCTACGATCCTCGCGGGGGCGCGGATGATAGGGCTGGCGATGGTCGGCGTGTTCGCGCAGAGAGTCCAGGCGTTGCTGAACCGGGGTCTCCGGCAGGACAACCGGAGTCTTCCGGTGATCCTGCGATGAAGAATTGTCATCCGGCGCAATCTCGCGGCGCCGGGGAACATCCTGGGGAATATCCAGTCTCATTCATCCTCCCCGTGACCGCCCTGCTCCGCAGGAGCGGGCGCAAACTCGATCGATGTCTGGGTGGTCGAGGATTTAGCGGCAGACCTCTTCGGTCGCTCCACGGCAGGAGGAGGCGGGACGGTTTCGGCAGAAACCGGCGATGCCTTCGGCTTCTGGCCGACGACACGACGCATGTCGTAGTCGGCCACGCGGGTGAAGCGGTTCATCTCTTTCTCGGCAGCCTCGCGCATCGCACGGACCTTGGCCACAAGGTCCGACGTACGTTCCATGTACTGGTCTTCGCTCGGCATGACCTATCGCTCCTCCTCATCGCCGAACTGCGCGAGGATTTCGTCGGACAGTTCGCTCTGACCGGTGTGGATCTCCTGATCGAGATGGCGGAGCTTGCGGCCTGTGTCGCGCAGGAAGAACTTGCGCTCGATCCATACGGTGAGGCCGAGGAGGTTGGCGAAGAGTAGAGCGCAGTAAAGCGCGATGCTCTGAAGGTCGTTGTGCAGGATGAAGCTGCGCCACGGAGTGAGGAAGAGCAGCTCATTGCTCAACCAGAAGCCGAGCGCGAGAAAAATGAGCGTAGCCACGAATACGGCGTTGGCGATCATGGATGCCCTTTCTGCCGCGATGCAAGCGGCGGTGCCGAGGAAAATGCGGAGAGACGTTAGCCTCTCCGCGAATAGGTGTTGAGTGCGTTAGCCGTCTTCGCCCGTATCGACGACTACGAGGGGACGTTCCAACCGCTGTATCCGTGTCGCTTGAATCTCATACGAGTCGTGCTTCACAGGAAAGCGCTCCCCAGCAACGACAACCATTCGGACATGCTCCTGCGTTCGCAGTTCTGCTTCGATTTCGAGATAGTCGCCGCGCCTCATGCCACGCGTGAAACCGCAAAACCACGGGCCGGGGCAGACGATCCGATGCGAAGTTACGCGTGGAGTCCACTCGTTGGTGGCGACATCCCAGGTGCCGGACATAGTTGCCAGGGACAGGACCGCGAAAGCATCCTCGGAGATTCCGTTTGAAGCCGGCACCTCGGCATCGGTCGTGAGGAAGCCGCGTAACTTGAGGCTGTTCTCAAAAATTTCGATCATGATTGCACCTCCCAGGGGAGGACAACGCGGCCTAAGCCGCGTCGTCCTCCGTGATGGGCTCGGCGTCGGGGTTCTGGCCCGATACCGGCTTCGCCAGCTTCTTGACGATGCTGGCGCGTACCTCCCAATCGCGGATCTTGATCTTGGTCTTCTTCTTGTCCTTGAAGATCTCGACCTCGCGTTCGGTGCTGTGCAGCTCGCCGACGATCTCGACGTAGTCGCCCTTCTTCAGGTCCTTCGCGTAATCGGCGGGCTTGCCGAAGGCGACGATGCGGGGCCACTCGGTGCGGTTCACCCACTGCTGTGTCTGCTTGTCCTTGTAGCCGGACTTGACGGCCAGTGAGAATCTCACAAGGGTGGTCTGGTTCTTGGTTGCGAAGCTCTCGGCGTCCTTGCCGATATAGCCTTTCAGTTTCACGTCGTTGGTATAGAGTTCCATCGTTTTTCTCCTGTTTGTATTTGCCCGAATTGCCCTCGGGACACTCTTGCGCGAAGCGACGCGAGGTGCCCCGCTCCCAAGTGCCAAGCGACGCATTTTCGGAAGGTTCGGGAAATCTTTTCTTTCCGCGCTCTTTGCGGGAAGTAGTCGAAAAGATTTTCTGAAAGCCGAAAAAGCAGAGTCGCGCCGTGCCGCAGGGCGCGGGATAAGCACTGAAGCGAGTGACCGAGGGTGAGCAGGGAAAATACGGGAGAGATGGGGCTCTATGGAAACACCTGTCTGAAGGGCGTCTATATAAGGATGCTGTCGCAACCAGACCACGGATGAACATCTGCGCTCGCTGGCTGTTGGGTCCAGCTACAAAAGCAGACCGTGGGTGAACCGCACCGAATAGCTCTCTACTGGCCTCTGCATCCTCCCATGCGAAGAACCTGTCTTTGGGCGACGGAGTCGAAGGCGAGCTACACGGCTCCAGACCGGGGGCAGCAAAGGCAAGAAGAAGACCTGCTTCTCTCCGCGATTGGGAGGTGCGTGTCAGTGTCTGCATGCGTGCAAGGTGGCTCATCGGACCCTCCCGTCGACGTGTTGATCACGGAGGATGGCATCGACGGCTGCGATGCGCTCACCGATCCAGCGCATGACCGGAACCGCCATCGAGTTGCCGAGTGCCTTGTAGCGGGGTCCATCGGCTGCGAGCTTGCCGCGGTACTCGACCAGCGTGTAATCGTCGGGGAATCCCTGCAACCGCTCGCACTCACGGGGGTCAATCGCCGGACGGCCATCTGAGGCGTCATCACGCCATCGACGCGTCCGCCCTCGCCGCCGCGCTGAAGGGTTCCCGCTACGTCGGTCGATGCGGTGAGTTCTCCAGACCAGGCGACGGACTGCTCCTGCATCACAGCGGTGGTTGAGCTATTCTCGATGCTGCCGGGAGCGCGGGTCCGCACGCTTCCCGCAACCTCGGTGGGTGAGGCTGTACTCGCTGTCCCGTCATTGCCGTGAAGCGTGAATGCGACAGTGGGGGCGTTGCGGCTGGTCGCATTGGCATTGGTCCCAAGCGAGTGCATCACATCGCCACTGCGGACATCGCCTTCCTGGTTCTGAGCGAAGGCGATCGCTACCTGGCCACCACCATTGGCATGGCTCCGGTCATGCCCCATGCTGCGCAATGTTGGTGCGACGTCATCCGCGTCGGCGCCATAATCTTTCGCAGAGAAGGCGACGTAGGATTGCTGTTTAGCGCCCGGCTGCGCTGCGAGTGCGCCGACTGTCTTTCCGTCGCCACCGTACAGCCGCACCTCGTCACGAGTATTTTGCGCAAAGGCGACAGCCTGAGCGCCGCCACTCTCCAGAGTGTGAGCAACATTGTCGGAGAAGCCGCTGCCATTCGACTGCGAGTGCGCCGTGCAGATGGCGACCGGCACCACGGGCGTTCCTCGCCCGGTGCCGTCCTCGCTCGCGTCGAAGCCATCGGCGGAGAGCGCATGAGCGATCATCGTTTCGCTTTCAAAGTCCTGCCTGCCCATGCCACCAGCATTCAGGCAGTGGGAGATTTCATCCGTCGATGAGAGGACGCCGACGCCTAGTTGATTGCGGATGAAGCCATCTTTGCATCCTGCATCGATGGTGGGAGCGGTGTCTGTGAGGCGACCGCCAGCAGGGCCAACCTCAACGCCTCCGGCAGATCCTTGCCGCGCTTCTCGGCGCGGCGGAGGATACCCCGACAGGCCGTGCCGCTCAAGTAGTACCGCTGCGGCAGCTCTCCAGTCTTCAAGATATCCGACAACGAAGACGCGGCGCCGTCGCTGGGGTACTCCGAAATGTTGAGCGTTAAGAACCCGGTAGGCGATCCCATACCCGAGGTCGACCAACATCCCGAGGAAGGCTCCAAACGTCCGTCCGTCGTCGATCGACAGGACGCCGGGGACGTTCTCCCACACCAGCCATACGGGGCGGAGTCTGCCAGCAAGCCGAGCAAACTCGATGGTGAGGTTGCCACGCGGATCATCCAGTCCCGCTCGCTTACCGGCGACGGAGAAAGACTGGCAAGGTGTTCCTCCGGCCAGAAGGTCGATTGCTCCAACATCGTCAGCTCCAATCTTCGTGAAATCTCCGGCGTTGATGACGGCCCCATCGGCAGGCAGAGCAACGACGTTGCGAATGGCTGCCGCGCGCTGCCTGGCCTCTTTGCGTGTCAGTGCATCATGCGGACTCGGCATGTGAATGGGCCGCGATGCGCGGTAGCGCGAGCGCAGCAGCCAGCAGCAGAAAGGGTCGATCTCGGCGAACATCGCGGGCTGCCAGCCCAACGGTCCCCACGCAACCGAGACCGCCTCTATCCCTGAGCACACGGAGAGGTATCTCATGGCGTCGCTCCGATCGCAGCAGGTAGTCCTTTGACGGAATAGTCTTTACGTGGAATACTTCTCGTATGGCTGTTGAGGTCCTGATTACCGCGGAATTCAGAACATGGTGGGAGAGCCTTAGCGAGGGAGAGCAGGTCAGCGTAGGCATCGTGATCGAATTGCTCGAAGATCATGGGGTCACGTTGAAGTTTCCCCATAGCTCCGGCATTACGACGTCGCAGAAGCTGCGAGAACTCCGCATTCAGCACGCCGGACAGCCTTATCGTGTGTTGTATGCCTTCGACCCGAAACGCAACGCGGTCCTGTTGCTGGGAGGCAACAAGACAGGTGATGACCGCTGGTACGAAACGAATGTGCCAAGGGCCGAAAAGCTCTTTGCGGCATATATCGAAGAGACGGAGCAAAGCCGCAAGGAAAGGATCTGAAAATTCCAGCGCAGGGAGAGAGGGATCATGGTTACGAAATTCAGTGAACTTAAGAGCAAGATGAGCGCGAAGCAGCAGGCGGAGATCAAGGCAGGCAAGGAGAAGCTGCTGGCGGAGATTCCATTCGAACAACTGCGGGCCGCGCGTAACCTGACACAGACCAATCTGGCGCATACGCTTGGGGTGAACCAGAGCGCAATCTCGAAGATCGAGAAACGCAGCGATATGTATCTCAGCACTCTTAGAAGTTATGTGGAGGCGATGGGAGGCGTGCTGGATATCCAGGCGATCTTTCCAGAGGGTGCGGTGCGTATTGATATGTTGAGCGAGAAGTAAGAGCGGCCACTGGATGAGCGCATGCTCCGCAACCGTATGCGGAGCACCTTCGCGGATAAGGTGAGGAATATCATGGCGAAAAAGTTCAGCGAGCTTTACAACAAAATCCCTGCGGAACGGCGTGCGCGCATTGAAGAGCAGGTCCGTAAAGAGCGCAGAAAGATCGCGCTTTCCGAGATGCGAAAGGCGCGCAGCCTGACGCAGAATGCCATCGCAGAACAGTTGCACATCGATCAGGGGGCCGTCTACGCCGACGAGACCATCGACCTCGAACTGTCGAGCCAGTAGGGCCACACAATTGAGGTTCACTCGCATAGACCGAACCTCGATTCACAAGCGGGTGGCGGCAAGATGCGGAAGAGATTGTTCTGCCTGCCGCCCCGGTCGGTCTTCGCCCAGGCGACTACGTCGTCGATCCAGTTGATGGTCATGCCGGGAACGCAGGGCGCGAAGAATGTGCGGCCCACCTGCTGCTCCCACCGACGGACCTTGTCGATCATCTCCGGGAAGCGCGTCACCCAATTCAGGATGTCGTCTTTGCCGGAGTTGATGCAGGGGGCACACCCAACGCGGGTGAAGCCTAGCGAGTAGAGAGGATTGACCCGCTCTCCGTGTGCGCGGACGTAGTCGAAGCACATCTGTTTCGTCCAGTCGTAGACGGGGTTATAGAGTTCGCAGTCGTAGTAGTCATCCCACTCCTGCCACTGACGGTCGGAGCGTGCCAGCGATTCATCGCGGCGCACGCCGGTAAAGCGCGCGTAGTTACCGTCCAAATGGCGATCTTCGATCCACCGGCGAATCGGAGCGAGCTTCAATGCTTCAGTGCAGAACTGGGCCTTTCGGGATGGGAAGCGACCCTTAATGATGGCGAGTCCGGGAAAGGTGAGATTGGCTTGCGGGTCGATACCTTTCTTCTCGCACCACTCGTCGGTGCGAAAGTCTCCCACCTTTGCATTCACTCTCTCGATGGGGCAGACATGCGCGGAGTACCAGTCGATATGCTCGATGGTGAGTGGATGCTCGTTGCCTCCCGCGTCCGAGTTCACGAGGACGATACGAGCAGGGCCGTAGCGGTTCAGCATGAACCGCGCGGCAGCCTGCGAGTCGATGCCGCCTGAAAACCCGCCGATGTAGATCAGCTCGCTCACGCCGCACTCCGTGGTCCGCGCTTCCGCGCACACAGCACATTGAGAGCGCCGAGGATGTGGGACATCGAGGTATTGCGGCCATAGAGAACCATATCCGCGTAGCGGACGGGTGCGAGGTCACCGGCACGGTCCACCAGCAACAGGGGGACATGCAGATCCGTTTCGAGCAGGCGATGAATCAGCCTGCCCGCGAGGTCGCCCTGTCTTGCGTGGATCAGGACGCCGCACGTAAGCTCGGTGCAACCCGCCATCATGAGCGCCGCGGCGCTCCGGCTGTCGTCGATGGCGGTGACATCGTAAGGTTGCAAGCGAAGCGCGAAAGCCGTAGCGGAAAGCAGTTCACGGTCGGCGCAATAAACCAGAATGGGCATCTTCGGTCGCATGATTAGCTCCCGAATGCCTGGTCTTCGTGGACGTAGCTGATGACGAGACCGAGGGGATTGGTGAGCAGCATCGCGTTCGGGACTTCATCGCGGAAGCCATAGACGACATTCTCGGTCCACCGTTCGCGGCTCTGCTCCTGCTGGTCGCCAAAGGAGTAGAAGACTTTCTCAAACTCGATGTGGGCGCGATACGGAGCCTGGCGCGTATCGTCGAGCACGACGGCCTTGATCTCGATGTCCACGTTGGGTGCGCTGGGATCGAGCAGGAAGGTCTCAAGCGTCTTGGCCTTCGTCACCCGCGCCAGCGTTGCAGACTGCAAGTCGTTGGAGAAGAAATTCAGCGAATCGGCAAAATCCCGCTGCAACGTGGCGTGATTGCGTCCGTAGTAGAGCTGCGCCCAGCGCGCCAGATAGTATTTGCTGACCCGCTCGACGGGCACATGAGAGAAGTCGGCATAGTTCACCACCTGGCCGCGCCCGGCGTCGGTGATGGAGATGATGAGCGGCTTCAGCCGCAGAGCAGCGGTTGAGGCGCGATAGAGGAGCGCAAGCGAAGCCAGCGTGACGACCGAAAGCACAAGAATGGCAACCTTGAGGTAGGTGTTGGTGACGACTGGCTCCGCATACAGTTCAAGGAACTTGTGGCCAGCATCGGTGATGGGGAGTTCACTCTGTGTCTTCGGCATGATTAATCCCCCATCACGTTGACCCAGGTGCCGGCGCGGCCGCTGAGAATGGCTGAGGTAAGTTCGGGGATCTTAACCAGCCCGTAGATGCAGACAAACAGCGTAATCAGCAACGCAGGCAGGACGGTAAACGCGTTCGAGATGCTGATATTGCCGATGATCTGGAACATCGAAGTGAGCATCTTGGAGAAGACATAAATAAAGGCGCTGGCGACGACCTGATAGAAGCTGAAGCCGATGAAGGCTTTCAGCCAGCCCCAAAACAGCCAAGTCCATCTTGGGCACGATGAACCACGGAATGAAGATCGGGCCGATGAGGACACAGACAGCGGCGGCGACGTAGCCGTAGGCGATCACCGCGAAGGCCGCGGCTTCCATCAGGGCGAGTATTACGACAATCAGCAGATACGTGAGGTCTTCGATGAGGTTGAAGCTGCCCGGAGGCGAGCCGAGCTGCTGCTCCTGGGCGGTGATGGTATCGGCAATCGATTGCGTTTGACTGGACTCGATCTGCGATGAGAGATTCAGGCCCTCTTTGGTGATGAGGTCACTAAAGCTGTAACTGGTGCCGGGGATCGGCGTCGAGTAGTACGTCAGCATCCCCAGCCCAAGCGCAATCATCAGGATGAGGTCGGCGAATTTGGCGAAGTGGAAGCCGCCGAGTCCCTGGGAAGCGGACAGGGCGGCCTTGATGCCGAACCAGACGATGAGGATCGTGGCGAGTCCACGGAAGATATCGAGCCCGGTGGCTTGCAGGACCGAGCCGTTCGTGGACAACAGTTGCGTGATGGCTTGTCCAAGCTGTGCGATGATGTTCTGTCCCATCAGTAGCTCCCGTTGATGCTGAGCGAGATGGAGTGCATCGAGGTGCTTACGCCGTTGTTCACGTTCTGCATGGCCGTGGGGAAATTCTGCTGAAAGTAAATGGCATTGTTGAGGGCACGGTTCTGCGCGTCGATCTGCTGTTTCTGTGCGACAAGCTGCGTTTGGATCGAGGCCATGAGGAGCTGGTTGGCGTCCTGCTGGGTATGAATTTGCAGCAGCGTGGCGGAGTTGATTTTGCCCAGCAATGCAGCCTGGGTCTGCTGGCTGGAACTGGTCGAGAAGGTATCCGAGTCAAGATTCGAGAGCTTGGTGGCAAAGCCCTGTTCATCGGTGCGGATGGTGCCGAGTGTGGCGAGCGTGTTGGTGGTGGTCGTCTGCGCCAGCTCCGAAGTGGCGTACTGATTGGCGACAGTGGCCTGGGTGCGCGCATCGAGCGACCCGTAGTTGCCCGAGGGATAACTCTGCGCCTGCACGTAGGCGCTGTTGTAGCCCTGCTGTGCGTTGACGAGCGCACCATAGTTGAGCGCGTTCACCAGCGCAGAGGTATTGCCGTAGGTGTTCGCCGGGGCCTGTAAGCTGGTCCACTGCGACCAGTCGGCCTTGTACCGCGCCTCAAGGTCCTGCGGCAACTGCGACATCTGGTAGGCGAGGTTGTACATGGTAACGATCTGGTTGCGGGTGGCGACCGCGGTCGTATAAATCTGCGACCCCTGCTCGATCTGTTGCAGAGCATGGGCGGATTGCGTGGGATCGAAAACGATACCGCTGCCGAACTGTGCTTGCGCCATCGGCGCAAGCACGAGAAGGAGAGCGGCTACAGGAAGATGCAGTTTCATAACGTGTCCTTTCGGTGAGCGCCGGTGCAAGCATTGGCGCGGGAATAGGGGAAAGCGAAAGTCAATAACTGCTGGGCATCGAGTGGTTTTCATACGCGGGCAGGAGCATGTCCTGGGTGATGTAAACCTTGATCCGGTGGCCTTCGCGGATAGTGATGGTGGGCGGGATGTTGATGAAGCGGTCGAGCACATTGGCGCTCGACTGCGACAGGCTCGAAGCGATGCCGGCCTTATAAGCTTCCGTTCCCGACTCGTTCAAACCCTCGTTGAGGTTCGTGGCCTCGGCTGCGCCGGAGATGACGCCCAGGGCAATCGACGCGCCGAATATCTCGACGTAGTGGTTGTTGACCTTATCCTTGAGCCCGGTGGCTCCGGCCTGATCGAGACCGTGAAACTGGTCGAGATCGACGGAATAGCCATCGGGCATCAAAAGGCGATGAAAGGTGACGGCGAGGCGCTTCTGGCCGAGGCCGGCGACCTTCTGCACATCGCCGAGGATGAAGGTGCCTTCCGGGATCAGGAGGTGCTGGCGGTCCTGGCTGTAAATGGGGTTCGTGACCATCACTTTCAACGGCCCGGCAAATTCTCCATCTAGGCGGTTCACCAGCACGGTGTCGATGCTGGTGCCCTCGAAGACGACGTAAGGCTGGCCGTGTGCGGAGTTGACGTTGACCTCCGGGGCACGTTTATTGACTGCCACAGCAGAAGCAGCCGCGGCTTGCGTGGGAGCGGTCGGCGGCAAGCTCGAAGGGCGAGCCGGTGTGGTTTCACTCAGGTAGGCAGTCTCCGCCGAGGGGTGTGGAGCGCTGTCCTCGGCGGAGACGAGGTTCGACGCAAACCGCGACTTGAAGGCCAGAGCTTTCTCCGCGTCCGCGACCGGATCGCTGGGCGGTGCGGCGGACGGCGGTAGCGGTGCCATCGGAGCCGCCCCATTAGGCTGCATGGCGGACGGCGCGCCGCCAGGCACGGCGTCATTGCCCGTGTTCTTTTGCGCCATTGCCTGCTGCTGGCTCTGGCGCTGGTCGGCGCTAAGGTCCTGCTCCAGCTCCTGAATCTTCCGCTGGTTCACCTCGGTGGACATGGCCAGCGGGCCAGATGGAACATCTTTGGCCGCGGGCTTGGCGTGGTTCTTGGAGAACATGACGGCCATCAGGATGAGCACCGCTAACCCTGCGATGACATAACCCTGGGCCTGTTTGGGCACCACGCCTTCGGGCACGATGCGCTTATCACGCAGCTGCGCGCTCGGCGATTGCGCCTCCGGCGAAACTGCTTGTGCCGCCGTCTCTGGAGTCGATTTCTCTTCTGCCATCGGCATCACCTATTGGCCCTTCCGTTGAAAGTCGAGCTTGTGCTTGCCGATTTCGAGATAGCCCTTATCGACAACGGTGGGGATGACATAGGTCCCATCTTTCAACTGGAAAATGATGAGGTCGGGCTTGCCATCTTCAGCTCGTAGATGGAAAACTTCTCGGAGGCCGACGACTTGATGTAGGTGAACTTGTCGTCGTGATAGATGGCAGACACATCGAAGGGGCTTTCGTTGTGGAAGGTGTAATCGAACTTCAACGCCTGGGTCGGATAGTCGGCACGGAACTGCTCGACCGCAGCTACGGCGTGGGTCTGAGCGATTTGTACCTGGGCGCGTGCTGCCTCTACCTCACCAGCCGGCACGAGCTGGCTGACGCCGTTGGCGGCGGCAAGCGAGGACAAGTCGGACGGCTCGATGACGACCTTCAGGTCGGGCTCGCCGGTCTCCACATCGTCGAGCACGAACGAGTACACAGTGCCCTTGTCCGTAATCAGGTTGAGGTTGCTGTGGATGCCTTCCTTGGCCGGATGCAGGAAGCAGTAGTTGCCAACCGTGTCGATGATCCAGAAGTCTTTATCGCCAGTGGCTACCTCCAGAATCTTCTCCGTGCTGGGGAGGGCGATCAGCGTGGTGTAGCGCATCTTTGCGCGGACGCTGACGATGTCGTTGGCGTGGTACTTGACCAGTCGAGCGGTGGTTTGCTGGCCGTGGGCCACGGTCGCAGCAAGGCCAAGCAAGAGCGGGATGATAGGTGCAGCAGTGCGCATGAAAATCTCCTTTGAGGGTTGTGGTGCGTTATGAGTTGAGGGGGTTGGGGTAATCCTTGACGAGTTGAATCAAGCCTTGCTCCGGGCCGAAGCGGGCGAAGTAATCCTGCTTGCAGATGTTGTCGCGGGGTGTGTTCGTTGCCGTCCAATAGCTCAGGGCATCGACTTCAAGGCGCAGCTTTTTGGCATACCGGGGCTGTTTGAAGAGAAGGTTGCGCTTGGGCACCAGCGATTCGAGCAGTTCCAGTTCGGTATCGTTAAGCTGGAACGTCTCGGCATACAGCTTGCGGTCGATGCCGGGATTAGCGAGGAAGATGCGCGTCGGGCAGGACTCGTTGACCAGTTCCAGCAACCCTGAGTTGGCGAGTTCCATCATGGACTGCGTGGCCAGGATCATGGCCGCGTTTTTCTTACGCCATGTTTTCTCCGCGCGCATGATCCAGTCGCGGATGATGGCTTTCTTGAAGAAGACCCAGCCCTCGTCGATGACGAAGAGCTTGAAGGTCGCGGCATTCTCCGGTCGCTCGATCTCCGTGGACGCGCGTTGCAGCACATAGAACAGCATCGGTTCGAGCACGTCCGGGTACTTGTCCCAGCCGTCGAAGTTGAATGTCTGAAAGCGCGAGAACGTGAGCGTGTCCTCTACGTTGTCGAAGAGGTAGCCGAACTGCCCAGCTTGGGTCCAGCGGTGCAAATGCTCCCCGAGCGGACCGAGGATGGACGCGAAGTTCGAGAGTGTCCTGATCTCGGCGGGGAGCTTATAGACGCGCTCCAGCGCAGCGTAGAGCGCCTTTTCATCGTTGATAGTGAGATCGTAGCGGCCACTGGCTTCGATGAGTACGCGCAGGAAGAGATATAGAAAATTCAGGTTCTCGTGCGTCGGCGCAAGCGAGAACGGGTTGATACTGAAGCCGGGACTCTTCAGGCCGACATTCAGATAGGTTCCACCGAAGGTCCGCGTCAGCATCTCGTAACTGGCGCCGAGATCGAAGATGATGGTCAGCGGGTCGTACTTCTGCGCCGATTGCAGGATGCAGGACATCAAGAAACTTTTCCCAGCCCCCGTAGCGCCGGTAAGCAACGCGTGCGCCACGTCGCCCCAATGCAGGTTCAGGTAGTAAGGCGTGCCATGCACCGATTCGAGGACAGCGAGATATTCCTTGCCTAGCTGCGGGTTCCACGTTGATCCCGTGTCGATCGTGAACAGGAAGGACAGGTCGGCATAGTTGGAGTTGAGCGCCCACTGCTTGCGGAGGTTGAATTGCCTGTTTCCTGGGATGGTGGCGAAGAACGCATTTAAGAGGTTGTAGCGTTCTTCATAGAGCAATCCATCATGCTGCGTAAATAACTTCTGAAACTCCGCGACGGCATGCTCTACCTTCAGTCGGTCCTCGTCGTAGACAACGATCGACAGCGTGAACTCGCCGAAGTTCTTGCCCTCCATGCCGAGCGCGGTCAGGGCGCCGCCAAGCTCGGCGACCGCGGCTTCTTTGGAGTCATCGACCAGTTGGTCTTTCGGACCTGTGTTCTGTTGGTCCTGGAGGTTCGAGACGAAGCTGGTCTTCGAGTTGTGGTTGTGGCGGCGGCGTGAGGCGATCTCCTTGCGGGATTTCGCGTTATCGACGGAATGCCACTCGGTGACGACGTGGAAGTTGGCGGGCACGTCGAGCAGGCCCTGCAACAGCAGGGGCCGCGTCTCCGAAGGCAACTCCTTCAGCGTCAGGACGCGGACGTAGTCGTCGTCCACGCGCAGATAGCCGCGATGCGCCTCCAGCTCCGAGTCGCACACCTGCCAGTCGAGGTGGCGTGTGCCGCAGAGCGGCGCATCGGCAATCTTGGAGGGGCGGAAGTTGACGAGACGCCGGACAAGCCGGAATATCCCTTCCGCCCCTGACAGCTCGACCTTCATGAGGTCGTTTAGCTGCCCACTCAAACTGTTTACTTTTTGTTGCAGGCGCAGATGGTCGCGCTCGACCTGCTCATAGAGCAGCGTGCGCGTCTTGTTGCCGGAAAAGAGGGAGCGCAGGTCGCGCAGTGACGCGCCCGGCTGCTTCGGCAACTGAGCCAGAGCGTGCAGCAGACCAGTCTTGCGGTAGCTGCCGTCGATCATGACGACCCAGAAGATTTCAATGCTGTAGAGCCGGTCCGACTTGGACTGGAGAAACGCCGCGCGCTGTTCCACAGCGGCGCGGACCAGCGGGTTCTCATACTCCGCGTGCGGTATCTCAGGGTGGTTGCGTTTGAATAGAATCTGGTACAGCCTGGTCTTGTCATCGAGCGAGCGGAGAGCAGCCTCAAGCCGCTTGACCGCGTAGTCTCGGCCGGCATGGTCGAGGCTCTCGTAGTCGATGCCGCCGATCTTCAGCACAGCGCCGAGGTCGCCGGTCTTGGTCAGGAAACAATGCTCATCCCAGAACCCGTACAGGTTGAGTTGTGCGGGAAACGAGCCTGCTTCTTTCCAGTCCTTCGTGATGGTGTCAACCTTCAGCATGGTCCCTCGGGATACGTATCTCTAGCGGCTCCCACTTCATGGGGTCGTAGCGCCTGCGGAATTTGGTGGAGTTGAAGAGGATGCGGAGGATCTCGATGTCGTGCTTCGTTGCGATTCGCGCGATGATGACGCCCACGATGAAGAGCCCGATGCCGCCGAGCAGCGAGTGCAGGAGCGAGAAGACGGAGCCGCCGCTGATGAGCGCGACGAAGAACAACCGCCGCTCCGCGCCCAGCACGGTCAGCGGGCGGTTCATCGCTTTATAAACTTTGTTCTGTCGTAAACCGCCCTCTGCCATGTGCTATCCTCCTTCCTGTCAGTCGTTTGTGCGTGTTGGTTGGGCCTACCGTCAGAGGGCTAAGACGGAAAAAGCCAGGCCATGAAATTGACCGCGCCTATAGCCATGCCGACGCCGAAGACGATGCCGGCGAGCATTTTCTTCGACTGGCCCTCTCCGTAAGCGAACATCAGACCGCCGACCACGATGGCGACCAGGCTGAGGCCCTGGGCGATCGTGCCGGTAAAGGCGGTCTTGAGAACGCCCACGGCGTTGTCCCACGGATCGCTGCCGGTCTGTGCGTAGACCGGCAGTGCGGCGAGGAACATCAGCGAAGGGATGGCCCATCTCCGGCACTGCGCGCGCAATCGCCGGAGGTGAGGCCGCCTGATGGGAGGGGTGGTTTGCATATCTCTGCTCCTTTCGTTTTTCCGGCGAGTGGAGACTCTCCGTGGAAACGTCTGAAGCGAAGGTAGGCGAGATTTGGGGTCTCGATTATTACCTTTTCATCCCGGTCATTCCATCTGAGTCAATAATCGAAAGACACGGTTTGTAGCTGGCTGGACACGCGCCGCGGAGGCGCAGAGATGGGCATTCCCACCATGACTGGCAAAGAAAATCGCGGGCATGTCGCGGGTCAAGGCGACGATCATCACGGATCAGAGCAATAGCTCGCCTTGAGGCGTGGCGGGCACGCGGATAACATCACACTCTCGTGGGAATGCCGGACTACGAGGACCGCCTTGCGGCGGTCCTTGCATGAACTCTGACCATGCGCTCGCTGGCCTGCTGATAGTACGCATCGTCCATCTCTACGCCGATATATCTGCGTCCCGTCAGCAACGCCGCCGCGCAGGAGCTGCCGCTGCCTGCGAATGGATCGAGTACGGTCTCTCCCTGGAGAGTGAAGCTGCGAATCAACTGCGCCAGAGGCTCTACCGGCTTCTGCGTGGGGTGCAGTTTGTTGCCGCTATAGGGCATATCGATCACGTCTGCTACCGGCTCCTTCGGCAACGGCGGCCTGCCCTTCGCCAGCAGATACGCCTGCTCGTGTTGATAGCTGAGGAACCTCGACTTCGAGCTGTATGCCTTGCGAAACACGATGTGTCCGACGGGCTGAAAACCCTCATCTTTCCAGGCCGCGAAGAACTCATCCACCTTCGTCCATCCATAGAACATGATGGCTACGCGATTCATCTTGAGCACCCTGTACGCTTCGCGCATCGCCGGTTTCAACCAGTCCGCGTTGGCATCGTTCTGGATGGTGCGTCCATCGCGGTCGCGGTAGTTCACCAAATACGGCGGGTCGGTGAGGATGAAATCGACGCTGTTGGCGGGCATCTGACGCATTACTTCGATGCAGTCGCCGTGAAGGATCTTGTTGGTGAAGCTGCTTTGCTGTGCGGTTGCTACGGACGTGGTTGCCATTTCTGAAATCTCCTTTGGTCCCATGTCTCTGAAGGCGACCGGGACACACCACGCGAAGCGATGCAAGGGGCCCGCCTCCCAAGGCAAGCGAGTGCATTTTCGGAAGGTTCGGAAAATATTTTGCGTTCTTTGCGGAAGATTTTCTGAAAGCCGAAACCCACAGGGCGGCGAAGCCGAAGCAGAACGCGCGCAGTCCGCAGGGCGGCGGTTAAGACCCGAAGCAGTGTCCGGGCGATGCGCAGAACATGGGATTGGAGATAAAGGGGAGGTGGCAAACGATAGGGTCCAGCAGATGCGGAACCTCAGCGATCATTCGACGGTGTGGTCGGTGATAGCCCAAAGCTTATTGGAGCATCTCCGTTTCGCCACCGAATAGCATGGTCGCGACAACAGTAACTTGTCGCATGACGTCCTCTGGCAGCACTCGCGCAATAGGCTGAGCTGCTTCGATTTCGTCCTGGCGAGGGACAAGAATCATGTCGTCATCAATGCGGGTCTCATCGTTCGATTGGAGCAGGCGCAGGAATTCGGCCTTGTTAGAGGGAGACGAGAACGAAAACAGGAGTTCGTAAGCACCTGCGTTCAGATCGCCGACGAGTGCCACCATGCGCGTATCGGTCATCTGGGCGTAAGCAAGCATATAGCCGATAGTCTCTGCGCTGCGCGCGCGGTCCTCGTCATCGTCCTTGCACAGGAACTCGATTAGTACGATCCAGTCCTGCTTGTCTCTCCAGAATGGTGGGACTGGCGGGAAATCGCCTGGCGGAATTGTGGGCGAGTTACTCATCGGTTGAAACGATTATCGCGGATATCTTATGCCCTAGTCGCTTCTCCATGCGACCGCCTACTCGCTCCTCATTCTGGACCACTCGCACCAGCACACGGTCCGCAAATCCATCGGGCGCGTCCACCCGCTGTAGCACAACTTGCAACTCGTGCTGAACTTCCGCAACCCTGCGTTTCAGCCCTTTGCGGAAGGCGTATTTATTTTTGCTCGCTCGCATCATAGGAATCATCTCTTTCCTTTCATCTGGATTCTGTAGAGCATTTCTCTTGGTAGCGCGTGCAGCTCTCAACCGTTGCGATGCTCTAAAAACTGAACGCACTGCCCAGAAAGATGACGCGGTTCCCCGGAACGGGTTGAGCGAACTCTCCGCTCGCCAAAGACTGCGACTTGCCGAAGAGCGGTGAGAGCAGCGTGCCGTTCTGAGGGGCAAGGTTTACGTTGTTGAAGACATTGCCCACGAAGGCATTCAGCGTCAAGCTGTACTTGCGCTTGACGGACGCATATAGCGATTGCTGTGCCTGGCTGCCGCTGAGTCCGCGCCCACTCACGCTGCCATTGCCTCCCATCGCCCCACCGCCTGATTCGCCTCCAATTTTCGGTCCAACTCCGATGACCTTACTCAGGTGCAGATTGAGCTCAAAATTCGCTGGCCCGGTCCCCACGCCATAAGGGACGATTTTCTCGCCCTTCCCAGTCGGATCGGTATCAAGGCAACCGTATGGAGTGGAAACAACCCCTGTCGCGCCGCAGGTTCCGTAGGTGGGCCGCGCATTGAACTGATTGTTCCCGGTAAGGTCGCTGCCGATCGTCAGATTGTAGGGCGTACCGGACTGGGCTACCATCAGAGCGGCCAAGGTGATCCCGTAAGGCGCGGAATACGTCCCTACCGCGAACAAACGATCGCGAATCCCAAAACTCGGGCGGCCATAATCAAGACCGGGATCTTGCGCAACCGACGGGAATGAGGTCACTCCCTGTGTGTCGCTCTTGGCTTCGGTGAATGTGTACGATGCGTGAATCGAGATGTGTCCATACTGAGCATTTGTCGTCGCGATGATCTGATGCTCGGCAAAATACCCACCGGACTGGAACTGATAGTTGTAGGTGGAAGGCGGAGCGCCGATGAGAGTGTAGGTCGTAGGATCGAACTCGGGGGCCGTTACATTATTGGTCAGATACTGGTGGACACCACGGGTATATAGGTACGTGACATTGAAGGTCGCGTTCTTGCCGATCTTTTGATCGACGCCGACTCCTCCCTGCATGTTCAGTTCCGCGTGAAAATGGGGGTCAACACTATAGACATAAGGAATAGAGCCGCTTTCTCCAACCAGGCCTGACGGAGGCTCGGGAGCGTTTGGATTGAAAAAGCCGGGATTATTGATGACGTAACTTTGCTGGTTGATGCCGTTCTGATGGATGGCCTGAATGATGTAGGGTGTTCCTGTCGCCGAAGTTAATGAATTGGGGACCGTGAACCGATCGTAGAACCAGCCATATCCTGCGCGAAGCACAGTCTTGGCCGGAGTTTTCCCCGGATGCCCCGGCGCCCACGCCAATGCAAGTCGCGGAGCCCAATCATCATGGTCATGGATGCGATTCTGGCCCTCGAAACGAAGACCGTAGCTGAGGGTGAGGTTGGGCTTCCAGCGCCAATCGTCCTGAAAAAAGAGAGTGGCATCGAACAAGAGCACACGTGCCAACGGCTTTTCAACCACCGTCGCTTGATACTGTGCCGGTGTCTTTGCCAGATACTGGCTGACGGAATCGAAGAGATAATTACCATTCACTCCAGAGGTGGAATAATTCGCGTCTTGGTACGCACGTAGGCGCGTTCCGAAGCGCATTGTGTGGCTGCCCGCAGTTGCTGTGAAGTAATTGTGCAGTTCAAAGAGATTCTGGTGGTCCTGCGTGATTCCGTTATTACTGCCCCCGGTGGTGAACGCGCCTTGAAGAGTCACAGTCGGCGTGAAATAGGAAGGTGTCTGATCGTTGCGGATGCGCCGCCATTGGAAGCCGGTTTCGTTGAGCAAGTGTGAGTTCACCACAACGGTGTCTGTGACCTGAACGGTATTTTCCTGGTCATCTGTCTTGTAGGCCTGTTCGGGAAGATTCAGCGCCCCAACGCCAGCGCCAGTTTGTACGGACCGGAAGTAGTGATCTCTGACCGACAAGGTGTTGCGATTACCGAGCTGTAGGTCCAGCCGGGAAAACACATTCAAAATCGAGGACGGGTTAGGCACTGTTTGTTGAAGCGTCGAGCTTGTGTCCGTCGGATTCACCGCATCGACAATGGCCTGATTTTGTATACCCAGGCGCGAGAAGTTCAAGTTGTAAGAGGACGTCTTGGTCAACGGCCCATTGAGACCTCCGCTTCCAAACAAGTAGTTGTAGCTGGGCTTTTGTGAAATAAGGGGATTCGCCGTATCTAAAGCCGAATCTCCAATATTGATGCGAAGGTACCCGGTGAGTTTGTCGGTACCCGGTTTCGTGAGAATTTCAATCCTTCCATAGCCAAGACGATCGAACTCCGCTGAGAACGGATTTTGATTGATCCGAATTTCCCTGATTGACGACTTAGGAGGTAGCTGGCCTCCGGTGAACCCATCCACATAAATCTGGCCACCGCTTGGTCCCGCCGTTGGGCCGGCGAGAGCCTGCAACTGGTTTGCCAGCTCAGTCGGGTCATCGGACAGTGCATCCAAATCCGCTCCCGTGATGACCATTGCACTTGCATTCTCGGCCGCCTCGACGCTGACGCCTGTATTCTGTCCAGAAACGGCGACGCTTTGTTCGTCTACTGGGATCTTGAGAGAGATCTTAAGGTCCACGACCTGTCCCGAACGCAGTAAGACGTTGGTCTTTGAAAACGTGGCAAATCCTTCTGCATTGACCGTGAGCGTGTAAGAACCTGCCGCTACCGCTTCAAAAGTGAATGTCCCATCTGACCCGGAATGTGCTGTAAGAACATGCTTGCCCTCCATAAGTGTGAGTGTGGCATCCGGCACTAAAGCGCCGCTGGGGTCCAACACCTGTCCATGCATGCTTCCGGTCGCTTGCGCCACCGCGACATGAGGTGCGATGCCGAGCACGAATCCAATAGCAAGCAGCAACTTCGACATCTGCCGCACAACGTAGAGTTCTAGCGAGATCATTTCGTGCTCCTTTTTAGGCGCAGTTCACCAGACGCCGGATTCAAGGAATCTGGTGGGGATAGGAACGGGATTTGGGTCGACTATTGGGGCAGAGTTGGAGGGCTCTTATCCGGTGGCCCCGAGTTTCCTCGCTCCGGACCTGGTGGTAGTCCGGAGTTTGCCCACCACGGGCCTGGTTGTCGCCGTGAGCCGTGTGGCAGAGCTGGAGGTGTTACGGAGTTCGAGGATACAGGTGGTTGAATATTGTGATTGGCCGGAAGAGCGCCAATGTTATTTCCGTTGGCTTGATGAGCGTGGAACTCAATCAAATCCTGGACAGAGGCATTCGGATATTGCTCCTTCATCGTCTTCGCATCCTCGGGAGTGACTCCCAGGGCACGAAGAGCCTGTAATTTGCCCGGAGGAATCGAATCGAATCCCGCGGCCTTCATGCCGGTGATGAATTCTGGAGTGATGTTGGAGATGCGGAAGCCAATTAGCTGGGCGAAGCCGCGTGGCTCAAGGCCAGCGGAGCGAATCGCCGTCAGATATTGCCCAGTGACGTTTTCCTTTTTCAGGTCCAGAAGAAGACCGACGGACGGCCTGCCAAGACCGAGGCCTGCCATTTCCTGAGCGTAGGAAGGCGTGATTCCTGCCTTCTCCATGATGGCGTAGTTATCCAGATCGACATCGTATCCAGCCGCACGCATCTGCTTTGCATAGTCGAGAGTGTCAGAGGTCGATTTTGCAATCTGTGCTTGCGCCGGATTCAAAGTCTCAGGTTTGCTCGCCACCAATGTGCCGCGTGTGGACTGTAGTGCCAGATGCTTTGTCACACGCGCGATTTCTGCAGGCATCGCCAGTATCTGTTTCACCGGAAGATGCTGTGCGGCGACGGCTCCCATCTTTGGCAGCGGGCTCAAGAGGAGGAAGAGGCTGGTGCATACCGCAATCAGGGATAGAGGACGCAGACTCGCCGACTGTGACTGGGGAACGGTTTCGCCGAGAATCCGTAGAATGCGGGAATGGAACGTGGCATGGGACTGGTGGCCGTCGAGAGCCATCGCAAGACTTTGCCCGGTGGCACGTTGATCTTCCAACCGAAAAAGAGCGGTCGCGTAGACGAGCGGATCGGGGCATGTTGCGATAGCGATGTCATCGCAGCACAACTCCCGCTGCTCCCTGAGTCGTTTTCCAAGCCACCAGACTGCGGGATGGAAAAAGAACAATGTCTCTGCCAGCGTCTGGACAAGATTCCAGAAGTAATCCGCGCGGCGTACATGCGCCAATTCATGCGCGAAGATCGCCTCTAATTGCTCGGGGCTAAGGGCAAGCAGAGTTGACGCAGGTAACAAGACCAGTGTTCGCAGGAAGCCGATCGTCATTGGGCCAGGAATAATTTCGGATATGCGTAATTCTGGCAGTCGCCGGATTCCGAGCCTGTCACAGACCTTCTGAAAGCTCGCCTGAATTGCTTCGGGAGCTTTCTCCATCGCGGTTTGGCGGAGACGCTGCAACCAGAGCCAACCTCCCAAAGAGCGCATGGACAGGCCAAGCACGCCCAACATCCACACTCCGTCGAGCCACGGAAGGAGATTCGCCAAATGGAGCGTGATGGAGCCATTTGCCAGAACCTCAATCTGCGTTGTGAAGGTGTTGTTCGGAACATTCACAACTGGACGAGTCAGCACGTTACTGAATGGGAGGAGCAATGCAACGGAACTGCGCCATGTTTCGTATCCCAAAGTCCCCACAAAAGCGAGGAACATTGATGAGAGAGTTGCAAGCGCAACCAGGTATCGAGTTTGGCTGCGGGCTTTTTTGAGCCACAAGTCCGCAGTGAGATAAAGCGCAGCGATTACCGTCGCCTGCCAGCAGAAATGAATGAGGGTCCACCCGAGGGCTTGCAGCGTGCTATTCATCGTTCGCCACTCCTCTCTACGAGTACCTTCCGCACTTCCTCCAACTCCTGGGCACTCGCTGGCTGCATCGAAAGGGCGTGCATGGCCAACTGCGTTGCGGAGCCGGAGAAGAGTCGATCACTAAGGTCGCGCAACATCTGGCTTTGGGTTTCTTCCTGGCTCACCGTAGCCCGATACAAATGAGCCTTCCCAGATTCCTCGCGCTGCACCAGGCCTTTTTCGGTCATGATCTGGAGCATCTTCAACACGGAGGTATAACCAAGAGCGCGTTCATGAGCAATTTCTTCATGAACCTCTCGCACGGTTGCGGAACCCTTGCTCCACAACACCCGGAGCAGTTCGAGTTCCACTTCAGTCGGTTTCGGCAGATTAGCCTGCTTCGTCTTCATACTCAGGAATATATACGAAGATTCTCGTAGGTGTCAACGAAAATCTTCGTACATGGGTTTCTGGCGGGTTTGATACTCACAGCCTGTTCTTAACTTACGAGGACGGGGGACGGGGTATTATGCCCCAGCCCGGAATTCTGGATTATTGACTCAGATGAAATGATCGGTACGAGAAAGTAATAATCGGTGGGGAGCGTTGGACCTAGTTTGGGATCAGGGAGGAGTCCTGATGCCAAATAAAGATGCTGTCCAAGGGCCGGAGCCTCATGGGTTCGAGCCGCTGCTGAATCTGGAAGAGGCCGCCTCGGTTCTGGGGATGCACTGGAAGACGCTGGAGCGGATGGCGCGCGACCGAAAAGTGCCTGCGTTCAAGGTGGGGAAGCGCTGGAAGTTCCGGCTCACTTCGCTGAACGCATGGCTCGAAGATGGATTAAACTCGACCACAACCGACTATGCCGTTCTGACTGGAGAGGAGCAACACCCTTGAAACACAGACGGCAACGCTATCAACGAGGCAGTCTGCGCCAGGTGGCGCGGGCTAACGATGAATGGGCGTGGGAGTACCGCTACAAAGACCCCACGACCGACAAGGACACGTCGATGTATCTGAGCGCTGAAAAGTTTCCGACCGAGATCGCCGTCACGCGGCATCTGGAGGCTTTTGTGCTTAAACTCAACTCTGAAAATCCAACCCTGGCTATTCTGGAACCCACCTTCAACGCGATTCTGGACCGTTTCATCGATGAGGAGAAGCTGCTCGAAATCAAAAAGCAGCGTCCCGGCGATCGATGCGACGCCGAAGGAATGTTGAGCTATTCGACAGCCGTCTCGTACCTGAGTGTCATCAAGCAGGTCCGTGTGAAGTGGGGAACCACCCACATCACGCGGATGAAGCCGGTGAAGGTGCAGGAGTGGCTGAAGAATATGGATTCCGCGCCCAAGACCAAAGGCCACGTCAAAGCCATCATGCACAGGCTGTATGAGAAGGCCATGCTGTGGGAGATGGTCGAGTGGCAGCGGAACCCGATGCAACTGGTCGAGGTCAAGGGCATCAGCAAGCGGAAGAAGAAACCGATCGTGCTGACGGTCGAGCAGTATTACCAGCTCCTCGAACTGATTCCGCAACCCTATCGCACGATGGTAGTGGTGGCGCAGTGTACCGGCCTGCGGGCCGAAGAGGTGCTGGCGCTCGAATGGCAGGACATCGACTTCGAGAACCTGAGCATGAAGGTCGTCCGGGCGGTCGTTCACGGTCGCGTCAAGATGGTGAAGACGGAATACTCGGAGGACGAGCTTCCGCTCGATCCCGACTTCGCGGCGATTCTTCTGGACTGGAAGATGGAGTCCGAGAGGAAGGCCAAAGAGGAAGGAAAAACCCAGTTGGCTGGGTCGGACCTGCTCTTTATCAGCCCCGTCACCGGGCGGCACTTTCACACGGCTCCTGTCCAGCAGGACTATATCCGTCCTGCCGGATGCTGCCTGGTGGCGTGCCGGAAGTGCGGCGCGGCTGCCGGTGTCTGGTGCCGGGAGGAGGGCAAGACGCCGAACGGCGGTCGTTTGCCGATCCATGAGGAGCGCTGGGAAGCAGCCGGGAAGTACGACGGCGTGGGGTGGCACACCTTCCGCCACACCTACCGCTCGTGGCTGGACGATACCGGAGCGCCGGTCGGGGTGCAGCAGAAGCTGATGCGCCACGCCCAGGTTTCGACGACGATGAACGTGTACGGGAACGCTTTGATGGGCGCCAAGCGTGAGGCGAACAGCAAGGTGGTCCGGATGGCCCTGAGGAGCGCATAGCCATGAAAAGGACCCTGCAAACACACCAAAACCCACCCGCGCTTTTTGGGGCGTCTGTCTGGGTGGGTTATTCTGGGTTGGCCAATCGGCTAAGTGGTTGCGGGGGTAGGATTTGAACCTACGACCTTTGGGTTATGAGTGGCCGCGCACTCACGTATCTAACTGATTTCTTTGGCACAGATAGCGACGCGGAAGTACGGAAAAGTACCCTCTGGACAGCTTATTGGGAGTCTATTGGGAGCGCGTTTGGAAGGTTGGGTTTTGTGCCCAACGTGGGTTGCTTTCAACGGCCATTTGTTCCTTCAACTGGCTTTTGCCGCCGCAAACGAAGCCGTCAGCCCGGTGGTGCTGAGACAATGGCTATGGAAGGAGACTCCGTTGCCCCATTCACCGCAGCATTCAGAAGACAGCAAGCGTCCTGCCTCCGAATTTGCGGAACAGGCGTGCGAAGAGATGGTCGAGAATTTGAAAACGAATGTCGCGGAGCGCCGGAAGGTTCTAGCCGAGTTGACTGCCTACGACCAGGAAATCGGAATATGACGAAGTTTCCGCTTCGCTAGACGAGAGATTTGATTGCGACCCCACCGAGCGGTAAGAACTTGCGATCCAGTGTGACAATCGTTGCGTTCGCATGTAGGGCGAACGCACCTAGGTATGCGTCAGTCCAGACATTCGGACCTCCCGCAATCTGCTCTCCCAAGCGTCGCCACTCTTCGCTGAAATCGGTGTGTTCTGGAAGAAAAATCACTCTGTCGTCAGCCCGCCATTCATCGTAGACGTGCCATGCTTCTCTTGGAGACAAAGCATCTTTGCCCATGACATGAGGATTAGTCAGGAGACGAAGAAAGCCCAACTCACTGATACGGCAAAAAGCAATCTGGCCGCTGTCTACGCTTTGTAGCCATTCATTTGCCAGAGAGTGATGGACGTGCCGGTTGGAAGTGAGCGCAATCCAGATGTTGACATCAGGCAAGAAGATCATCGAAATTGAAGTCTTTCAGATCAAGGGTGCCGGGTTCCTTCGACGGTATCAGCGGCAGAGTCACCCTCTTGGAATGGGAAGGGGCATCCGGCTCGGCCTTCAATTCACGCTCGAAAGCACGGATGATGAACTCCTCAATCGTAACGCCTTGCGTGCGTGCGACCTTTTCACCTTTGCGGTAAACGGATTCGGGCAGTTCGATGGTGGCTCGCATGACCTCACCTCTTTTATATGATACCGCGATTCCCCCAACACATCTCCGGGAACCGTATTCTAAGAAAAGTCCGTAAAAAGCTCTTTCGGCGGAACCGAAAGAGCCTTTGCCAGTTTTACGATATTCTCCAAGGCCACATTCCGTTCGCCTCGTTCTACCCCGCCGACGTAGTTGCGATGCAGTCCCGCTCGTTCGGCCAGTTCCTCTTGCGAGTAGCCGCGTTCATCGCGCAAGCTTCGCAGCGTGGAACCGAATCGAGACTTTACGGAACGAATGGTCACTCTTCAATACTTGAATTGTGACCACTATGAGTCTACACATTATGAGTGTGATAATGGAACGATCAACGCCAGCCGTAATGATGAGGTATAGCTGATGGATGAAAATTACGTCGAATGTCCGGAGATGTCCGGCAAGACGATTCAAACGCTTCGCATTTACAAAGACACCGGCGATGGAGCTGAGATTCAACTCAACCTAACGGACGGGACCAGCTTCTCCTATTCCGTCTGCCATCCTCCGGACGCAAAAGCCACCCTGTATAAAGGCGGTATCGGGACTCCGCTGGTTATCCGCGACTACGAACTCTAGGCGTCGGCACCGCGTCGTCATTCCATTTTGGAATGACGCTCTCCCTACATTTCATTGGACGTTTCTACGCGAGGCTCTTAGCTTTGCGCCATAGCTGACACCATTCGGTCAGCGGAGGTGCAATATGCCCAAAGCCCATCGTCCGGCCCGAATGAGGGGGTCAATTCTTCGACCTCGCATTTCGGGCCTTTTAGCGTTCACCATCCTGCTACTGCCGCTGGCCGCGCACGCGCAGTCCAGCGGTTCTCCCTTCGACACCGGCTTTACCGCCATCCAGACGTTGTTCACCGGCACGATTGCCAAGGTCGCAAGCCTTGTCGCCATTGTGATCGGCGGCTACGGCTTTGCCCACGGAGAACCGGGCGCAAAGAAAGCCCTCGCTGGGGTCGCAGCCGGTACGGGCATCGCTGTGATGGCGGTCAACGTCCTCACCTGGCTATGGGGCGTCTAAGGGCGCTTCTCTTCACTCCCACCAACCCACTCAGCATAGCGAGGGGCTTATGGCAGAACAACCGAAAATCCGCAGCAATCGCGTCTTCAAGAGCCTGCATAAGCCCCTTACCTATCTCGGCGTCGAGCGCACCCTGTTTTATTTCGTCTGCGTCGGCGCAGTGGGCGCATTCAACATCTTCAATTCCATCCTTGCCGGTATCGCCGTCTTCGTCGGCGGCTTCGCCTTCGGCCATTGGGTGACGAACAGCGACCCGGCCTTTCTTCGCATCCTCGCAAAATCCGAACGATACAAACTTCGCTACGACGCGGCAAAGCAACAGGTTCCCCGCGTGGAGGTGCGCTGATGCTGCGACTCGATAAGGTCATCAAGCCGTGGAAGGAGAGCGCGGCGCTGAACGATCACATCAACCTGTACGGATTCTGGAACGAGACGGCTTTCCTCACCAAGAGCGGTGACGTAGGGATGGTCCTCAATGTTCCCGGTGTGGACTATGAAAGCCTTGACCACGCCCAACAGGAGTATGCCGTTAAGCGTCTCGAAGCCGCGCTCAAAGCCTTCGGCCCCGGCTTCCATGTCTATCAATACCTCTTCAAATCGAACCGGCCTGAGATTCCGTTTGCCAGCTACGACGACCCGATTGTGAACACCGCCACCGAACAGCGGCGGCAGTTTTTCGAGGCAAAGCGCGACTATCTCTATCAAGTCGAAATTTTCTATGCCATTGTGCTCGAAGGTCCGCGCTCGAAGAGTGGCGTCGGCGCGGCCTTTGCCCAACTCTTCCGCGATCCTGCTGGGGCGATGGGCGAGCTTCGCACCCAGTTCACCAACAACAGCATGAAGGTCTTGCTGCGTTCGCAGATCGAGAACGAGCTTGCACGGTTGGAGCAGAAGGTACAGGCATTCAGCCGCCAGCTTGCCGATTTCATGCAGATTGAAGTGTTGGGCCAGCAAGAGCAGTGTCGTTTCTTCCGCCGCTTGCTCAACTACGATGAGTGGCGCATCGCGGGCAAGCCACAGTCCACACAGTTCCTTGACTACCAAGTGGCTAATTCCAATATCGAAGCCGAGCGCGATCATCTGCGCGTTGGCGATCATGTCGTCCGTGTCCTCACGATGAAAGAGGCCATCACCGAGACCCGGCCTTTGGTGCTGGACGCGCTTCTGAAGATTCCGGCGAACTTCTACGTCGTCACGGAATGGACCCCACTTGCCACAGACAAGGCACGTAAAGAAGTAAACAAACGCCGTCGCCACTTCAATATGTCGAAGACCGGCTTTGTCTCGCAGATGGGCAATGATGCGACGAAGACGAATCCGCGTGACGTGCTGGTGGATGAATCGAAGCAGGCCGACATAGAAAATCTTGGCGACTGCCTGCGTGCCCTGGGTGACGGGCAATCGTTGGGTGACTTCTCACTGACCATTGTGGTGTACGCGCCCACCAAAGCTGAGACAGACCAGCTCATCGGAGAGTTCGCCAGTGTCTTTACCAATGCGGACGGCAATCTCTTCGTCGAGACCTACAACCAGCTCAATGCTTACTTTGCCACCGTGCCGGGCGGATATGCCACCAACCTCCGCAGGCTGTACCTGCTGAATACGAACTATGCCGACCTGTCGTTTCTCTTTACGATCCTTCCCGGCGAAAAGCGGAACACACATCTCGGTACGGAGTACCTTGCTGTGCTTGAAACGGACAATAGCACACCGTACTTTTTGAACCTGCATAACGGCGAAGTCCCCCATACGCTCATCCTTGGAATGACCGGATCGGGCAAGAGTTATTTGTGCAGTTTTCTATTACAGAACGCGCAGAAATATGCGCCGTTGACGTTCATCTTCGACATCGGCGGTAGCTTCCAATCGCTCACCCATATCTTCGGCGGAAGCTATTTGAATGTCGGCCAGGATACGCGCGACTTCACCATCAATCCTTTCTCTCTGCCTCCCACCAAAGAGAACCTGCAATTTCTCTTCAGTTTCTTCCGTGTGTTGATTGAAGGCAACGGCCAGCGTTACCGCCTGGACTTCAAAGAGGAACGC
Organism: Edaphobacter sp.; assembly: GCA_050012935.1. Taxonomy (GTDB): domain Bacteria; phylum Acidobacteriota; class Terriglobia; order Terriglobales; family Acidobacteriaceae; genus Edaphobacter. The sequence goes on along the minus strand of JBEKGF010000045.1, from coordinate 2,705 downwards.
AAGCTGTGGGACGGCATCGAGCGCATGTATGTCTTGGAGCCGGATCAGCGCACCGTCTCCAACTTCGGCAACATCCTCGGAGAGCTGAAAGAGCGCCTGCACCGCTGGATGCGCGGCGGGCAGTATGGCTTTCTCTTCGATAACGCCGAAGACACGCTTTCCTTCAGCCGCTTCCAAACCTTCAACTTCGCCGGTTGGGGTGATGCTCCCGATGTATTGGAGCCACTGCTGTTTTACGTCCTCCACCGGGCCAGCAATGAAATTGCAGACCCGGCGAATCTTGCCACATTCAAGATGTTTCTGCTCGATGAGGCATGGCTCTTTATCCGCAACGAGACCATCCGCAGCTATGTGATTCAGGCACAGAAGACGTGGAGGAAACTGAACGCGGCCATGATCCTTGCGACGCAATCGCTCAAGGAGTTGCAGGAGTCAGGCATGTTGCAGATTGTCGCGGAGAGCTGCCCGACAAAAATCTTTCTGGCAAATCCGGAGATGGACCGCGACGTGTACCGCGAAGCATTCCATCTGAACGACACCGAGCTTGAGTTGATTGCTGGTCTTGTGCCGCCCGGTCAGATGCTCATTCGCAAGGCGCAGTCCTCCAAAAAGGTTCAACTCAACGTCGATTCCGTCTCGCACTGGACCGCGACCAACAATGCCCCAGACAACCTCAAGAAACGTGAATACTTCGGGCGGTACGGCATTGCCGAAGGTCTGCGCCGCCTCGCCCAGGATCATCCCTTTCGGCCTCGCTCGCTAACTTCCACCAACCCCAAACAAGGAGTCTCCCAATGAAGCGCATTCCATTCACGATTGCCTGGCTCGCCCTGGCTCTCCCTTCCACTGTGGCGGTCGCGCAGGATGCGTCGGCCCGCACCGTCCAGTATCACTCGCAGGACATTATCCCCATTCGCGGAAAGGTAAAATACACCACGCTCATCGAAGTCCCGCCGACGGAAAAGATCATGGAAGCGGCGACCGGCGATAAAGATTTCTGGATTGTGGATGTGGTCGGGAACTTCTGCTTTGTGCATCCGGCCAAGCAAGGCATCAGCTCCAACCTGAATCTCATCACCGACAAGGGCAACATCTACAGCTTCACCTTGCAGGACATCTCGGCCTCACCGGATAGCCCGGACCTCAAGGTGATCGTGGAGCCTGCCGATCGCTCGGCGATTGTCGCCGCCAGCGGCCCGCCGCAGTTCGTGCCAGCCGTGCAACTGGCACAGTCGCAGCAGCAGGTCGCCGTGATGCAGTCGCATGTCACGCAGGCCGTGGACGAATACAAGAGCGCGTATCCACTCCAGTTGAAATTCGATTACACGTTCCGGGCCAACGAAGCGCCCTTCGATATTCAGTCGATTTACCACGACGACCAATTCACCTACATCAAGACCAACGCGCCGGAAAAGTTCAGCGTGTACGAGATGCGGGACGGCAAGCCCAACCTTGTGAACTACGAGCTGCGAGACAACACCTACATCATCCCGAAGGTCATGGACAACGGTTATGTCGAGCTGGGCAAGAAGCGGATGGATTTCACGCGGAAGGGGTAAGCATAATGGCCGAGAACAACGTCATTCCTCCAATGCAGCCGCAGACCGAGCCGGAGTTGCGGCATACGAATGTCCAGCCGAAGGGTGTGCTCGAAAAGAACCTCAAGACCTTCGTGTACCTCGGCGCGGCCTTGCTGGTTATTATGGCGGCGATCTTCAGCTCTTCCGGCAAGAAGACGCCGGGGCAGCAGGTGGGCGCGAAGGGGCAACCTCCGCAGCCCATGATTCAGGACAACACCGACAACACCGTGCAGGATTTGAAAAACCAGCTTCAGGCCGAACGCCTGAAGGAACAGCAGCAGGCGGCTGTCGCCGCCGCTGCCGGAGATCCCGCGCTCGCGGCTGCGACACCCGCGCAGCAGGCTGCTATCGGTTCTCTCACTCCGACCGGCCAGTGTGTGCCGGGCCAGCCCTGCCCAGCGACACAGCCGAACAACACACAGCCCCAACTCACGCCAGAACAACAGCAGGCGCAGCAGCTCGCCGCAAAGGAGCGCGAACGGGCCGACGAATCCCGCTTTGCTTCCAATCTTGTCTATGTTCGCGGTTCCGACCAGTCGCAACAGACGCAAGCGGCGACGGCGGTCGCGTCTGCCAGCCAGCAGAAACCGGAAAGCAGTCTTGTTCCGTCGCGCGCGGCAGGAGAGCAGCCGGAGAACAGCGAAGGGTACAAGCGGCCTGTCGAGGCAAATATCGACTCGGCTACAGGCCAACCGTATCTCTTATACGAGGGCACGGTACTTGACGCCGTATTGATGAATCGTCTGGACGGAGACGCCGCAGGCCCGGTCAAGGTGCTCGTGTCGAATCCCCTCTACTCCCACGACCGTCAGCACATTCTCATTCCCGATGGGACGGTGGTGCTTGGGGAAGCAAAGAAGGTCGGTACGGCGGGTTTGGGCCAACAGCGCCGCATGGCCGTCGTGTTTCACCGCCTCATTATGCCGGACGGCTACAGCGTGGACCTCGACCAGTTCCACGGCCTCGACCAGATCGGAGAGGAAGGTCTGAAAGATAAGGTCAACAACCATTACCTCCAAATCTTCGGGACTTCGATTGCCCTGGGAGTGATTGCCGGGGCTGGAGAGATTGAGGAAGGCGGCGACACGATAAGCACCAGCGGCTCCCAGGCGTTCGTCACAGGCT
>JBEKGF010000044.1:0-36367 GCA_050012935.1 Edaphobacter sp. | reverse complement strand
CCTTCGGAGGAGACGAAGTAGTCGGTTTCGGTGGAGGCCTCGAGAGCGACGTTGTTGAAGAAGACATCGGGATATTGCTTGAAGATGGCGGAGAGTTCGCGAAGGCGATCCTGCCAGGCGTTGCGGTCGACGACGAGTGCCGGGGCGGACGGAAGCAGATCCGTTGCGGGTTTTTCGCTGGAGAAGTCCGCGGAGCTGTCTTCCTCTTTGGCGCGGACCTGCTGCTCGGTCTTGACCTTCAGGTAGCCGTCGAGAGCTTTGCCGTAGCCGCGATTGGTGGCGAACCAGAGGCTGCGGGCGAGGGCTGCGCCGTCGTCGGTGAGGGGAAGCGGAACGGTGGTGAGGGCGCTGTTGCGATGATCGCCGTGGGTATTGTCTTCGCCAGGTGCGCCGAGGCGGACCTGAACGTCGGCAGAACGGCGGCGGCTCTCGTTTGAACTCGTGATGGCTCCGAACTGGGCCGACATGGCGATGCTGTCCGAGTCCGACACGGCGTAGCTGAGGAAGTAAGGCTTCGGCTGCTGGGTTGCGTCGGTGGCCGTGTTGCCGAGGGAGTCCATCGCGCGGTGGAGTTCGGACTCCATGGTATCGATGAGGATCGTTGTTGGGTTTGGTGCGGGATTTGGGGTTGCTGCTGCCGCGGTGTGGCCGATGGAGATGGTTGCCACGACTGCAAGACCGGCCAGACCGAAGCCGGCAACTGCCACTTTTTGTCTGCTCATGGGTACGGGAACTCGTTTCGCCTGCAAAATACGCCTGCTGCCGAGTGTATCGGAAGTGCTGCCGGTCCGCGCAATGCGGCACGGGATACTTGCAGGTGCCTGATGATTGGACGGATATGTCTGGGTTAAGTTGACAGGAGGCTACCGAAGGCTGTGACGCCAGACGCTAAGCCAGAGGACGAGCACGACGAACAGGGTCAGGAGGAATGATTGCGCCAGACCGAAGGTTGGCCGTCCGGTGGCGTGCAAAGCGAGCGCGAGCATGGTTGCCAGGGTCAGCACAACGCCAATCCACATTGCGCTCTGGCCGTAGTGGGTTGGGGTGAGCGATACGGGACGCTTGGCGGGAAGCCGGCTGGCGATGCGGGCGGCAAAGTCGGCGGGGATGTGGAACTCGGGTGCGGTTTCGAGGGCGCGGGTGAGGCGCTGCTCCATTTCGTCCCGCGACGGATTTTGCTGGTTCAGCGGTTGGTCGTGCATGGCCCGCTCCTCTCGTGGGTTTGACGTTGCTGAAGGGCTTCGCGCAGCTTTTTGCGGCTGCGGTGCAGGTGGGTTCGAATGGTGCCGATGGGCATGCCCAGAGCGTAGGCTATCTGCTCGTAACTGCGCTCCTCCTGATGATAAAGGACCAGGATGGTGCGTTCGATCTGACTGAGGCGCTGGAGTTGCTCTTCGACGGAGTGCTGGAACTCGCGCTCCTCGATCTGCTGCTCGGCGTTGCGGCCGGGATGGGCGAGGCGTTCTTCCCATGCAGAGGCGTCGTCGGAGAGGGAGACGTGGGTGTTGCGGTTGCGGCGGCGGCGCTTCCACTCGTCCTGGGCGACGTTGACGGCGATGCGGTAGAGGTAGGTGGTGATGAGGGCTTCGCCGCGAAAGCTGGGCAGGGCGCGATAGAGGCGGAGGAAGACATCCTGGGCGAGATCGTCGAGATGCTCGCAGCTGCCGGTGAGGCGCAGGAGGGTGCGGAAGACCATATCCTGATGGTCGCGTACCACTTGCTCGAAGGTGAGATCGGCGTGCAAGCAGGGTTAGACCATAGAGTGCGCCTAAAGTTTCATTCGGGCGAGTGAAACTTTAGGGGGGAGGGCCGGTCTAACGCGGGCAGAAAGAGGAGGTAGTGAGATGGGGAATTTTGTATTTAGTCCGTTTGTTGTGCCGGTGGCGGGTTGTGCCGTCGGTGCGATCGCAATTATTTCGGGTATCTGGTTCGAGGCACAGCAGCGCCGCAACAAGGCTGAGCAACGCATGGCAATGATTGCCCGTGGTATGCCTGTTGCCGAGATCGAGAGGCTGCTTGGCACGGGCGATGAGGAAAAACGCGTCAAAGACCCGCTGCGCAGCCTGGGAAATGCGCGCCGGACAGGCATCGTTCTCGTCTCGACCGGAGTTGGGCTGGTTCTGTTCTTCCTGGTGCTCGAACAGATTCTGGGGGTCCGCGAGGTTCTGTGCGGGGCTGCGGCAGGCTTGATTCCACTGGCAATCGGGATCGGTTTCTTTATCGACTACAACCTCCAGAGGCGCGAGCTATCGCGCTTCGGGTTGGAGGTGGGTGCGGAGTCGCCGGGAGCCGGGATGGATCGCTAGCTGCAGCGCGAGACGCAGGGGCTGTCGATCACTTTTCAGGGCAAGAGTTTTGCTCTCTCCATTCGGATGGTGCACACTGGCTTGAGTGGAGCCTGGGTTGATGAGTTTGCGCGGTATTTTGTTTGTGCTGTTTGCATTTTTTGCCGTGACGGTAACAGCAGGGTGGGCGCAAGGAACGACACCGACCGAGGCTCGGGCGCTGCGAGAAGCCGCACAGAATCGAACAGCGTACACGCTGCCTCCGGAGAAACTGAAGCCAGCTCAAGAGCTATTCCGGGCGCGAACTACGCTGCACTTTGCTGGGGAGGGGTGGGGAATTCTGCAACTGGTGTTGCTGCTGGCGCTGGGTGTGCCGCCGCGGATGCGAAACGTTGCAGAGAAGCTGACGAAGAATCGCTGGGGGCAATGTTTCGTGTTTGTCTTTCTTTTTCTGCTCGCGATCACTCTGCTGGATGTTCCGCTGAGGGTCTATGGGCACCATATCGCGTTGGGGTATGGTCTGTCCGTGCAGGGATGGTTGAGCTGGGCGTGGGACCAGGCGAAGAGTTTTCTTCTGACGTGGCTGGTTGGCTCGCTGCTGGCGATGATGCTGTTCTGGGTGATTCGCAGATCGCCAAAGAACTGGTGGTTCTGGTTCTGGATTCCAACGATGGCGGCGGTGCTGTTTGGAGTCTTTGTCTCGCCGATCGTGGTGGATCCTCTGTTCAATAAGTTCGAGCCGCTCGCGCAACGCTATCCGGCGCTTGTGGAACAACTGGAGAAGGTCGCTGCCCGCAGTGGCGTGAGCTTGCCTGCCGGCAGAATGTTTTTTATGCAGGCGAGTGAAAAGGTAACGAGCCTGAACGCTTATGTGACGGGCTTTGGACCGTCAAAGAGGCTCGTGCTTTGGGATACGACCATTGCGGCTGCTACTCCCGATGAACTCTCCGGCATCTTCGGGCATGAGCTGGGACACTATGCGCTGCATCACATCGTACTGGGCTTGCTGTTCAGCGCGGGGCTGCTGCTGGTTGGTTTTTTTGCTGGACAAAGAATGACGCATTGGCTGCTCTGCCGATACGAGCAGCGGTGGCGTATCCGTTCGCAGAGCGACTGGGCCTGCCTGGCGGTTTTGGTGCTGGTGCTGAATGTTTTGAACTTTGTTTCCGAGCCAGTTGAGAATGCGTTCAGCCGTTCGATCGAGCATGCGGCGGATGTGTACGGGCAGGAGGCGATTCATGGCATTGTCGCCGATCCGCAGACTACGACCCAGCATGGGTTTCAGCGGCTCGGCGAAACTTCGCTGGACGATCCGACACCTCATCCGTTCGTCGAGTTCTGGACTTTCAGCCATCCCTCGACCGCTAATCGCGCGGCCTTTGCTTCAGCTTACAACCCGTGGAATGCCGGAGAGCATCCAAAATACCTTGAACCATGAAGACTCCGCCGAGGCCCACTCCATCTTCTGACTGCCTTTTTTGCAAGATCGTCGACGGTACTATTCCGGCTAACCGTGTGTACGAAGACGAACTCTGCCTTGGTTTTCCTGACATCAATCCGCAGGCTCCGACACACCTGCTGATCATTCCCCGGCAGCACATCAGTTCAACAGCAAAGGCGCTGGCCGGGGATACCGCGTTGATGGGTCATCTGATGGCCGCGGCGGCGGAGATCGCGCGTAGCGAGAAGCTGGATAAAGGTTACCGGATCGTGGTGAATACTGGGAATGATGGGGGGCAGACGGTGCACCATCTGCATCTGCATCTGCTTGGCGGCAGACATATGAAATGGCCTCCGGGGTAGACCATTGGCGGAGGAAGATTCGATCAAAAGAAAGGCCCGGTAGAAGCGCTACCGGGCCTTTTTTGCGAATCTGGTTAAGTACAAACCCAGATTGCGGTTTTTACTGGTTGAAGTTGGGCTCTTCTTCCTCTTCCATGCCATAGCGGCGGAGGAGGTTGGGCAGGTTCTGCGAGAAGGCGGCACGCGGCATCACCGTGTCACAACCGGCTTCGACGGCTTTGGCCTTCAGATCTCCCTGCAGATGCGACAGGAACCCGACGATGGAGGTGTTGCGCTTGAGTTTGGCCTTGAGCTTGGGGATCAGGGTCAGGGGCTTGGCGTTCGCGTTGTTGAGGTCGAAGACGATGAGGCCAGGAAGATCATCTTCCGCGCCTGCTGTAAGAGCAGCCACGGCCTCCTTCTCGTTCTTGACGAAGGCGACTTTGACTCCAAGTTTGCGCGCAGTTTCCTGAATCTTCGCGATGAAGAAGAGATCCTCGATGAAGAAGAAGATCTTGGTAGGAGCATCCTCCGGGATGGGAATAGAGCGGCCCTGGGAGTAGTCGATTGGCTGGGAGTCGCTTTGGTAGCTTCGCTGGTGGCCGTTGCCGCGGCTATAGTTGCCGTTGCCGTGGGTTTCGATGGTGGACGGCGGGGTCTCGGCGAAGTTGCCGTTGACGGCACGGTAGCTGTGATCCATGGGGCCGACGAAACCACGGGAGCCACGCTGTTGCTTGCCGCCGCCGCCCTTTCGCTTAAAGCTGTTGTTACCGGGCTGATGCGTGTCGCGGTCGCGATATCCGCCGCCACTATTGCTGTAGCCGCCCCCGTTGCTGCCGCTGGCGACGTTGCCAAGGTTATCCTGCGATTGTGATCGCTGACGGTCGCGGTCGCGAAACTTTTTCTTCCATCGTTTGCCGCCGCCACCTGAGTTGCCCTGATGCTGCCCGGCGTTGGCCTGAGAGCTTTGCGGTTGGGATGACTGAGGGGCGGCCGAGCCCTGGATGGAGGAGATGGCCTGCCCAGCACCCTGATCGCCTCCGGCCTGGGGGTTCTGCTGGCCCTCGATGCCTTTGTTCTTGCGCTTGCGGCGGCGGCGGCGGCTGCTTTTGGACTGTCCCATTCCATGCTGGACATTTTGAGGGGTGAATTGCGCCTCCCCGTCCTGCTGGCCGGGTGACATTGTCGAACCCTGGTGGAACTCCACCTCGGGTACATTCTGCTCTGAAGTCATGCTTCCACTTCCTATTGCTGTAGATCGCAATTAGCGGTTCACACTCCCACGTGCGATGGCCTGTTTCTCTCCGTGTCAACCACAGAGGATGAATCAAACCGGTATTGCAACATCGGAGGAAACGGTCTCAAGTTGTACTCGAACGGACGTCTTCTATTGCTATTTGGCTGCGATCGAACCAGTAATCTACCGGCTACACGCAGCCCGGAACGCCTGAAAGCGGCGAACCTTGAATTTTTCACCCTCACCTGTTCGCGACAGAGTCCGACAAATCCGGTCTACTGTAATCCTGTGTTTTTTGGGTTGCCCAAATGTACCTAACGGGAGACATCCTGGCAACTTGCACAGCGATCGGCACCCACAGCCGGTTCACAAGGCAATTCTTAGGTTACGCGGAAAACGTGCGATTGGCAAGGGCTCTCTTCTACGACTTCCCGGTTACGCTTCCGACGAGAAGGGCCGCTGCGATAGCGGCCCTTGCGTCTCTGACAGCCAGTCACTGGCCTCCTGAAAGCTTCCGCTTAGGGAAGTAAGAACCTTGGCTTGCGGGTTGCACCATCATTCGAGTGCAGCTTCTCTTCATGCCAAGGGCATAACAACGACACACTTCAGATCTTCCGACCGGGTCTTTTTCTCTTTGGAAGCAATCTAATCGCCAAATTGATTCGTCAATTTTTCGGGCCAAATTCTTTCCAATGAGGGAGGAAGGTCTAAAAAACAGGAGACTTTATGTGGAGTGGTTCCATATTTTGGGAGGCTGGTCTGCGTCGAAAGCATGGATTGACCCTTGCGGGGCTGGGTCCTATAATCTGAGATGTTCCGGCAGCTCTCTCGTTTTGCTACCGATTTGCCAGTACGGAAGTCAGGGGGATCGAGGTATTCGGTGGTCGTGCTTGTTCAAGCGCGTCGATCAAGAGCGGGCAGGAACGGCTGAGAAGGCACGCGCTGGTGCGCCAAAGGCCGGATAAGTCAGGACAATCCCCGAAGGAGTACCACACACCGCATGAATCGTACGTTTGCTCTTCTCACCGCCCTTAGCGCGGGAATGACTTCCGCTGCTGGAGTGGCGCAGACCGCCGGTACTCCGGCACCGGCACCCGCTACTGCAGCTGCTCCGGTCGCTGTTCAGGTTGTTTCGGCGAAGATTGCCGTGATCGAATATGAACAGGCCACCGCGGCGACGAACGAGGGTCAACGCGCACTTCAGGCCTTGCAGAAGAAGTATGAACCGCAGAAGAACCAGCTTCAGGCGCTGCAGACGGAGATTGACTCGCTGACCAAGCAACTGCAGAGCGCGCCAGCGGCGATGAGTGAAGAGGAGCGGGCGTCGCGGGCAAGGACAATCGACACCAAGCAGAAACAGTTGCAGCGCGATGGTGATGACGCAACGAATGCTTTCCAAGCCGAGATGCAAGACTCCCTTGGCGTGATTGCGAAGAAGATGGGACCGATCGTGATCAAGTATGTGCAGGACAACGGTTATACGATGCTGTTGGATAACACTGGCCAACAGGGCGGTCTTTCGGTGCTCTGGACAGCGCCCGGAACGACCGACATCTCGCAGGCCGTAGTGGATGCTTACAACGCCTCTTCGGGAGTTGCGGCGCCTGCTGTGCCTTCTGCGCCTTCGGCGGCTCGTCCTCATCCTGCTGCGACAACCACCCCGAAACCGGCAACGGCTAAGCCGCAGTAAATCTGCCTGGATTGGCTGGCACTTTAGCCGCGATGAGAGGCTGCATGGTCTTCTTTGCCGACCGTCACGGAAACGATGTTGGAAAGTCTAATTTTTATACTTGCTACGATCTTTCGAAGGAGTACCACAAACCGCATGAATCGCAATCTTGTTCTTGTCTCCGCCCTTAGCGCGGGATTGATGACCGCAGCCGGGATAGCCCAGACACCGGCGGCGCCTGCACCTCCTGCATCTCAGCCCGCAGCAACCGCTCAACCCGCCGCAGAGGCGCCTGTAACGCCGCAAGCCATCCCCGCCAAGATCGCGCTGGTTGCCTTTGAGCAGGCCGTGTTCGCCACCAACGAAGGCCAGCGGGCTGTGCTGGATATTCAAACGAAGTACAAGCCGAAGAAGGACCAGATCGACACCCTTTCCACCGAGGTCGATTCCCTGAAGAAGCAGCTGCAGAGCGCGCCGGCCACGCTGACGGATGCGGAACGCGCGACCCGGCTGAAAGCGATCGATACCAAGGAAAAGCTGCTGAATCGTGAGGCGGAGGACGCTCAGACCGCCTACAACGCCGATCTGCAGGAGCAATACGGCAAGATTGCGGGGAAGGTGTCGGCGACGTTGAAAAAATACGTGCAGGACAACGGCTACACGCTGCTGCTCGATGTCAGCAGCCAGCAGAGCAACGTGATGTGGGCAAACCAGAGCACGGACGTGACACAAGCTGTGGTGACGGCATACAACGTCGCGTCCGGCGTGGCTGCGCCGCCGCCATCAGCGCCTGCAGCCGCTGCTCGTCCGCGCCCAACGACGCCCGCTCCGGCTCCGAAGCCAGCAACTCCGAATAAATAACTCCTGATTGGGAGTTTGTTTGAAGGTTGGCGAGGGAGAGGCTCAAACGAGCCTCTCCCTCGCCTTTTCAGCTTGCGGTTACCGTGGGTAAAACCTGCAGTGCCTGTGGAAAAACTTGTGGATCGCCAGTGAAGAGCGGGCAGGAATGCAATTTAAGGCTAATTTTCAGGGTGAGAAGGTGCACCAGCCCGATTGTCTAACTCTATGTAAATAGGTGGGTTGATTAGACGACAGCCAAATTTGCTCCCTGTTCCTTTTCGACGCCTAGCAAGTATAGGCGTTTCAAGGGTTTCCACAGATTAGCATTACGATCAGATTACAATTTGGCGCATCCAATCTTTCTATGTTGCTAAATGGATATGAAAACGCAGCCGGCCGGCTTGCCTTGTTTGGTTGATGTTCACCCGGATTACCACACCCTGAATCTCCCGAGAAAACTTGTTGCCGCTATTCTTCGCCGACTTTGAGTACGGCGAGGAAGGCCTCCTGAGGGATATCGACCTTACCGATCCGCTTCATGCGTTTCTTGCCTTCCTTCTGTTTTTCGAGGAGTTTGCGCTTGCGGCTGATGTCGCCGCCGTAACATTTGGCAATGACGTTCTTGCGGATAGCGGTGACGGTCTCGCGAGCGATGATCTTGCTTCCGATCGCGGCCTGGATAGCCACCTCGAACATCTGACGCGGAATGAGTTCGCGCATCTTGGAGACGAGAGCCTTGCCGCGATCGTAAGCAAAGTCGCGATGGACGATGATGGAGAGCGCGTCCACCGGTTCCCCGCTGACGAGGATATCCATCTTGACCATAGGGGAGACCCATGTTCCGGCGAGGTGGTAGTCGAGTGAGGCGTACCCTCGGGAGACGGATTTGAGACGGTCGTAGAAGTCGAGGACGATCTCGTTGAGCGGGAGTTCGTAGGTGAGCATGACCCTGGTTTCGGAGACGTACTCGAAGTTCTGCTGGCGGCCGCGTTTGTCTTCGACGAGTTTGAGAATGCCGCCTACATACTCTTCGTTGGTGAGGATTTTGGCGGTGATGACGGGCTCTTCGATCTGCTCGATCTCGGAGGGGTCGGGCCAGCGCGATGGATTATCGACTTCGATGACGCTGCCGTCGGTGAGCGTGATGTTGTAGCGCACACCTGGGGCAGTCGTAATGAGGTCGAGGCCGTACTCGCGTTCGAGGCGCTCCTGAATGATTTCGAGATGAAGCAGTCCAAGGAATCCGCAACGGAAACCGAAGCCGAGAGCGACGGACGATTCGGGTTCGAAGGAGAACGAGGCGTCGTTGAGGCGAAGCTTCTCGAGGGCGTCGCGAAGCATGGCGTGTTCGTGCGAGTCCACGGTGTAGAGACCGGCGAAGACCATGCTCTTGATGTCTTCGAAGCCTGGGAGGGCTTCAGTGCACGGGTTTTCGACTGAGGTGATGGTGTCGCCGACTTTAGTATCGGCGACGTTCTTGATCGTGGCAACGAAGAAGCCTACTTCGCCTGCAGAGAGCTCGGTGAGCTCGACTGGCTTTGGCGTCATGACGCCCATGCTTTCGACGTCGAAGACTTTGCCGTTGGACATGACTTTGATCTTCATGCCTTTGCTCAGTTTGCCGTTGATGATGCGGGCGAGAACGATGACTCCTCTGTAGGGATCGAACCAACTATCGAAGATGAGCGCCTGAAGCGGAGCTTCGGGATCGCCTTGCGGCGGGGGCAGCAGCATGACGACGGCCTCGAGTATTTCGGCTACGTTGAGGCCGGTCTTCGCACTGACTGCGATGGCTCCGTCCGCGGGCAGGCCCACGGATTTTTCGATCATCTCCTTCGTGCGCTCGATGTCAGCGCTGGGGAGGTCGATTTTGTTGATGATGGGGATGATCTCGAGTCCGTTGGAGATGGCGAGGTAGGCGTTGGCGAGGGTCTGGGCTTCGACGCCCTGCGAGGCATCGACGACGAGCAGTGCGCCTTCGCATGAGGCGAGGGAACGAGAGACCTCGTAGCTGAAGTCGACGTGGCCGGGGGTGTCGATGAGGTTGAGCTGATAGGTTTCGCCGTCGTGCGCCCTGTACATCATGCGAACGGTGTGCGCCTTGATGGTGATGCCGCGCTCGCGCTCGAGATCCATGGCATCGAGCACCTGGGCATGCATCTCGCGTGCAGTCAGCGAGCCGGTCAGCTCGAGGAGCCGGTCGGAGAGAGTGGACTTGCCATGGTCGATGTGCGCGATGATCGCGAAGTTGCGAATGTGACTAGGATCCATTTTGTAGCTGGGTGGCCTCAGTATTCATGTTAACACCGGCGTGATGCTGTTGGGGCTGTTGACGCCGGATCGAGAAGATGCAACTGCCAGATGTAACGGGACCGTATGATGCTGGCATGAGAGCTAAGCGTTTTGTTGCTTCGTTGTTCCTCATTTCCTGCTGCGCAATTGTTTGTTCTGCCGCTTCCTCGAAACCGGTCCAGCTGATTCGAAGACTCGATGGCACGACGATCTCAGTTGCCGAAGCGGAGACATTCGCCCGGAAGACTCTGGCTGATGCCCATGTGACGGGCGCACAGATCGTGGTGATGGACCGGGGACAACTCGTGTGGAGTGAGGCGTTCGGTCTGCGCAGACGCGATCCAGATTTGCCGATGGATCGTGAGACTACGCTCTGGGCTGCTTCCATTACGAAGAGCGTGTTCGCAACCTATGTGATGCAGTTGGTGGAGCGCGGCGAGTTTCAGCTGGATGTCCCGGTGGCGACGCAGTTGCCGCTGCCTTTGGATCACTATGACGCTTACAAGGAGACAGCGACAGAGGTTGTGCGTGATCCAATGTGGCCGTCGGTGACTCCACGGATGCTGCTCTCGCATACTTCAGGGTTGCGTAATTTCTCGTCTATCGAACCGGATAAAAAGATGCATCTGCACTTCAAACCGGGGACACAGTTTTTGTATTCGGGAGATGGTATCAACCTGGTGCAGTTTGTGATCGAACAGAAGAAGGGACGGCCGCTTGACCAGTTGATGCGGGATGCGTTGTTTACTCCGCTAGGAATGACTCGGACCGGGTTGATCTATCGAACGGAGTTTGCGACGGACGTCGCGGACCGGTACGACCTGGACGAGAAGTTTCGGTCACAGACGAAGCGGTTCCCAGCGCGTGGGGCGGGTTCGATGACTACGAGCGCAGAGGATCTTGGACGATTCGTAACGGCATTGTTCAACGGCACCATCCTGAAGCCGGCTACGCGAGCGGAGATGTTGAAGCCAGTGTTTCGCATTCGAACAGAGCATGAGTTCGGACTTAAACCTGTAGAAGGTGAAGGGGCAGAGGCTATCGCAGCGGGGCTCGCCTATGGAGTGGGATGGGGGTTGCTGACGCATACGCGCTTCGGACCTGCGTTTTTTAAGGAAGGACACGGAGACGGTGCACAGAACTACATCATCTGCTTCGAGCGGCGGCAGGCCTGCATGATCTTGTTGACGAACAGCGATAACGGCGAATTGGCGTTTCGCCCACTGCTTGAAACTATCTTTGGAGATACAGTGACGCCGTGGGAGTGGGAGGGATATACACCGGGTTATATCGAGGCCAGCCGCAAGCAGCAGTGAGGTTGAGGGAAACAGATACGGCTTGTTGCTAAAACCGGGCAAACGATTGGGTGATAGCGCATTTATGGGCGGCGCGTCTTACAATGAGCGAGGACGATGGCTCGACGACTTTTTGATAAGAGAGTGCAGCGGTGGGCACTGGCGGTGGGCTGTGTGCCACTGACGATGCTGGTGGGCTGTCCTGGGAATCAGGCGGCTGCACCGGGCAAGACACTCTCACAATCGACGGCGCCCAACGTTGCACGTGAACCAGGTGGCGGTTCAGGGCAGCCTGGGCAGTCTGCCGGGTCTGCGGCTCAGGCTACAGCGGATGCTGCTGCGAAGGCAGCCAAAGTGCAGCAGCTTATCAACAAGGCGGAGGCGGCGTATCGGAGCGGCGTGGATGACTATCGAGCGGGACATCTGGATGCGGCCCGTCTGGACTTTGACTCTGCCGTTGATTTGATGCTCACCAGCGGGATGGATCTGAAGACGGATCCTCAGCTGGCGGACGAGTTCGATCATCTGTTGAATGCGGTGAACTCGCTGGAGATGGCAGCGCTGAAACAGGGGAACGGATTCTCTCCGGTGCTCGAGGCCGCTCCGCTGGATGCCGCGAATGAGGTTACGTTTCCTGCGAACGCAGCGTTGACGGCCAAGGTGACGGCTGAGTTGAAGACGACGCAGTCCGACTTTCCGCTGGTAGTGAATGACTACGTTGCAGGATTCATCAGCTACTTTTCGAACTCTGCGGCAGGTCATGCGCATCTGCTGCGTTCCCTGGAGCGAGCTGGGAAGTACAAGGAGATGATTTCGAAGAACCTGCGCGACCAGGGTGTGCCGCAGGATTTGATTTATCTCGCGGTGGCGGAATCGGGATTTCAGCCTCAGGCTTTGAACGCGCGTTCGGGCGCTGGCGGCATGTGGCAATTTATGCCTACAGGAGCCTATGGGCTGGCGCGTAATGGCTGGTTTGATGAGCGGTTTGATCCGGAAAAGTCGTCGCTTGCATATGCGAAGTACATGAAGACGCTGTACAACCAGTTTGGCGACTGGTATCTGGCGATGGCGGCGTATGACTGGGGTCCGGGCAACGTGCAGCGCGCAGTGATGCGTACGGGTTATGCGGACTTCTGGGAGTTGTATCGACGGAACGTTCTCCCCGGCGAGACGAAGAATTATGTACCGGGAATCATCGCGGCGATCATCATGGCGAAGAACCCCGAGCAATACGGGCTGGACAAGGTTGTGCCGGATGCGCCGGTAGTGTCGGATAGTGTGACTGTCGATTACGCGATCGATCTTCGTCTTGTG
This sequence comes from Edaphobacter sp., assembly GCA_050012935.1. GTDB lineage: Bacteria > Acidobacteriota > Terriglobia > Terriglobales > Acidobacteriaceae > Edaphobacter. Next base: position 23,653 of record JBEKGF010000044.1, on the reverse strand, counting down.
GCCGACGTCACTAACTCGTCGCTGCCGGAGATTGTGGCTTTGAATCCGAGCCTGTTGCGAATGACGACCCCACGTGACGTGGCATTCGATCTGCACATTCCTGTGGGAATGCGGGATGTCTTCGGGGAGCGCATCAAATCGATTCCTGAGGACAAGAGGAGCAGTTGGCGTTTTCATGTTGTGCGCAGCGGGGAGACGCTGGATGGCATTGCCGGCGCATTGCATGTCCGCGCCAATGACATCGCGGTAACAAACGGGCTAGCTGCCGGTGATGGCCTGGACGCTGGAGATGAGCTTGTAATCCCCGTTGCTAATGCTGTCGCGAATGCAGGCCCACAGCGGTATGCCGTGCGTCGCGGCGATACTCTGGTTACGGTCGCCGACCGCTTTGGAGTTACGGTTGAGGAGTTGCGACGATGGAATCATTTGTCATCGAGCGTCGTCAAGCCGGGCGGTTTGCTTGCGGTCGCGGAGCCGGTGAAGCTTGCACCGGCCACGCATGTTCGAAGCAAATCAGCGCGAGGAAAGAGCAGTTCGCATGCCGCAGGGACCTCTGTTCATGCGGCTTCTGGGCACACCAGCACAAAGCAGTCCGCTTCAAAGACTAACCCGTCTTCTGCGCCGAAAGAAAAGAACTCATCGACGAAAGAGCAAAATGCGACTTCCAAAACGAAATAAAAAGCTACCCGAAAAGCTTCCTCATGAAAAAGATTGCTTGCCTTCGGTAGCGCGTGGATGCATCCTGTTGCTAGAATCTCGTGCCGGGATGTAAAGATGATTTACTCTGCATTCTCACTTGTGAGATAGAAGTAGTGAGAAGTAAAAGCAGCGAGGGGAAACGACAATGATGTTCGATGAGACGACCAAACTTCACGCAGCCTCAGCAGATAGCGACAACACCTACGGTGATGAAGACGACCACGATGATCTGCACAACCGCTTCGAGGACGACGAAGAAGAAGAAGTGACGATGACCTCTGACGACGATGAAGAGCTCGAGCTGGATGACGATGGGAGCCTGCACAGCACTCACGCTGAGGACGCCACCATCTTCGCCCTGCCGCCTTCGCCGGCGACGAGTTACGAGCCAGCCACCAAGCCGTCCGAGCTGCCAGTGAAGAGTGCTTCAGCGAGCGCCACCAAGCCGAAGACCATGGCGAAACCGGCGGCGAAGAAAGTTGCTGCTGCTCCCGCGAAGAAGGCGGTAGCGGCGAAGAAGGTCGTATCTGCAAAAAAGACAAAGCCTGCAGCCAAACCAGCACCGAAGAAGAAAGCAAAGACGGTGGTGGTGAAGAAGGCTGTAGCGAAGAAATCGAAATCTGCCGCGAAGAAGCCGAATGCTCAGCGCGGCGGTAAGGTCGCTAGCAAGAAAGTGGCCGGCAACAAGAGCAGTAAAAAATCAATGAAGAGAGGTATTACCTTGGCAACGAAGAAAGCAGCAAAGAAGGCCGTAAAGAAGGCAGCAAAGAAGGCACCTGCAAAGAAGGCTGCAAAGAAAGCTGCAAAGAAGACCGCAAAAAAGAAGTAACCACCCCTAAGGCAAGCAAATAGGCCCGGACTCCTCAATTGAGAGCCCGGGCCTTTTTGCGTCTGTTGGTAAGGTTATTTCTTGTTGGCTTCGATCTCGGCCAGGACGTCGGTGCTGTGGACGTTGGGATCGACCTTCTCCCAGTACTTGACGACTTTGCCGGAGGGGGAGATGAGGAAGGTCTGGCGCTGGGCGTACTTCATGTCTCCGTGGGTCATAACGGGGACACCGTAGAGATCAACGACCTTGTGGTCGGGGTCGGCGAGGAGCTTAAAGCTGAATGTGTCTTTGGAGCACCATGCTTTGTGACCCTCGACGGTGTCGAGGCTGACGCCAAGGACGACCGCGTTCAGGGCGTTGTACTTCTCCATGTCACGCTGGAAGTTGTGGGCCTCGATGGTGCAGCCCTGGGTCTGGTCCTTGGGGTAGAAGTAGAGGACAACCCACTTTCCCTTGTAGTCGGAGAGGCTGACGGGCTTGTCTTCCTGCGAGGGTAGAGTGAAATTGGGGGCTGTGGCTCCAACCTGTACTGTGTCTCCCGCGGCTGCTGCGTGGGCCTTGATGCCGAAGCCGCATGCTGCGACGAGGGCGATGATTGCTGCGATCCAAACTGCTTTACGCATGGTGATTCCCCTTTGTGAATCTATCGATTAGATGATTGGAGGCCGGTGAAACGCAGGCCTAAATGTGTCGCGTGGTAATTTTACCCCCGCGGTATGAGCCTTTACATCGTGTTGACAATATCTTTACTTTGCGAGGATGGCGATGCCGGCCTGATCGGCGGCGGCGATGATGGCCGCGGGATCGAAGAGGAGGGTCTTTCCCGCTTCGATGGCGAGGCAGGTTGCGCCTGCGCCCTGCATGGCGTGGATGGTGGCGACGCCGATGACAGGAACGTCGAAGCGCATGTCCTGGTTGGGTTTGGCTACCTTGACTACGGTGAGGGTGCGGCGCAGGGTGGTTTCCGTACCGCCGGCTTCGCCTGGAAGGTCGAGGGTGCGGAAGAGCTCGCCGGCGCGGGCGATGGTGGCGTCGGTGCCTTCCATGGCTTCAACTGCGACGCAGGCCTGGGCGGCGATGACTACGGTCTGGCCGAGGTCGTAGGCGGCAATGGCCTGGGCTACGGTACGGCCGTAGGTTATGTCTTTTGCTTCTTCCTCGTCTGGTGCGCGCCTGGTGAGGACTCCGGGCTTAGCGAGTAGAGGCTCGAGGTATTGGGTGGAGGAGATGAGTTCGATGCCTTCGTCGCTTAGGACCTTGGCGACTGCGCCAAGGAGCATGTCGGTGTTGCGGGTGCGGAGGTTGAGGAGGAGTTTGGCGAGCCGCCAGTCGGGACGGATGCTTGAGAAGATTTGCTTGTGTTTGACCTGGCCGGCCATGACGGCACGGGTAACGCCTTCGGATTGAAAGGTTTCGATGAGGCGGGAGAGTTCGCCGAGGGAGAGCCAGTGGACGTGGATGTTGGGGTCGGCGGCGGCTCGGGTGTTGATCTCCGGGTCAGTCTCTTCGTTGATTGCGGCTACGACGACCTGGAGGCCGTGGGCGCGGGCTGCGTCGAGCAGGAGAAAGGGAAAACGGCCGTTGCCGGCGATGAGGCCAAGTTTCGACATTCGCTTTTTACTCTAGCGCATGTGGGAGGCTATTCGATTTTGAGCGGCTTCGTGGCGAAAGGCTTTGCACGGATAGAAACGGATTTGACGGATCAAGGCTCAAGCTCAAGGCAGATTTTTTCTGGGGCGCTTCCGGAGGAGTCAGAAGTCAATAGCGGTGGTTGGGCCAATTGGCTGTGGAAAAAAGCGGTCTTCGGTTTTTGTGGTGTGTTGTGGTTGATTCTGGGCTTCCGATGGTTGTTTGGCTCGTTCGGATTGGGGTTTACCTGCGGTTCTGAAGTGCCAATTTGCGAAAAATGCGTGGATTAACTGTGGTTAATTTGTGGTCGTTCGGTGGTTGTAACGTGGTTCTTATGTCGCAGCGATTTGTTCGAGGGTCAGGCTATGTCGCTGGTGGGCAGGAGACCCATCTGTTGGTAGATGGGCCGCATGACTGCCCGGACTTTGGGTAGCTCGAGGGTAAACCAGAGGGAGCCGCCGATGCAGAAGGCGCCGGTGACCATGACGGTGTGGGGTGCTCCGATGCGGTGAGCGAGGGAGCCGGCTAACAGACTGCCGAACGGGGATGCTCCGAAGAAGGCCATGGTGTAGTAGCTCATCACGCGGGCGCGTTTGTCTTCGGTTACCAGCGACTGGATGATCGTGTTGCTGGCTGCGGCGCATTGCATGAGGCCGAAGCCGACGAAGACCATCAGGCCCAGCGACAACCCCAGGTTGTGCGAGAGGCCGAGGAGGATGAGTGCGCTGCCGAGCGTCGCGGCTGCGATCTGAACCATGCGGGTGAGGCCGACGACCGATTTGCGGACTGCGAGGGAGAGCGCGGAGGTGAGCGCGCCGACGCCTGAGGCTCCTGTGAGCCAGCCGAGGGTGGTTGCGCCGCCGTGGAGCACCTGGGCGGCGAAGACAGGCAGGAGCACGGCGTAAGAGTAGCCCATGAGACTGACGAGGGCGAAGAGCAGAAGGATGGTGCGGATGGGGCGGAACGTGCGGACGTAGTCCCAGCCTTCGCGCATCTGTTCGAGCATGGTGGTTGTGTAGTGGCGGATGTGCGTGGGTTTGATGCGCATCAGCAGGAGAGATGCGATGACGGCGAAGTAGCTGACGCCATCGATGAGGAAGCACCAGCCTTCGCCGAAGGCTCCAATGACGAGGCCGGCGATGGCGGGGCCGACGAGACGCGCGCCGTTTGCCATGGAGGAGTTGATGGCGATGGCGTTCGAGAGGTCGTTGCGGTCTTCGATCATCTGGACGAGGAAGGATTGGCGGCCGGGCATGTCGAAGGCGTTGATCATGCCCTGGAGGGCGGTGAGAGCGATGATCTCCCACAGGGTGATGCGATGGGCGAGGGTGAGCGCGGCCAGGGCGAGCGACTGGACGGCAGCGGCGGCTTGCGTGGCGAGGAGGAGCTTGCGGCGATTGAGGCGCTCGACCCAGACTCCGGCGAATGGGCCGAGCGCGAAGGCGACGATCTGCCCGGCGAAGCTGACGATGCCGAGTAAGAGCACAGAGTGGGTGAGGCGATAGACCAGCCAGCTTGTGGCGAGCCGCGTCATCCAGTTGCCGATGACGGAGATGCTTTGGCCGAAGAAGAAGAGCTGGAAGTTGCGATGACGGAGGGCTCGCCAGGCGTGCGAGATCGATTGGAGGCCGCTCACGAGACGAAAATCCCTTTCAGTGGTGGTCTCGCGAGTCGCCGGGAGAGTTGCCACCGTGGAACTTTCCGAAGCTGCGCGCTCCCATGATGCCCATGAGAAGAACGCCTGATCCTGAGACGGCTACATCGTGGGTGGCGCGTAGATTGAAGTCTCCGACGCGGCACAGGAGGATGTAGGCGACGACGAGGTTGAAGAATCCCCAGAGAACGTTGACGGTTGACGAAGAGAGTCCTTTTCCGGACGGTTTTGCGAAGGGGCTTTGAAAGGGACTGCCCATGATGCCGCTAACGTAATGCGGAACGGCGTTGGCGAGAAACAACCCGCCGAAGAAGTACGATATGCCGTGGGTCCATGCCATCGTGGCGCTCCCTTTCGTTGCCGGTTGTTGCGAGTTGGCTCTCGCCTTTTTTTGAAAGCAACGGCTAGTTGAGGAGCGCGAGGATCTCTTCGGTTGTGCCCGTTTCGCCTATCCTTGGGAAGATGCGCGTGATGCTGTTGAGGTGCGCGTCGGGGTTCATGTCCGTCATGGCGTCGATGGCGAACGTTACGTTGAATCCGTGTTCGTGCGCATGGCGCGCGGTCGATTCGACACCTGCGCTGGTGGCGACGCCGATGATGACAACCTGCGTGACACCCAGCTTTTTGAGGTGCTCGGCGAGGCCTGTGTTGGTAAATGCTCCCCAGGTTCGCTTGGTTACGGTGTGGTCTTCGGGCTGCTGGTTCAGCTCGGGGATGAGATCGGTCCATCCGGCGGGGACGTCTTTCATCCGGAAGGCCTGTTCGGCGCGACCCTGCGCTCCCCCGTCAACGTTGACCAGAACGATCGGCAGGCCTTTGCGGCGGAAGGCGTTCGTCAAGGCGGCGGCTTGCTGAATGACCTCGCCGATTGGGTGCACAGTGGGGAATCCGACGATGCCTTTTTGCAGGTCGATGACGATGAGAGCTGTCTTTGGGTCGAGTTGGGTTACTGGCATTGTTCTTCTCTCCTGCGCGATTTCCTAATATGAGAGCACCCTCACGTTCGTTCCGGATTTAGAATATGAGGGTGCCCTCAACTATGTCAAATGCGAGACGGACTCCGCAGCAGGAGCGGGGAGAACGGCGGCTGGCGCAACTGCTTGAGTCTGCTGCGTCAGTGATGGCGGAGGCGGGGTACGATGCCGCGACGATGACGGCAATTGCCGAGCGCGCCGATGCTTCGATTGGCGCTTTGTACCAATATTTTCCGAACAAGGAAGCGATTGTGCGGGCTCTGCGGCAGCAGTACGTGAGGGAGATTCAGGCGCTTTGGCTTCCGCTGACGGCGGAGGCATCGAAGCTGAGTATCAGGCAGTTAGTCGATCGGATCATCGACATGTTTGTGGATTACGTCGAGAGGCGGCCTGCTTACTTTCAGGTGCTGAGTGCGCCGGGGGACTATAAGCGTGATCCTGTGGCGAGAAACCGGCTGCGAGAACACTTTGCTGCGCTGTTTCGCGAGAGATGCCCGGAGATGAGCAGGGAGGCTGCTTTTCGCGTGGCTAATGTGACGGTGCAGGTGCTGAAAGGAATGAATCCTCTGTATGCCGAGGCTAAGGGCGCGGAGAAAGAGGAGATCGTGCGGGAGTTCAAGCAGGTGCTGGTGAGCTATCTGGGATCGCGTCTTAAGGCTGATTAGCTTCGAAGGTGGATTCGTTGCGACAGCCAAGTGGAAGAGCGGATCGCGCTTTGCGCGATGGCTATTCATTTGCAATGAAGTTACGAAGGATGGCCCCCCCAATGTTGAGGTTGGGATGCTGCTGCTTTTACTGCGCCGTTGCGGTCGAAGATGCTTTCGCGGCTGCCAGTTGGATGGTGCGGCCTGTTTGAGCGGATCGACGGGCGGCGTCGAGGATGCGGACGACCGTGACGTTCGTGTCGAGCGCGGTGAGGTCGCGTTGCGACTTGAGACTTCCGCCGAGGACGGCGGCCAGATAGGTGAGTGAGTCGTTTTGCGGTGGCGCCAGTGTTGGTGCGGTTTCGATGTGTTCCGAAGCTTCGCCGGGGAGGCGGATGCGGAGTTTTGCGCCGGGGTTGTGGTCGTCATAGAGCGTGTCGATGTAGCCGGTGGCGCCGTAGATCTCCATGTCTTTTCGCGAGAAGGGCCAGTTCCATGAGCCCTGGATGATGGCCTGCGCGTGCGGATAGGTGAGGACGATGGTGCTGTCGTCGTCTACGTTGGGGTAGATTTGGGGTTTGAGGTGGAGGGTGATCGCAGTGACGGTGAGGGGGAGTTCGCCGTGCATGATCCAGGTGGCGAGATCGACGCCGTAGCAGCCGAAGTCGAAGAGAGCGCCGCCGCCGTTTTGTTTCGGGTCTGTGAGCCAGGAGAGGAATTCCGGACCGACGCCGATTTCTTTGGGGCCGTTGTGACCATCGTGGACGACGAGCTTGCGGAGTTCGCCGATCTTGCCTTCGTTGAGCAGATTAATTGCCGCGGTGTTGGAGTTGTACCAGGTTGTCTCGTAGTTCGTCAGGACGGGGATGCTGTACTTCTGCGCGATGTGTTGGATGGCCAGGGCGTCTTCTACTGTAGTGGCGAGGGGTTTTTCCACCATGGCGGCGATGTGGAGCGGTGCGGCTTGTTCGATAGCTGCTCGATGGCCCGCGGTGGAGGTGTAGACGAGGATGGCTTGTGGGTGTGTGCTTTGGAGCATCGCTGCTTCGGTGGGAAAGAAGAGCGTTGCGGGAAGGCGGGTGCGGTCGATGTAGTGCTGACGCAATGCTGCGTCTGGTTCGGAGATGCCGACCAGCTGGATCTCGGGGTGAGATGGGAGGTTATGGAGGAAGCCCTGGACGTGGCCGTGGACGAGACCGACGATGGCGACGCGGATGGGTGGTTGTGCGGTGGCGTCGCGTGAGGCGATGAGGCTAGAAGCGAAAAGGCCGGTAAAGCAGAGTGCCAAGCGTAAGGAGGTCATAGGAGATGAGCTTCAGTGTATCTCTGGCTTTTTTGTATCTCTGGCTTTTTTCAGGTTCATTTCGAGCGAACCACATTCACATTTAGATTGAGGATCGTCGATACGCGGATTGGTTCTATCGCAGAGCGATTGCACTACTTGATGATGCCGCGCTGGCTGCCGGCTACGAAGTCGGCGAGGTAGGTTACGTGTTCGGCGGGGGTGTCCGCGGTGATGGAGTTGCGGATCGCTTCGAGGGCCTGGGCGGTGTTGAGCTTGGAGTTGAGAAGGAGGCGGTAGGCGTTGCGGAGTTGTTTGATCTGTTCCGGGGTGAAGCCTCGGCGCTCCAGGCCTACTTTGTTGAGGCCGTAGGCGTGGTTGTTGCGTTCGATTGAGGTGAGGGAGTAGGGCAGGACGTCCTGCGTGATGGTGGTGCCTCCTCCGATGTAGGCGTGGCGGCCGATGCGGCAGAACTGATGGACGGGGCAGAGGGCTCCGACGACGGCGTAGTCCTCGACGGTGACGTGGCCGGCGAGAGTGGCGGAGTTGGCGAGGATGCAGCCGTCGCCGATGGAGGAGTCGTGGCCGATGTGGGTGTAAGCCATGATGAGGCAGTCGTTTCCGACTCGCGTGGTTCCTCCGCCGCCGGTGGTGCCGCGGGAGATGGTGACGTACTCGCGGATGGAGTTGTTGTCTCCGATGACAAGACGAGTGGGTTCGCCGGCGTACTTGAGGTCTTGCGGGGCGATGCCGAGACAGGCGAAGGAAAAGATGCGGTTGTTGGCGCCGATTGTTACGTGGCCGCCATCTCCTCCGCCCAGAACGACGTGGGAGACTAGTTCGCAGTGTTCGCCAAGGATGACGTTGGGACCGATGGTGCAGAAGGGGCCGACCTTGCAGCTTGGGGGAATCCGGGATCCCTCTGCGACGATGGCTGTGGGATGGATGCTCACTCGGGGGTTTCGACCTTTGCTTCGGCGCTCTTTGGTGCGCGTGGGACGACCTGGCACATGACGGTGGCGTCGCAGACAAGTTTGCCGTCGACGGTGATGACGCCGCCCATCTTGACGACGCGGGTGCGCCAGTTGAGGACGGTGACCTCGATGCGGAGCTGGTCGCCGGGAGTGACGGGGCGGCGGAAGCGGGCGTTCTCGATGCTGGTGAAGACCATGAGCTTGGATTCGCGGTCGGGGATCTCGTTGAGGAGGAGCGCGCCGCCAGCCTGGGCGATGGCTTCGACCATGAGGACGCCGGGCATGATGGGATAGCCGGGGAAGTGTCCCTGGAAGAACTGCTCGTTGAAGGTGACGTTTTTGATGGCGACGATGCGCTTGCGCGGCTCCATCTCGATGACACGGTCGATGAGGAGGAAGGGATAGCGGTGTGGGAGGAGGGACATGATTTCGAGGATGTCCATTGTTCTGGTGGGCGTAGCGGATTGCTCTGGGGACTCGACTGGGGAGGTGAGGATGTCACTCATGGCAAGGATGAGTATAAATGGCGCGTTGGGCCGAGTTGAGAGGACGTCGAGCCGGAGATGCTAGTTTTCTGAGGGCTTGTCGATGTTGTCGATGACGAGAATCTTGACTGGGGCTTTGGTTGCGATCGCGAGGCCGTGGCGCTTCGATCGAGATGCGGGGGTTCTTCGCTGTGCTCAGAATGACAACTCATATACTTGCTATTGGTATTTAATGACAACTCATACCTGCTATTGGTATTTGAAGACAACTCATACTTGCTATTGGTATTTGAAGTTGCGTTAAGGATTTGTTGGGGGTGGGAGTTGGGCGCTGGGTGTGGATTTGGAAAGTTCGAGTTCCTCGGGGGTCATGTCTACGGGAACATCGGCGAAGAGCGGGGTGCTGAGGTAGCGTTCGCCGGTGTCGGGGAGCATGGCGAGGATGGTTGAGCCTTGCGGAGCTTCGGCGGCGATTTTGAGGGCTCCGGCGAAGGTGGCTCCGGAGCTGATTCCTACGAAGATGCCTTCCTTCTGGGCTAGTTCCCTGCTGCGGCGCATGGCTTCGGGATTTTCGATGCGGAGGACCTTGTGGATGCGGTGGGTGTCGATGGCGTCCTGGGCGAGCTTGGGGATGAAGTCTGGGCTCCAGCCTTGCTGAGGGTGCGGTGTCCACGAGGGGTGACTGGCGGAGGGGGTGTGGTCGGTGTTGTTGGGTTGCGGGAGGCCGCTTGAGACCATGGGCGCGGCGTCGGGTTCGCAGAGGATGATCTTCGTGTCGGGGCGCTTTTCGGCGAGGACGCGGGAGACTCCTTTGAGGGTGCCTCCGGTGCCGAAGCCGGTGACCCAGTAGTCGAGTCGTTCGCCTTCGAAGTCGCGGAGGATCTCCTGCGCGGTGGTGCGGGAGTGGAAGTCGGCGTTGGCCTCGTTGGTGAACTGGCGGGTGAGGAACCAGCCGTTTTTTACGGCTAGCTCTTCGGCTTTTTTGACCATGCCGGTGCCGCGGGCAGGGCCGGGAGTGATGACGACTTTGGCTCCGAGGAAGCGCATGAGCTTGCGGCGCTCGATGGAGAAGGTTTCTGCCATGGTGACGACGAGGGGGTAGCCTTTCGCGGCGCAGACCATGGCGAGACCGATGCCAGTGTTGCCGCTGGTGGCTTCGACTACGGTCTGGCCGGGCTTGAGGGTGCCGCGCTGTTCGGCGTCTTCGATGACTCCGAGGGCGAGACGGTCTTTGACGGAGCCGAGTGGGTTGAAGGCTTCGATTTTGACGTAGAGGTTGATGCCGGCAGGAGCAAGGTGATTGATGCGGACGATGGGAGTGTTGCCGACGGTGCCGAGGATGTTGTCGTGCTTCATTCGGTGGGACTCCTTGAGGTTGATCGTGCTGAGGGCCCTTCGCTGCAGGTGGCTTCTAACGAATCATTGTACGGACGGGCTACTTTTTCTTCTGCAGCAGGACGTTGGGGTCGAAGGTGCCGGGAGTTATGTCTACGTCGTACTCGACTTTGGAGAAGAAGGTTTGGCTGGCCATGTCTCCATTGTGGTAGCGGGTGATGGTCATGGCGGTGGGCAGGCCCTGGATGGTGTGGTAGTCATCGTACTCTTCAACGTCTTCGTCGATGTCTTTGAACTGGGGGTTGCGGGTCTCGTAGGTGCGGCGACGGGGGAGGTGGGTTTCGGCGTCGATGTCGATGGTGACGGCGTCGTTGTTGGCGCTGAGGATGGAGACACGCTCGGTGATACGACGCTCGACCATGGTGCTGCCCTCGGCGACGACCATGACGCCGGGGGCTTTGAGCCAGGAGCGGAAGATGGATTCGATGGAGTGATCCTGACGGCGGTAGTAGTCTTCGACCTGGTCCTTGGGGAGGGTGGCGTTGCCCTTGTAAGTGACCTCGTGGCCGGTGCCGTTCGACCAGATTTGTACGATGTCGATCTTTTTGCCGGGGAGGATCATGCTCTTGTCGGTGATGAAGCCGATACGCTGGGCATCTGGGCGCTCGTTGCCGGCGAACTGGCGGATGGTGGTGAAGTCGGTGACGAGGCCGGTGGGAGCGCCGCGGAAGAAGCGTGCGGCGTGGCCGAGTTCACGGACGTTCTGGCGGTGGAGCCAGGCGTCGCCGCCCAGAGCTTCGAGCATCTGGTCGAGGAGCTTGCGTCCGCGCTGGTCGGTGGTTTCGCCGGCGGCTTGTTTGGGGGCGGCGCTGGGGATGTCGCGGGCCTGAGCATGGAGATGCGGCGCGGTGAGAAGAGCCAGGGCAATCGAGAGAGCAAGTTGCTTCATTCAGACTCCGTTGTTCAGCCGGCTTCGATCCGGCTTTTCATCCTACGAGGACTGCCCCGCCATTGACATTGAAGATCTCGCCGGAGATGAAGCCAGCGAACGGGGTGCAGAGGAAGAGTATAGGTGCGGCGATCTCTTCGACGTGCGCCGGGCGGCCCAGCGGGATCAGGGACAGCAGTTTTTTTGACGTTTCGGGTTTGCTAAGGACATCGACGGACATCTCGGTGGCGACCCAGCCGGGGGCGACGCAGTTGACGTAGATTCCCTGGGCGATGAGTTCGGAGGAGAGGCTCTTGGTGAGGCTGATGAGGGCGCCCTTGCTGGCGGCGTAGTCGGCGTGAAAGGCTTCGCCGCGTTGGGCTGCGGTGGAGGCTACGAGGACGATGTGGCCTTTGGTTGCGTTGGTCTGGGGTTGAGATTGGGGCTGAGATTGGGGCTGAGTTTGCGGCCGGGATTGGGCTTGAGATTGCATTTGGGCTACTGCGGCGCGGATGACGCCGAAGACGCTGTCGAGGTTGGTGCTGAGGGTGTTGCGCCACTGGTCGGTGGTCATGGTGGTGATGGGTTGGTCGTGGGAGGGCCAGATGCCGTGGTTGAGGACGGCGCAGTCGAGGCGACCAAAGGCGGCGGCGGCAGCGGTGACGAGGGCCTGGCCGTCTTCAGGCGTGGAGAGGGTTTGGCGGATGGCGTGGGTATGTACGGGGCCGCCGCATTCGGCGACTAGCGATTCGGCCTGCTGGGTGGCCGATTGATAGCTGAAGACGACCTTTGCTCCGGCCTGGTGGAAGAGGCGAACGGTGGCAGCGCCGATTCCACGGGAGCCTCCGGTGATGAGAGCTACTTTGCCCTGGAGCGACATTACAACACCTGAGTCGTTGCGATTCGGCATATACTCGACGCTATCGAAACGCTCTTCCTGACGCAAGTTACGCAAGCCTTGAGAGTTCTACCAATTCTTTCTAAGGAGCTGACTGATTATGAAGATTGCCGTTCTAATTGCACGGATTTTGCTTGGACTTGCCTTTCTCATTTTTGGCTTGAATAATCTTCATCCCTTCATGCCGATGCAGATGCCTCCGGGCGACGCGGGGACATTATCGACGATCATGTTTATGCATCACTGGATTACGTTTCATGGCTTGTTGTATGTGATCGCTGGAGTGTTGTTGATTATGGGGCGCTATGTGCCTGTCGGGCTTGTGATCCTTGGGCCGATTCTGGTTAATATCCTGTTGTTTCACCTCACACTTTTGCCGGCGGGGATTGGGCCGGGGCTGGTGTGTTCTGTGCTCGAGATTTTTTTGATCTGGGCTTACTGGCCGGCGTTTCGCGGGATCTTTACCGCGAAGATGGATGTTGGGTAAAGGAAGACGGTTCGCGCGTGGCCCAAATAACCAATCCTTCGTGATAGACCCACGAAGGATTGGCCACCTGCGATCGTTTCTCAGAAGAGGCAAAGCCGATCCTCCGCCTGCGGCGAAGGATGGCAATCGTTAAATGCTAGGTGAGGACGGGGAGTTGGAGTGTGGTGCCGATAGGGACGCTGTTGGGGTTGACCAGGTTGTTGGCCTGAGCTATCTGAGGGTATTTGTTGGCGTTGCCGTAGAAGAGCAGGCTGATGGCCGAGAGGGTGTCGCCTGATTTGATAGTGTAGGGCTGGGTTGCGCCGCCGCTAGTGCCGATCTCGTGGTGGAGGTCAGAGTAGGTGGGGTCGCACTTTTTGATCTGATCCCAGACGCGGTTGGCGACGACGGTGGAGGGTACGGTTCCGCGGATGTGAAGCTGCTCGCCGGTGAGGTCCACGGCCTCGAGGGTGGCGCCGTAGGGAACGAACTTCTCAATGGTTTGAATGACGGGGGCGTACTTCTGTTTCAGTGCGTCTAGATCTGCCATGGCACAGTTCTCCTCGGTCAGCATACTGACTGGTTGGTCGTGCTGGATTGGGATGAGCGCTGTGGCCCCGGCGCACATCGGGATTCTGCCAGAGCGATTCTGGCGAGAAACAAAACGTACGGAAGATCAGGCGAGTTTGCTGAGAAGCTGTTGCGCCATTGCGCCCATGCCGCTGGTTGGAGTGGCTTGTCCGTTAGGAGCAAAGTGTTGGACGACCATCGGCAGAACGGTTGCTAGAGCTGCGGAAACGACTGCCGGAGAGACGCCAACTTTCGCTGCGGTCTTTTCGATGAGGCCGGTGCCGCCGAGACCCTGCTGAACCTGCTCGGGGGTTGCAGTGGCGGCCTGACCGGCACCCCAGGCGCCGATGTGCGAGGCCATACCGTTGTTTTTGAAAGCGTCGAGGACACCCTGAATGCCTTCGGGGTGCTGAGTGAGGGCTTCGATGAAGCCTCCGGCGACCTTGGCCTGGTCGGTTCCAGCTGCGGCTCCGGTCTGGCCGGCAAGTTGTTGGATCGTGTCCATGATTCCCATAGGATTCACCTCGCACTCATCGTAGGCCGGTTTTCGGAGCAATAGTGGCGAGAAGAGTTAAAAAAATGGCGATTTTTTATGGCTGGATTGATTTTTGATGGGGTCAATATTTGGATAGCCGCTGAACCATTCAACCTCACCTCCGCACGACGCCGGCTTAAGCTAGTCTGACGACCTTTGGTGGAGATTGGCATCATGGCGAAACTTGTCTACGGATTGAACGTGACCCTGGATGGCTACATTGACCACACGAATTTTGGGCCTTCGATCACGCTCTTCCGTCACTTCATTGAGCAGGTGCGTGGCCTGAGCGGCATTGTCTACGGTCGCGGCATGTACGAGGTTATGCGCTATTGGGACGAAGACTTTCCCGATTGGGAAGGGCATGAACACGACTTCGCGGCGGTATGGCGTAGCCGGCCGAAGTGGGTCGCGTCAGGCTCATTGAAGTCTGTTGGCCCTAACGCCACCCTTGTCGCGGATGACATCGAGGCGGTGGTACGCAGGCTGAAGGCTGAGCTGTCCGGCGAGGTTGACGTTGCCGGATCAGACCTGGCGCAAAGCCTGACCGAGGCCGGTCTTATCGATGAGTATCGACTCTACCTCCATCCCGTCGTGGTTGGTAGCGGCAAGCCTTTCTTCGCCGGTCCCCGGCCACCGCTCCACCTGGTGGCCAGCGATCGAATCGCCGACGATGTGATTCGGTTGACGTACGTTCCTGCTTAATCGCGCGACTCGCGCGACGGACTGCGCCGACGCGTCAGGTCCACTTTGGGTCGCGAGCGGAAATCCCAAACAGAGACACACCTTAAATTACGTGGCTTATGAGGCATCAATTTCAACTTCAGCGGTTAGATCCCCAAGTAACGCAATCGCGGGTGGGGTCGAGAGTGTTCATGCTCTGGCAGGCGGCGACGCTGGAGACCTTGGGAACTTTGCCGCCGAAGGGCGTGAGCAGGGGTGGGCCGAGAACGCCGAGAGTCGGTGTGTCCCACTTGGTGGCGGTGAGGGTGTCGTTTTTGAAGGTGAAGACGAGCGGATCGGGCAATGGAGGAGGCGGGTTGGGGGCGTCTTTGGCTTGTTCGTAGGTGAGAGTGACGGTCTTGCCGTTCTGCTTCCAGCGGGCGTGCCAGGTTTGCGGTTTTTTGTCGTGCCATTTCTGCTGGAGGAGCGCCGTGCCGTCGTCGGCGAACTCGATGATGAGGATACGGTGGACTTCGGCGGAGATGCCTCCGCTGCCGGAGTAGAAGCCCTTGAGCTTGGCGGCGGCGTGGGCAGGAGTGGGGAGAAGCGCGGCGAAGAGGGCGAGAGACGCGATGGAAGGAAGGCGGATGCGCATGGGTGCATGCTATCCAAGAACGGAGTCGAGGGTAACTGAAATTTCTGGCAGTTGTTCGATGGTGGAGGGGCCGCGATTCGAAGGAGATTTTTTCTTGCCGTTATCGGGAGCCTGACTTGGAGAGACTCCCGATAACGGGCGCAACACAAAACTGGATTTGAAAGGTCACAGGGCCAAGCGGACAGCGGCATCGGCTTCGATAGCCATAATTTGCAGGGTGTTGAGGAACTGTCTGCTTTGACCGGTGAAGAGTCCATCGGCGGTGAGACTTGCGACCGCAGCGACGGCTCCTGCAAATTTATCGGTTAGCGGACGAATGATGGCGCAGTGGGGGAGGTTGGGGCTGATGAATTCGCAAGGGACTGGGAATATCAGACTAGGTTGAACAAGGGTGGGCGGTTGCAGTGGTGGATTGGTGAAGAAATCAGGAAACGACAGGCCCGATGTGGGGTCGGTGAACGGCGCTATTGGTTGCTGCACTCCGTTGCCCGCGAAATCAACCCACTCGAGGAAGTGAGCGATCTCATCTCCACCAATGCCAAGGGTGATTTCAAGGACCTCGGGGTCGGTCACCTTTTGGCTCATGGCTGCGTAGAGACTCGAGCCGCCCTGTTCGATCATGCCAAAGTGAAAAGCCGCCACATTCGCAATCGCCTGAGTATGGAGGTTGCCAAGAAGGTTGTTGCCGATGGGCGCGCCATTGAAATCGGCGTTGGTTCTGGGAATGGCGGTAACTCCGTTGAGAGTGATCGCCTGGGGAAAGGTTGCGCCGAGGTCCGGATTGGTTGTGCTGCGGTAGCGAACGAACCAACTCGTGTCGACATTGAGATTCATGAGATTGGTGAGGCGTTTGCTGCCCGACGATCCTGTAGCCGTACTTCCCTGCAAAGTGCGGAACTGGTCCAAGTTGACCGGCTCGGCTCCTCTGGACTCGAGATAGGCATTGAGGAAGGTAGCGTGGCTGACTTCATCGAGCGTGTTGCTGGCAATGTATTGCGGGCCATCGGGATCGAGATTCGACAAGGATCCCTGATAGGCATTCAGGGTCTGGTTTGGGGCCACTTCAATCGGTGGATTGTTGCCGATGCCACCGAGTTCCGCATACTGCGTCCACAGGTCCGACTCGATCAGCTCTGCCGCCGCCAGAAAACGGAGGATAGCGGCATCGGCGGGAAGGAGTCTGCCGCGTTCCTGCGCTCGGGCCGGAGTTGCATTTGTTAACAAACCGGCGCCCACTGCTGCTGCGCCACCTGCCAGAAGTCCGCTTTTCATAAAAGAACGGCGGTCGACTGGACCCTTGGTGTTGTTTGCTGGATTTTTCATAATTGCCTACTCCATTTTTTTTGCGACGGGCCTCTCCTGGGGATGTGACCCGAGGGTCACAATAGTCGCGGGCGATGATGCTACTTGTCAGGAAATCGTCAAACTTACGTCTTCTTATTTGCATGGGATTGGCAGATTTATATTGCATTAAATCAATCGCGGAACGGCTGTCCCTTTTGTGTGCCGGTACATCTAAGGCCTGGTTGAATTGTTCCAGGAGTTGATTTTTCATTGCGGGGAGGACGCGATAGACTTGGTTGCTATGAGCGATCTTATGAAGGACCAGGGCAAGACTGCGATTTCTACCAAAGAGGCTCCCGCTGCCATCGGGCCGTACTCCCAGGCTGTGCGGGTTGGGGACATGTTGTTTGCATCGGGGCAGGTGGCGCTGGATCCGGCTACCGGACAGTTGGTTTCGGGTGGGATTACCGAGCAGACGGTGCGGGCGCTTGAAAATGTGAAGGCTGTGTTGGCGAAGGCTGGGCTGAGCATGGTTCATGTGGTGAAGACGACCGTGTTTCTGAAGTCGATGGGTGACTTTGCGGCGATGAATGAGGTTTATGCGCGGTATCTGGCTCCGGATGGAGTGGTGCCACCGGCTCGGTCGACAGTGGCGGTGGCGGGCCTGCCGAAGGATGCTCTGGTGGAGATTGAGGTTATTGCGAAGGACGCTTCGTAGGGCAGGCGACGCTTCGTGGGGTAGGCCTGGAGATGCAGCGTATTGGGCTGTGGGACATCTACTTCACAGAACATAATTTATGGAACAGGAGGCTGGAGTGATGGCCGAGATAACGAAGGGCGAGAAGATTCATAAGACAGAAGCGGAATGGCGAGCGCTGCTGACGCCGGAGCAGTTTCATGTAATGCGCGAGGGCGGGACGGAGAGGGCGTTCACCGGAGCGCTGGTGAACAACCACGATGACGGGATTTATCACTGTGGGAGCTGCAATGCTCCGCTGTTTACTTCGGATAAGAAGTTCGATTCAGGGAGTGGATGGCCCAGCTTCTGGAATCCGGTTTCGGCGGATGCGATCGAGGCGATTGAGGACAATTCGCATGGGATGAAGCGAGTCGAGGTACAGTGTGCGACTTGCGGCGCTCATCTGGGACATGTTTTTCCGGATGGGCCTACCCCTACGGGGTTGCGGTACTGCATTAATAGCGCTTCGCTGGGATTTGAGAAGAAGTAAGCTCGACTGCGGATTGATAGGATTTAGCAGATTGTTTTTTAGATATGCAGGAAAAGCCCCAGCCGGCAGATGATGCGGCTGGGGCGTTCTGTTTCTGAAGGTTGGCGCGGCTTAGCCTTTGACGATTTTGCCGGTCTTGATGCAGCTGGTGCAGACGCGGACACGCTTGCTTCCACCATCGACCTTGGCTTTGACGGACTGGAGATTGACGTTCCAGCGGCGGCGGGTGGTGTTGTGGGCGTGCGAGATATTGTTGCCGAACTGCGGGCCTTTGCCGCAGAGATCACATTTGTGTGCCATGACTTGCTCCGAATGCTGAGTCGCAGAGTATTCCCGGGGATCGCGCCTATGTAATCGCTTAAGACGATGCCGGAGAAGAGTCAGGTGCGAGGAGATTCGAACTCGCGACCTCTACCGTGTGAAAGGTAGCCTGCCTATGGTTCCATCATACCATGCAAGGGGTTTCGGGCTCAATTGACGAGGCTGACGTTCGATGTGGCGAGGGAGTTGCGATATTGTTAGAGATGCATCTCAGAGAGTTGCGGCTTCCTTGCGGTCATGCGCCACGTCGTGTTCGCTGGAAGTTTCACGTTACTGAATTTTGACCTTTCGCAGGGAAGATGCTGAGTCTTTAAGTACCTGTCCATGCGTCGATAGAGTAACGGACCGAGTTGCACAACTGAGTCCAAATTTTTGATGTGGCAAGGGAGACGTGTTTGCCAGCAGATTCGAAGGAACACTCATCAATTGGACCGGATCACCAACTTCCGGCTGCTCCTCCACCTTCGTCCGGAAGCAAGATCGTCCGAGTGGTGGTGTGGATTGCCCTGCTGCTGATCTTTGCAGTGGGATTCTGGCTTGTAATGCGGCATCACGATACGACGACGAAAAACGCGGCTGGAGGCGGTGGTGGAGGTCGACGCGGCGCAGGTGGCGGCGGCCCTGTCACGCTGACGATAGCCACGGCGACGAAGGGCAACATCGGCGTGTACCTGGAGGCGATCGGTACAGTGACGCCGGTGTATACCGCTTCGATTACGAGCCAGGTGACCGGGCCGGTGATAGCGGTGAACTTCACGGAAGGGCAGATGGTTCGCAAGGGAGATTCGTTGATCGAAATCGATCCCCGGCCTTTCCAGGCGACGCTGCTGCAGGCGCAAGGAACACTGGAGCGAGACGAGGCGGTTCTGGCGCAGGCGGTTATGGATCGCGACCGGTTCCGGGAGGCGTGGGCTCGGAATGCGATTCCGAAGCAGCAGTTGGATGACCAGGAAAAGATTGTGCTGCAGGACGCAGGTACGGTGAAAAACGATCAGGGAGTGGTGGCATTCGACCAGGTACAGCTTGATTACTGTCACATTGCGGCTCCGATCTCGGGTAGAGTGGGTTTGCGGCTGGTGGATCCGGGCAATGTGGTGCAGTCGTCAGGCACGGTTACGCTGGCGGTGATCGCGCAGATACAGCCGATTACGACGATCTTCACGATTCCCGAGGACAGCCTTGGACAGGTGCAGCCGCGTCTTCGACAGAAGACGCGGCTTACGGTGGATGCGTACGACCGCGCGGCGCTGAAGAAGATTGCGAGCGGAACGTTGCTGACGCTGGACAACCAGATCGATACGACGACAGGCACCGTGAAGGCTCGAGCGTCGTTCGACAATAGAGATGGCGCGCTGTTTCCGAATGAGTTTGTTAATACGCGGCTGCTGGTGAATACGCTGCAGGGAGCGACGATTGTTCCTTCTTCGACGATTCAGCATAACGGCACCGTGGCGTTTGTTTATGTGATCACGGATGACACCGCGCATATGAAGAACGTCAAAACGGGTGTGACAGAAGGCAATAACACGTCGGTGACCGGGATTAATCCTGGAGATGTGCTGGCCGACAGCAGCTTCGACCGATTGCAGGACAAATCGAAGATTGTGGTCTCGAAGCAGCCGATGCCTACCAGCATCACAGCAGGGAGTAGTGCTCCTTGAGTCCTTCACGTCCGTTTATTCTGCGTCCTGTGGCGACGTCGCTGCTGATGGCGGCGATTTTGCTGGTCGGAATCGTGAGCTATACGCAGCTGCCTGTGTCTGCGCTGCCTGAGGTCGACTATCCGACGATCCAAGTGCTGACGTTTTATCCGGGATCGAGCCCGCAGGTAATGGCGACGACAGTGACGGCCCCGCTGGAGCGCCAGTTTGGGCAACTGCAGGGCTTGAGCCAGATGACTTCGACGAGCTCCGGGGGCACGTCGGTGATTGTGCTGCAGTTTAATCTGAGCCTGAATATCGACGTTGCGGAAGAAGAGGTGCAGTCGGCGATCAATGCGGGATCGAGTTTTCTGCCGGCGAATCTGCCTGCGCCGCCTATCTACAGCAAGACGAACCCAGCGGACGCTCCGGTGCTGACGCTGGCGATCACGTCGAAGTCGATGCCGCTCTCTCAGGTGGAAGACCTGGTGGATACTCGGCTTGCGCCGAAGATCTCGCAACTATCGGGCGTGGGGCTGGTGAGCATCAGCGGCGGACAAAAGCCCGCGGTGCGCATCCAGGCGAATCCAACGGCGCTCTCGTCGTATGGAATCAATCTTGAGGATTTGCGCACGGCGGTGACGCAGAGCAGCGTGAATCAGGCGAAGGGAAACTTCGACGGGCCGCGGCAGGACTATCAGATTGACGCAAACGATCAGTTGGTGACGAGCACCGACTACAAGCAGGTTGTGGTTGCTTACCGCAACGGGTCGCCGGTGATGTTGACCGATGTTGCGAAGATTATCGATGGAGTGGAGAACTCGACGCAGGCTGCGTGGATGGGCAACGCGGAACAATCTGCCGCCAACGGGCAGCCTGCCAGAGGAGCGTCGCTTACACCCGCGGTCGTGCTCAATGTGCAGCGCCAGCCGGGCGGCAATACGATCAGCGTGGTGAAGAGCATCAAGCAACTGCTTCCGCAGCTTGAGGCGAATCTTCCCAGAGGGATCGAGGTCACGACGCTGACAGACCTCACGACACCGATTCAGGCATCGGTTGACGACGTTGAGTTTGAGCTGATGCTGACGGTTGGCCTGGTGGTATTGGTCATCTTCCTGTTCCTGCGAAATCTCTACGCGACGATTATTCCGAGCGTGGCGGTTCCGCTGTCGCTGATCGGGACGTTTGCTGCGATGTACATGCTCGGGTACAGCCTGGATAACTTGTCGTTGATGGCGCTGACGATCTCGACGGGTTTCGTCGTGGATGACGCGATCGTGATGGTGGAGAATATCTCGCGTTATCTGGAAGAGGGCGAGCCACCGCTGCAGGCAGCGCTGAAAGGCGCGGAACAGATTGGCTTTACGATTCTGTCGTTGACGGTGTCGCTGATTGCGGTGCTGATTCCTCTGCTGTTTATGGGCGACGTTGTGGGGAGGCTGTTCCGCGAGTTTGCGGTTACGCTGGCGGTGACGATCATTGTTTCGGCGGTGGTTTCGCTGACGCTGACTCCGATGATGGCGTCGAGGATTCTGAAGCACAATCCGCATGAACATCAGGGGCGGTTCTATCAGGCTTCGGAGCGCGTGTTCGAGGGAATGATCTCCTTTTACGGGCGCACGCTGAAGGTTGTTCTGCGGTACCAGACGATCACGCTGCTGGTAGCGGTGGCGACGCTTCTGCTGACGGTGTACCTCTACATCATTATTCCGAAGGGCTTTTTTCCCGTGCAGGACACGGGCGTGATTCAGGGCATTACGCAGGCATCGCAGACGATCGGCTCGAAGTCGATGGCGGCGAAGCAGCAGGAGGTCGCGAAGGTGATCCTGCAGGACCCCGCGGTGGAGAGCCTGTCTTCGTTTATCGGCGCGGACGGCACGAATACGACGCTGAACAGCGGTCGAATGTCGATCAACCTGAAGCCGCTGGATCAGCGTGATCTAAGCGCGTCGGATGTAGTCCGGAGACTGCAGTCGAAACTGAAGAATGTGCAGGACATTCAGGTGTTCATGCAGCCGGTGCAGAACATCACGGTGGATGACCGCGTGAGCCGCACGCAGTACCAGTACACGCTGGAGGATCCGGACCAGAACGAGTTGAACGACTGGACCAATCGTTTTGTGGCGAAGCTGAAGGATCTGCCGGGGCTGGAAGATGTTGCGACAGACCAGCAGATGGGGGGGCTTGCGGTGTCGCTTATGATCGACCGGGCTACGGCTTCGCGGCTCGGCGTGGCGCCGACGACGATCGACAATACGCTGTACGACGCCTTTGGCCAGCGGCAGATCAATACGATGTACACGCAGCTGAATCAGTACCACGTGATCCTGGAGGCTGAGCCGCAGTTTCAGTTGAATCCGGACAAGCTGAATCACCTTTACATCCGGGCCAACTCTGCTGCCGGAACCAGCGGCGCGGCGGCGACCTCAACGAGCAATGGTTCGAGTTCGGCGGGATCGAACGCGCTGACGGGTACGGTGTTGTTTTCGCCATCGGCGAACACTCTTATTCCGCCGGTGAATGCTCTGAAGCCGACTACTGCTACGAGCACAGGAGCGGGGTCGGCAGGCACTCCGAGCACAACGTCGAACGAGGCTGTACCGCTGAGCGCATTTTCGCACTTCGAGACGACGACGCAGGCGCTTTCGATCACGCATCAGGGACAGTTTCCAGCGATCACGGTGTCTTTCAATCTTGGGCCGAACGCTGCGCTTGGCGGGGCGATCACGGACATCACCAAGGTGCAGGAGGATATGCACATGCCTGCGAGCCTGCAGGCGGATTTTCAGGGGACGGCGGCTTCGTTCCGGAATTCGCTGTCGAATATGCCGCTGCTGATCCTGGCGGCGCTGGTTACGGTGTACATCGTGCTCGGCGTGCTGTATGAGAGCTTTATTCATCCGATCACGATTCTGTCGACGCTGCCGTCGGCTGGCGTGGGCGCGTTCCTTTCGCTGATTCTGTTTCATCAGGACCTCAGCGTCGTTGCGATTATTGGATTGGTTCTGCTGATCGGCATCGTGAAGAAGAACGGCATTATGATGGTGGACTTCGCGCTGGACGCGGAGCGGCACCAGGGATTGGAGGCGACTGAAGCGATCTATCAGGCATGTCTGTTGCGCTTCCGGCCGATCATGATGACGACGATGGCCGCGCTGCTGGGAGGGATTCCGCTTGCGTTCGGCTCGGGCATCGGATCGGAGCTGCGCAGGCCGCTGGGTATTGCGATGGTCGGCGGACTGCTGCTGAGCCAGATTCTGACGTTGTATACGACTCCTGTGATCTATATCTTCTTCGACAACATTGCGACGCGATTCTCGAAGAAGAAGGGGAAGAAGCAAGAACACGCGGCTGAGGCGGCGGCGTCATGAACCTCTCTGCGCCATTTATCCGGCGGCCAGTGGCGACTACGCTGCTGACAGTGGCGATTGCGATTGCAGGGGCGATTGCGTTTACGGTGCTTCCGGTGTCTCCGCTGCCGCAGGTGGATTTTCCGACAATCTCAGTGAATGCCAGCCTGCCGGGTGGAAGCGCGGAGATCATGGCGTCGTCGGTGGCAACACCGCTGGAGCGGCAATTCGGCCATATTGCAGGCGTCACGGAGATGACCTCTTCGAGCAGCCTGGGGACAACGTCAATCACGATTCAGTTCGACCTGAGCCGCAATATCGATGGCGCTGCGCGCGATGTGCAGGCTGCGATCAATGCGGCGCAGACGTATCTGCCGGCGAACCTGCCGTCGAATCCGACGTACCGGAAGGTGAACCCGGCGGACGCGCCGATCATGATTCTCGGGCTGACTTCGGACAAGTATGGTCCGGACAAGCTGTACGACGAAGCGTCAACGATTATTGAGCAGAAGGTCTCGCAGATTCAGGGCGTAGGCCAGGTGAATGCCGGCGGCGGAGCTTTGCCTTCGGTGCGGGTTGAGGTGAATCCGACAAAGCTTGCGGCCATGG
>JBEKGF010000043.1:0-37715 GCA_050012935.1 Edaphobacter sp. | reverse complement strand
CTCCCAGCAACGCCACCATCACCATTACAGTCGGCCAGGCTACCAGCACGACAGTTCTCACCACCGGCGGTGGCTATCAGAACCCGCCCAGTGCCCCACCGGGAACGTTGTTGCAACTGATCGCGACCATTACACCCGGAGCTATTACCGTGCCAACCGGACAGGTCACGTTCTCCCTGAACGGAAAGCCCCTGGCGCCGCCCGCTTCTGTTACGCCAATAACCAATACCGTCGGTGGCGTTACGACTACGACATACCTGGCTACAATCTCGACTCCCACTCTGCCCGCCGGAACAGACTCGGTTGTTGCGTCCTATAGCGGCGACGTGAACTACGCCTCCTCTTCGGGGACACTCGCCGTGACGATTACTCCCCTGACCTTTACGGTATCGCCTTTGACGGCCAGCATGGCGGTGGCGGCAGGACAGACCGCGAACATCCCACTCCAGGTATCCTCGCTCGCCGGCTACACCGGATATGTCACCCTCAGCTGCACCGGTCTACCGGCGAACACGACCTGCGGCTTCAGTCCGAATGGCTTCATTCTGCAGGCGAACAATCTAATCACCGCAGCGCAGTACAACATTAATAATGTAGTCATTGTGCCGGCAACCTATGGGCCGATGAGTATCACGCTCAGCCTGATAACTGGCACAACGCCCGTGGTCCCGCAACCGCCAGTCGGTGCTCTCAACATTCCTCTGCTAGGCCGCAAACTTCCGGTTAGTCTCGCGATCTTGCTACTGTCCCCGGTCACCTTGTTCCTCCGTCGCCGTGTTCTGAAGCGCTTCCACGGGTCTCTCGGTCTGCTTTCCGCTCTCCTCGCGCTCGCCGGAAGCGTAACCATGTTTAGCGGCTGCGGTTCCAATCTGGTCGGCGTAACACCCGGTGGTTCGTACGCAGTAACCGTCCGGGCGGTCAGCACAGCGACCAGCTACACGGGCGCTTATGCCCCAGGATGCAGTAACGTCCCCGCTGGCTCCACATCGGTCACCTGCGAGCAAGACGTACAGCTCAGTCTCACGGTGACCAAATGAGGAGCCGAATGAAATTCACAAACTCAAGCCCCATTAGCCTCAGCCTGCATTCCGATGGAACCTTCTCCGGCCAAAAGCAGGACCCCTCAGCCTCGGCAACGCAACGATACGGTGATTACCCGATGAAGACTTTCTTTCGTACCTTGTCCTTCTGTACAGCGCTTTTGGTAGTTTTGTTCCTCTGCCAAACAGTGTCCTCCTGGGCTCAGACCACCAGCGCTTCGCTCAGCGGTGTCGTTGCCGATACAACGGGAGCCCGCATCGCCCAGGCAAGCATAACGCTTCGCAACACAAAGAGCCACGAAGTCCGTCGCGATGTCAGCAACGGCGCCGGCGTCTTCCAGTTTAACGCGGTCCCTTCCGGAACCTACACCGTCACGATCGCGATGAAAGGCTTCGAGACTCTCGTAACCAAGGACATCGAACTTCACCCGAACGATAATCTCAACATCTCCGAGCTGCATCTGCAAGTCGGCCACGAAGACGTAAGCGTGACAGTCGAAGCAAACACGGATATCGCCACCAGCGGCGAACGCAGCTCGTTGATCACGGCCAAGGATATTCAGAAGCTCTCGACAGTCGGCCGAGACGTATCCGAACTCCTGCGCACTCAGGCGGGCTTCGCCGTTCTCCAGGCCGGACTCGACAACTCCAGCGCCAGCTCGGCTGAAGTCGCCGGAACCTACTCCGGCCTGGCGAACTACGTCGGCAACGGTGCCACAGCTAATGGCGCAAGCATCATCTCAGACGGCGCCAACGTCACTGATCCCGGCAGCGGTGCAGGCCAGACCCAGACCGTCAACATGGACTTTGTGCAGGAGGTCAAGATCGAGACCTCAAACTTCGGCGCCGACACAGCCAAAGGACCAACGGTAATCACAGCAGTCGGCAAGTCCGGAGGCCAGGCATATCACGGCAACCTGCGCGTCTATGCCCGCACCTACCAGCTCAACGCCCAGGACTGGTTTCAGAAGTTCAACGGCTTCGCCCAGATCAAGGATCACTACATATACCCCGGCGTCGACTTTAGTGGCCCCGTTTTGTTTCCCCACAGCGACTTCAATAAGAGTAGAAAGTTGACCTTCGATTTCGGCGGGGAAGACTACGTCCAGCGCAACGTCTATGCCTATGGCAGCTTGCCCAAGAGCCTTCTGGAGGGCCTCGTCCCCACCAAGGCCATGCTCAACGGAGACTTCTCCCAAGGCTCACTCGCGAAGTATCTTGGCGTCAACCCGGGCGACATCACCGGAGCATCCGGCGTGTATGGCGCAGGCTGCACCGCCAATGGTCTGTTGTCTACCTATCTGCATGTCTGCGCATCGCCGGCCGACAACGGAAATCTCAAGTCCACTGGCGGGGTAATCCCCACGAGCGTGATTGACCCCGGCGTGTCAGCCATCCTCAGGGCATACTATGAGCCGGGCTGCACCTCAGCGGATCTCAGCTCGTGCCCCGGTCCGGGACCGACGAAGAACTTCTACAACACCCAGACCCTCAACCTCGAGAACCCGGACAGCTACCAGCTCCGCGGCCGCCTCGACTTCGCTATCAACGATGCCAATAAGGTCTTCCTCGTCTATAACGGCCAGTTCGGAACCACGTCCCACATTCCCGAATCCATCTACTACTCGCCGGGAACGAGCGGCCAGGCCTACCTCGGTGGTGTCGACACCCCAGGTAAGATCAATGCCACTCAGAGCGCGAACTTGGTCAGCATCAACTACGCCCATATCTTCAACTCCCGAATGACCAATGAAGCATTCGCCGGCATGTCGGAGGTCAAAAACACCTTCGGTTCCGGTAACCAGAGTCAGCTGCTCAAGTCGACCTGGGGTTACCCATACAAGGGCATCTACCCAACCGCAACCAAGCAACTGCCGCAGATCGCGACGTACTCGGCAGGCGATGCGATCCTGCCCTTTGCTCTCACCCCTGACTTCAGCTACGGCCCTTACCTCTCGACGAAGTTCTTGCCTTCCGGCGGAGATAACTTCTCCTACGTCGGCGCTGGCTGGCTGCGCAACCATACCCTCAAGTTCGGCGTTTACCTCGAACGCGACACCGCCAACCAGACCGATCTCAGTCCTCTGACCAACGGGCAGATCTCGAGCTACTACATGAACTACAACGCCTGCGGCAGCTTCAACGGCTGCAGTGAAAACTACCTCGCAGACTTCTTCGCCGGTCAGGTCGGCACCTTTACCCAGCAGAACTTCAACTCCCAGACCGACCTCGACTATTGGACCGCATCCTGGTACGCAACCGACAACTACAAGCTGACTCCGCGGCTGACCCTCGACTTTGGCGTGCGCTTCGACCATCTCGGCCCCTGGCAGGACAAGCACGGGCTGGGCATGGCAACCTTCTTCCCAAATCTGTATTACAGCGACCCCAAGAACACAACCAATCCCGACGGGAGCCTATTCGAGCCCGGCGTTCGGTGGCACGGCGGAAATCACGCCACAAACGGCAACGCGGGCTATGCAGGCGTGCCGAACTCAGGCGTTCCTTCCACTTGGGCCTTCGTATCGCCGCGCGCAGGCTTCGCGTTTGACATGAACGGTGACGGAACCACCATTGTCCGCGGCGGCTGGGGCATGTACCGCGCGCACGACTCATGGAACGACTTCACTGGACCTGCCGCCACAGCCCAAGGTCTCGTGACTTCCACCGCTGGCGGCAGCCCAACTGTGGGCTCCGTCTCCCTCGCACAGGTCGACCAGACAGGCCCTGGCTTCCGCTGCGATTTCAGCCAGCAGAATGGCTGCCCTAGCATCCTGTTGCTCGATCCCGGCGACAATCAGCAGCCTCTCACTTACACCTACAGTTTCTCCGTCTCACAGAGAATGCCGCTCAGCTCTGTCTTCGACATCGCCTACGTCGGCAACCAGAGCACCCACCTCCTTACCGACAACGCCTCGACCAACGCCGTTCAGTCTCAGGATCTGCGTGACGTCAACGCCGTTCCCATCGGCTCCTTCTTCACGCCGGACCCGAACCCGGCCTCCGCGACTTATGGCCAGGTCCCCAATCCTTCCTCTATTCTCCAGGTCACTCAGAACGATTACCGGAAATATCCGGCGTACACTCACATCGGTATTCCCCGTCACATCGCGTATGCCAACTACAACGCGCTCCAGACAACCTGGAATAAGCAGAGGGGGCCCCTGAACTTCGGCCTGAACTATACCTTCAGCAAGGCGATGGGCATCCGCGGCGCCTACAACAACGGCATCGCCGGCGATCCAACTAACCTCCGCGCGAACTATGGTCCGCTGGCCTTCGATCGCACCAGCATCGTCGGCGCCAGCTACTCTTACGACGAAGGCGAACACTTCCACTCAGGCCGAGGCTTCATGCGGGGTCTGGGCAACTATTGGTTGATCTCCGGAATCACCAACTTCCAGAGCGGCCCCAACCTCCAGGCCGTCTACAACCCAAACTTCAATCTCCAGGGTTATGCCACCAGCTCGTATGGCGGCAACACATGCTCACAAGGCACAGTAGCAAACACCCCAACCGCATGTCAGATCAGCAACCAGGTCTTGCTCGGAACCGCTGATGTGCTGCTTGAGCCCGTCCTTCGTCCCGGCGATGGCTGTCCCGGCGGCAACCCCACTGGAAATCTGCAGAAGCACCAGTTCATCAACGGCAACTGCTTCGGTCTCGGACCGCAAGGCGTCAATGGCCCCGCGAACCTCGGGTACATCCATGGCCCCGCATTCTTCAACAGCGATCTCACACTGCAGAAAACTATCCCAATGGAGAAAGGCCGCAACGTTCAGTTCCGTCTCGCTGGCTTCAACTTCCTCAATCACCCCCTCACCAGCTTCAGCTCGCGTTTCCCCCAGGAGGCCAATCTCAGCTTCTACGATCCAAACAACGCAGGATTCTCAGGCGTCAAGCTGCTCAGCAGTTCGAATCCAGGAGGAAGCTGCACCGATGCCGGTTCGCAGTGCTTCGGCTACGCAGGGTACAAAACAGGACGGCGCGTCCTCGAGATCATGGCGCGTTACAACTTCTAGCGAACCTGCCGCGGCATTTACCAGAGGTACTATGGCAATCACACGTCGCTCGTTCGTGCGAGCCGGAATCGGCGCCGCCGCACTTGGTTACGCAGGGCGCATCCACGCTTTGGACAAGCCTGCTCCCGCAGGTATCGCAGCTACCCCGGACCACATTCGTCAGCAGATCGACGGCTTCGGCTTCTCCCAGGCCTTCCATCAGGGACGCGCTCTCCGCCTGCTCGACGACAAGGATCAGAACGATCTCCTGAACCTGATGTTCTCGCCCAACGGTGGCATGGGATACTCCATCCTCCGCAACGAGATCGGCAACGGCCCGGAGGATGCCGGGAAAAAAGACGGCACTGTCGCCTCCATCGAGCCGCAACCCGGCCAGTTCAACTGGACCGGCGATGAAGATCAGATATGGCTGATGAACGAAGCCAAAAAACGCGGATGCACCCGCTTTTTCTCGAGTGCGTGGTCTCCCCCGGCGTGGATGAAGACCAACGACAACGAATATGCCGGCGAGCTCAAGCCGGCCATGTACCAGCAATACGCCGACTACCTCGCAGCGTACGTCCTCGAGTACAAGAAGCGCTACGACCTCGACATCTACGCCATCTCCCCGCAGAACGAGCCCAACTTCACTCCTACGGAAAAGTACGCCTCATGCCGCTGGACAGGCTCCCAGATGGCGAAGTTCCTCCGCGCCAATCTCATCCCAGCCTTTGCGGAAAAAGGCGTCACGGCGAAGATCGTTATCGACGAACACGAGCACTGGAGCGACGAGATGATTAACGACATCCTCGCCGACCCGGTCTGCGACAAAGCCATCGACATCGTCGCCGCCCACGCCTACGCCCCCACCTCAGCTCCCTACGTATCCATCACCTCCCGCACCGGAAGATTCGAAACCGCTCTCGCAAAAAAGAAATCCATCTGGCAGACCGAGGTCAGCGCTGGCGACGCGAACATCACCAACATGAACGATGGCGTCTACTGGGCGCGCGTCATTCACACCCACATGATCGAGGACAACGTCAGCGCATGGCTCTACTGGTGGGGAGCCGCATCCACCACCTCACGCAGCTCTCTCATCACCATCGACGTGCCCAACAAAAAGTACCAGCTCACCAAGCGCCTCTTCACCATCGGCCATTTTGCGCGATTCATCCGCCCCGGCTTCCATCGCGTCGACGCAAATCCCACTCCAGCCCCAAACACCTACTTTTCCGCTTATCTCGAACCAACCGGCAAGCATCTCGTCTGCGTCGCGATTAACGACGATGCCGTCGAACATCCTCTCACCATTCAATGCGGCGGCTTCAACCCAACCACCTGCATCCCGATTCGCACTTCGAACACTGAAAACCACGCACGCCTGCCCAACATCAACGCCGTGAACGGGCAGATCGACGTCACCACAACCCCTTTGAGTGTTACCACCTTCGTCATCTCCTAGCTCCAACGGAATGCCCAACCTTCGCGGACGAGCATCGCGCCAGGAATTATCTATCTGCCTGCCTGGTTTTTCAGAACTTCAAGATCGAGGAAATTAAAATGAGCCAAACAATTTTTTCCGAGTTTCCAGCGGTACGCTTCGCAGGCCCGCAAAGCACAGAAAATTTCGTCTACCGCTGGTACGACGCCGACCGCCTCGTGCTCGGCAAGCCTCTCCGGGAGCACATGCGCTTCGCCGTGGCTTACTGGCACAGCCTCGCGATGAACGGAAGCGATCCCTTTGGCGCTCCCACAATTCATCGTCCCTGGATGAACCGTTGCGACGGCCTGGCCGCTGCTCGAGACAAAGCCGACGCCGCCTTCGAGCTCTTCCGCGTCCTCGATCTCCCATTCTTCACCTTTCACGATCGCGACGTCGCCCCCGAAGGCTGCACGCTGCGTGAATCGCTCAAGAACCTCCACGAAATCGCCGGCTATCTTCAGCTAAAAATGTCGTCTTCAAAAACGCGCCTCCTCTGGGGAACCGCAAATCTCTTCAGCCATCCAAGATTCATGTCCGGCGCCGCCACCAATCCCGACCCCGAAGTCTTCGCCTACAGCGCCACAACGGTGAAGCATTGCATGGACGTCACCAAGGCCCTTGGCGGCGCAAACTACGTCCTCTGGGGAGGCCGCGAAGGCTACGAAACCCTCATCAACACCGACATGAAGCAGGAGCTTCAACAACTCGGCCGCTTCCTCTCGCTCGTCGTCGACTACAAACACAAGATCGGCTTCAACGGGCAAATCCTCATCGAGCCCAAGCCAAAGGAACCAACCGCTCACCAATATGACTTCGACGCCGCCACCGTCTACGGCTTCCTCATGCACTTCGGCCTCGAAAACGAAGTCAAGGTAAACCTCGAAGCGAATCACGCTCTTCTCGCCGGCCACAGCTTCGAACACGAAATCGCCACCGCCGCAAACTTCGGCATCCTCGGTTCGCTCGACATCAATCGCGGCGACCCGCTTCTCGGCTGGGACACCGACCAATTCCCCGTCGATCTGCACTCCATGACCCTCGCCATGTACCACGTCATCAAGGCCGGTGGATTGAACCAGGGCGGCATGAACTTCGACGCAAAGATTCGCCGTCAGTCGATCGAGCCGGAAGATCTCATCCACGCCCACATCGGCGGCATCGACCTCTGTGCCCGTGCCTTCCTCATCGCGGCCCGCATCTTTGAGGAGGGTTGCCTCGCCAAAGCGGTCACCGCGCGCTACGCAGAATGGAACACACCCGAAAACTGCGCAATGCTCAAAGGAGAGATCACGCTCGACGCGATCGCAGCACGCGCAGAAGCGAGAGAGATCGATCCCGCGCCACGCTCCGGACGTCAGGAGCGCCTGGAGAATCTAATTAGTTCCTATTACTAACGGCGTCTCATCTTCAACCGCAATCGCCGGGCGCGGGAGGCCTTCGGACCGGTAAGGCATTCCCGGAACCGCGCTCGATGGCAGTCTCCGGTCAGCCTTCGGCGGATGAGTCGACCGGTGATACCCTGCGTGCCGCTGCAGCAGAAGCGCGGCGGCGCCTTGCAGCCGGGCCAGCTCGCCATCTCCTGCCGTCGCAATTCGCGGCGCAGGTCCTGCCAGAACGCTGTTCTCAAGCTCCTTCTGCACAATCGGTCCGAACCGCTGCCAACTCGAAGTTATCTCGCCCGTAATCAGGATCAGCTCAGGCGAAAGAGCCGCAACGATCAGCCGCAACCCTCGGCCCAAAGCCCTCGCCTGCCGCGAAACCGCCTCAACCGCCGGCGGGTCGTTCTCCTCTGCCAGCCGCAGCAGGCCATAAATATCGATTGGCCCGGCATCAGGGCAGAGTTCGCGATAAATATGCAGCGCAGCCCGCGACGAAGCCGCCATCTCCCAGCAGCCTCGCTGCCCGCAACCGCAAACTGGCCCCGTCGCATCCACGGGGATATGTCCAAACTCGCCGGCCAGCCCGTTGTAGCCCGAATGCAGTTGCCCCCCTGCAAGAATCGCCGTGCCCAAACCCTCCGAGACAGCGACCAGAACCGCATTGCGAACTCCAGCCAGCCGCCCATACCACGACTCAGACAACAGGCAGGCGTTCGCGTCATTCTCCATCTCCACCTGCAGCTTCAACGCCTTTTCCAGCTTCGACCGTAGATCGAAATCGCTCCAGTGCAGGTTCGGAGCAAGCAGTAGCCGCTGTGTCTCCGGATGAACACGTCCCGGAACGCTGACTCCAATCCCCTCAAATGTCTTGTCCGCGTGCCGTTTGCGCAACACCTGCATTCGTTCCACAATCCGTTTCAGCGAGACCTCAGGATCGGACACCGTCATCACCGTCTCCCGCGACAGAAACCGTCCCGTCAGATCGATCACCGCAAGAATCGCGCGATCTGGGCGTATGTCCAGAGCCAAAGTGGCCAGGCTGTCGTTCACCTCCAGCATCGTAGCCGGACGCCCGCGAGAGCGGCGAACCACCGCTCCCTCGCGTATCCATCCTTCGCGGATCAGTTGGTCGACAATGATCGAGATCGTACTCGGCTGCAGCCCCGAAAATCGCGCAAGCTCCACCCGCGATACCGGTTGCCTGAACCGGATAACCTCCAGCACAATATCCCGGTTGATATCCCGCGCATTTTCGCTGGAGGCGAGCTGGACCGAAGACAGGTCAATCCGTCTTACGTCGTGAACCCGCTGCGACCCGCCTTCTCCTGAAGTACTTGCGCGCGAAATCATGCTTTCGATTCTACGCCATAAAAATCGCTTCTCCTCTGCCATTCCGCACACCTTCACACCCTTTCAGTGACAAAAACTCTTTTTCAGCGCAACCTGCTCAACCCATGGAGAAGCCGCGCCACGGGGCAACAGTCGTCCATGGACTCCCATGGGAGTCACCCAAAAATAAATCCCAAAAAAGTGGCGTGTTTTTTGGCGTCGAATAACGACCACTTAAAAACCACGAATTTGCACATAACCACCACAAATTAACCACAAAAAACCATCGAAAAATCACCCATTTTCGCAAAACCCCCTGCAAAAATGCACAAATCGCCAGCCCAAAAAAATCCGGCACACAACTCAATTTCATCATCTTCCAACGATGCAGGTAGCATGGAAACCAATGCGTCTCCTCGTGCGCCCGCTCCCCTTGCTTCTCCTCATCACCGCTCTCTTCACCTTCCTGATCCAGTCAGGCGAGCTTGGCACCTCCGACACTACCCACCGTCTCCAGGTCGCCCACTCTCTTTGGACCCCCGAGCCGCAAGTCTTTCCAAATGAGTATCCTGAGTTCGGAATCCACGGCCGCGGCGGCCGCCTCTTTGCCTGGTACGGCATAGGCCAATCCCTCCTCATGCTCCCCGCCGACCTCATCGGCTCCGCAGCCGGCCACCTTCCCTTCTGGAGCGACTACGCAAGCAACGGAGCCGACCCCTCCATTCGCAGCATCATCGTCAGCTTCAGCACCAACATCCTCATCAACGTACTCACAGCATTAGCTTCCTTCCGCCTTCTGAGCCTCTTCTGCTTCACAACACGCGAATCCATCGCCGGCGCCCTCGGACTCCTCGTCGCAACGACGCACCTGCATTACGCGCAGAATATGACCGAAAACAACTACATTCTGCTGCTGACGATCACTGGCATGACGCTTCAATATCAATGGCTCACAACAGGCAGCAGGCGCGCGCTCTTCTGGGGCGCAACAGCACTGGGACTCAATCTCCTGACCCGCATCACCACGACGCTGGATATCCTCGGAGTCGTCTGTTTCCTTCTCCTCGCCTTCTTCTTCGCAAGTCGCGTGAATCGCTTAAACCCGCTCCATACGGCATCGTTAGCGACAGAAAACCGTTCTGCCCGCAGCGAACTCCGCACCTACGTGGCCACCGCTGTTCCCATCTACGCCATCTTCTTTTTCCTCGATCGAATCTATCAATACATCCGCTTCGGCTCCTGGACCAACACATACTTCAGTGTGTTGGCGCGCGAATCGCGGCAGCGGGATCCATCGCTTCCCCTCAGCTTTCCGTTCAACGGATCATGGTTTCACGGCGGCTTCAGCTCCGGAGTCTTCGGCCCACTCTTCGCGCCGGAGAAGTCGATCTTCCTGTTCGACCCGATGCTTCTCTTGATGCTCCTGCTCGCTCCGCTTCTCTGGAAACGCCTGACGCCGCCGATGCGAGCATTTCTCGTCGCCACGCTCCTGCTTCTAACCGCGTACATCGCTTTCTACGCAAGTTTTCTCTGGTGGCCAGGAGATTTCGCTTGGGGCGATCGCTATGTGTCGAGCGCCGCTGAACTCGCGACCCTGCTCGCGATCCCGCTCCTGTTCCGGTATTGGAAGACTCTGGCGCAAACCATTCGAAGTCTCGCCCTCGCGATCATCGCGGCCAGTGTAGCCATCCAATGCGCGTCGCTGGCCTTTTGGCTGCCGCTCGAGATCTACCAGATGGAGACATTTGGCCATCCCACCTGGGTCGTACTCCTCCGCTTCAAGAACATCGCGGCATTTGCCTTAGGCCGCCGGGAAGCCTGGGGGTTGAACACCCCAGCCATGTTTGACGACCCCTGGGACGCCGCGCACATCACGGCATGGAACTTCCTGCCCTCGCTGCTGCGTCACATAGGAGCCGCTCCACTCTGGGTCGTCTACATTCTCTACGGTGTATGGTTGGCCGTTGCCTTCGCATTGCTTTTTGCCTCAGCCAGATTCATTCGCGCAGTCTTCCGTCCAGCCCACCTTGATGGGACCCAGAACGAATATCGCCGAATTTCTCGTAACCAATCAGACAGCCACGGTTCTAACTTGTGAAGATCGGAAATGTTTTATTGACCGCCACTCGCGAATTGGCGAAATGCTCATGAACATGAATTGAGAAGCGATGACCGGAATGAGTGACAACAGAGACGAGACGCAGATCATAGCCTCCATCCTCGCCGGCAATACTCACGAGTTTCACGATCTGATTCGCCCTCACGAACGAAGTGTCTACATCATGGCGCTATCCCTCCTTCACAATGAGGCCGATGCCGAGGATGCCACACAGGAGGCCTTTCTCAAAGCCTTCCGCAACCTCGCAAGCTTTCGGGGAGAGTCGAAGTTCAGCACCTGGTTGATAAGCATTGTGCTGAACGAAGCCAGAAGCCGCCTGCGCAGCCGAAAGACCGTAAAGGTAGAGTCTCTCGACGAACCGCCGGAAGACCAGGGACACTTCACTCCGGCGCTTCTCCGCGACTGGCGTGAAATACCCTCCGAGGCGCTCGAGAGGGGCGAGGTCCGCTACCTGCTGCAGCAGGCAATCACCGAGCTGCCGCTGATCTATCGCGAAATCTTCGTCCTCCGCGACGTAGAGGAACTGAGCGTAAACGAATCGGCCGAGGCTCTCGGTATCACGGTCGCCGCGGTCAAGGTTCGGCTGCACCGTGCGCGCATCATGCTGCAGAAGAAGCTCGTACCGCAATTGAAGAAGGCCAATCCAAAACGGAGGTGGTTCCCATGGTCATAGAGTGCAAACACGTCTGGGAGCACATCTCCGGCTATCTCGATGGCACGCTCTCTCCTGAGGTGCTCGCTCAGGTGCAGGAACATCTGGAGCACTGTGAAATCTGCTCAGCGATTCTGGACTCCACGCGAAACATCCTCATCCTCACCGCAGACGAGCGCGTTTTTGAACTACCCTTGGGCTTCTGCGAACGCCTTCATGCGAGGCTCGAGGCAGAGATCCAGGCAATGGCAGCACCATCAGATAAAAAGGACCCTACGGAACCCGATGAACCATCGGATGAGTAATCCACTCGGCCGCCACCAGCATGAGTGTGACAATCGCAAGCAGAATCTGCAGCAGCTCCGATCGCCGCTGCTTTGGCGCAACTGCTTTAGCGCGCCATTGCGACGACGGTTGCGCGCGCAGTCTGCGAATCCGCCAGATGACATAAAGGTTGATTAGCGAGCCAGCCGTCGCCGCGATCATCATGGGAATGCGAATCGCATCCTGGTGAAAACCGCTCGCCGGCGCATGAATGCCGATCGTAGCCTCTGCAAGCGCACTCAGACCAATCGCAACCCGCACTCCGCTGATCGCAATGACAGCCGTGCAAGCGCTCTGCAGAATAATAAAAAACAGGCTCGTCGCGCTGACAAGCCACGTCCGTCCGCTCGCTGGAGCTTCGGTTGATGCGGATGCCTGAACCGCCGAATCACTTGATTTAGGGACCATCTCTATCACACGTTATAGACCAGGCTAGACCTCTGTCGAGTCATTCGCCACCACCGCCTCAGAAATTAGCGTGGCACAATAATCGGAGAAGATTCTGACGATTGCCCCTCCTTCTGTCACGGGTCTGCAAAAACTACCCCGCTGCCTCTCGAAAACCGTCCCTTCGGCGCGGGGGTAAACTGGTCGCACCGCCGTGCACCCTGCGAAGCATGAAAAGGGAAGCACCTGCGCCAACGGAGAGAAGTAGCTCATGAAGAACCGCCGTCGCCTGAATCTCGTTCTCATCCTCGCCTTCCTGTCACCATCCTTAGCGCACCTGCACGCAGCCGAAAACTCTGAAGCCGCACGCTGGGAGCGAGAGTCGGCCAACGTCACCATCATCCGTGACGACTGGGGAATCGCGCATGTCTATGGCAAGACCGACGCCGACGCCGTCTTCGGCGTGGAATACGCACAGGCCGAGGACGACTTCAACCGCGTCGAGACGAACTACATCAACGCAATGGGACGCCTCGCCGAGACCGAAGGAGAGTCCAAAATCTATCTCGATCTCCGCATGAAGCTCTTCATCGATCCCACCGACCTGAAGACGCAATACGCAGCAAGCCCGGCGTGGCTAAAAGCATTGATGGACTCCTTCGCCGACGGACTCAACTTCTACCTCTACAAACACCCCGAAGTAAAGCCGCGAGTCATCAAACATTTCGAACCGTGGATGGCCCTCTCCTTCACCGAAGGCAGCATCGGTGGCGACATCGAACGTGTCAACCTCAAAGACCTGGAAACCTTCTACAGCAAAGCTCCCATCATCCAGGCTTCAAACCCCGACGCCACAACAAACGAGATAGCCTACATCCACGACAGCGACCCTCCGGAACCCACAGGCTCGAACGGCATGGCCATCGCACCCTCCAACACCGCCGGTCACCACGCTCTGCTTCTCATCAACCCTCACACCTCCTTCTTCTTCCGCTCGGAGCTGCAGATGGCCAGCGAGGAGGGGTTGGACGCCTACGGAGCCGTCACCTGGGGCCAATTCTTCATCTACCAGGGCTTCAACGAGCACGCCGGCTGGATGCACACCTCAAGCGGCGTCGACGCAGTCGATCAATTTCTAGAAACAGTGGAGAAAAGGAACGACAGCTTTATCTATAAATATGGAACCGAAGAACGCCCCCTGCGTTCCAAACAGATCACGGTCCACTACAAGACAGACCAAGGTATGGCCGAGAAGAAGTTCACTGTCTATTTCACCCATCACGGCCCCATCATCCGCGAGCAAAACGGCAAATGGGTCAGCATCAGCCTCATGCAAAAGTCAGTCGAAGCGCTAATGCAGTCCTACGTCCGCACCAAGGCGAAAGATTACAAATCCTTCCGCCAAACCCTCGAATTGAAAGCTAACTCCTCGAACAACACCATCTTCGTCGACTCCGAAGGCGACATTGCCTACTTCCACGGCAACTTCATCCCACGCCGGGACACCAGCTTCGATTTCACTAAGCCCGTCGATGGCAGCAACCCGGCAACAGACTGGCATGGTCTCCTCACAGTCGACGAGCTTCCACAACTTCTAAACCCAAAAAGCGGCTGGCTCTACAACAGCAACAACGCCCCGTGGTCCGGTGCCGGTCCCAGCAGCCTGCGCCAACAGGACTTCCCAGCCTACGTCGAAACCGGCACAGAAACCGCCCGCGGTCTGCATGCAGTCCGAGTCTTGCAGAACAAAAAGGACTTCACCCTCGACTCACTCATCGCAGCAGCTTACGACAGCTATCTTCCCTGGTTCGAGAAGCCAATCCCCGCTCTGATCAAAGCCTGGGACAATGCTCCAGCCGCCGATCCCATGAAATCCAAACTCGCCGATCAGATCGCGCTCCTCCGCGCATGGGACTATCGCTGGGCCACAACCTCCGTCCCAACCTCGCTCGCAGTCTACTGGGGCGAAGAAATCCGTCGCCACACGACCGACGACGCGCGAAAAACACGCATCTCGGTCGAAGAGTATGTCGGCACGCAAGCCTCACCCCAGCAACTCCTGCAGTCACTAGCTGCAGCCTCCGACCGCCTCACCGCCGACTTCGGAAACTGGAAGACTCCCTGGGGCGACATCAATCGCTTCCAGCGCATCAACGGCGATCTGGTTCAACCCTTCAACGACGCCGCACCAAGCATTCCCGTCGGCTTCACCTCATCGCTCTGGGGTTCTCTCGCCTCATTTGGCGCGCGCCCTTACCCCGGTACAAAAAAATGGTACGGCACCAGCGGAAACAGCTTCGCCGCCGTAGTTGAGTTCGGCGAAAAAGTGCATGCCGAGGCAGTCACCGCCGGTGGAGAAAGCGGCAATCCTGCGTCACCGCACTTCGATGACCAGGCAAAGCGCTACACCACCGGCGATCTGCGCGAAGTCTACTTCTATCCCGCAGATCTCAAGGGCCACATCAAGCGCGAGTACCATCCGGGGAGCTGAACTTATTCTTGCAGTCTCTTCGACCAACGACTCACCCACGCCACGACCAAATGCGGCTTCGATCCGCCGACTGAAACAGATAAACACCAAGCACGCAGATCAGCGGCTCCAGTGGGCTTCGAAACCGTGCTTGTACGGTCACAAAATAGTAGACCAGCGGAAGCAGAAGAAAAGCGCACGCATAAAGCTCCGTGCCGGGCCTCCGCCGACGGAGAGCCAAACCAAGCCCAAGAAGTCCACTTAAGCTCAGGAAAGAATAATTAAGCTCGCGAAACGCTTCGGTGAGAAAGTCTCTTTCGATAGGGTGGGGAACGCCGATCCAGAAAAAATAGATGCGCTTCCATGTGTATCGGGCAAAACGGCCGGGATGCGCACGAAAGATCGCCTTTGCCATCTCGCCGCGCTCATTGCAGAAAGCGATTTCACCAATCGCGAGATAGCGTTGCTGGTCAGGGGTCGCCGGGTAGATCGAAATCGCCGCACCCCACGGAAAACCGTTGTTGCTTTCAAGCGATGAGGCGTAGAGCTCGGCACCGAAGTTAGGTCGCATCGGAACGAATGCATGGAAGACAACCCAATTGCGCCATATCCACGGTGCAATACAAGCCGCGCATAGAAGGCCGGCCAGCATCGCCTGCGCCACTCCGCGCAATATATCGCGCCTATCGCCCCACAGCATCCAAAGCCCGCACACAGGCAGAAAGACCAGCAGCGAAGGGTTGAGCAGACCAATGAAACCCCACGCAACGCCGAACACCGCCCACAGCAAGGCCTTTTGACCGCCTGCCGGAGGTGCATCGTCGCCGATCCCGCGCACCCGCAGGGCAAGCACAAGCACGACCGACAATAGGCAAGTAGTAACTGCGGTTTCCCAAATCCAGTGGACCGCATACTGCATAGCAGCTGGGTAAAGCGCCCATATCCAACCCGACCACACCGCAACATTGCGCCCAAAGCTTCGGTTGCCAATCTCGTACACCGCAACCGCGGTAAACGCTGAGAAGATGCTGTTGATTGTAAGAATCACCCACGCTGAAACCGTTGAATAAACTCCAAAAAGTTTAAAAACTCCCGCAAGCAGGAGTGGATAGAGCGGCGGACACCATGCAGTAGGGCCGGAGGGTGCGAAGAAGGGATCAGAATATCCGCGACCTGCGGCTAGAGCACGAGCAATGCGGCCCATCTCCCATCCGAACTGGAAATGATCCTGAAAATCGCGAAAATGGTAACTGTGGCCGAGCGTGATATACAGAACGCGAACGGCAAAA
Organism: Edaphobacter sp.; assembly: GCA_050012935.1. Lineage (GTDB taxonomy): Bacteria > Acidobacteriota > Terriglobia > Terriglobales > Acidobacteriaceae > Edaphobacter. The sequence goes on along the minus strand of JBEKGF010000043.1, from coordinate 21,239 downwards.
CCCACCCAGAACATACGCCATGGAAGGCGCAGTCCGTCGTTACTGCCCTTCATCCATCCAAACAGGCGTGCGATCATGTTCGTTCGATTTTAACCCCGCCTTCGCGGCTTACTCCATCTAGACACTGCTCTTCCCAGTCGCCCCGTATATCCTCTGAGTCTTTCCAGACGCTGTCGCCGTCTACGACAATGACCACGAAATATACGCAGAACTGCAGCAAATTCACTCGGCCTCCGATGGGATTGATTGACGTAGGAAATTTCGGCAGAATCGATCCAGATTCGCTGAAATTGGGCCACTCCTCAAGTCGAACCGGATTCATCTCTTCAAGTCGTGTAAAATCCCGGAGACTTACCAAAGATCATGATCAAACTGGCGAAAATCCCAAATCTTACAGAGCTTACCTACCGGAGCATTAAGCAAAATCTGCTCGATGGGACTTTAGGCGAACTCTCCCGACTCACTGAGGAGTCGCTCGCAACACAACTCGGCATCAGCAAATCGCCGGTCCGCGAGGCCCTCAACCGCCTCGAAGCAGAGGGCCTCGTTTGCATCGAGCCCCGGCGCGGCGCCTACGTCCGACAGTTTTCTCCCAAGGAGATTCGGGATCTCTATGAAATCCGCGAAATCCTCGAAGTCCACTCCATCGATGCTGCAAACATCACACCAAAGCTGCTCAACGATCTGGCTGCCAGCATCAACCGCACCAAGAAATATCTAAAGGAAGGCAACAAGCTCGAGCACATCGAAGAGGACATGCGGTTTCATGCCATGATCGCAGCCTCTACCGGCAATGAGGAACTTTGCCGGGTCCTCGAAAATATTCAGCAGAAGGCCCTCCTCTGCCGTTCCAAGTCCTATGAGCTTTCGGCGACAACGGCTCCCGTCGCGCACACGAAGATCTATCAGGCTCTCAAGAAGGAAACCAAGAAAGAAGCGCGTCTCGCCATGAAGGAGCATATCGCCTTCGTTCGCGAACGCCTGCTCGCCTCCTTCAACACCGCGTCATAAATACTCGATCGAAGAATCTCTCTCCCGCAATATTTCAGGCCCCATCTTCGGTAGGATGGCCACTGGCAATCATCGTCCAGCTCCTTTTGGCGAGAAAAACCCAGCCTCCGAAGGCGAAGGCCGGTCTTTCTTTTTAGCGCTCTCTGACTCAGGTTCCTCCCGTCTAAGTAACTGATTTCAAGCTGCATTACCCAGAAGGCGATCCCTCATCCACCGAAGTTGTATGGACTATTAGACATGCAATTTGTGAATTTTCCCAAAATTCCGCTTGCATCTCAGTACAGTTGTCTATACTATTTGGCCTTCAGACGAAACCCATTATTTTTTTGAATGTCTGGGCGGGCCTGCTCCGAGGAAATTTCGGAAGGTCCGGTTGATTGAGGTTCATGGGAAGACCCGAAGACGAGCGCAACTATCTTCGGGCAAGGATTGTAAACGCAAATCAAGAGATGTTTTCGCATCGCTTGAAACGTGATCTGCGGAGATGTCACAGCAGGTTTGAGAACGATATGGAAGGGGAGGCCTACCAATGAGAGTACGCATCATAAGCAGTCTGTTCGTGTTTCTCGTTTGTTCTGTCGCATTTGGCCAGGACATCAGCGCTAAAATCACCGGTACCGTAACCGACGCATCCGGAGCCGTCATCTCAGGAGCGACTGTAACCGCTCGCGAGGCCTCCCGTGGCACCACCTACCCAACCCAGACCAACTCCGCCGGGGTCTACTATCTGTCGCCTCTCCCTATCGGCGACTACTCGCTTACTGTAACCGCCTCCGGTTTCTCCACCGTTCAGCGTCCAGCCTTCTCTCTTGTCATGAATCAGACAGCTCGTATCGACGTTGCGATGGCTGTCGGTCAGTCCTCGCAGACGGTCGAGGTCTCAAGCGCCCCTCCTCTGCTGCAGACCGATCAGACTTTTATGGGCACGGTTCTCGATGCACGGGCGAACGTAACGCTGCCTCTCGCCACGCGCAACTATAACCAGCTCACCTTGCTCTCACCTGGAGCCGTCAGCCTCAACCCCGGTTCCTTCACCGGCCCTCAGGCCAGCTTTCAGGTCGGCCGTCCCTATATCAACGGCAATCGCGAGCAGACCAACAATTACGTCCTGGACGGCATGGACAACAATCAAATCGACAACAACGACGTAGCTTTCGCGCCCAGTGTCGACGCCATTCAGGAGTTCAACCTCATCTCACAGAACGCGCCTGCCTCCTACGGCAACTATCTCGGCGGCATCGTCAGCGTCACCCTCAAGTCCGGGACCAACCAGTTCCACGGCAGCCTCTTCGAGTTCATTCGCAACGACGCACTCAACGCCAACCAGTGGGCCAACGGCCTCACCAAGGGATCGGCTTATATTCCTGGCGTGAACAATCCCGATGGAACGGGGCTGAAGCCGATCCTTCGTTGGAACGAGTTCGGCGGCACCATCGGCGGCCCGATCATCAAGGACAAATTGTTCTTCTTCGCGGACTATCAGGGTTCGCGTTTTGACCAGCCTGCAACCTCGGTCCACTACACCGTATTCACCAGTGCAGAGCGTCAGGGCAACTTCGGCAGCGTCTGCACCGCTGGCTTCACCACGGCGGGAATCTGCAACAACCCTGTCCAGCAGCTCTACAATCCGTTCTCTGCGTCGACTCCGGGCGGACGTCAGCCCTTCCTGAATAACATCATCAATGTCCCGTTCAGCTCCGCTGCTACCAAGATATTGAACTCATCTCTTTACCCTGAGCCAATCAATAATCTGACCACCGGCAACCAGATCAACGTGATGCATTCCTACACCAACAGCGACCAGGGGGACATCAAGATCGACTGGATCGCGAGCCAGAAGGACCACATCTACGCGCGCTACTCGCAGCAGCACCTTACCAACCCCACCACCAACAGCCAGTTGCTGACCGGAAACTCCGACAACGAGTTCCCGCTCTACAACGGCGTCCTCGACTATGCCCACACCTTCAACTCCACCTTTCTGAACGATCTGCGTTTCGGAGGCAGCTACTTCCCTGTCACCGAGGGATATACCAATCCAACTGGCCAGAACCTGCCCACGGTCTTCGGCATCGCAGGAACGCCGGCTGACCAGACCTTTCTGCCACTCCAGGTCTTCAACGGCGCCAGCTATGGCCCGCAGCTTGGCAGCAACAATCTCATCTCCCAGTTCCACGACACGGTGATTCAAGTCGAAGACACGGTGACCCTCATTCGCGGAAAACACACCGTCAACCTTGGTTTCGAGTTCTACAACTACAAGACCAACGTGATCTATGCAGGCAACGCTGGTCTCGCCGGCGAGTTCATGTATAACGGCTCCTTCACCTCGAACCCTTCGGTGATCATTCCTCAGGGAACCACCACCACCACCCCAAGCGGCTGGGCCGAAGCCGACTTCCTGCTTGGCCTTCCAGAGAACGTTGCCATCGGCTCCGGCGGCGGCCGCAGTCTGCGCAACAACATCATCTCCGGCTTTGCACAGGACGACTGGCACGTTCGCTCCAACGTCAGCTTGAACGTCGGTCTGCGCTACGAGGTCGTCACCCCGCGCGGCGAGGCGAACAACCAAGCTACCAACTACAACCTTCAGACGGGAGCGACGGAGATCGCTGGTCTCAACGGCAACTCCAGTGCTCTGTACCCGCAGTACAATGGCCCCACCAACTTCCAGCCCCGCGTCGGCTTCTCCTGGCAGCCGGGCTTCGATCATGGCACGGTCGTCCGCGGAGCCTACGGCATCTCGAACTTTACCGAGAGCACCGGCACCGGCAATCTTCTCTTTCAGAATCCGCCCTTCGCCGTTCAGCCGAACGTGACCTACGCTGGCGCAACCCAGGCGCTTCCCACCACCACGCTCGATCAGGGCTTCTCCAGCTTCCCGGCGTCGGGCTGCACCGTCGCCGCTGCCATCGCACAGTTGCCCGTCTGCTTCGCTGGAGCCGGTATTCACGCGTTCAGTGGCATCCGTCCTGCGGTCTCGCAGCAGTGGAACCTCACCGTACAACACCAGATCGGCAACTCGTCTACCTTCCAGGTCAGCTACGTTGGCCAGAAGACGGACCATCTGATGGCGATCGAGCTGATCAATCAAAAGTTGCTCGAGGCGAACGGCACCATCGCTCCTAGCCCGTATCTCAATTCCACGTTGCTAGGGATTATCGGCCAGGCGCGTCTCACAACATCGGTTGGCTACTCCAACTACAACGCGCTGCAGACCAGCTTCCAGCAGCGTCTCAGCCACGGCCTCGAGTTCCAGGGCAACTACACCTGGTCCAAGTGCATGGGCAACTCGTCCGGCTTCTTCGCGCAATACGGAGATACCAACGCCAATCTCACACAGGCCGGCAACAACCACTTCTTCTTCCAGAACACCTACGATCCTGCAGCCGACTACGGCCGTTGCGATCAAAACGTCACCAATGCCTTCAACGGCTTTATAACCTATGATCTGCCCTTTGGCCGTGGCCGCATGTTCGGTTCCAACATTCCACGCGCAGTCGATCTCGTCGTCGGCGGCTGGCAGGCGAACTCGATCCTCCAGTTCCACTCTGGCTTCCCGATCACAGCGCAAGCCTCCGATAACTCCGGCACCACCTCCGGCTTCCCACGCGCAGATTGCAACGGGGCGCCGATCGAGACGCCGGGCGCACCCTCCACCATTCCCGGCAGTCCCGGCAAGCAGTGGTTCAGCGGAGCCAATGTCTCTCAACCCATCAGCGGCTTCGGCAACTGCCAGGTTGGCAGCTACACTGGCCCCGGCCTGCAGGCAGTCGACTTCAGCGTCTCCAAGAGCTTCAACATCGTCGAGCACCAGAGCCTGCAGTTCCGCGCCGAAGCCATCAATGCTCTGAACCACCCGATCCTGGTGGCTCCGAACTCGTCCATCGGCAACACCTTCGGTCTCGTCAACAACGCACAGGGAGAGCGTCAGCTTCAATTCGCATTGAAGTACCTGTTCTAACCGTACGTAACCTATTCAGTGCGTAGAGCGGGCAGCCGACAAGCTGCCTGCTCTCTTTTTTTGTCGCAAGCCTGCGCCGTCCGTCGGCGAAAAGTCTAAGCGATAATACTCTTGTGTCTCCCTCCAGCCTCTCCCCGTCCGAGGAATACAAGCATCGCCAGCAAGCCCGCGAGATGCAGGTTGCTTACTTCGAAAAGCAGCACATCCGCCTCGGAAATCTGCGCCTCCTCCTCGTCGTCGCAACCCTGATCGCAGCCTGGTTCTCCCTGCATCGCAACGCCTTCTCCCCGTGGTGGTTGCTCCTGGCGCTCACAGCATTCCTCGCAATCGCCATTGTCCACACAAAGATATTGCGCAATCGAGCATGCGCCGAGCGTGCCGTCGACTTCTACCGCAAAGGCCTGGCCCGCATCGAAGATCGCTGGATCACCCCGGATCAGATCACCCCGGAACAATCTGGCACCGCCCAAACCGCAACGCGCTTCGACATTCACTCTAGCCTCTACGCCACCGACCTCGACCTCTTCGGCGAAGCCAGCCTCTTCAAGCTCCTATCCCTCGCTCGCACCCGCATGGGAGAAGACACTCTCGCCGCATGGCTCTTATCTCCAGCGCCGGTTGCCGAAATCACCCAGCGCCAGGCAGCCATCGCCGAACTTCGAACTCGCCTCGATCTCCGCGAAGACGTAGCCATCCTCGGCGAAGACCTTAAAGTCGGCATCCATCCCGGGGCCCTCACGCAATGGGCCGAAGCCACCAATCAACTCGCCAACCCTTGGCTACGCTGGCTCTCTCTCGTGCTCGCGATCGCAGCCATCGCAGCCGCCATCGTATGGGCAGAACTTGGAACAAAAGCCCCATTCTTCATAATCCTCATCATCGAGACCATCATCACCGCGTCACTCCGAAAACAAACCGCGGCAATCTTCCAAGGCACAGAACACGCTCTCGAAGACCTCCAACTCCTTTCCTCGCTGCTGGCGCGGCTGGAGCGCGAACAGTTCCAGGCTCCACGCCTTCAGGCCATCAAGACGCAGCTCTCCTCGCACCATCTCGCAGCCTCGCAGGCCATAGCCCGCCTCCGAACCATCGTCGAATACATCCGCTCCCTCGACAGCGTGTTCATGAAGACCCTCAATATTCCATTGATGTACGTGGTGCAGGTCGCCTACGCAGCCGAAGCCTGGCGCCACGCTCACGGAGCAGCCGTCCGCTCCTGGCTGGAAGCCGTCGGCGAAGCAGAAGCTCTCCTATCCCTCTCCGCCTACAGCTACGAGCATCCCGCCGATCCCTTCCCTGAATTCCTCGAAGGCCCTCCCTGCTTCATCGCCGGACAACTCGGCCATCCCCTCATCCCCGCCGCAAAATGCGTTCGCAACGACATCGGCATCTGCGGCGAAACCCGCGTTCTCCTCATCAGCGGCTCCAACATGTCCGGCAAAAGCACCCTCCTCCGCTCCATCGGCATCAACGCCGTCCTCGCCATGGCGGGAGCCCCGGTGCGCGCCCAGCGTATGCAACTGACGCCGTTACAGATCGGCGCAAGCATCCTCATCAATGACTCGCTCCAGGAGGGAGCCTCCCGCTTCTACGCCGAGATCACTCGCCTGCGTCACATCTGCGACCTCGCCGAAGACCATCCTCCCGTCCTCTTTCTCCTCGACGAGCTCCTGCAAGGCACAAACTCCAAAGATCGCCTCATCGGGGCCGAAGGCGTAGTCCACGCACTGCTCGCCAGCGGAGCCATCGGCCTCATCAGCACCCACGACCTCGCCCTGACCAACATCGGCCATGAAAAAGATCCGCGCCTCCATAACGTCCATCTCCAGGACCGCATCGAGGACGGCAGGATGAAGTTCGACTACAAGCTGCAGAGCGGCATCGTCACCAAAAGTAATGGCATCGAACTCATGCGGCTCATCGGGCTCAAGGTCTAGTCGCCAAAAAGCTCTTGCGTCCAACCCCGATCCTGCGACAATCAGGACATGAAGGACAATTCCCGGCGCCCACACGAACCCTGGAAGGCATTTCAGGCTCGACAGCGCAATCAGGACATCAAGCGCGATGCCGTCCTGCAAACAGCAGCTCACATGTTTCTCGAGCAGGGCTACCGCCGAACCTCGATGAGCGAGCTGGCAAAACGCCTGCAGATCACCAAACCCGCGCTCTACTACTACTTCCGCAATAAGGAAGAGATCCTCGTCGAGTGCTATCACGCCGGTATCTCCCTCATCGAAAGCCTGCTCGACAAAGCCCTCGTCAGCCGCGGCACCGGCCTCGACAAAGTCAAAGCCTACATCGAAGCCTACGCAAAATCGGTCGTCCTCCACGAGTACGGACGCTGCGTCTCCATGCTCGACGAAAACGAGCTCTCACCCGAAACACGCAAGCTGGTCCGCGCACTCAAGCGCCGCATCGACGCCTCCATCCGCTCTTACATCGAAGAGGGAATCGCCGACAAATCCATCGCCCCCTGCGACTCCAAGCTCGCCTCCTTCGTCATGTCCGGAGCCATCAACTGGATCGGCACCTGGTACAAACCCTCAGGTCCACTCACCGGCGAAGAGATCGCAAGCCACTTCGCCTATCTCCTCACAGAGGGCCTCCGAACCCGCTCCTCCAGACCGCGCCGGCAACGCACCGCTCCATCCAAAGCAGCCAGAAAGGCGCGTTGACTTTCTGACCCTCCGTTCAGTATTCTGCAGGAAATGGAAGCAGCTTAACAGGCTGCGAAACCAATTCTGCGGTGGGCTTTAGCCCTGAGGTACGCTTAGTTGAGGGAGACGCTAAACCGCCCTCCAATAGACCGCACGAAAGATCAACAACGAACCAAGAGCAAACCATGCGCATCCTCACTTACATTCGCCAGGTCCTCGACGCGGAAGAGAGCGTCCACGTCGCAAACGGCGCCGTCGCTCTCGAAAACAGCAAACTCGTCATGGACACCATGGACGAGTATGGCGTCGAAGAGGCACTCCGTCTTCGCGAGAGCGGCGTCGAAGCCGAGATCGTCGCCGTCGCCGTCGGCCCTGCCCGCGTCCAGGACGCACTCCGCACTGCCCTCGCCATGGGAGTCGATCGCGCCATCCACGTCGAAACCGACACGCGCCTCGACGCCATCGCGCTCAGCAAAGTTCTCGCCCAGATCGCTCAGCAGGAGCAGGCCACGCTCATCCTCTCCGGCGGCCAGCAAGCCGATTGGGACAGTCACGCCCTCGGCGCCGCAACCGCAGAACGCCTCAACTGGCCTTTAGTCACCTGGACCAGCGCCCTCGAACTCAAAGGCGCCACGCTCACCGGCAAGCACGATGTCGAGGAAGGCAGCGAAACCTTCACCCTCGAGCTCCCCGCCGTCATCACCACCCAGCAGGGCCTCAACGAGCCGCGCTATCCCACCCTCCCCAACATCATGAAGTCGAAGAAAAAGGAACTCCGCAAAGAGTCTCTCGATCGGTTCAACGTAACTCCAAAGATTAAATTCACCAACGCAGAGATTCAGGTCAAAAGCCGCCTCAACAAAATCCTCGACGGCAAAGACGCACCCGCAGCGGCATCTCAACTCGTCGATCTGCTGCGCAACGAAGCCAAGGTGATCGCATGATTCTCATCGTCGCAGAGCACGCCAACGGAAAAGTAAGCAAAAGCACCTGGGAGATGGTCACTGCGGCCCGCGAACTCGCTCAACAAAAGGGAAGCGACACCCCGGTCACCGCTCTCGTGCTGGGCAGCAACATCGCGCCCATTGCCGCAGAGATCGCCCGCGCCGTCGATCAGGTCCTCGTCGCCGACCTGCCAGCCCTCGCGCAGTACGACTCCGAACTCTGGTCTGCCGCCGTCGCCCAGATCGCCCGCGAAGGCGAAGCCTCAGTCATCCTCATCGGAGCCAGTCGCAGCGGCCGCGAATACAGCCCACGAGTCGCTATCAAACTCGACGCCCCACTCCTCGAAGACGTCATCAGCCTCAAAGCCAGCGGTGAAACTCTAACCGCCCAGCACTACACCTTCCTCGCGCGAGTCACCGAAACCATCGAGACCGCGGGAGGGGCCACCGGCCCCATCGCCGTCGTCACCATCAAACCCGGTGTCTTCAATCCCGCAGCGCCACGCGCCGAAGCCGCCGAACAGTTCGACGTCGACCTCAACCTTCCCGCGCCACGTCTGAAAGTCACCGGCAAAACCGCCGAGCGCAGCTCCCGAGTCTCGCTAGCCGAAGCCGAAATCGTCATCTCCGGCGGCCGCGGCGTTGGCAGCGCAGAAGGCTTCACCCAATACGTCGAGGCACTCGCCGACCAGCTTGGGGCAGCAGTAGGCGCAACAAGAGCAATCGTCGATGCCGGCTGGCGTCCCTACTCCGAACAAGTAGGCCAAACAGGAAAAACGGTCCAGCCCAGGCTCTACATCGCCATCGGCATCTCCGGCGCAGTCCAGCACCTCTCCGGCATGAACAAGAGCAAAATCATCGTCGCCATCAACCGCGACGCCGAAGCCCCCATCTTCAAGATCGCCGACTACGGCATCATCGGCGACGTCCCCCAACTCATTCCAGCCATCCTCACCGAATTGAAAAAATAATCATGCCTGAAAAATAGTCGCTATCTAAAAAAACTGAGTTTGAGTTGTCATTCTGAGCGCAGCGAAGAACCCCCGCATTTTGCTTTTGCCTTTGCTTTTGCTTTTGCCTTTGTTTTTGCTTTTGCCTTTGTTCTTGCTTTTGCCTTTGTTCTTGCTTTTGCCTTTGCCTTTGCCTTTGCCTTTGTTCTTGCTTTTGCATTGTTCTTGCTTCTAGGTAACCCAAGGCTTTAGCCTTAGGCCTCTAAGAAACCCGGCGTAATAGAGAGGGGCTTAAGCCCCTGGGGTATGCTCTCCTCATCGAAGCCAATGCTTCCACTCCCACAAAAGCTCGCCTTCCTCCTCTTCGCGCTCATTACCTTGGCGTTCGCCTTCGAAGGCTTCTATCGCCTCTATCTCCGCATCCGCCGAGGCACGCCAGACCCCGAACCCCGCTTCAACAACATCCCCCGCCGTCTCATCTACGCTCTCACCACAACCCTCCTGCAAACCCGCACCTTCAAAAAGCGCCCCACCATCGGCCTCTTCCACTCCTTCATCTTTTACGGCTTCGTCTTCTACGGCCTCGTCAACCTGGTCGACGCCATCGAAGGCTACCTGCCATTCACCATCGCCTCAACAAACCCCATAGGCGCAACCTACAACCTCCTCGCCGACATCCTTAGCTTCCTCGTCCTCCTCGGAGTCATCGCGCTAGTCATCCGCCGCTTCGTTCTCCCCAGCCGCCGGGACTTCCGCTTCAACCCGCGCACCCTCCTCCACCCAGACGTCCAGCACTCCAAAATCACCCGCGACTCCCTCATCGTCTCCACCTTCATCCTCTTCCACGTAGGCAGCCGAGCCATCGGAGCCGGCGCAAAGCTCGCCCTCGAAGGTCCCGACCCACTCCAACCCTTCGCCACCGCACTCTCGCATCTCTTCACCCCCGCCAACGCCGAAGCCTTCCGCATCTTCGGCTACTGGGGAGCACTCGGCTCCGTCCTGGCCTTCCTCGCCTACTTCCCCTACACCAAACACATCCACATCTTCATGGCTCCGGCCAAGTACTTCGTCGAACGCGAACCCACCTCCGGCGTCCTCCCACTTGCGACGCTCAATCTCGAGGCCGAAGAAAACACCGAAAGCGCCAATAACACCGAAGCCGAAGCCGCAACCAAAACCATCGGAGCCAACAAACTCGAAGACCTCGCCTGGCCCCGTCTCCTCGACGCCTACGCCTGCATCCAGTGCAACCGTTGTCAGGATGTCTGCCCAGCCACCGCCACCGGCAAATCCCTCTCTCCCGCCGCGCTCGAGATCAACAAGCGGATGGAACTCAACGATCTCGCCGCGCAACAAAGCCCATTCGCCTTCACCCCTGCGCCATTCGAAAAAGGAACCCAAAGCCCCAACCCGCTCCTCAAATTCGCGCTCACCCCCGAAGCCGCCTGGGCCTGCACCACCTGCGGAGCGTGCATCGAAGTCTGCCCCACTCAAAACGAGCAGATGCTCGACATCATCGACATCCGCCGCAACCAGGTCATGATCGAAGGCGAATTCCCCCAGCAACTCCAGTCCGCCTTCCGAGGCATGGAGCGAGCCCAGAACCCCTGGGGCATCAACCACGAGCAGCGTCTCGCCTGGGCCGACGGACTCGCCGTCAAAACCACCGACGAAAACCCCACCCCCGACGTCCTCTACTGGGTAGGCTGCGCCGCCAGCTACGATCCGCAAGCGCAAAAAACCGCCCGCGCCTTCGTCGAACTCCTCAATCACGCCGAGGTCAACTTCGCCGTTCTCGGCAAAAAAGAATGCTGCACCGGCGACAGCGCCCGCCGCGCCGGCAACGAATACCTCTACCGCCAGCTAGCCGACAAAAACGTCTCCACCCTCAACACCATCCACCCCAAACTCATCGTAGCCAGTTGCCCGCACTGCATGAACTCCCTCGGCCACGAGTACAAACAAATCGGCGGCGACTACAAAGTCCTCCACCACACCGAGTACCTCGAAACCCTAGTCGCCAACAAAAAACTCCAGCCCGCCCCAAGCGAAGCCACCATCACCTACCACGACCCCTGCTACCTTGGCCGCCACAACGGCGTCTACGACGCCCCGCGCAACCTCCTCCACATCCTCTCGAACAACACACCCGAGCTCCCCCGCAACCGCGAAAACTCCTTCTGCTGCGGAGCCGGCGGCGCACAGTTCTGGAAGGAAGAAGAACCCGGCGACGAGCGCATCTCCGACAACCGCTTTCGCGAAGCCCAGCAAACCCTCGCGACAGCAGGAGGAGAAACAACAGAAAAAATCCTCGCCGTAGGCTGCCCCTTCTGCAAGAGCATGCTGGGCAGCACCCCCAGCAAAGCCGCCCGCGAAGACATCGCCATCAAAGACGTAGCCGAACTCCTCCTCGAAGGCGTCCGCAAAGCCAAAGGCCTCACCACCCCAACCATCGAAACCAAACCAACCGCACCAGCCGAAACAAAACCCATCGTCACGACATCCGCGCCACCCACTACCCAAAACCCCGTCATCCTGAGCGAAGTCCCTGAGCGAGCCGCAGGCGAGTCGAACGGAACGCAGTCGAAGGACCCCGAGAGCGCCATCCCAACCCCAGCCGCTCAGAACCTCTCAGCCACAACCACCAACCCACCGCCTCCCGCTCCGGAACGCAAAAAATGGCAGCCGAAGTCCACCGCTCCCTCCACCGAAAAAAATCCCACCCAATCCTCAACTCAAGAGATCCAGCAACCTGAAGGACCAAAGCCTGTCGAGACGCAGCCACAACCAGCCGTAATTCCTGAACGAAAAAAGTGGCAACCCAAAGCCACAGCCACAACTCAGCCAACCCAACCCGAAACCCCGACGGCTGTTTCCGAACAAGCACCGGCATCCCCATCCGAACCCACTTCACCACCCGAACCCCAAGCCCCCACTCGTAAAAAGTGGCAACCCAAAAAACCAGATTGAATTCCTCGGACCCCTTCCGCAACGCTTCCGACAAGCCCACTTCTGAGGAGTAATTGATCATTCGGCTTCTGACCGGCGCGAGTAAAATTTCGGTGTCCTCAATGGAGCAGCTTCTTGGTCTTTACTCAATGAAGCTTGTCCAGAAACGCATTCATTTCAGCAATCACCTGAGCTTCGTTGCTCAGGTACACATAATGGTCTGCGTTCTGGATCATGACGATGTGAGCGCTAGGCACGCCTTGGCGGAAGTTATCGGCCCAGCGCGTGCAGCGTGCTTTATCGTCTGCAATCAGAGCGGTTTTCCTAGGGCTATCCGGTAAGCGGTCCCAGTTGTGCGGGCAGGCATAGATAGCCAGAGCGGGAACAGGAATGCTCGTGTACTTTTGCATACCAAAGTTGAGCGCGGCACCGATCGGCGAACGAGGCGGCAGTGGCGGCATATTCGCTATTTCGGTATTGTTCTGGTGGAGAACGGCTTCGAAGTGTGCGACAGCTGTCTCCAGTTCCAATAGCTTCTTCTGTTCATCCACTCCACCAGCTTCGATCTCATGGATGCGCATCTTGATGTCGTTCATCTCAGTGGCTATGAGTGGGTGCGCCGCATCATAGAAAGCGAAGCCCGTCGCCGCATCGAGATAGACGAGTCCGGAAACCTTCTGTGGAAAGCGGCTTCCGATTGAACTCAGTTCCTGGCCAGCGATGGAATGCCCGACCAACACAGGGCGTTCTATATGAAGCGCCTTAATTACCGCGAGGACATCGTCCCCGAGGTGGTCTGCTGAATAATTGCCGTTGGCGGGTGCGGGTTGGGAGGATGCGCCAGATCCTCTCCTCGTTATGCCGTAGACGAGATGTTGTTTTGTGAACTGTGGAGCGAAGTTGTCAAAACGATGCGCGGTATCCCCAGCTCCAGCTAGGAAGATGAGGGGCGTGCCGGAACCACCCCAATCCAGAACTTCAAGCTGCACACCTGGTTCGACGGTAACCATTTGAACCTTGTGTGGCGATGAGTCAGCTTGAGCAAGCGCATAGGCGGCAACCCAAAGTGAAACGCTCAATGAAATTGACAGCCACCGTTTGCGCACGCGCGCCTCCTCGAAAAACTATTCGCACCAATATTTCACAAGCTAGAAATATCCGGACCTACCCCGCAATCCACCCAGCCATCCTCCGCAACAACTCCTTAGCCTGAGGCAAAAACGGAAACTCATTCGGCGAAGCCGCGAATCCATGGTTCATCCCCAGCGCAAACTCATGCGTCACATCAACCCCATCAGCCTCCATCCGCCGAGCATAAGCCTGCCCCTCATCCCGCAACACGTCATACTCCGCTGTCACCACAAACGCCCGGGGCAAACCCGCAAGAGACGAAGCCCTCAACGGAACCGCCCGAAAATCCTCAACCTCACTCTTGTCACTCAAATAGTGATCCCAAAACCAGATCATCCCCTTCCGCGTCAGCCCATACCCCTCAGCCATCTCCACATACGAAACCGTAGGCGGGTCGTAGTACCCAGCCACGGGATAAAGCAAAATCTGCCCCGCCAGCCGCCCAGCCTCCCCACGATCCCGCAACGTCCAAGCCGTAACAGTAGCCAGCGTTGCTCCAGCGCTATCCCCCGCAACAAACACGCGCCGCGAATCCCCGCCAAGCTCCCCTGCATGAGCGAGCACCCACTCCGTAGCGGCCAGGCAATCGTCCACCCCAGCCGGAAACTTATACTCCGGAGCCAGTCGGTAGTCCACCGACACCACCATCACCCCGGCCTCCGTCGCCAGCGCCCGGCAATACGGATCATGCGTCTCCAGCGTACAAACCACAAACCCGCCGCCATGAAAGAACACCACCACCGGCAAGATCCCACTCGCACCAGCAGGCCGATAAACCCTTGCAGCGATCGAACGCCCACTAGCCGGAATCGACCGCTCCTTGACCTTCACCTCGGCGTACTCAGGCATAGGCACAAACCGCGCCATCATCGCCGCCCGCTCCGCCCGAGCCTCTTCCACCGTCATCGTCTCAATCGGAGGCAGACCTAGCGCCTTACCCGCATTCAGAATCACCTGTAACTTCGCATCCACTGCCATGACGACCATCTTACCGCCCTGGTTTTCCCTGTGTGCGGTCGAAGCTGGCAGCAAAACCAGGCTCTCAACCCAAACCGAGCGAGAATCCAAATTCGCCGTTTGTTTTTAATCCGTGTCATCCATGCGAATCCGTGTTAAGCCTTTAGCATGACCAACAAAACCGTCACCGTCATGGGCAGCTACGTCGCCGACCTCGCCTTCCGCATCGATCGTCTCCCCGCCTGGGGCGAAACCCGCATGGGCCACTCCTTCCAACTCGGCCCCGGCGGCAAAGGCTCCAACCAGGCCGTGGCCGCCGCCCGCGCCGGAGCAACCGTCAGCTTCATCAGCAAACTAGGCCCCGACCCCTTCGGCGAGATCGCCCGCACCCTCTACCGCACCGAAGGCATCGACACTCAATTCATCTTCTCCACCCCAAACCCCACCGGAGCCGCAGCCATCCTCATCGACGCCGCCCGCGGAGAAAACGCCATCATCGTCGTCCCCGGCGCCTGCTTCGAACTCACCCCCGCCGAAGTCGATCAGGCCACCAACCTCATCGCCGCCTCTGCCGTCTTCGTCGCCCAGCTCGAACTCCCACTCCCCACCGTCGAGCACGGCCTCAAGATCGCCCACGATAACGGCGTCCCCACCATCCTCAACCCGGCCCCAGCCGCCCCATTACCCCAAACCATCTACCCCCTCTGCGACTACCTCACCCCCAACGAAACCGAAGCCGCCGCCCTCACCGGAATCCCGGTCACCGACCTCGCCTCCGCCGAAAAAGCCGCAACCGCCCTCCTGAACCGAGGCGTCCGCAACGTAATCCTTACCCTCGGCGCTCAGGGAGCCTTCATCAAAAACCACGTCTGCACCCAACACGTGCCAGCCATCAACGCCGGTCCAGTCGTCGAAACTACGGGAGCCGGCGACGCCTTCAACGGAGGTCTCGCCACAGCCCTGGCCGAAGGCATGAATCTCGCTGAATCCACAAGGTTTGCCTGCGCAGTAGCCGGCATCTCCGTTACTCGTCCAGGCACAGCCCCCTCCATGCCTCATCGAACAGAGATCGACGCGATCCTGAAAGCTCGCAGGTCTTAGCCCATAAAAAGTAGGAAATCCGAAGAGAAAGGGCTTCAACCCAGGACATTACCCAAGCTAAAGCCCTCAATTCTCAGACCGCTCTCAGACGGCCAACTAACTCCGCTCGGTAATCAACTCAAGCCGAACCGGGTCGACCCCCATCTTGAGCATATGCAGCTCCTGAGCCGCCCCCCAAGACAGGTCGATCACCCGCTCCGGGTACAAAACCCCCCGGTCCGTGATCGTCACTACAACAGAACGGTGGTTCCTTAGGTCGGTCACCTTCACCCGGCTGCCAAAGGGCAATGTTCGGTGAGCTGCAGTCAAATCAAACATATTGAAGCGCTGGCCACTCGCAGTCAGGTGGCCTTGCAATACCGAACCATACCAGCTCGCCATACCGCTCTTGATTCGGGTTAAGACCGTGGTCTTGGGTGGTTGCACGGTCGTGACGATCTCGGACGTTAGGACATCGTTCGTCATCATCGTCGGATCAGTCTCACGCGCGGAAGCCGGAGTAGCGGTGTCCGTCGCAAAAGCCGACAGGATGACCACTGCCGCTAAAATTACAGCGGCTTTGGACCTCCCTGCCAGTGTTGCCATACGTTCGTTTCCGGGTCTCGTATCCATCCCTTAAGTATAAGAAATTCAAGACAGATAGTGTACTTTTTCAAGCACTAAAATGAGCCTCGGTTCATCACACCGCAAGTCCGTTGTCAACGGTTTTCGGGGTTGCCTCCAGGCCTCGAAAAAGGCCAAAAAAGTCCGCCCCGCCGCCAAGTCAATGTTGAGAGGAGAGTTAACACCCGTCTAGACAGGTCTCTCGTTACTCTTTGGAGTACCATTTTTTTTGTTTTTATTTCCTCCTGCGCGCCGCTCAGGCTCATGTAACGATGGGCTTGGGAAAAGCGAACTCCAAATCTCCCGAAAAGTGGCTTTTTCACCCTCCAATCGTCTTATCTGAGCCGATCGGCTGGAACCGGAAATCCCCTCCTCCGGCCCCGATCTACAATCTGGATGGAACCGCATCATGTCTCCCCTGAGCCCGGCATACTTCGCCTTTGCCGCCATAGCGATCACCCTCTACTGGGGTTGCTACCGCTGGAAATCCGCCCGCCTCGCAGTCCTGCTGGCCGCTAACTTCCTCTTTCTAGCCCGTCTGGCCTGGTTCTACCCCATTCTTCTGCTCATCGCCGCCACCATCGACTTCCTCGTCGGTTGGGACCTCCAGCGCATCCCCCGCGAAAGAACCCGCCCCCGCCTGGCCCTTGTCTCGGTCAGCGTCATATTAAACGTCGGTCTCCTGGCCGCAACCAAACTCATCCCTGTCGGACTAGGCGAGCTCTACCGCTGGATCTTCCCTCTCAGCCTGTCCTTCTACTGTTTCCAGTCAATGACTTACACCATTGACCTCTACCGCGGAACACGCCCCGGAACCCGCAGCTACCTCACTCATCTCACCTCCGCCTCGCTCTTCACCGTCATCGTCGCCGGCCCAATCAACCGTCTCTCCGACCTCATCAAACAGCTCCAGCAACCCTTCGCCCTCACCCAAACCCAGGGTGGCCGAGCCTTCCTTCTCATCGCCTCCGGCCTCACCAAAAAACTCCTCATCGCCGACTTCCTCTCCAACAACATCGCCAACCGCATCTTCGACACTCCCACCCTCTACAGCGGCGCCGAAGTCCTCATCGGCGTCTACGCCTACGCCCTCCAGATCTACTTCGACTTCTCCGGCTACACCGACATCGCCATGGGCCTCTGCCTCCTCCTCGGCCTCAACATCCCCGACAACTTCAACCGCCCCTACCAATCCCTCAACATCGCCGACTTCTGGCGCCGCTGGCACATCACCTTCTCCAACTGGCTCCGCGACTACGTCTACTTCTCCCTCCCCAACGCCGCCCGCTGGAAGGGAGCAGGCTACCTCTACCCCATCATCGTCTTCCTTCTCGGCGGTCTCTGGCACGGCATCGGCTGGCCCTTCGTCCTCTGGGGACTACTCCACGGCCTCGGCCTCACCACCCTCCGCACCTACCAGACCCTCCGTCAAAAGCTCCAGGGCAAAACCGCCCCAACCCAATGGGGCCGCTACGTCGCCATCTTCGTCACCTTCCACTTCGTCTGCCTTACCTGGATCTTCTTCCGCTCCCCGGATGTCGCGACAGCCCTCGCCATCCTCGACCGCCTGAGCTCGATGACCTTCACCGTCAGCAACATCAGTCTCCCGATGATCGCCGTCATGCTGGCAGGAGTAGCAATCCACGCCGTCCCGCCCAAATGGTTCGATAAAACCGTCGAAATCTTCGGCCGCGCCCCCTTCATCGTTCAAGGCGCGGGCCTCGCCTCTGCCGTTCTCCTCATCGAGTTCCTCGCCGGACGCGGTTCAACCTCCTTCGTCTACAGCAACTTCTAGCCATGCCCAAATTTCCTACACAGACGATGCTCGCCACGGCCACCTTCGCCGCGATCCTCCTCGTCGTTCACTACGCCGTCAGCGCCACCAGGGGCCTCGATCCCGCCACCCTCCGTCCCATCACCGACTTCCCCGGCGAAGCCTCCATCCTCCCCATCGTCAAAATCCCGCCACCTCCGGTCCCAGCCGCCCTCGCCGTCCCCAGACCAAAAGTCCGCGGCAGCGTCGCCGTAGCAGCCACCCCCACCCTTGACTCCCAGTTCCTCATCGACGACAACGGGGCCCTCGACCACTTCTACGCCGCCCTCGGCAGTCTCCGCAACGGCCAAACCCAGACCGTCCGCATCGTCCACTACGGTGACTCGCCCACCACCGCCGACCTCATCACTGGCGACGCCCGCGATCTCCTCCAGGAGCGTTTCGGCAACGCCGGCCCCGGCTTCATCCTCATCGCCAAACCCTGGGCATGGTATGGCCATCGCGGCGTCGACGTCTCCGGCACCGGATGGAAGATCGACACCGCCGTCGGCTCCATGCGCGAAGCCAACTACGGCCTCGGCGGAGCCATCTTCACCGGCCCCATCGGTGCCACCAGCACCGTCCATCTCACAGCCCACGACTCCACCTCCATCGAAGTCGAATACATGGAGGAGCCCGGCGGCGGAGATGTAGAAATCACCGCAGACGACGCACCCGCAGGCACTGTCAAAACCGCTGGCGACGCCAAAAAGATCGACTCAGCCTCCGTCCCGATCCCCGCAGGCACCAGACAAGTCAAGCTCCAGGTCACCGGCAACCCCGTCCAACTCTTTGGCATAGTCTTCAGCCGCAACGACCGCGGCGTCACCTACGACAGCATCGGTCTCAACGGAGCCTCCACCACCGTCATGTCCCGAGCCTTCAATCCCGAGACCTTCTACCCCGCGCTCGAGCACCGCAACCCCGACCTCGTTGTCATCAACTACGGCACCAACGAGTCCAGCTTCCCCGCCTACGTCGAAAAGCAATACGAACCCGAGCTCATTCGCGCCATCGGCCGCATCCGCACCGCCCTCCCTAACGCCTCCATTCTCATCATGAGCCCCATGGATCGCGGCGAGCGCGACGGCGACCAGATCACCACCATGCGTGCCATCCCCGAGATCGTCGCCATCCAGCAGCGTGTCGCCCGCGAGACAGGATGTGGCTTCTTCAACACTTACCAGGCCATGGGCGGCAACGGTACCATGAGCCAGTGGTACAACCGGCAGCCTCCCATGGTTGGTGCCGATCTCATTCACCCGTCGCCACAGGGCGCACGCATCGTTGCTCAACTCCTCACCGGTCAACTCCTGATAGGCTACGAGAGGTACATGCAATCGCACCAGGGTCCTCAACCGAAGCTCCCACCGGCGGCCATCTCAGACGCCTCGGCCAAACCAACGGGGGTGCAATAAATGTCGCTCCAGCGTATCTCCACGACGTTGACCACAAAGTTGAGCGCAACGTTGATGCTCCTGCTCCTCGCCGCATCAGCCGGCTCAACGTCCCGCGCATTGCAGACTGCAACAACCACAAAACCCACCACTCCCCCGGCAACCGTCAAACGCGCCCCCGCAGCCAAACCCTACAAGACAAAAACCCACGCCAGGCGCACCGCAAAATCCTCCAAATCCACCGCAACCCACACACCCTCAACTCACTCGACCCAGTCCATCGCAACGACACACACATCAACCCCGGTAGCTCACACCGCCGCCGTCTCCCTCCGCCCCACACCACCCGTCTCCCTCGGCAGCCGCGAAGCCATCACCGACCGCATCATGCACGCGCTAGCCAGTCCGCGCGTCGGCATCGAGAATCCCCCCGCCCTCCATCCCTTCTTCGATCAGCTCCACCAGCTTGAGGCCGATCCCGCAACTCAGCTCGTCCGCGTCATTCAGTTCGGCGACTCCCACACCGCCGCCGACCTCTTCACCGGAGCTCTCCGCACTCTCTTCCAGGAAAAATTCGGCGACGGCGGAGCCGGCTTCTCTTACCCCGGTTATCCCTTCGCCGGATACCACATCCACGGCACCCGGCGCGCGCAATCCACCGGCTGGCTAGCCCTCGGCACTCATCTCAAAGACATCGGAGACGGCATGGTAGGCATGGGCGGCGTCGGCCTCAGCACAGAAGCAGCAGGGAACTGGGTCTCCCTCGACGCCGACGCCACTTCGCTCGAAGTCCAGTACCTCGTCCAGCCCAACGGCGGTTCCATCGAGATCCGCGACAACGACACCCTCATCGCCACCGTCTCCACCGCAAGCTCCGACACGGTCGTCGCCGACACCGCCGGCCACTTCACCACCAAGGTCGAACCCGGCCCGCACCACTTCGAAGTCCTCACCATCGATCAGGCCCCCGTTCGTCTCCTCGGTCTCGCCACCGAAAACCCCGCAGGCGTAACCTACGAAGCCGCCGGAATCAACGGCGCCGAAGCCTCTCTCTTCCTTCGCTGGAACGAAACCCTCCAGCAAACTCTGATGACCGCCGCGAACCCCGCCCTCATCGTCCTCTCCTATGGCACCAACGAAGCCGGCGACCGCAACTGGACCGAAGAGGGCTACGCCGCCATGTTCCGCCGCATCATCGAGCGCATCCGTCGCGCCGCTCCCAACGCCTCCATCCTCGTCGTCGGCCCGCCCGACCGCGCCCTTCGCGCCGGCCGCCGCGCCTGGAAGCCCTTTACCGGAGTCGATCGCATCGTCGAAGCCCAGCGCTCCGTCTGCCGCCAGATGAACTGCGCCTACTGGGATCAGCGCTCCCGCATGGGAGGCCTCGGCTCCATGCGCGACTGGGTCGCCGTCTCCTGGGCTCAGCCCGACCACACTCACTTCACAGGCGAAGGCTACACCGAACTCGCCGGCGCCCTCTTCTCCGACATCCTCCAGCAGTACGACACCTACCAGACACCCATCAGCCGAGCCTCAGGCGAAACGAAATAATCTCCTCTTCGTCAAAAGCAACGCAGATAGTTACAAATTGCAAGACAGGAAAACTATGAGCACCCAGGCAGGCATCCTCAAAGTAATCCACGCAGTCGCCGACATCTCCAACGACCCCACCCCGGACGAATCCCTCTTTGACTCCGGCACCCTCGACTCCTTCACCCTCCCCGACCTGGTCACCGGCCTCGAAAAAGAGTTCAACATCAAA
>JBEKGF010000042.1:0-39943 GCA_050012935.1 Edaphobacter sp. | reverse complement strand
GATTGCCGAGTGTGATGGGTCGCAGACGGCCATCGGTGAGCACGCAGATTCGCGCCGGGACGGCATCGGTGAGTCCGAGATCGTTAGCGGCGGTGAGGCCATCGACCACCACCCGGACCTTGCCCTTGCGGGCCAGCGCGTCGATCACGTCGCGCGGATTAGGATAGGTGGGCTTTCCGGTGAGCCGGTTCTCCTGGGGGGTGTCGTAGAAGCCGCGCGCAATCCGCCGTAAGTTTCGGGAAGCGACCAGCCGGTGGAGGGCCTGATCGACCGCAGTGCGCGGCCCCAGGTCGGCAAAGTCCTCCGGGGTCCAGACGCGCGGCTGCGCCGGGGCGGAGATGCGATCCCGGATGGCGGCTGGAATGCTCGATGCCGGAGTGGACATGGGGTGGCCTCATGTCAGAAAAATGCAACAAACTTCTGACTACCCCAGTATAACTCTATGTCAGAAAATTGCAACAAACTTCTGACTACGACCCGCCTTCGCGGGAAGAGCGCTGCATACGTTCGTATGCAGAAGCGCCTTAAAGCGTCGGACTAAGCGGGCCGAGCGGCCCAGTCCGGTGCCAGGATGGTTCCATCCTAGCCAAAGCATATGCGTGTGGTGCGGGCGGGGGGACTTGAACCCCCACGACCTGTTAGGGTCTGCGGATTTTCATACCACTTCGGCTTTCGCCGCCTCGCTAGGCGAGTTCGTGGTCTGGACTATCCCTTCACCATTCCCCGCGAGAGGTTAAGGTGCTGCCCATCTAGTCTCTACACCTTCCCGAAAACATCCGGGCTTGGCTCGGGATTGCCATTCAAGGTTTCCCCGACTTTGAGCAGTTCTACTCCGCCGGTTTCCCAGACGGGCACTCAATTTCCTTAAGTCCGCTGTGTCTGCCGATTTCACCACGCCCGCGCAAAACTGACGACAGTTCACATCATAAAGCAAGCGGTAATGGCCTATGCTTCTTCAGCCAAGCGGATGGCTTCCACTCGGCCAGGGCCTTTCTTGGAAATTGCCTTTTTCTTTGGACGTGGCCTCATGACGTTGATGGCGGAAGCATCAAGCTGCGTCTTCAAATGGGCCGCGTAATATTTCTCAATCATCTCCACGCTTGTCCGGCAGTTCTTGGCAATCTGGTAGATATCCGCACCTTCGAGCAAGCGAAGGCAAATATAGGTATGGCGCAGGCTATAGGCCGTTCGCGGCCGACCGTCGCGGTCAGTGCAAAGCTTTTCCTCGTCAAGAATCGCGTTGAATAAATCGCGCGGCCATTTCGGAAACAGAAGATCGGTAGAACCCGGCTCGTGCCACTCGCCTTTAGCTATAGATGCGGTACGGCTGCCTGACCTTCCCGGTCCGCCTTCGGGCCGTATCCGGGCCTTCAACCGCTCGAACGGTCGCACAGCGCCCGATGTGCTCTTGCAATAGCCGACGCCTCGCTTGCCACGTACTTCAATCTCAAGGATCGTTTGACCGCTACCTTCGTCTTCGATCACCGTGACATCGCGGAACTCAAGACGCATCGCCTCGTCAGGACGAAGTCCGGTATTGGCGCAGAACAAAACATAATCGTGAAGCTGTTCCGCTTCCCAACGAAAACGGGGCTGCTTGGGATCATGTGCGCGTTTTCGCGTCGCTTCATAAAGCTGCTTGTACTCTTCCGGCGAGAACCACGCTCGATGAGAAATTTTGGCCGAAGCGCGGTAGGGTGCCGACAAATCCGGCAGATGATCGATCCAGCCGTGGCGCAGAGCCGTCTTGAAAATCTGGCGCAACGTCACGATCTCCTGGTGCATGGTGTTATGCGCGGGCGGCTTGCCACGCTGCACCTTGCACTCTTCGAGGCGATGGATGCGGTATTCATTGATCTTGCCAGCGGTAATCTCTGGAAGAACCATGCTGCCGAAGAATGGAACCAAGTGCCCGTTTGTCCGGGCGTGCTGTCCGCGCGCATAGGTCGCGCTCCGCTGTCCCTGCGTCATGATGTCGAATTCGCGCAGGTACAACTTCGCGGCTTCGCGGAACAGTTTTCCGCTTTTCAACTCGCCGTCGCGGAGCTTGCCGCGTAGTTGCAAATACCAATCTTCTGCGACTTCCTTTGCCTTCGAGAGGCTGTCTTCTTTGGTGGTTGTGCGTCGATTCTTCCCGGCCAGAAAGCTCGCACACTGCCAGCTTGAGCTATTGGGACGCCTGTAGATGTGGACCTTGCCACCGAGGATCGTGAACCGTTCGGACATGAGCGATGACCTCCGCACACTTCTTGAATATCACAAAAAATGTGTAAGGGTTGTGTCTGTCATGGGGGCACTACATCATCGTTACAAGTCTTTATTTATCTTATATTTACTGCCAATATATCCATAAACTTATACGATTTTAAGTCCGCTGTGTCTGCCGATTTCACCATCCGGGCTTTGACGAGTCAATCCTGCCTCGTCCGCTCTATCTTAACGCATCCCTAACTGATCGCCGGGGGTACATCATCTGTTAAGGAACCTTTGCCGCGATTCTTGCGTAGTCTAGTGGCAGTCAGATACTCTGCCCCGGGGTCAGTTCGCTCATGCCGTTCCACGAGATCCTCAAGCAAACGCTTTCCGCTCTTTGGGAAACGAAGCTTCGCAGCTTTCTTACCATGTTCGGCATCGTTTGGGGTATCACCTCCGTGATCCTGTTGGTCGGTCTCGGCATCGGATTCAACATCGATCAGAAGGAACGCCTTCGCAGCATCGGCACCGATATCGCCATCATCTTCGGAGGCAAAACCGGAGCACAGGCCGGAGGATACGCCGCCGGTCGCGATATCCACCTCACCATCGACGATGCCATCGCGATCCAGGAGCAGGCCTCGCTGGTCAAAACCGTTAGCCCGGAGCTGCGCCGGACCGTCTCGGAGGTAAGCCAATGGAACTCCGCGAGCCGTGCCGTGCGCGGGGTCTGGCCGCAGTACCAGCGCTTTCGCTCTCTCGCCGTCGAACAGGGGCGTCTCATGTCCGAGCAGGATGAAGCCGAAGGGGCGCGTGTGATTCTGCTCGGGGCAGAAGCAAACCGCCAGCTCTTTCCCGGCAAAAAAGTCATCGGCGAGCCTCTCATGGTCAACGGCTATCAATACACTGTCATCGGCGTGCTCGAAAAGAAAAAGCAGAACGGCAGCTATGGAAGCGGCCCCGACAACACACAGATCTTTACCACCTACTCCGCGATGGCGCGCGACTTCCCTCCTCCCGAACAGCCAGGCGTAGTCCGTGGCTTTGTCAACAACATCGTCGTCGAGCCCGTATCGCCTGACTCACACGAAAGAGCAGTCGATCAAATCAAAAAGATCATCGCCGAACGCCATCATTACGATCCCAGCGACAAAGAGGCCCTGTGGATCTGGGACACGCTCGACGGATCGAAGTTCACCGAGCGCATCTTCAGCGTGATGACGCTCTTCTTCGGAGCCGTCGCACTCCTGACGCTCGCACTCGGCGGCATCGGCGTCATGAACATCATGCTCGTCGCCGTTACCGAGCGTACCCGCGAGATCGGAGTCCGCAAGGCACTGGGCGCAACCGCAATCGACATCAAACGCCAGTTCCTCGTCGAGTCAGCCATCATCACCCTGGTCAGCGGAATCGCAGGCCTCACACTCGGCGTAGGCTTGTGTCTGGTGCTTCAACTCGCTCCGCTGCCCGACTTCATTCCCCATCCGGTCATCTCACCGTTGGCCGTTGCGGCTTCACTGACCACCCTTGCTGCCATCACGATATTCGCCGGCATGTATCCTGCCATGCGAGCCGCCGACCTTAGCCCAATGGAATGTCTCAGAGCGGAGTAACCATGAACCTGGCTGAAATCATCCGCCAAAGCATCGACTCGCTCCTGCGCAACCGCCTCCGCTCCGGACTCACCATGCTCGGAATCATCTGGGGCCTGGTCACTGTCGTGTTGCTGCTGAGTTACGGCAAGAGTCTCGGCGAAGGCGTCCTCAACGGCTTCCTCGGTCTCGGCGACAACGTCATCATGGTCTGGGGCGGGCAAACCAGCATGCAGGCCGGAGGCGAACGCTCCGGAAGACGAGTCAAGTTTCTCGATGGAGACGCCGAAGCCGTCCGCGACGAGGTTCCTTTCCTGAAAGCAGTCAGCCCTGAGACCGATGACGGTTTCAGTTTCAAGTACGGGTCCAAGGTCGTGAACATCCAGAGCAAAGCCATCGAATTTCCTTACGGCAGCATGCGCAAGCTGAACATCGATCAAGGGCGATACTTCGAGCCCGCTGACTTCACCGAACATCGGCAGGTCGTCATCTTCGGTCCCCATGCCGCCAAAAAACTCTTCAATGGCTACCCTCCCGTCGGCGAATCGGTCGAGATCGAAGGCCATGTCTTCCAGGTAATCGGCGTACTGAAAACCAAGATCCAGGACTCCTCCAATAACGGCCCGGACAACGAAAACGCCTTCGTCCCGTTCGACATGATGCGCCTGCTTCGCGATCAACGCGACCCCGACAGCATCGTCTTCCAGCCAAGCGCTCCGGAACTCCACATCAAGGCGCTTCAGGCTGTCCGCGCAGTCCTCGCCGAACGGCACCACTTCGATCCCAAGGACGACAAAGCAGTTCCAGTGTGGGACACGGTCGCAGACTCAGCCGACATCATGCAGTTCAGCACAGCGCTCGATCTGCTGCTCGGAATCATCGGCGCGATGACCCTCGGCGTCGGCGGCGTTGGCGTCATGAACATCATGCTCGTCTCCGTAACCGAGCGCACCCGCGAGATCGGCCTCCTCAAAGCCCTCGGCGCGCGCCGCAAAGACATCCTTAAACAATTCCTCCTCGAAAGCCTGACCCTCACCTTCCTCGCCGGCCTGATCGGAATGGTGGTCGCAGTCCTCGTTGCCTATCTCATCCCACCGATGCCGCTCTACTCCGACATCTATAAGACGGCCAACCACGAGGGCGACATCCTTCTCCGCGCCTCGCCGACTATCATGCTGGTCTCCTTCGGAATCCTCGCCGTCGTCGGCGTGGTCTCCGGGTTGCTGCCGGCAGTGCGCGCCTCCCGCATGGACCCGGTCGAAGCTCTGCGGCACGAATAGAGACGCTGCCGCATGATGACCGGGGGGTACCCCCCCTATTGCCCGGGCGTAAATTCCCTGTATTCATGATTTTACGCGGGGTATTGATCTGTAAAAATGTCATAACAAAGGGCTTATGGCTAAATACGTGCAAATAAAAGAGATAAGCCCCGGAGGGTGTCCAAATCCCACACGGGGCTTGCTTGTTTTCGATCTATATATCCAGTATAGCGGTTTGAGCGGAACTAAAATGCAATGTGGATGTTGTTTTGTTTCAGCCAGTTAGTCGGTCAAGGGACTTGACATGCGATTTCCGGGCCAAAAACGCGAAAAATAATTACGAGCGGTAACAAAGGCAATCCAATCAGTCGCTTAAGGCTTCCACCAAGAAAGGGTTTCGGTAATAATCCTCCTTCCCCTTCACGATCTTCGTCGAAGTTGCCTCGAGGGCCATAACATAGCGGACGTCCCGCTGAGGCGCACTCCCTGCTGACATCTTCAGCTTGCGAGGCGGTACCGAATCGTCTGGTCCTCAAGAAAATACTCAGCCGAGCATGAATCCGACCCGCAGATCATCGCCTCCAGCCCGGCGCACTGCTGTTTTGTAATCAACCCCAGCGAGCCGCACGACGGACATGCAAGCACTGCCCAAAAAGGGTTCTCCGCCTTACCCAGCTCACCCGCCTGCTCAAGGAGAAAGATCGTTCCCGGCTGCATCTGCTCCGGGATCCACACTTCCAGAAGATTCAACTCTGCCACCATGCTTGCCTCTTCATCCCCAACGGTTGTCTTCGTTCATTGACCAGCGTTCAAACCGGTTGCTGCCTTCAGACTGCGGAAGAGACCTCCTCGAAGAGTTGGCGCTCGAAAATCGAGTGCACTACTTCTGGTGCAAAGAATAATTCATTTTCCGACCCTGTCAATCCCGCAAGTCATTAAAAAAATGTCAGGTTGATTCCTACTTCAAGGAGTGCCATACAACGCGCGGTATATCTCCCTGTTGCGCAGAATCGCCTGCACATACTCGCGCGTCTCCGTGTACGGAATCGATTCGACGAACTCCGCAATATCTTTGTAGCTCCCAGCCTCCATCCACTGCCGCACCGGCACGTCCCCGGCGTTGTAAGCAGCAAGAGCGTACTCCGGTTGTCCGCCAAAACGATCCAGCACGAGCCGAAGATTCGTGGTGCCCAGCTCCAGATTCACCGTCGGGTTCAGCAGTGAATTCGTACTGTATCCTTTCACTCCATCCTTCCTTGCCATCGACTTGCCCACCGAGGGCAGCAGTTGCATCAGTCCCCACGCATTCGCATGGCTCACCACTCCTGCGTTGAACTCCGACTCCTGCCGGATCAGCGACGCGACCAGATAAGGATCCAGCCCGTTCTTCTGTGAGTTCGCAACAAGATCGCTCCAGTAGGGCTGCGGAAATAAGATCTTCCAGTAAACCGTTGGAACCTGATCGAGAGGCAGCGCAAAGAAGGAGATCCCGCTATGCTTCATCGCCTGCAGCGCCCTGGTCGTCTCGCCATACGAAGTAAAGATCTCCGCCTGCGCCAGCGCTCCCCACTCGTTCGAAGTCGGGCTCGCCTGAACCTCCGGCCCGATGTATTCGTTCAGCGCAGCATTGGCCAGCAATCTTGCTTTGATCAGATGGGGCTCATTCTCAGGCAGCTCCCCAGTCAAAAACGGAACCACCGGCTTCGGCACTGAACTGAGAACAGCCGCAGGCGCCGTCGGCGCCGTCTGCCCCTTCAACACATTCAGCCTCTGCCGCGCCAGAATCGCGTAGTAATAGTTGATATAAGACGTCGTCAGCGCGCGATAGTAGTTCTCCGCCTGCCCGAAGTTATGCTCTTGCTCCTCGTAGATCCGCCCGCGCCAATACAGCGCGCTCGGCACTTCGATCCCCGCCGGATACCCTTGAATCTGTTCGTCCATCAGCCGAGCCGCCTCGGCATACTCGTGTACCCGATAGTTCATCCACGCCGCTCGCCAATGCGCCGACGCAGCATACGTGCTGTTCGGAAACATCTTCACCAGCATGGAATAGTGATACGTCGCCTGTTTCGCATCATGCTTCAGCAGGTACATATTGCCGCCCGAGTACAGCGCCTCTTCCAACCACCTGCTCGCCGGAAACCGCTGCACCATGTCGGCAATCACCGCGTCATGCGCAGTCTCGTCATGTTCGTTCCGCGAAAGCTCCGCCAACAAATAGAGCTTCAGTGCGGCACTATCGTCCGTCGTCGCCGGAAGTTTCTCGACCTCGCGCCGGCTCAGGTGCTTCATTCGCATATCGCAGGCCGCCGCATAGATCACCAGCGCATCATGATCTGCCGCGCTAAGCCCCGAACCATCGCGCCCCGAACCATCGCGTTCGATCGCGTGATACTCCTCACCCGCCTCCGCATAGCGCTTCGCATTGAAGAGCTGGTCGGCATGCGTCTTGCGCTCGGCCGCGCTGGGGGGCATATTCATCGCCTGCATCTGCGAGCGCGCCTCAATCGCCTCCGTGCTCAACGGCAGATTGACATACAAACTCCGGTACACCGCAGCCGCATGGGTCGTATCGCCCGACATCTGATACGCCCGGCCCAACGCATAACGAAAGTCCGCATGGGCCGCCTGGGACGAATCCTCCAACGGTGTCAGCACTCGCAGCGCTCCCTGCGCGTCGTTCTGCTGCAGATAAGCATTCGCCAACAGCACCGGCGCATTTGCATCGAAGATGCTATCCGGATGCCGTTCTGCAAACCGGTCAAGCAGAATATACGCATCCGCCGCGCGCCCTCCCTGCAGCGAAGCCTGCGCGCCCAGATAATCCGCATAGTCGTCGAGAGCCGTCCCGCTCTCATTGGCCCGGCGAAACGTTCCAACCGCATCCGCATACCGGTGGTCCAGCATGTACGCATGTCCCAACGCAAGATACGCCGCAGCCGCACCCTCCCCAGGATGCGACCGCGCATAGCTCTCCACTCCGCTATAGGCCGCAGCCGAACGTGTCGCCGCCAATTGCTGCGCCATCGGACGAAGCTGCTCGGACGCCTTAAACGCGCTGGTCAGCCGAATCGTCTGCGCCGTCGGCTTGTGCGAAGCAGTCGCTGGATGGTGAGCTCTCTTGGCGGTGGCACTCGTACCCTTCGCCGTCTTGCCGGAAGCCGAACCCTTATTGCCGGTCGTTGTCGCCTTACTGGTTGTCTTTGCCGGCGTCCCACCGCTCTTGCTCTCCGTTTTTTTCGCGTCAGGAGTCGCCGCAGGGGCCTGCGAACCCCGGGCAAACCCCGTCCCGGAAACCAAGAGGGTCATCGCGCCCAACAAGGCAACAACCCCTGCCACCCGAAGAAACCTCGTCGGGACCTTCATCACTCTCTGCGTCGTCTTCCAGCCCACACATCCACTCTAAGCTTCGCAGGCAGAGCTCGTCAGCCGCATTCCGCCGGGAACCACCGCAGATACGCACCCGCGCGACCAAAATTGCCCGCCCAAAGCCAATACCGCCCGTTTTTTCCCAATTTCAGGCCTGAAGACTGGGCCAAACCTATCCAAATGGAAGATAAGTGGCAAAACATTTCGACATGTGTGCAAATATTTTCACTTTTCGTCCAACCTTTCGCCAGGGAGTGCTGACAATGCACTAATTTGCATACTTTCAGGTTTGGCCTCCCGATTGCTTTTATCTCTGGCAAGACCGACCAAGATTTGCTTTATCAGGAGCCTCAAAATGCGTCTCTCTATGCTGGCCATTGCATCAATCCTTGCCGCGGGCACTACATCACTCTTCGCTGACTCCTTCACGCCCTATTCCAACGTCGGCAACCCTATCACAACCTCCAGCCCCGTCACTTACACGGGCGCCAACGGCGTGGGCATCAACGCCTACTTCTACTCCGTCAGCGCCGCCGATACAGACACCATCTCTGTCTTCGACGCCACGACCGGCACCTTCCTCTCACCCCAGGGAGTCTTCAACAACCAGTCCCCCAGCACCCCCGGATCCGAGGTCACCTTCACCAGCTCCACGCTGAAAAACGGCGACACCCTCTACTTCGACCTCTTCAACACCTCGTTCCCCAGTGACGTCTTCTCTTCCAGCACGGCCATCAGCACGGACGGCGAAAACCACGCCTACATCACTGCGTTCGATGGCACCATCGGCTCCTTTGGCACCATCGTCGGAACCTACGTTGGCATGGAAGACTTGCCGAAAGGCTCATCGGACTGGGACTACAACGACGACACCTTCGTCTTCAACAATGCGAGCCCCAAGGGCAACCTGGCTCCCACCCCGGAACCGAGCACCTTCGCCCTGCTTGGAACCGGTCTCCTCGGCGTTGCCGGCGCAGTTCGCCGCAAGTTTGCCCGCTAACCACGTTGCCAGGTCAGCCGGAGAATGCGCTCCGTCCAGTAGCGCATTCCCCGGCAATCCAGGCCACCTCATTCCATCCAAAACCACGCAAGTCCCTCCAGATCTCCCAATCCACTTCAATCCAATCTTTGCTCTCCACCGCGCTGGCATTTACACTTAGGAACACATCGGTTCCGCTCCAGCAGCTTCGGGGGCAGGTTCCAATGTCCGTTTTTCGCACCTTTTGCTCATGCCTGCCATCCAATCCCCAGCGACGGAAGAGATTCACCCTGACGTAGCGCTCGTTGAACGCGCAAAGGCGGGGGACACGGCGGCATTTGAGCAGCTCGTGCGGCAGTACGAACGCCAGATCTTCCGGGTAGCGCAGCACATAACCCAAAACCGTGAAGACGCCGAAGACATTACGCAGGACGCATTCCTCAAGGCTTACGAGAAGCTGGACCAGTTCCAGGGAAACTCCAAGTTTTCTACCTGGCTCGTCCGCATCGCCGTCAATGAGAGCCTCATGCGCCTCCGCAAGCGCAAAACCAGCAAAACCGTCTCGATGGACGAGGACGTCCACACCGAAGAGGGCTCCATCCCCCGAGACTTCGCCGAGTGGCGCCCCAACCCCGAGCAGCAGTACAACCAAGCCGAACTCGCCGACATCCTTCGCAAGACCATCCAGGGCCTTCCACCCGGTTTTCGAAGCGTCTTCACCCTGCGCGACGTGGAAAATCTCTCTACCGAAGAGACAGCGGAGGCACTTGGCTTGAGCGTCCCCGCTGTCAAATCCAGACTCTTGCGCGCGCGCCTGCAACTGCGCGAACGCCTCAGCCGCTATTTCAGGAAAAAGCAGGAGGGCCAGCCTGCATGAACTGCACCGATCTGTTGACACATCTCTCGGACTACTTCGACGACAAGCTCACCCCACGGCTGCTCGACGAAATTCGCACCCACACAGCCGATTGCCAGCACTGCCGCGTCGTCCTCGACACGACCCACCAGACCATCTCCGTCTACAAAGACAACGAGATCTACGAAGTCTCCACCGAGCTTCGCGAGCGCCTCCACGGGGCCATCATGGCAAAGTGTCTCGCCGCAAAAAAATAATCTCTCTCCAATTTCAATTGACAGCAACACAATATCCGGATCGTTTTAGATCTGTGTTATCCGTTTAGATCGGTGTTAAGCCTTTCAGCCCTCAGATCCGCCCCGCCGACCGCAGCGCCCCGATCTCCTGATCCGTAAACACCCGCGACCGGATCAGAAACCGCACACCCTCCCCATTCTCAAGCGAAAACATCCCCCCGCGCCCGGGCACCACATCCAGAATGAGTTGCGTATGCTTCCAGTACTCAAACTGGCTCTTGCTCATATAAAACGGAGTCTCCCCCAGCGTCGCCATCAGGACATCGCTATCGCCTACCAGAAACTCCCCTCGCGGATAACACATAGGGGAGCTGCCGTCGCAGCAGCCACCCGACTGATGAAACATCAACTCCCCATGTTTTTCCTCAAGCCTGCGCATCAACTCCTCAGCAGCAGGCGTGGCCAAAACCTGTTCCGGTACAGCGACCATCGCATCCTCGTCTGAACGATCCAGCCTAGAAGAACCCAAGCGCACTCGGGCTGTAGCTCACCAGTTGATTCTTCGTCTGCTGATAGTGGTCGAGCATCATCTTATGATTCTCCCGTCCGATACCCGACTGTTTGTACCCGCCAAACGCCGCATGCGCCGGATACAGGTGATAGCAATTGGTCCAGACGCGTCCAGCCTGAATCGCCCGTCCAAAGTGATACGCGCGATTCAAGTCTCGCGTCCATAACCCAGCGCCTAACCCATACAGCGTGTCGTTCGCTAGAGCCAGCGCCTCATCTTCATCATGGAAGGTCGTCACCGAGACCACCGGCCCGAAGATCTCCTCCTGAAAGATCCTCATCTTGTTATGGCCTTTGAAGACGGTCGGCTCAATATAAAAACCCTCGGCGAGATCGCCGGCCTGCATCGAACGCTTGCCGCCAATCAAGACCTCGGCACCCTCCTGCCTGCCGATATCGAAGTACGACAGAATCTTCTCCATCTGCTCCGTCGAGGCCTGCGCTCCAATCATCGTCGTCTTATCCAGCGGATTGCCCTGCTTGATCGCCTTCACCCGCCCGAGCGCCCTCTCCATGAACTGGTCATAGAGCGTGTCCTGAATCAGGGCCCGCGACGGACAAGTGCAAACCTCGCCCTGGTTCAGGGCAAACATCGTAAACCCTTCCAGAGCCTTGTCGAAGAACGCATCATCCGCGGCCGCGACATCCTTGAAGAAGATATTCGGCGACTTGCCGCCCAACTCCAGCGTCACCGGAATCAGATTCTGCGACGCATACTGCATAATGAGGCGGCCGGTCGTCGTCTCCCCCGTAAACGCAACCTTGTTCACGCGCGGACTCGAAGCGAGAGGCTTGCCCGCCTCCAACCCGAATCCATTCACAATATTCAACACGCCAGGCGGCAGCAGGTCTTGAATCAACTCCGTTAAAACCAGAATCGACATCGGAGTCTGTTCCGCCGGCTTCAATACCACGCAGTTGCCTGCCGCCAGCGCGGGCGCAAGCTTCCACGTCGCCATCAAAATCGGAAAGTTCCACGGAATGATCTGCGCCACCACACCCAGCGGCTCATGGTAGTGGTAAGCAATCGTGTTCGAATCGATCTCGCAGATCGAACCTTCCTGCGCCCGGATGACACCCGCAAAATAACGGAAATGATCGATCGCCAGGGGCATATCCGCGGCCATCGTCTCGCGAATCGGCTTGCCGTTATCCCACGTCTCCACCGTCGCCAGCATCTCCAGGTTGTCTTCGATGCGCTGCGCAATCTTCTCGAGAATCCTTCCCCGCTCCGTCGTCGAAGTCTTGCCCCACATCTTCTTCGCCGCATGGGCCGCATCCAGTGCGCGATCCACATCCGCCGCATTCGATCGCGCAATCTCGCAGATCACCTGCCCCGTCACCGGCGTCACATTCTCAAAGTACTGCCCCGACAGTGGCGCTACCCACTCCCCGCCGATAAAGTTGTCATACCGCTTCCGAAGATTGACCGGAAATCCATAACTCCCAGGTTGAATCGCACTCATCGTCGCCATAACTTCACTCCTCGCAGAATCGATATTCTCAGCGCCGGAAATTGTAGTCCACCCGACCGAACTCTGTCACAGCCTCGCCGCAAGTACAGCCGCCCCACCGCGTTTATCTGTGCAGCCGCAAGACTCCGGTAACGGCCTGCCCTTCGACCGCAAGACAACTGACGAGAGCAATCGTGGTAAAAAAATTCACAGCTCGGGTCCGCGGAGAAGCATCCAACGTCGAAGTTCGCGTGGCGAAATATCCACGAAGCCAGGAGAAAACAGGAGAAAATATGAGCACACAACCCCAGATCCTCGTCCCTCCCTTCACTCGCGAAACCGCTGCCGCCAAGGTTCGCAAGGCCGAGGACGGTTGGAACTCCCGCGACCCCGAAAAAGTTGCTCTCGCCTACACGGTAGACAGCAAGTGGCGAAATCGTGCTGAATTCGTCAACGGACGCAAAGAGGTCGTTGAATTCCTGACCAGGAAATGGCGCCGCGAACTCGACTACCGCCTCATCAAGGAACTGTGGGCCTTCGACGGAGCGCGCATCGCCGTCCGTTTTGCCTACGAGTGCCACGACGATTCCGGCAACTGGTACCGCTCCTACGGAAACGAGAACTGGGAGTTCGACGAAAATGGCGTCATGCACCATCGCTACGCCTGCATCAACGACCTGCCCATCCAAGAATCCGAACGCAAGTTCCACTGGCCGCTCGGACGCCGGCCCGACGGCCATCCCGGCCTCTCCAGCCTCGGTCTCTAACAACGAAACCGCCAAAGAAACAACGCCGCCGGCAGGCATAAACTAAACGCAGTGGCCACAGCAACTCCAACCAAGCCGCCGCTCCGTGCAATCGGCGACGCCACCAATCCGCTCGCCCTCTGGCATCTTCTCTCCCTCGATGCCCCCACAGTCGCCGTCGTCTGGACATGGTTCATCGCCGCCGCGAACCACATCCGCCTTCCACTCGCCTCCACTCTGGCCATGACGATCACAGTCTGGATGCTCTACGCCGCCGATCGTTTGATGGATGCCCGCCTGATGGACGCCCGTCTAATGGACGTACACCTGACCCGTTCGCAGCTTTCTGCCAATCACGCAGACCTCGAAGCCCGCCACTACTTCCACCACCGTCACCGCTCTGCCTTCCTCGCCGGAATTCTCCTCGGCTCCATTGCCCTCGCAACCCTGCTCCCCCGCCTCGAAGCCGAAGCCATCTATCTCTACCTCATCCTCGGTGGCCTTGTCTCCGGATACTTCATCCTTATCCACGCCACGCGCAGCGCCCATCGCCTGCCAAAAGAGATCGCCGTCGGCCTTTGCTTTGCTGCCGCAACCTTCATCCCGACCGTCGCCCGCCGCCCGGATCTACGCCTCTCCCTGCTTCCCACCGCGCTTCTCTTCGCCGCCCTCTGCAGCCTGAACTGCCTCTTCATCTACCAGTGGGAGCACGAAGTCTCCCGCACCAGCCGTCCCACGCACGCGATCACCCACCTTGCCCTACGCAACCTTCGACCCCTGACGATCCTTCTCACTCTGGTAAGCATCGCCCTCGCGCTCTTCGATCAACACACTCCGCAAACGATACCTTGCGCCACCGCAATCTCCGCGGCTCTCCTGCTCCTGCTGCACTATCGTCGCCGAGCTATCTCCCCAACCACTCTCCGCGCCGCCGCAGACCTCGCCCTCGCAACACCGCTCCTTCTGCTGCCCTTCCTTCACCAATGAGCAAAGGCGAACCCAACTTCGACTCTATTGCCCGTCCCTACCGCTGGCTTGAATACCTCACCCTCGCTCGAGCCCTCGAAAAAACCCGCAATCACTACCTCCCTCAACTCCTTGACCGCCGCCAAGCCCTCGTCTTAGGCGACGGAGACGGACGTTTTCTCGCTCAACTCCTCGTGAACAACCCACAGCTCCAAGCCGACGCGGTCGACTCCAGCGCCATCATGCTTCAACTCCTGCGCCAACGTTGCGAATCAGCAACGTCCGACGCAAAAACGCGCCTGCGGACCTACCAATCCAACGCCCTCTCCTTCCCTCTCGAAAACTCCTACGACCTGATCGTCACCCACTTCTTCCTCGACTGCCTCACCCAACCCGAACTAAACAATCTAATCCGCCGCATCGCAAAAAACGTCCCTCCCGGCACCCTCTGGCTGATCTCCGACTTCCGCATTCCGCGTGGCCCAATGCGCTTGCCCGCAAGACTCCTCGTCCGCAGCCTCTACCTCGCATTCGGCGTCCTCACTGGCCTCCGCACGACCCACCTCCCCGACCACGCCACCCCACTCACCCAGGCCGGCCTCGTCCGTATCGAACACCAGTACCGCCTCGCCGGCATCCTCACTACAGAACTCTGGCAAACCCAGCCCACCCCATAAACCTTTCCATCATCCAAACCCGAAGCACCTACAATCGCTCTATGCTGCGTTCTCTTCGTTTCACCGCCGTTGCCGCCGTCCTCGCCTGCATCGCCGCGCAAGCTCAAACCAGCATCGCCACCAACTCACCCGGCGGCCTGCCTCTCTCGACCCGAGTCGTCACCTACACCATCGACGCCACTCTCAACACCGACGCGAAATCCCTCGACGCCACCGAGACCGTAACCTACAAGAACCTCACTGGCCAAACCCTCAGCACCATTCCGTTTCATCTCTACCTCAACGCCTTCCGTCCCGAGTCCACCTTCACGCACGAAACCCACTTCACCGGCGGCGTCCGCGACTCCGAATCTGCCAATGAATATCCACCCGAAAAACTAGGCAGCATCACCATCTCGCACATCGACGCCGACAGCTACGGCGACCTCACCTCCGCGATGCGCTTCATCGCGCCCGACGACGGCAACATACAGGACCACACCGTCACCGAGATCGCCCTCCCCCATCCGCTCGCCCCCAACGACGCCATCACCTTCCACATCTCCTTCCACGACCAGTTCCCTCTCTCCGTCGCCCGCAACGGCTACAAGCGCGACTTCATCATGGGCGGCCAGTGGTATCCCAAACCCGGAGTCTTCTGGCACGGCGCCTGGAACTGCCACCAATACCACGCCACTACCGAGTTCTTCTCCGACTTCGCCACCTTCAATGTCACCCTTACCCTCCCTCGCCGCTACGTCGTCGGCGCCAGCGGCGTCCCAACAGGCGAGATCGTCGACGCCAACGGAGCCCCTAAGGGAACAAAGACCCTAAGCTTCTACGGCGAAGACATCGGCGACTTCGCCTGGGCCGCCAGCCCCAACTTTACCGTCACCGACGGCACTTATCTCTCCTCGCTCGGCCCCGTCAAAGTCCACGTCCTCGCGCTAGCCGCCCATCCCAAAGCCGGCCCGCGTTACCTCGACATCACGCAGAAGACCCTCGCTCAATACGATCGCCTCTACGGCCCCTACCCCTACAAGATCATCACCGTCATCGACCCTGAACCGGACTCAGAAATCGGCGGCATGGAGTATCCGACGCTCTTCACCGGCGACACCACCTGGTTCAGCGACCCGACTTACAACACTGAAATCACCATCGAGCATGAGTTTGGCCATCAGTACTGGTACGGCATGGTCGCCACCAATGAATTCGAAGACGCATGGCTCGACGAAGGCATCAACTCCTACACCGAAGTCAGAACTCTCGCCGACATCCTCGGCACCCAAACCTCACTCTTCAATCGTCCCTATGCGAACGCCAGCGACGCGGAGCTCCAGCGTTTTCAATATCTCTTTGCCCCGGACTACGACCCCGTCACCCGTTGGGCCTTCAAATTCCGCGACAGCATTTCCTATGGCGGAATCACCTACGGCAAGTCCTCCACACTCCTCGGCACCCTTGAAAACATCATCGGTCGCGACACCATGGACGAAGCCATGCGCACCTACTTCATGCGCTATCGCTTCACCCATCCCACCACCGAAGACTTCCTCCGCACCATCGAGCAGGTCGCCATCGCCCACGGCAAAGCCATCGCCATCACCAGTCCACCCAACCCAACACCGCTCGCCATAGTCAGCAATGGCGACATCCCGGTCTCTTATCCAACAACCGCATTTCCCTCCTCGCCTCCATCCACTCTCACGGGAAACCCCGACTACGCCACCGCCCCAGCCACCAACTCCAGCCTCCGTCCTTTCTTGAACCAGGCGGTCTACGGAACCCAGATCCTTGACTATGCCGTAGATGGCATCTCCTCCGATCCCGTCCGATGGTGGCAGCCCGAAACCAAAGACAAAAAACAAATCCAGTACCTCTCCACCGTCTACCTCCGCCGCAAAGGCGACTTCATCCTGCCCGTCACCGTCGAGATCGTCTTCGACGACGGCACCCATGTCCGCGAGCGCTGGGACGGCGTCGACCGCTGGACAAAATTCACCTACACCCGTAACGCCAAAATCATCTCCGCCGAGATCGACCCCGACCATCTCATTCCGCTCGACAGCAACTTCTTCAACAACAGCTACACCACCACCTGGAATCCAATTCCAGCGCGCAAACTAACCAATATCTGGCTAAGCTTCAACCAGCTTCTAGGCCAACTCTTCGCCTGGATCGTATAAATCAAGCTTGCAATCAATCTGCCGTCGCTGCTGCATCAAGGAGAAGTCCAGATCATGGTTGAACGCCGCAACATCTTCCTCCACGGTCTCACCCTCACCCTGCGCCGCTTTCCCGCGCTCCTCTGGGCCTACCTCTTCAATCTCGCTCTTGCATTCCTCTTCTCGGTCGGCCTCCACCTCGAACTTGCTCATCTCTTGAGCCACTCCCTCGCAGCTCAGCGCCTCTCCAGCGGTTTCGACCTCGGCACGATCGGCGAAATCTTTCTCCACCTTCACGAAGGCCCGGTCGGAGACGCCGGCGGCACCTTCAAACACGCCTCAATCCCTCTCTATCTCGTCGTCTACTTCCTCCTCGTTCCCGGAACCCTCTTCTGCTACCTCACCGGCACTCCCGCACGCCTCGGAACCCTGCTTCAGCAAGGCCTGCTGCACTTCTGGCGCTTCGTCCGCATCACCCTGCTGGCCTTCCTCGTCTCCGCCATTGTCCTCGGTCCACTCCTCATTCTCCATGACAAATTAACCGATTCCATCGATGACCACCTCGTCGGACGCCCCGCTTTCTTATGTATCCTCGCCGGTTACATAATCATCTTTCTCATCGCGTCCATCCTGCGCCTCTACTTCGATCTCGTCGAGGTCTACACCGTTCAGCTCGGCCTTCATCTGCGCCCCGCACCCTTCGGCAGACAACCAAGACAGGACCGCCGCATGCGCCACGCCCTCGCCCCCGCCTGGCGAACCCTCCGCGCAAACTTCTCGCAGGCATGGCTCATCTTCCTCTTCCTCGCCATCCTCGGAGCCTCCGCCGTCATCCTCACCGCCCGCACCTCCATGCACATGCTCGCTCAACCCAGAGTCTGGCCTGGTTTCCTGCTCGCGCAACTCGGTCTCTTCCTCATGCTTCTCACCCGCTTCTGGCAGCGAGGAGTCGAGACCTCACTCGCCCTGCAAAACCCCATCGTAGATCCAAATCTGTCGCCCACCCTTCCCATCGCCGGCGTAGTCAAACCCATCGATCCCCTCCACCCAGGCCGCCGCATCCATCTCACTGCCGAAAATCCAACCCGCCCAGCCACTCCCGAGCCCATCTCCAACCCCGAGCCAGCGCCCCCATCTCTCGACGAACCGGATCCCGGCGTCTTCCACCACGACCCCATCAAACCGCCGCGATAAACCAGTAACTCACGACACATTCACCGCAAAGCGCCACACTGAAACACGCCTGCGCTAAAATGTTAATAGATTATGAATTTGTATATTCTTCGCCATGCAAGCGCGGGCCTGCGACGCGCTAATCCACTGATTGATTTCAAGCGTCCCCTCGACAAAGAGGGCAAAAGGCAGTGCCTTCAGCTCGCTCACGTCCTCAACGAACTGGATATCCAGTTCGACCTCATCGTCTCGAGCCCGCTCAAACGTTGCCTCCAGACAGCATCGCTCATCGGCACCGAGACCGGCTACGAGGCCCAGATCCTGCAATCGACTGCTCTGGCGCCATCGGCCACCTTCAAGGAGTTCCAGAAACTCCTGCGCGAACACGCGGCAAGCGAGAATCTCCTCGTCGTCGGCCACAATCCCAATCTCTCCACCTTCCTCGGCTCTCTTCTCGTGCCGCCCACCGGCCCCGAGGCGAGAGTCCGCCTCCGCAAAGGTTCGCTCGCCCGCGTCGTCCTCACCCGTGGCCCGGCCACCCTGCAGTCGCTGATCGATCCCCGCACCGTCCGCGCGCTCTACGCTACTTCGACAAAGAGCTCGCGCCGGAAGATCTCGCGGAAGTAAGCCGCCTCTTTCCTGAGCGACCACGCTTCCAGCTCCGCGCCGCCGCGTCCAGGAACCAGTTCCAGCAGCACCCGCTTCGGATACACGTGGATCTTCATCTGCACTACTGCGCTCGCCCTGTCCTGGTTCAACGCCAGAGCCAGCCGCAACAACACCACAGCGCGCGTCACATGCAGATGTTCTTCCACGGGAATCCACCGCATCGGCCGATCCATCGGCTCCGGCCGGCTCTTGCCCATATACCGCGCAATGGCGCTTACAATCGTTCGCTGCTCGGGAGAAAATCCGAAGATCTCCGAGTTCGCAATGATGTACTGCGTATGCCGGTAATGCCCCTGGTGGTTCATAAACTTCCCTACATCCTGCATCATCGCCGCAGCCTCGAGCCACAACTTGTACTCCTCCGGCAGCTCATGCACCCTCGCCAGCGCATCAAACAGTTCAACCACATGCTGGCGCACCGGCTCGGCCTTGCGCTGTTCGATGTTGTACCGCTCGCAAACCTCCAGCACACCCGCCCAGCGCTCGCTCTCCATCTTCTGGTGCACCGAGGTCCGCAGATCCACCTCGCCCAGCATCTGCGCCAGCATTCCATCCCGCAGTCCCAGCGGCGAGTAGCGAAACCCCTTCAGCCCCAACCGCTCCAGCAAACTCGCATACACCAGCGCCCCGCCAACGATGATCTCCGACCGCCGCGGACCAATCCCCGGCACCGCCTCCCGTTGCGCATTATTCATCTTCGCCAAACGGTCGGCCAGCTTCCGTACATCCGGCGTGTCCGCCGTCATCATCCCCACATGCTCCAACCGCTTTTTGGCCAGCGTCTTCTTCCCGGCCCTGCCTTTCCGAATGTGACCACTCGCCTCTGCCAGCGCCGCCGCCGTCCCCGAAGTCGCAATCACCAACCCGACCCGCGGTGTTCCTACCTTCCTCTCGGCCCGTCGCAGCTCCCGGTCGATAAACTGTTTCAGCCTCGCCACATCTTCCTTCGCCGGAGGATCACTCTGCAGAAACTCCTCCTGCAGCCGCACCGCACCCAGCGGCATCGTCACCATGGTCTTGATCCGGCCGCCATCCGAGACCGTCACCTCACAACTTCCACCCCCCAGGTCGATCAACAGACATCGCCCTCGCGCCCCAACCTCATGCGTTACGACGCCAAGCTGAATCAGCCGCCCCTCTTCCAGCCCCGAGATCACCTCAACATTCCATCCAGTCGTCGACTTCACCCACTCCGTAAACGCCGCCGCATTCCGCGCGTCCCGCATCGCGCTCGTCGCCACCACGCGAACCTTGTCCACCACGTGCATCTGCACCGCTTTATGAAACCGCTTCAGCGCGCGAATCGTCGCCGCCATCGCCTCAGGCGAGATCACCCCCGTCTGAAAGACACTCTCGC
Organism: Edaphobacter sp.; assembly: GCA_050012935.1. Classification (GTDB taxonomy): domain Bacteria; phylum Acidobacteriota; class Terriglobia; order Terriglobales; family Acidobacteriaceae; genus Edaphobacter. Next base: position 19,700 of record JBEKGF010000042.1, on the reverse strand, counting down.
CCAGTCGAGTCACCTCGCGATCCTCGTGCAGCGTCTTCAGCCGATGCATCTGCACCGAAGCGATCTTCAAACGGCACGAGTTCGACCCAATATCCACCGCAGCAAACGTAGGCATCGTCCTGGCATCACCTCAAAACAAAAAAACCCGCCATCAGCAGCTTACATCCCCCACTGCCCGCTCGCGGAATCGTTCCTTACCACCCGCAATCAATGACACAAGCCATTTATCCTGAAAGAGCACACCGAGCTCATGATCAACCAGCCCCTCCCCAAGATCCACGTCGATCCTCCGACATTCGAAGCCGGCACCCCACAACGCCGCAAAGCACTCCTCATCCTCGTCGGTCTGTGGCTGATCATCTTCTTCGCCGCTCTCTTCAGCCCACCCCTGCTCGACGACGCCGACGCCACCCACGCCAGCGCCGCCCGCCACATGGCCCTCACCGGCGATCTCGTCACTCTTCGCGTCGACGGCATCCGTTACCTCGAAAAGGCCCCACTCCCCTACTGGCTCGTCGCTCTCAGCTTCCGCATCTTCGGCTTCAACACCTTCGCCACACACCTCCCGCAAGCCATCGCAGTCCTTCTCCTTGCCTTCCTCGGCTACCACTGGGCCGCACGAGCCTTCAACCCGCGCACCGCCTTCTACACTGGCCTCGCCACCCTAACCTCCGCAGGCATCTTCCTCTTCACCCGCTACTTCATCCCCGAAGTCCTGCTCTCCCTCTTTCTTGCTACCGCACTCTACTGCTTCCTACACAGCCTCGAAGACCGCACCGCTACTAACACTTACCTCATGTGGACGAGCCTCGCCCTGGCCGTCCTAACCAAAGGCCTGGTAGCCCTCGTCTTCTTCTTCGGAACAGCCATCGTCTACCTCGTCTTAACCGGCGAATACAAAAAATGGCGCCAACTCAAACCCTTCACAGGAACCCTGCTCTTTTTAGTCATAGCCGCCCCATGGCACATCCTCGCCGGTCTCCGCAACACCGGAGGCATGAACGGCCACGGCTTCTTCTGGTTCTACTTCATCAACGAGCACTTCCTGCGCTTCCTCGGCAAGCGCTACCCAAAGGACTACAACAAACTCCCAACCTACCTCTACTGGACCCTCCACATCGTCTGGCTCTTCCCTTGGAGCCTCTTCGGCGGTGCACTTATCCTGCAAGCCTGGCGCGCCTTCAAGCGCTATTACGAGACCAATCCCATCCCGGAAGATCAGACGCTCTTCTGGCAGCCATTCGCTGTCGTCATCGTCGGCCTGGCTCTCAGAGAAACCGTACACCTCCCTTATTTCTTCACAGTGTTCGTTGCGTTGATCCTCTTCTTCATCCAGGCGCTCCGTCGCCGCCAACGCAACTCGCAGCCCTCTGAATCATTACTTCGAATCAGCACCTTTCCTCAGCGCACCACCCTCCTCCTAACCCTCTTCGCTACCCTCGTCCTGGTCTTCTTCTCCCTCTCCACCAACCAGGAGTACTACACCTTCCCTGCCTATCTCCCACTCCTGATCCTCATCGCCGCCGCTCTAACCCGCGCCGAAAACACCTACACCGAAGACAAAACCTCCCGCCGTTCGATCACCGTTGCTCACGCCACCTTCACCATCCTCGGCATAGCCATCGCCCTCACCCTCGCCTACGGACTCTGGACCTCTCGCAACATCCCCTTCGTCCCCGACATCGGCGATCTCCTCGCCCACCGCAACGTCAGCAACTACACCCTCTCCATGGCGAGCCTCTTCGACCTCACCGGCCCCAGCTTCGCCGCTCTCCGCCTGCCCGCAATCCTCGCAGCCACAGCATTCCTCATCGGCCCTGCCACAGCATGGTTCCTCCGCTCAAAGAAACGACATCTGGCATCGACAACCACCATCGCCCTAACTTCCGCGGTCTTCCTCATCGCCGCACACATCGCCTTCGCCCGCTTCGCCCCGATGCTCTCCTCCAAAAACCTCGCCGACACCATCCAGCAACTCGAAGCCAACGGCGACATCTCTCGCGACAACAAAGTCCTCCTCTACGGCGACCAGGCCTACGGCTCCTCGATCCCCTTCTACCTCGGCCGCGAAGTCTCTCTCGTCGAAGGCCGCTCCACCTCCATGCTCTTCGGCAGCACCTTCGCCGACGCTCCACCCATCTTCCTCACCTCGCAGGATCTCCTCAACACCTGGGGCAAAGGCAACCGCAAGATCCTCTTCGTCCCCATCGAAAAACACGACGAAGTCGACCACCTCCTCGGCAACAACAAAATCCTGATCAAAGAAACCTCCGGCAAAGTCCTCTACACCGACCGCCCCCTCGACAACTCAACCAAATAAAATCCGCAAACCGACAAACACAGAAAGCACCGGGAACCGAACCTGAAAGCCGAAGACCAATCCGCAACCACAATCCGAGTCTGGAGCCCACGCTCCATCACCATCCTCACCCTCACCTGGCTCATCCTCCAGATCGGCGGCCTCTTCACCCCTGGCCTCCTCGACGACGTCGACTCCGTCTACATCGAGATCGCCCGCGAGATGATGCAGCGCCACGACTACGTCACCCCGTACATCAACGGCATCCGTTTCTTCGACAAGCCACCCCTCCTCTACTGGATGGCCGCCGGCTCCATGCACCTCTTCGGCGTCCACGACTGGGCCGCTCGCCTCCCGTTAGCCCTCGCGGTCCTCGCGCTGTTACTCAGCACCTATGCCCTCGGCATCCGCCTCTTTAGCCATATCTCACCGGACGCAAATCCCGATCGCGCCGGCTTCTACGCCGCACTCGCTCTAGCCACCAGCATCGGCCCCTACCTTTACACCCGCTTCTACATCCCCGACATCCTTCTCGCCCTCTGGATGACCCTCGCCGTCCACCTCTTCCTCATCGCTCTGGACCGAATCCAAATACCTCAGCAAAAATCCGCACTCCTACCATGTCTCGCCTTCGCCGCAGTCATGGCATTCAACGTTCTGACGAAAGGCCTCATAGGCCTGGCCTTTCCCACAGCCTTCGTCTTCCTCTACCTCGCGATCACAAAACAGCTCCATCTCCTCCGCAATTTCCACATCCTCGCCAGCTCCGCGGTCTTCCTCGTCATCGCGGCCCCATGGCACATTCTCGCCGCTATACGCAATCCACCCATCGCGCTTCCAGCGGGCAACGGACTTCCCGCAACCGCAGGCTGGACCTGGTTCTATCTCTACAACGAGCACATCGCCCGTTTCCTCTCCAAACGCATCCCACACGACTACGGCCTCACCCCCATCTGGCTCTTCTGGCTCTACCTCGTCCTCTGGATCATGCCGTGGGCCATCTTCCTGCCCACCGCGATCACCAAACAAATTCGCACATTCCTGAGCGGAGCCAAAGCCACCGCACGCGAACACGAAGCGACCCTCTCCCTTCTCCTCTGGGCGCTCCTTGTCCTCGGCTTCTTCTCCATCTCCAACCGGCAGGAGTACTATTCGCTTCCAGCCCTACCCGCTCTTGCCCTTATGATCGGCGGCATTCTCAACCGCGCAGAATGCACCAGCGCCGGCTTCGTCGATCGAGCGATAAACCGCTCCGTCCAGAACTGGCACCTCTACGCACTCGTTCCCCTCACTACACTCGTCGCCATCCTCTGCGGATACTTCGCCCTCACCGCCCCACACCCGCAACCCGGCGCAGACATCGTCTCGCTCCTCACCATGGCCGGAAGCACCGAGGCCTACAACCTCTCCCTCAGCCACATCACCGACCTTACCGGCGCCGCCATGGGCTTCTTCCGCGGCCCGCTCGCCGCCACGGCCATTGGCATGCTGGGCATCGGCCTCGTCAGCTACTTGCTCCGTCGCAAAAAACGAACCTACGCAGCGAACCTGACCCTCGCCGCAGCCATGACCCTCACCCTCCTTGCCGCGCACGAGGGCCTCGCCCGCTTCTACCCCATCCTGGGCTCCAAAGGTCTAGCCGAAGCCATCAATCAATCGCGCCAAACCAACTCTCGCCCAGACGACCTCATCGTCATCGACGGCGAACTAACCTCCGGCTCCACTCTGATCTTCTACACTGGCCAGCAGGTCCATCTCGTCAACGGCCGCCTCAACGGTCTCTGGTTCGGCAGCTTCTGGCCCGACTCGCCGCAGATCTTCGAGACAGAACCTTCTCTCCGACAACTCTGGGCCAGCCCTCGCCGCATCTTCCTCTTCACCTACGACCCCACCACCCGCGCAAAAAATCTGGCGCCCTATGGCGCCATCCACACCCTCGCCAACGCCGGAGGGAAAACCGTTCTCACAAATTATTAGGCAAAGTCAAAAAGCTATCGCCGTTCATGATCCGAGGCGAACAGATTCGTCGCCAATGGAGCTCTGCCTTCGACAGTCCGGCGCATCCGCCCGCCATCCACCAGCTCATACACCTCGCCGCGCCACTGAATCCGGTTGCTCGCATAACTCAGCGCCCAGATCAGCGCACCGATCAAGTCACGCAGAGGAAACAAAATCATCGCCGCCCCGATGCGCCTCTCCCGCACCACATACCGTCCCACCACGAACGCCTGCAGCATCCGCCCCAGCACACTCCCCACTAACGCACACCAGCCCAGCACAGGCATCCCCAACATCAGCGCGCCCGCCCAGGCCATCACTCCAAACGGCACACCAAAGGTAAGGCCCGTCCCAAGATGCCCCTTAGGCCGCGAGAACCGCGTGCTCTTCATCCACCGCACCTGGTGCCTCATCGATTCCACAAAGTCCGCCTGCAGCACCATATGGTCGATTGCGTGTCCGCTCAGCACGACCTTGTGTCCATTCTTTGCGATCCGGTTCCCCAGCACAAAATCATCGGCGCAATATTCCGCCAAACTCTCGAACCCGCCTATCTCTTCCACCCGCTCTCGCCGCGTCACCATCGTCGGCCCAAGCGCAAACTCAATCGGCTCCACCAGGCTGTCCGCGCAGATGCCCGAGCTCATCTCAATCGTCATCCCTACAGCCTCTAGCTGCGACCACAGACCACCCTTCAACACCACGCCGCGGTACAGACACGTTGCGCAGCCAACCGCTTCATCGGCAAACGGCAGCACCATCCTCCGCAGATAATCCGGCGTCACCCGCACATCGCTGTCGCTGATCGCCCACAGATCGTGCGTCGCCACCTTCGCCATCGCCGCCAGCGAGCACACCTTCGCATTGGCGGCCCACGGCGATCCGCTCGTCACAAACCTTGCCGTAATCTCCGGATACTCCGCCGCCACCCGCCGCGCAATCTCCAACCCCTCATCCGACTCGCTCCGTGCGCAAAACAGCAGCTCTACCCGAGACACGCCATTCTCACTCGTCGCAATCCCCGCCGCCGCGGCATGCTGCAGATAATCCTGTTCGAAGAAGCTCCGCAGATTCGACTCGAGGCCCACCTCATCCCCATGCAACGGCTTGAACAGGCTGATCGCCGGCAGAAGCTCCGGCCGTTCGCCCAGGCGCACGTTCTCCCGCATGGCGTCGCGTCGAAACCGCCAAGCCCCCATCAGAACCATCACGAGGAAGGCGCTCGAGGTAAGCAGGCCAAACAGCCCCACCACCAAAAGGCCCCAATGCATTGCAGACATCAACAGCCTCCAACTGACCGGCAGCGCGACCATTTCATGTAAACACATCGTTTCGCCGCTGGCACTGCTCATGAAAAGAATCCGGCTTCGATTCGCGACAGATCGCCCGCAAGCTCTTATGTTTGACGCCTCCGCGGCCTCACACGATCCGCTTAAAATTTAAACCTTTCGTTATTGCGGCTCCTCGACCCGGCCTCCATGCTTCAGCCGGTAAATCTTCCCCCTGTAATAAAACCTGTCACCGCCATAGCTACCCAGCCAAAGAACGCTTCCCAGCAGATCACGCAATGGATACAACAACATACCCCGCAGCCAACCCTTGTCCCCCAACACGCGCAGAATCGCCCCTGCCTGCAGCCAGCGGTTAAAAATCATCCCCAACAGGCATCCCAATCCCAGCAACGCATGGCCGCTCAATAGCCCCCACAACAGCCCCACCAGGCCAAACGGCACCGCAAACGTGAGTCCCGACCCAAGATGCCCCAACGGACGCGACCGCCGCGTGCTCTGCATCCACCGCAACTGATTGCGGAACGACAACCCAAAAGGCGTGTCCTGCACCATCAGCCGAATCACATGGGTCGCCATCCGCACTCCCACGCCTTGCGCCGCCAACCGGTTCCCCAGAACAAAATCGTCGGCATAAAACTGTCCCAGCTCTTCAAATCCGCCAGCCACCCGAAACGACTCCTTCCGCACGGCCATCGAGGCACCCAGCGCAAACTTCGTTCCTTCCAGCATATCCGCAACCAGAACACCCGAGGTCATCTCCACGCTCTTGCCCACCGCATCCAGTTGCGAAGAAAACCGCGCCTTCGTCCCATGATCCGTCGTCCCCAGATACACACACGAAGCCAACCCAATCATCGGATCTTTCAGGTTCTGCACCATCCGCAGAAGATAATCCTTCCTCACGCGCACATCGGCATCGCTGGTTATGAACAGCGCATGCTTCGCCACCGAATCCAGCTTCGCCAGCGAGTACACCTTCGCGTTATGAAAGTTCGGCATTGGCTCACCGCACGTCACATACCGCGCATCCACCTGCGGATACCGCGCACCCACCCGCTGCGCCAGTTGCAAACCCTGATCCGTCTCATGCCGCGCGCAGAACAGAAGCTCAAACTCCGGATACTCCTGCTCAAAGAAAGACTCGATATTCCGTTCCAGTCCAGGCTCCATTCCATGCAACGGCTTCAATACGCTCAATGCCGGCAAAAACGTCGCCGCCGCCCGGTCTTCCCTACGCTTCCGCAAACCAAAACGCGCCGCCGCCGCTATCACCATCAGGCAATAGATCGTAGACGTAACCGTGCCGCATATCGCGACCCAAAACAAGAACTCAAGCAGCAAACTCATCTCACCCTACACCGCGAAGCCCAAGAGCCCAATCAGTCCGCAGTACACCAGTTTATCGCAGCCGAATCTCCACCACACCACGGAGAGCTTGTCAAAAAACGTTTCCCACCCACTCACCAATCGTCATCGCAAATGACACGTTCACGGCACTTTGTGAGCAAAAAGAAGTTGAAGAGCCCATTGAGGGGGGGCCGCAGTTGCCTTTGCCGTTGCCTGTTTCTGATCCGTGTTATTCCCTGAAGATCCGTGTTAAGCCTTTCGACCGTTACGCCAGTTCAAAGAGCTCACCGGATCCTCTACTTCTTCCTGGCCGCCTTCCCCGAAACCACCCTAACCGTCGGCACCACCATCGGTCTCCGCATCGGAACCAATCCCGTTCCCGGACCCTGTTGTTGCTGCATCCGCGTCAGCATCTCCGTCCGAACATAGTCCACAAACCCCTGCATCTGCCGGTTCATCTCCTCCATTCGCTCCCGCATCTGCAGCACAATCGCAATTCCAGCGATATTCACACCCAGATCCCGCGCCAGATTCAAAATGAACTCCAGCCGTTCCAGGTCTTCATCCGTATAGAGCCGGGTATTTCCCTCACTCCGCGATGGCCGCAGTAAGCCCTCCCGCTCATATAAGCGCAACGTCTGCGGATGGATCTCATACATCTCCGCCACCGACGAGATCATGTACGCGCCCTTGCGCTTCCGCTTTGTCGCCATGTTGCAACCTCTTGCAAATTGCAGCTACTTTTACGCAGTCTAGCTCTTTTCTCCCTACGCACGTCAACCAAACTCGTCTATCCTCAATCCAGCACCTCACTCACAACCCATGAAAAAGTCCAGAGCCGCACTTCACGCCGCGCAGCTTCTCACCGGCATCGTCGCCGCAACCGCTGCAGCCGCCTACGTCCTCAGATCGAGCGCCACATCGCGCAGCCGTCCAGGCCAGGTCGTCCTCATCACCGGAGGCTCCCGCGGCCTCGGCCTCGCCCTCGCCGAACGCTACGCCCGCGCCGGAGCCAAACTCATCCTCGCCGCTCGCAACGTCGAAGAACTCATCACCGCCCGCCACACCCTCCTCGATCGCGGCGCCATCCTGTCCACCGACGATGTCCTCCTCATCCCCGCCGACCTCACCGACGCCGCCCAGGCCACCCTGCTCGTCGACCACGCCGTCAGCCACTTCGGCCGCATCAACGTCCTCATCAACAACGCCGGCATCCTCGAAGTCGGCCCCGTAGAAAACCAGCCCATCGCCGCCTATCGCCGAGCCATGGCCACCAACTTCTTCGCCGCGCTTCACACCACCCACGCCGCGCTCCCTCATCTGCTCGACCGCAAACCCGGAGACCAGGACGCAGCCATCGTCAACATCGCCAGCATCGGCGGCAAGTTCGCCATGCCTCACATGCTCCCTTACGTCGCCAGCAAATTCGCTCTCGTAGGATTCTCCGAAGGCCTCCACGCCGAGCTCCGCCACAAAGGCGTCCGCGTCACCACCGTCTGCCCGGGCCTCATGCGCACCGGCGGCGAGGCCCACGCCGAATACACCGGCCAGACAAAAAAAGAGCAGCACTGGTTCACTCTAGCCGCAAGAACTCCAATCCTCACCGCCTCAGTCCGTCACGCCGCCAACAGAATCTATAACGCAGTAGCCGCAGGCAGAGCCGAGATCACCATCACCCCGCAAGCCTGGCTCGTAGCCCGAGCAGCAGGCATCGCCCCCGCAACCACCCAATACCTCGCGAGCCTGGCCAACCACATGCTGCTTCCCACCCCATCCACCCCAAACCAGGTCAACCTCGGCTTCACCCTCAAAGTCTCCACCCACGCCGCAGACACGATCTTCGAGCAGGAAATCAGCCCGGATCAGGCCTGACAGCCTTGGAATTGGCCTAATCAAAATGGTCGAACGAGCAGGCCGTTGTTAAGAGAATTCAGGTTAGATTTCTTGGCGATTATGTTGCGTACACGGATCGCTATAAATGCAAAGTTGTAGTGATAATCATCTAGCGGCCCGCGCGGGTCTACCGCATGATTTGGAATCACCCTTTGGATCCGTCCCGCAAAATTATTAAAATGGACGTTGTTTCTACAATCCCGAAGATATTTTAATAGACCAACCACATCGGCAGAATAGCGGGCTTCTTTGACAAGAGCGAAGCATTCTTTCGGTATATCCCTCGTTTCTATTAGTTTTATTTCCCGCGCTAGCCTGTACGAGTTTTCCGCTTCCATTCTCCCAATCAATTCTAGAAAAGATGGCCTGCGCTGCTTTCTTCTTCGATATTTGCTGCATTCTTCAGCAAAAACTTTGGTGATCAAAACATCTGTCTTCCGGTGAAGAAAGCACAATACGAGCAGAGCTTCCATTAAAGACGTAGAGAAAATCCCGACGGCAAAGTGTGCCTTGGCCTCGGCAGATCTTTCCATCTCCTCTTGCAGATATAGGGTGTAAGCCAAGGCGCGACGATAGTACGTACTCTCTGCTGCGCTCAGATACTTCTTCAGGTCCGCCGTTTGCCACCATTTCTTACGGGTGCTCTCAGAATATTGAGACGCTATTGCCTGAGCCCAAAAGAGCTTCTCATAGGCTGGAGTCCAGAACTCGCTATATAAATCTGTCACTTTCACTTACACCGCCGCAAACAACCCCTCCCGAGGCTCTTCTGGATTCAACTTCGCCAGTTCCCTGAGTATTTCCTTCGAACGCTCATCCTGCACCTTCGGCACCACGATCTTCACCTCAACGATCTGGTCCCCGCGAACACCTTCCTTCGACGCCGAAGGCACACCCTTCTCCCGCAGCCTCAGCTTCTGCCCCGTCTGCGTCCCTGGCGGAATCTTCAACTGCGTCCGCCCGCCGCCTTCATGGGTATCGATCGTCGGCACATCAATCTTCGCTCCCAGCGCGGCCTCCGTCATTGTAACCGGAACAGTTACATAAATATCATCCCCCGTCCGCGTAAACACGGGATGCGTCCCCGCCTTGATAATCAGGTACAGATCACCCGCCGCCCCGCCGTTCGTCCCGGCATTTCCCTTCCCCGCCAGTCGAATCCTCTGCCCATCGCGAGTCCCCGCCTTGATCCGAAACTCCAGCGGCTCCCGCTTCACCACGACGCCTTCGCCATCGCACGTCGGACACGTATGCTGCACCTTGCCCGTCCCCGCGCACCGCGGGCACTGGATATTGAACTTCATCCGCCCGCCCATCTGCGTCACCTGCCCCGAACCATGGCACTCCGGGCACTCCACACTCCCGCCCGTAGTCGACTTCCCCTTGCAGGTCGGGCACACCTCCTGCCGCTGGATCTCCAGCCGCGCCACCCCGCCCCGCACCGCCGTCCAGAAGTCCACGCTCACCTGGTACTCAAGATCGGTCCCTGGCTGAGGTCCGCGCGCAGCCTGCTTCCCGCCATTGAACATCCCGCTGAAAATATCCTTGAAGCTTCCACTAAACCCGCCACCCGATTCCTGTCGAGCGCCCCCAGACTCCTGAAAATCCGAAAAATCAAACCCGCCAAAATCGAACGGGACCTCCTGCCCGCCACGGCCGCCAGTCTGCGCCCGCGCATAGCCAGACCCCGCCCCCCCGCCGTAGCCTCCGCGAGCCGCAGCCTCCGCCGCCGCCGGATCGATATTGTCCGAATAAAACCCAAGCTGGTCGTAGATCTTCCGCTTCTTCTCGTCGCTCAAAACATCGTTGGCTTCCGATATCTCCTTGAACTTCTCCTCGGCCTTCTTGTTATTCGGATTCACATCCGGGTGATACTTGCGCGCGGCTTTGCGAAACGCCTTGCGAATCTCATCCGCGGTCGCCGTCTTCTTCACTCCCAGTACGCCGTAATAATCCTTCGTCTGTGTCGCCATAGTCTTCTTCCATTCTGCAACCAGCGCGGCTCTCCCGCACCTCAAAACCTACAAATTACTTCGCCGCCTGATCCACCGGACACCAGAACAGATTCCGCCCCGCCATCACCTCGGTCAAAATCTTAGCCCCGCAAACGAAACAAGGTCTGCCCTGCCGCCGATACACATAGTGAGTCTCTTCCTTCTCGACCGGCCCCGTCTTATGCGGCCTGTCCTTCGGCTTCGTCGTCACAATCCTCCGGTCGACCATCGCTGCCTTCATCAAAACACCCGCATCCTTCCATATCGACCGCAGCGCGCTCTCCTCTACCTGGTTCCCCGGCAAAAACGGATTCAGCCGCGCACGGTACAGCAGCTCCGCGCGAAAGATATTGCCAATCCCCGCCGCCACCGACTGATCCATCAGCAGCTCGCCAATTGTCTTCCTGCTCTTCGCAACCTTCGCAACAAACCGGGCTGCCCCATCGCCATTCAGCGGATCGGGCCCCAGCCGCTCCAGCAACGCATCCCACATCTCTTGCGAATAGATCGAGCAATCCATCGGCCCGCGTAGCTCAACCCACGCAATCTCCTCCGGTGAAATGTTATCCGTCCCATCATCCTCCGAGTACCAACGATGCGGCTTACTAGCATCCGCCCCGGCAGGCTTCTTCACCTTCGCTGCATTCCACATCCGCAACCGCAACGCGCCGCGCACCGCCGGCAGCGGCCCGGAGCCCTCAGTAAAATCTCCCTGCAGCCCGAGATGCACATGCAGAATCCGGTCCTTCCCAAAGTCATACCCAAGATGCTTCCCCACAGCCATCACGCGCTGCAGTTTTCTACCATCGATCACATCCGAATCCACAAACCGTCCCTGCGGCCCATCCACGCGCACAGGCTCACCGCCAAACGCGGCAAAATGCCGTTCAGCCCATCGATGAATCTCATTGCCCTCCGGCATCGGCTCTCCTCAAAGACAGAAAACAATGGCGACGGCACTGGATACACCAGAACTACCGTCGCCACCGTCTGCAAATCAATTTAGTTCTTAATTCCCAACCAGAAACCTTAGTTCCAGACCTGCTTTGCTTCAATCGCTTCAATTGAAAACATCTGATCTGGTTCCATCTGCTGCATCCGCTGCACAAACTGCTCCGCCTCTTCGCGCGTATCGAACATCATCCGGTTGTACAAACGTCCCGCGCGTACCTGGTCGCATCTCCACATCGTCTCGGTCATCGCCCTACCTCCAAGCAGTCGATTGAGTTCCAGGTTCTCCAGCCAAAGCAAATCCGCGTATCGATCGGTCCCATCACTGCTATTCACTTCAACACCTTTCTGGCCGATATGTCGCACTCTACACGCAATCGCCCTTGTCAAAACTTATAAAAATGAGGGGCACCCAGTCAGGAACGCCCCTCAATCTTTAATACGTCGAAATAGACAATTCGGTTCTTACTTCTTTTCGTCCACGTCGACATACTCTGCATCGATTACGCCTTCATCCTTCTTCGCCTCGTCGGCGGTTCCGGCAGAAGCAGCCGCGCCGTCCGTCGGTGTGCTCGCTGAAGCCGCAGTCGCCTTGTACATCGCCTCGGCGAGCTTGTGGCTCACCTTCGTTAGACGATCCCGCGAAGAATTCAGCTCACTCGCACTCGGAGTTCCAGCCAGCGTAGTCTTCGCCTCAGCCAACGCAGTCTCAACCTCGCTCTTATCCGAGTCCGCAACCTTGTCACCTGCGTCCTTCAGCATCTTCTCGACGTTGTAAACCATCGAATCGAGGCCATTACGCGCCTCAACCGCCTCGCGCTGTTCTTTGTCCTCAGCCGCATGAGCCTCGGCATCCTTCGCCATCCGCTCGACCTCTTCCTTGCTCAGACCCGAAGAACTCGTAATTGTAATTTTTTGGTCTTTTCCAGTCGCATTGTCCTTCGCCGTCACATTCAGAATCCCGTTCGCGTCAATATCGAACGTCACCTCGATCTGCGGCACGCCACGCGGAGCAGGAGGAATTCCCGCCAGCTTGAACTTGCCCAGCGTCCTATTCTGCGCCGCCATCGGCCGCTCGCCCTGCAGCACATGAACCTCAACTTCAGTCTGCGAGTCGGCCGCCGTCGAGAACGTCTCCGTCTTCTTCGTCGGAATCGTCGTATTCCGGTTGATCATCGGTGTCGCCACCCCGCCCATCGTCTCAATCGACAACGTCAGCGGAGTCACGTCGAGCAGCAGCAGGTCCTTCACATCGCCGGCCAACACGCCAGCCTGAACCGCCGCGCCGATCGCCACAACCTCATCCGGGTTCACACCCTTATGCGGCTCCTTGCCGAACAGCTCTTTCACCAGCTGCTGAATCTTCGGCATGCGAGTCTGTCCGCCAACCAGCACGACCTCATCGATCTTGCTCGCGTCCACGCCCGCATCCTTCATCGCCTGCTTGCAAGGCCCAACCGACTTCTGCAACAGATCGTCAACCAGGCTCTCCAGCTTCGCACGAGTCAGCTTGCGAACCAGGTGCTTCGGCCCGCTCGCATCCGCAGTGATAAACGGCAGATTGATCTCCGTCTCCTGCGCCGTCGACAACTCGATCTTCGCGCGCTCCGCGGCATCCTTCAGCCGCTGCAACGCCATCTCGTTACCCTTCGAAGTCAGGTCAAGCCCCGACTCGCTCTTGAACTCTGCAATCAGCCAATCCACAATCCGCTGATCGAGATTGTCGCCGCCAAGGTGCGTATCGCCATTGGTCGACTTCACCTCAATCACGCCTTCGCCAACCTCGAGAATCGAGACATCGAACGTACCGCCGCCGAAGTCATAAACCGCAATCGTCTCGTCCTTCTTCTTATCCAGGCCGTAAGCCAGGGCAGCCGCGGTCGGCTCGTTCACAATGCGCTTTACATCCAGACCCGCAATCCTGCCGGCATCTTTGGTCGCCTGGCGCTGCGCATCGTTGAAGTAAGCCGGAACCGTAATCACTGCCTCGGTCACGCTCGTGCCAAGGTAGTCTTCCGCGGCCTTCTTCAGCTTCTGCAGAATCATCGCCGAGATCTCAGGCGGGGTGTACTCCTTGCCCTGCGCAACAACCGCAATATGATCGCCCTGCTGCTTCACCTTGTAGGGCACCATCTTCATCTCGTCGTTCACTTCATTGAACCGGCGACCCATAAATCGCTTGATGGAATAGATCGTGTTCTCCGGGTTCGTAATCGCCTGCCGCTTGGCCACCTGGCCAACCAGCCGCTCGCCGCTCTTCGTAAACGCCACCACAGAAGGCGTAGTCCGTCCGCCCTCTTCGTTGGGAATCACCTTCGCCTCGCCGCCTTCCATCACCGCGACGCATGAGTTCGTCGTTCCCAAGTCAATTCCAATAATCTTTGCCATCCGTAAATCCTCCGGGCACACAGCCCCCAGTTATTTTTTGACCCGCTCAAGAATTTCACCTTGAGTCACTTACTGTCAACTATTCTGATGCTCGTCGTCGCTAAAGGGATTCGCAAAAAAGCCGATTACTCAATCACCGCGAACCACATACCGTTCCAGAAGAAGCCAAAAAAATGGACACCGCTCCAAAACCTCCGGAAACGCTTTGTTATCAATAGAGCCAAACGCAATCCAGTCGCCAAAGCCGCCCCTCTCCCTACCCCGAAGGTGTCATTGTCGTCTCGGATGCCCCCCGGTACGCTTGCCTCAATTCGTGAGTAACAATGCACCGCCTTGGAGCCTAGCTCATGTCCTTTCTGCCCGCCTCTCGAACCAGACGCCGCCTGCTTAAAGTAGCCTCCCTCGGCCTCGCTGGCCTCATCGCCGGTCTGCTCTCCGGCTGCAACTCAGCAAACGCCTCAGCCCGCACCTCCAGACCCCAGGCCGCCAGCGACACCCTGAACTCCGACCCCAGCCTACGAACGTCCCCGCTCCCCCTGAGCCTCGATGCCACCCAGATTCCCGCCCTTCATCACCCGCCTTCAGCCCGCCGCCTCCAATACGGCTCGGTGCATACGGTGTCCCAGGTAGTTGTTCCGAATAGCCCCAATCGCTCCTAGCAACAGCGGCCTCGGCCGTGTCACACCAACCCGAAACATCCAACCAGCGGCAGCCTCCAACCAGAGGCCGCCGCTTTTTTCGTGCCCAGACAACAAATGCTTCGCCGAAATGCATCCTCATCTCCCATTTTTGGCTCTACAGTAAGAGACAATCACTCCCACCGGGAAGAATCAACGCCAAACCATGGCCTCAGCCGCAGTCGCACACCCAAATCAATCCGCTGAAGCCGCCCAGGGCGTCAACCCCTGGCTGATCGCTGCATCGGTCATGCTCGCCACCTTTATGGAGGTGCTCGATACCGCCATCGCCTCCGTCGCTCTCCCCTACATCGCAGGCTCGCTCAGCGCATCCACAGACGAAGCCACCTGGGTCCTCACCAGCTATCTCGTCGCCAATGCCATCGTCCTCCCCGCCAGCAACTGGTTCTCCCTCCGTTTCGGCCGCAAGCGTTTCCTCATGTCCTGCGTCGCCATCTTCACCGTCGCCAGCTTCGCCTGCGGAGCAGCCCCCAGCCTCGCCTTCCTCCTCCTCGCCCGAGTTATCCAGGGAGCAGGTGGCGGCGCGCTCCAGCCTCTATCCCAGGCCATTCTCCTCGAATCCTTCCCTCCCGCCAAGCGTGGTGCCGCCCTCGCCGTCTTCGCCTTCGGAGTCGTCGTCGCCCCAGTCCTCGGCCCCACCCTCGGCGGCTGGCTCACCGACACCTACTCCTGGCGCTACGCCTTCTACATCAACATCCCCATCGGCATCCTCGCGCTCTTCATGATCAACCGCTTCATCCACGACCCGGCCTACATCAGCAAAGCCAAAGTCGCCCCGCTCGACCGCTACGGCTTCGCCGCCCTCATCATCTGGACCGGCTGCCTCCAGGTAGTCCTCGACAAGGGCCAAGAGGACGACTGGTTCGGCGCACTCTGGATCCGCTGGGCCGTCTTCTTCCTCGTCATCTCCTTCCTCTACTTCTGCTGGCACTGCTGGCGCGACAAAGACACCATCGTCGACCTGAAGGTCCTTAAAAACCGCAACTTCCGCCTCGGCTGCGTTCTCATCTTCATGTTCGGCATCGGCATCTACTCCACCGTCACCGTCCTCCCGCTCTTCTACCAGGAGCTCCTCGGCTACACCGCCTTCACTGCAGGCATCGTCGTCGCGCCCCGCGGCATCGGAGCCATCTGCGGCACGCCGATCATCGGCTTCCTCTCCAACAAGGTCGACCCGCGCTATCTTCTCACCTTCGGCTTCCTTACCTTCGGCCTCACCACTCTTTACTTCGGCAACGTCACCCTCGACATCTCCCCCACCACCCTCCTCCTGCCCATCCTCATCACCGGCTTCGGCCTCAGCTTCGTCTTCGTTCCCATCAACGCCGCCGCCTACGGCACGCTCGACAACAAGCAGATCGGCAACGCCAGCGGCCTCTTCAATCTCATGCGCAACGTCGGCGGCTCCATCGGCATCTCCATCGCCCAAACGCTTCTCACTCGCCGCAGCGCCGTCCACCAGAACGAGATCATCAACTCCGTCCCGCGCACCGGCCAGCAGTTCCAGAACTCGATCCAGGCCCTTCAGGGCTACTTCGGTGGCAGTGGCCCTGGCAGCGGAGCCTTCGGCTCCGCAAACTCACTCCCCCCCGCCCAGGCGATGCTCTACCAGCAGCTCGGTCGCCAAGCCGCCAACTGGGCCTTCGTCGATGTCTTCCGCTGGCTCTCCCTCCTCTGTTTCTTCTGCGTCGGCATCGTCTGGCTCCTCAAAAAAGTAAAACCCGGCAAAGGCCCCGCCGGGGCGCATTAGCCCCAGCGACCGCGACCATTCTTCGCAAGCGCCTGCGCCATGCCCAAGCCTGCTCGATAAACTCACGTCATGGTTGTTCTCCACCAGATCACTTCACCTCTGGCCTCCAGCTACAAAGCGGTCCGCCTCCGCGCTCTCCAGGACACACCCTCCGCCTTCGGCAGCACCTATGCCCGGGAATCTCAATTCACCGACGCCGACTGGCAGCAGCGCGCCGCCAATCTCTGCACGCCGCGCTCCATCGGCTACCTTGCACACGAAGAGGATTACTGCGGCATCGCCGTCTCCTTCCTCAACGAGAAAAACCCACAACACGCCGAGCTCAGGTCCATGTGGGTCGCCCCCGAACAACGCCGCACCGGCACAGGCCGCCTCCTGGTCGATGCAATCGAGTCCTGGGCCCGTAGCTGCGGAGCCCACACCTTTCAACTCATGGTCACGAGCGGTAACCTCGCAGCCATCTCCTTTTATCAACGCCTGGGCTTCACCCCAACCGGCCACACCGAGCCCTACCCCAACGATCCCGCCCTGATCGAATACGAGATGTCCAAATCCATCGTGTGAAAACCGCGTCTGCGATACTCTCTCCATGCACCGCGAACGGCTACCCTACATCCTCATCCCAGTAGCCGCACTCATCGCCATCCTTCCGCTCCTCGCCAACGGCTGCTCCTGCGGCCACGACTTCGACTTCCACCTTCTCAATTGGATGGAGGCCGCACGCCAATTCGCCCACGGCAATCTCCACCCGCACTGGGCCTACACGGCCGCATGGAACGCCGGAGAACCCCGCTTCGTCTTCTACCCACCGCTCTCGTGGACCATCGGAGCCATCCTCGGCCTGATCTTCCCCTGGACCTGGACCCCAATCGCGTACACATGGCTAGCCTTGACAGCCAGCGGCCTCTCTCTGTATTACCTCGCAAGTGAATTCACCCCGCCCCCAGCCGCCACCGTCGCCGCGGTCCTCTACACGGTCAACCCGTACATGCTCTTCACCGCCTACGAGCGCACCGCCTACGCCGAACTCCTCGCCGCCGCCTGGATCCCGCTCCTCCTCCACGCCATCCTCCGCGACAAAGTCACCATCCCCCGCATCGCCATCCCTATCGCACTCCTCTGGCTCACCAACGCCCCCGCCGCCGTTATGAGCTGCTACGCCCTGGCCATCCTCACGCTCATTCGCTTAGCCACAAATCCGGCCACAGAAGATCGGAGCCCCACAAATCCGGGTGCCCCATACATCGATTCTGATGTGTGGGCATCGCCCGAAGGCGCGACCGCACCGGCCCATGCCAACCCTGGCAACGCCCCCACTCAAACGCGCTCCGAACTAGCCCTAAACACCCTCCTCGGAACCACTCTCGGCCTCACCCTCGCCGCCTTCTACATCGTCCCCGCAGCCTACGAACGCCGCTTCGTCCAGATCGCCATGGCGATCATTCCCTTCTACCGCATCCAGGACAACTTCCTCTTCCACCACACAACCGACATTCCCCACGACCAGGTCCTCCACACCGCCTCTCTCATCGCCATCACTCTCATTGTCCTCACCGCCGCAACTCTTATCGCCATCCGCATCACCCAAAACTCCCGCACAACCAGCCTCCTCCTTCCACTAACAACGATCACCATAGCCATCACCCTCCTCCTGACCCCAATCACCCAATTCATCTGGACTCACGCCCCCGAACTAGCTTTCCTGCAATTCCCCTGGCGCCTCCTCGCGATCCTCGCCGCCGTTCCAGCGCTGGCAATTGCCCTCGCTCTCAAAACAACAAAACTCACCGCACTCACAACAACCACTCTGGCCATCGCCACAGCCGCAGCCCTGACCTACCCCGCATACACCCTCTTCCACCAGACCTGCGACCCCGAAGACACCGTCCAAGCCCGCCTCCATCTCTTCCACTCGAACCAAGGCTCCGACCCCACCGACGAGTACACCCCCACCACCGCCGACAACGACTCCCTCGCCCAAACCAATCCGCCGTGGTGGCTCTCCACCGACCCTGACGCCAAACCCCCAGCCAACTCGCAACCCGCCGCCGCCCCAATGCACCTCGACCTCGACGCCCCAAACGCCGAAGACCTTATCCTCAATCTTCGCGACTACCCCAACTGGGAGATCACGCGCACCGCACCCGGCAGCATGCACCAGGAGCACCCCGCTCACCTCAAGCGCGAGGACGGCCTCATCGCCATCCCTATCCGCGCCGGCTCCTCCACCATCGACATCACTTACATCCACACCCTCGACCAAACCACAGGCGACATCATCAGCACCATCGCTCTCCTCGCTCTTCTTCTCACCCTGCGCCAGAAAACGACAGCCCCCTCCTAACTCAAAGCGCACAACTCATCGCTCACCGCTGATTTATCATCAACATCAGATGGACTCCAACGTAAAAACCCTGCTCCACTCCGGCGCCGAACTCACTGACCGCGCCCTCGAACGCCTCCTGCCCTCGCCCGACACCCTCCCTCATTCCATCCACCGAGCCATGCGCCACAGCGTCTTCGCCGGCGGCAAGCGTCTCCGTCCCATCCTCTGCATGGAAGCCGCAAAGATGGTCGCCGGCACCGGAGCAATCCCCGAAGGCGCAGCCGACCTCGGCGCAGCCCTCGAGATGATTCACACCTACTCCCTCATCCACGACGACCTCCCCGCCCTCGACAACGACGATCTCCGCCGCGGCCAGCCTACCTGCCACGTCGTCTACGGCGAAGCCATCGCCATCCTCGCCGGCGACGCCCTCCAGACCCTTGCCTTCCAGACCATCGCGCAACTCCCCGCCCCATCCGCAACCGTAGTCGCAATCCTCAAAGACGTCTCCCTCGCCATCGGCACCGGAGTAGGCCGCGTCGGCGACCTCGAAACCGCCCTGCCCCCAGGCATGATCGGCGGCCAGGTCGTCGACATCGAATCCGAAGGCAAACGCCTATCCGGAGGCCCCAACAGCTCCGAAGAAACTACGCGCAAAGCTCCCACCGCTGAGCTCGTCGAATCCATCCATCGCGCCAAAACCGGAGCACTCATCACCACCAGCATCGTCTCCGGCGGTCTCTTCGGTGTTCGCCAGATGCGCG
>JBEKGF010000041.1:0-43857 GCA_050012935.1 Edaphobacter sp. | reverse complement strand
GTTGGGGCGTGCCTGTTGTGAGCCTCAGACCTTCGTGACACTACAAGGTGCGCCAATACCGATGACCTTATCGTAAAAGCGATAAGTACTGGTAAGTCGTCTTGTCGTCATCTACGTCACATGTCCGTAAAACGAGTTATTCGGACATGTGCTGTTCTTGATGCTGGATTCAAACTGACCAACTACCCTTTTTCGCCACCATCAGACCGCGGTTTGGAGCGTTCGCGATGAAAGCTGAATTAAGCGCGGCGAGGTGTTCCTGCCTCAAAAGAGAGCTATGAATCAGGAATCTGCTTCTTGAGTAATTGCACTAACTTCAGCGAACTAAGCGTGCACTGAGATTCCGGAGAAGGTGAGGACTACGCGGCTGCGGACCGGAGCGCCGAAGACGCTGGCGGGCTGATAGACGCTCATCAGGAGGCGATCGACGATCTGGGTGCGAACCGCCGGATCTTCAGGGCCGGAGACGATGTTGTAGTCGTAGACGCGACCCTGTTCGTTGACATAGGCCTCGACCACGATAACGGCGTCGTGATCGCTGACGATGGCGCCTGGGCTGACGGTGGAGTAGAGGTAGTGCGGGGCGGTCATGGCGCCAAGGGGTTCGTCGTTGGCCATTACCGGTTCCGGTACGGCGACCATGCCGAGGAGAAGTCCGACGCCGCCGATGAAGATGACGGCTCCTGCGAAACCTGCCGAGACGTGCACGACCATAGGACGGATGGCGTTGTCCCACTTGAGGCTGAGGGAGTCGAGCCAGTTCGACTTTCTTCGCGCCTGCTCATGCGAGATGGCAAGCCTGAGTTTGAGACCGAGATCCGCCGGTGCCTTTGCCGGGCCGAGAGTGGCGAGAGTACGTTGCATGGCGCGCAGGGCGTCGAACTCGCGCGCGCATCCGGTGCAAGCCTCCAGGTGCTGGGCGATCTGCTGCATCTGCTTTCCGCTGACGGCGCCATCGAGATAGGCGGAGAACGAAGACTGGTGCTTCCGGCAGAGGGGAGAGATCATTGCGTCACCTCCACGTTGGATGTCTCCGGGAGAGGAACCGACGCAGTTTGTGCAGCAGCAGTATCCGAATTAAGCAGGGTGCGCAGAGCGGAGCGGCCGCGGGTGAGCCGCGATTTGACGGTGCCGATGTTGACGCTGAGGATTTCCGCGATCTCTTCGTAGGCGAAGCCTTCAATTTCGCGCAGGATGACGACGGTGCGGAAGGCTTCGGGTAGCTGGCGGAGAGCGGATTCGACGCGCTCGCGAACCTCGGACTGAGCGGCGTGGTCGAAGGGCGAGTCGGAGTGGTCGGCGAGGGTTGCGCTGAGGCAGAGGCCCTTGCTCTCGTCGTCGGCGTCGGACTCGTAAGGCGAGTCGATGGTGATCTCCTGCTTTTTGTGGCGCGACCACCAGCGGCGCTGGTTGGAGGCTTCGCGGAGAGCGATGCGATAGAGCCAGGTGCGCAGGCTGGCTTCGCCGTGAAAGCTGCGGATGCTGCGGAAGACCTTGATGAAGACTTCCTGGGTGATGTCGGCGGCGTCGGTTGGGTCGTTGAGGCTGCGCGCAATCAACGAGTAGAGCGGCTGATGGTATTGCGCGATGAGGATGGCAAACGCCTCCTCGGAGCCGGCTTTGAGGTCGGCGACGAGAGCTGCGTCTTCTGTGGTGATGCCTATCGCGCTGGCTAGATTGCCCACTATCGTGCCCGCCTGCATACCGGGTACCCTCTAAGGTACGACTTTGGTGTGACAAGTTGCAATACCGAGCGGCGAGGCCCGGAAAGTAGACGAAACAACACCCGCGCGGGCCGAGTGCTCGCTCACTCTAATATCTTTAGACACCGGGAGATACCGGATATGTTCCCGGTGGCACCGACATTGTCTCCGGCCACGTTGACGAATGCGCTTCAGTCAGCCAGAATAGGAAGAGTCCTTCCTAAGAGTGGGCCTGTGGCGCAGCTGGGAGCGCGCTTCCATGGCATGGAAGAGGTCACCGGTTCGATCCCGGTCAGGTCCACCAAATTACTCAACAACTTAGCGGTACCCCTGCAAAATGCTTGCCCGCATTTTGCCCGCATTTCGTCATTTCTCGTGCGGTCGGACCATGCCATTTGTCTCCTCAGCTCCTTTCTCGGGCGCTCAATCCCGGTTCTCTTTCCTCAGAATTTTTCGTGCGCTCACTGCACCATCGTCGTCACCAGTGCGGCTGTTGCAGCCACCACCTCGGAGTTGCCCGACAGCTTTTTCATCGTGAGCTGCAGCTCACGATCGATCGAGTCCACCGTCGCCCGCACACTCTCCGGGATCGGCTGCATGTAGACGTCGGTCGTCGTGGCCAGCCGCGAATGCCCCATCACCCCTTGCACGTCCTTCACTGTCCCCTTCTTCTGGGCCAGTGTTGCAGTCGTGCGCCGGATGACCTGGAACGTGAGCTTCGGCAGGCCGAGCTCCGTTGCCAGCTTGTGCAGGACCCGCGCGCGATAGTTGCTCGGGTCCATGACGGAGCCAAACCGGCCGGGAAAGATGAACGCTTCCCCATCCGATGGCGGCAGGCCATGCTTCTTCTTTTTCTTGTTGTACCGTTCCTGGCTGACCTTTCGCCAGAGGACGAGGTCCTTCGACACGTCCTCCGCGATCGGCACCTCCCGCAGACTTCCTTTCGTCTTGCCGTAGGGCCGGATCTTCCCCTTGTAGACCGTCTCCACAATGGAGAGCGAAAGCGTCTCCACATGGTGACACTTCCACCGCGGTGCGAAGAGCTCGCCTGGACGAAGTGCGTTGGTGATGTCCAGCCTCAGCAGAATGCGATCGCGAAGATCGAGTTTCTCCAGCGCGGCGGCGAGCTGGTCCCATGTGAGCACGGTCTTGTCGGTCGCCCGCAGGTTCACGGGAGGCTTGAGCTTGCGCGCAGGGTCCTTGGCAAGGAAGCCCTGGTCGACTGCCTCGGCAAAGATGTCGCGCACGTAAGCCCGGATCTGCAACACACGGTCCTTGGAACGGGTTTTGGCCAGTTGGTTGAGATGGGTCTGCAGGATGATCCTGTCGAAGTTCTCGAGACGATAGTCTTCGAAGAAATCAGTGAGGTCCGCCTGGATCAGGTACTTCTTGATCTTGGCGGTCTCTTCCCTCCAGTCCCCCTCCTTCAGAGGCAGGTAGCGGTTTCTGACGAACCACCCGAAGGTGACCGAGCCATTGATCGGGGCCTGGTCTCCCGTCACGCGTCCGCCAAGTTTGGCGATCTCGTCCTCAAGCTTCTCTCGCGCCTCGGTCTTGGTGAATTCGGACTTCAGCCCGAGAACGAAGGAGTGAGTGACGAGTTTGGTTTCTTTTGTCCTAGAGTCAAGTTCCGATCGACGGAAACAGCCGTGCCATTTCCTGCCGCGTAGCCGGACCCATCCTTTCTGGTGTGAAACTCCCATTTGTTCCTCAATTTCTGTGTGGAGGGAACAAGTGGCCGTTCCCATTTTACCGGTCATCCCGGCCGAGCCGGCTCTGCCGTTTTCACCGGCGCTTCCGGCGCAAATGGGCGGCCTGTGCCCGCTCCGTCAGGAACGCTTCTATCTGGCTGGCCCTATAGCGCAGCGCGCCGTCACTCATTCGGATCACGGGTAAATAAGGCAATCGCCGGGACGAGTGATCCCACACCCAGTCCTTGCTGACCCGGAGTTGCCGGGCCACCTCTTCTGCTGTCAAAAGTTGATCGATTTGCTCGACTTGCACCGCTGCTTGCATCGTCGCCATAAGTCGTCTCCTTCAATGGCTTGTGGTCCCTATGTGGCCGGGTACAAGCGTGGGCATCATGCCGCCGTCCGCAAACTCGGTCAAATTTGCGCCGACGGCTGCCCGCCACGCCGGTTTGCCAGCCCAAATCCTCACCCACACCCGATGCAAATTTGACCGAGTTTCGCATTCCCCTCATGCTGGCACCGCGCTCGGAGGAGGGCACATGGGAGACCGGACGACACGCTTGTGGGTAGCGGTTCTATTGACTGGCATGGACATTGCCGTCTACGTGCATTTCTTTGGCGCGATCTGGCAGGTGTTTTCAGGTGTCGGCCCGATTCGAGTGGCTCTGCTTTTAACACTTGTTGTGTGGACAGGCTCGGCCGCTGTGCTATGGCTCCACGTCTATTACGACCTTCGGCTTTGGCTGCACGAGCGGCGCAACGTTCTCGCGATCTGTCCGCCGTCGATCTCCAGCGACGTCAGGAGGGAAAGCGATGTTTGATTCGCTCGCAGACCTTTCCGGAAA
The DNA here is from genome assembly GCA_050012935.1 of Edaphobacter sp. Taxonomy (GTDB): domain Bacteria; phylum Acidobacteriota; class Terriglobia; order Terriglobales; family Acidobacteriaceae; genus Edaphobacter. Next base: position 39,618 of record JBEKGF010000041.1, on the reverse strand, counting down.
GCTGGCGGCGACGGGTTATTTCATCGATCCCGTGATGATTCAGGTCGTTTTCCTCGCCGCCAAGCTGCAGAAGCCTCTGCTGCTGGAAGGTCCGGCCGGCTCGGGTAAAACGCAACTAGCCCTGTCCGTCGCGGCGGCGGCCAATACTCATGTGGAGCGATTGCAGTGCTACCGCGGCGTGACCGAAGAGAAGGCGATCGGACAATTCGATGAGGGACTGCAACGGCTCTATATGGAGTTCACAAAAGGCCAGCACGAGAGCTGGCAGGCCGTACAGTCAAACCTCAAGGGACGCGACTTTTTCCGGCCAGGGCCATTGATGCGCGCCCTCGAGTGCGAACGGCCATGCGTTCTCCTCATCGATGAGCTGGATAAAGTTGACGACGGTTTCGAGGCGATGCTGCTGGAGATACTCTCCGCCTGGCAACTCTCCATTCCTGAGTTCGGCACAGTCGAAGCCAGGAGCATACCATTTGTCGTCCTGACCAGCAATGAGGAGCGACGTCTTGGAGATCCCATCCGCAGACGCAGTCTCTATGTTCGTGTCGAGCACCCAACGCCCCAGCGCGAAGCCGACATCATTGCCAGCCGCACGCCCAAGGCCAATGGGGAATTCCATCGCGAGATGGCGGGCATTGCTCTCTCGTTCCGGAATTACTCGCTCGAAAAGCCGCCGTCCGTCTCCGAGATGATCGACTTCGCGAATGCATTGCAACTGCTCGGCACCGATCATGTGACCGCCGAACATCGCGATGTCCTGTTGCCTTTCCTGGCAAAAACGGAAAAGGATCGTCGGCACCTGCTCTTGCGCGAAGGATTCAAGAGCCTGCTCGACGACGGCGCCCGCTTTGCGGGGAAGATCGCGGCTTCGGGAGGGACAGTGTCATGAAATGGCTGCTGTCCCTCTTGTTCCTGATGCTGCCGGCGGTCGCCCTTGCACAAACAGGTCCCTCCATGGCGGAGCGTTGCGTAGAGCACTATGCGATCAAGTACCGGGTGCCACCCGAGTTGATCGCTGCCCTGATCGACGTTGAATCGCGATGGAACCCCCGCGCCGTGTCGAACAAGGGAGCAATGGGACTGATGCAGCTCATGCCGGCGACCGCGCGGCGTTTCGGTGCGTTCCAGCCGTTCGATATCGAGCAGAACATCGCGGCGGGCACACGTTACGTGACGACCTTGATGTGGGAGTTTCACGGTGATCTGCGGCTCGTCGCAGCAGCGTACTACGCCGGAGATCACTGGGTCGGGAAGAAGCGGCTGAACTATCGCAACGACGATGTCATCGCTTACGTCCGGGCAGTACGAAGGCAATACATGATGCGCAAGTACGCGGCCGCACCGCCGCCGAGGAGATGAAACACCATGAAACTACGCTGGCTACTTCCTATCTCACTTCTACTCCCACTGCGGCTCTATGCGTCCGATCCTATCGTTGGCGCACGCGTCGCCACCGTCACGATCAACCCCAATGAGGTGACCCCTCTCCATCTGCGGCCCGAGTTCGAGTCCACGATTCGCATGCCCGAAGAGATCACGTCGGTGATTCTGGGAAGCCCAGGGTCGTTCAAGGCGGAACACAGCGAGGGCGAGCCCGAGTACGTCTACGTCAAGCCCATCACCAAGGAACCCGCCCAGTCGAATCTTTTGATTGCGACAAAATCGGGCCAGCATGTCACGTTGGAGTTGATCAGCGATGGCGTTGCTGCCCATAGCGATATGCAACCAGTCGACTTTCTGATTGAGTATCGCGCCGCGCGGAGCTTCCTGATTGCAACCGATACATCCGAGGCGACCATCCTCAAATCGGCGGCCGAGGTCCGTTCTCATCCTCGAATAGCCGACGTCCCCAGAGGCTCGGGATCTGCGCCCCTCTCAGCTCTCGACGAGGAGTTCGAACAGCAGGAGCGGATCAATGCACCCAAATGGACCAAATGGCAAGGAAAGCAGGTCGAGACGTCGATCGGCGATATACGGCAGTCAGGCAATGAGACCGTCATCTCCTATTCCATCCTCAACAGTTCCGATTTACCGGTCGAGGTCGTTCCGCCGCAGATACAGATTACGGGGCGCAAGGTCGGGAAGAAGAAAAAGAAGGACGGCAAGGGCATCATCTCCGATCAACTCGAAATCCGCGATTACAGGCTGAGCTCGACCAGGCTGGAACCTGGTGGCCGCGCGGATGGAGTCGTCGTCTTCGACCGGCCCAACTTCAAGCAATCCACCGAGAGGATATTTCTTCAGATCGCCCAGGCGGACCAGGTGGATCAACCCATCTTGATTCGGTTGCCATTCACCCCGCCCATCTCAACCGATCACCAGTAGGAAGGAGCTTGAAGATGACGAGCATCAACGATGACAACAACAGGAATGGCAGCCGAGTTCTACCGGCCCAGCTCGACGAGACCCCCGAATCGCGAGTCCTGGAGCCGCCGCGGCTGACAACAGATTCGACCAGTTCGGAAAGACAAGAGAGCCCGGTGAATGGTTCTACCGGCTTTGCAACGCGCGCTGGCATCGCGGGCGCCGATGGCATCAGCAAGAGCAAGCTCGTTTTGCTCGGAGGAGGGCTAGCGATCGCGGTGCTCTTCTTCGTCTTTACCGCCATCGTCGGAAAGTCGTCAAAAAAGCCGGCAGTTGGGAAGCAGCTGACTCAGCAGGCGAAACAGCAGATACCGAACCAACCCAAAGGCAGTGTGGCGCCTATCATGGAGAGCGTCCCGACTCCGGCTCCGGACAATGCGAGCGGACAACTCGGCCCTGCCGATATCCGGCGAACGCGCTCTACAGATGGAGGGGCGGCCGAGAATGCAAGTTCCGAAGCCCCGCAAAAGCCCACGGCGGCCAAGCCGCCAACGGCCAACTCTCTGGGGAACGTTCCCTCCTTCGCGGACACACAGCAGAGGTGGGAAGAGCCGCAGCCGTATGGTGAAACCTCTACCTCATCGGCTCCTCAAACCCAGCAACAGCAAAACGCGCTCAAGGAGCCCTCTCTGATATTCGTTCGCAGCCAGGTTCAGAATCAGCTTGCAGCTGCGTCCAAGTCCGGTTCTGATGAGGGCAACGCGCCGCTCCTCGAGATGACGCCGGGAACGCGCATTCAGGCGAAGCTCGAGACCCAGATATCAAGCGCCATACAGGCTCCTGTAGTAGCGGTCGTGGAATACACCTACGCTATCGGGGATAGGATCATCGTCCCTGCCGGCGCCCGCGTGTACGGACAACTGCAACAAGCAGACCGGAGCGGCCTTATCAGTGTGAAGTTCGACGAGATCGAGTTGCTCGATGGAGCCAGAGAAAAGATCGATGCCATCGGGTCGGGGCTTGATCTTGGCCCGATCAAAGGCAATGTTTTCGGTAAGAACACCGGCAAGAATTTTCTTGTACGGGCTGCGTCGGGGCTTGGCTCGGTGCTTGCCGAAATAGCCGGCAACAACAGCAGCGCGGCATTTTCCGAGGACGATATGCTGCGAGAACGAGTGGCCGAGAACATCGGCACGGCCGGCGATTCGGAGGTCATGAATCTGAATGCCAATAACCGTGTCGTGGTGTCCGTGCCGGCCGATACGAAAATCTACATTGTGTTCACCAAACATGAGGAGAGTTCCCCTCAACTTCGCAAGGTGGCATCTACGGCACAGTAGATTCAAGGTCATATGCCCCGTCTTGGCCCCGGCGTACCAGCCGGGGCTTTTTGTTGCAGCTCGACATGCGAAGCCCCTCCTGCATCAAAGCCGGTAACACTGTGCCGCTATCGGCGCCCGGCCGGACGGCAATAGCAGCAGAAACGGCTTCGCCCGCTGATCGTTCCGGTTACGTCAGTGTGGAGTTGACCGGCTTTCGCGCGGCCCAGGAATGAGCTGGGACAGTCAACAGAGCTGAGCAGGCGTTCCCTCTGTGATCGCGCAACTCTGAAATACGAAAGGAGCAGTAGTGATGCATGGAGATCTCAGTGATGCGCACGCGCAGGAGCTTGTCGAGGGGCTCGGGGTTCGCCTTCATGATGAGATAGCGACATTTCTGGCCGACCACCCCGAAGTGCCGCCGGCGCTCGTCGGGCTTCGCGTGGGACAAGTATTTTTGATTCACTTCCAATTGCGCTACGGAGACGATTTCGCTAAGGCGGCACGAGACACGTTTGACCTGATTCTCAAGGATGCGCACAAGCCATCGCATTGCGACTCATGAAAGTAGCCGCTGCATAACCAAGGGCATGCGTCCGCTCTAGCGAAATGAGTTTGCCCAAAGCTCAATCCGCACTGGTCGATTCGTGTATGACCATGAGCAAGCTCCAATGGGTCAATAATGTATTTGACCAATGCAGGAGCCGCGCAAGTCAATCAGTGGTTGTTGCAGGATTGATCCGGATGGGTCGGTGTGCGCTTGACGCAACATCGGTCGGTATAGGTCACTATGGAGTTGACCGACATCTGCCAAAGGAAATCGTCAACTTTCCTCGAATACGGCAGCGGTGATTCTCAAAATGCGGTTATATGGGAATGACGAGGACCTTCCCACAACGTCGACACTGATAGGTGTGCTCCCAGTCCCAATAGAGCCGTGAGTAAACCTCCCGATTGTAGCGGGAGACCCTACGGAGGTTGAGCACCAAACCTCCTGCGCATGCCAATCCCAAGATCAAAAGGAAAGCGATTGTGTGCGCCATGCTTGAGTCGTTTGGATATTTGAAATGCGCGCTGAACCCAGCGCAGGCCCAAAAACCAAAGAAGAAGATCGCGAATCCCCAGAGAAATAAGGGTCGTGCATAACTCCGAGGTTTCGGTGGCGCTGCCACCTGCGCGGAATAGGACTGGCTACTTCCCTGATGGAACGGACCAGAATAAGTACGCGTTCCCTGTTCGTACAGCAGAGGCACAGCCACGATATTCGAGGTTCCGCATTGATCGCATTGATAGGGATTCTGCTGTCCTAGAGCCGCCATCTCATTGTCCCTGAATCCGGCGACATCCTGAGACGCCAGACTCTCAAAAGCCGACAGAGAGATTTTAGCTCTCTGGATCGAACCGAGCCAATGCGAAAAAGCTGACAAGACCTGCCTCGCCATTTCTTCCTAAATGGATTATTTCCCGAACTCACAGAAACGACGGGAGATATACCAAGATCCATTCTGGTACACGACCGCTCGGCTATTTGACTGAGTTTCCATTCCAACTCATTCTTTGCCTCGACACGGATGCCAAGAGCAGCCGCGTCCAGGAGAGAAATGTATGAGAACCGCATCTGCCTTCTGGCGGCGCTCGCAGGGGTCCGCTACGTCATCCACAACTGTCTTTCAGCGTCCAGACGATACGAACTGGATTCGCGCTGCGCTGATGTTCGCGCTATGGCTCATCCTGTTGGGCAATCTACTCGCCCCGCTCTCGGCGGTCGCTCAGAACCTCGGAACGTCGCCGCAATTTGGGCAGGCCGTTCAGGGCCAGCAGGCCACCACCGTCGAAGGCACCGTCCTCAACATTGTCAATTGGGGCTGCAATGTCATCGCTCCAGTGATCGCGGTCGCGTGCCTCGGTGTTGCCGGATGGCACTTCAAATCCGGTCGCGGCTATTTGGGCTGGGGAGTCACCGGTGTTGCCCTGATGGTGATCTCTGGTCTCGGACGCATGGCCGAAGGCTTTATCACCCAAGCGCAAGGTATCCAGTAAAGAGGCCATATCGCGATGCCAGTGCCGCAGTTTCTTTCCGACCTTCTTCAGTTGCTGCTCGGTCTTGCCGTTCCGGCTGCGTTCTGCACACTTGCCGCTGCGGGAATGAGCTTGCGGCATGAAGGAGGAACCAACTTCCACGTCAATGGTCGCGTTGGGAAGTGGGTGATGTGGACCGTCATATTTCTGACGCTCCCACAACTCCTGTCATGGATTGCGGCACAAGGCATCACGGTTCCGTCGGGGAGCGGGTCGGTGGGCACGAGCTGGCTCGCGAGTATGCAAACTATCTTCACCAACTTCGTCAATCAAATCGTAGTTGCGAAACTCGTGCCGGTTCTCGCAGCGTACTTCGTGCTCAAGGCTTGCCTTGATGGAGCTGCGGGTGAGAATCCTCTCGCGTCGATTGTCTCCGCTCTCTTCCTGATGTCGCTATCAGCCACGATGCAACTGTTCCAGGGCTGGAACGACGGCGGACAATATGCCACCACCGACATGCTCACCTCTCTCTGGAACTACATCGTCCGGCAGATTATGCCAGCGGCTGCCGGGCTGGCCTGTGTCGGCGCCGTCATCAACTTTGTCAGGCATAGACCGTGGACCAGGATGGTCTTCGCTGCGATTTCATTTCTAAGCGTGAGCGGCCTCCTCACACTCTTTCAGGCCATGGCCGCATAAGGAGCCAACGATGAGTCTCGATGGGGCAATCACCAACCTCGCTTCGTGGGCCGGCAATACGATGATGCCGACGATGGCCGGGATGTTTTTCGCCGGCGCAGTTTACCGCTACAGCAAGAGCGGCCCGTTCGAACACTTTCTCTACGGCGGCTTTGCGTCGCTGATGTGTTCGGGGATGCTGCGCGCTCTCGAAGGATTTGTTCAGAACGCGGGACCGACGAATGCCGACGTTTTCTGGAAAGCGTCGATGAGCCTTGTGAACTGGACAGCCAACGTAATCCTGCCCATGTTTGCTCTGACTCAACTCGCAGCCATGGCGCTGCATATGGGCGGAGTGGTCTCTGAGATCTATCCGGGGTCTACGTGGATCAGGAAGTTCATCGCAGCGATGGGTGCCTTGATGGTGTCGGGCATGGTGCGCCTTGCCGAGTCGCTGGTCACACAGGCGCATGGAGTTGGAGGGTAGATTTATGAGTCTCGATCTCACGCCGGTCCACCGCAACCTCCATACGAAGGTATCGTTTCTCGGTCTCGAATTCGAAGACCTGATTCTTGTGCTGGCACTGGCCGCGCTCATGAATCTGCTTGCGCATTTCGTGGGAGAGAACGCCCATGTGTTTGGGATGCCGCTCAACATCTTCATGGAGTTTGTGGTGCCCGCTCTGGCCGTCCCGTTCCTGATCTTGTTCAAGTACGGCAGACCGCGCGGCTATCTCACCGACCTTGTGCGATCGTTCTTCTCTCCAAAGGCCTGGTGCGCACTTGAACGAGATTCTGAGTTGACCCATAGTTACGTCGTCGAAGAGGAGGAGTAAACGTATGCAGGCTTCGATCAAAACCAGCAGAGACGGATCCGTAACTTTGCGGCTCGATACCGAAGCGGCGCGCGCCATGTTCGCGAGTGTTCTCTTCGCATCCCGATTCCACGACGGGATCGTTCCTCTCACCAAGGTTGCAGAAGAAGGATTGGGTGGGAACAGACGCCCAGCAATAGGGAGACCGGATCCATGCCAATGACCTACGCAGAACACGAGAAGAAACTCAAGGCGCCCGCAGTATGCGAGTTGTTGCCGCTGCGCGATCTTCCTGCCGGCGATAACGTGATGGTCCGGACGAATGGGGCCTTCGTTGCCGGATATGAACTGAGGGGCATTCTTGCCTACTTTGCGACCGATGGCGACCGCAACCAAACCAAGTCGATGCTCGAAGCTCTCTTCCGCAGCGTGCCCGATGTCAGCATGCGGCTGCAATTCCGGTATGAAATATCGGAGCACCTTGGCGACTTGTTGGATAGCTACGTCCGGCAACACCACAGCGTGCAGTCGGAGGTCATGGCGCTCGATGCTCACAGGCTCAGGATGTGGATGGAAAAGGAGAATAACGGTTTCTTCTTTGAGAACCGTCTCCATGTGTATTTCATCTGGGATCCTCGCATCCACGCCAAGCTCTATCACTCGGCACAGCAGAACCGGAAGCTCGGCGGTTTCACGATGAGTCAGAAAAAAGCGATTCAGCGGACCCGCAAAGAACACGAAACCTATCTCGCCGAGTTCGAGTCGATCCTCCGCGGCATCGAGGGATCGATGGAGGCGACGAACCTTGGACCCCGTAGGTTATCGACGCAGGAGTTGTTCGAGGAGTTGAAGCATTCGCAGCATCCGGCCCGGCGCGACCGCCGGCCCTATGTACCCGGCGAAGAAATGTTCGTGTATCGCAGTGCGCGAGAGCAGGCGACGCAGGCAAGCATTCTCAATGAGACAGAGAGCTACCTCAACATCGACGGTTACCTCTACTCCGTCGTCAGCCTTAAGGAACTGCCTGACGCTACCTTCCCGGGCATGCTGCAGAATTTCTCGACCTTGGGTTTTCCGGTCGTCATCAGCGGCCAGGTAGTCATCCCCGATCAGGTGAAGGTTCTCAAGAGCTATAAGAAGCGATTGCAAAAGATGACGGCCGCTCAGAAAGACGCGAACGGCAACTTCAAATCCAACCCCGAAGCCGAAGTCGCGCAAGCTCAGCTCATCCAGGTGCAGCGTGACATCATTTCTTCGTCTCTCAAGACCGCGAAGCTCAGCCTGTCGGTGGTCGTGCGCACATCGCAGCCGGCTGTGACCTTCGGCGACCTGGAACGCTCCGAACGCGAGATCGCCAATCGCACCCAAGAGGTTCTCAACTGCTTCACCCATATGAACGGCGCAAAGGCGGTGATGGAGACGATCGCTAAACGGCGCATCTTTCTGGGGACGTTGCCGGGCATGGCCGAGCCCGACAAGCGCGACCAGGACATGCTCACGTCCAATGTCGCCGATCTCGTACCCGTGGAGATGCCCTGGACCGGAACGCGCCGGAGCCCGCTCATTCTCTTCGAGACGCCGTATCGACAGCTCATTCCCTTTTCGATGTTCGATCCAGACCTGTCAGACGCCAACGGTCTCCTGATGGCCAAGAGCGGCGGCGGGAAAACCCTGGCGGCGCAGCAGATACTGCTGATGGCAGCCCGCGCGAATCCGCTGATCTCCATTCTCGAACGCGGCGATTCCTATCAGCCCTTGGTGGAACTGATGGGCGGCGAGATGATCGAGATGTCGCTCGACAGCGACCAGACAATCAATCCCTGGGACTTGCCGAGGGGCGAAACCAAACCATCGAACGACCAGATCTCCTTCCTCAAGAACCTGACGCGGCACATGCTTGGGGAGAACACACCGCCGGACCTCGATATCGACCTGCTCGACAGCGTTCTGCTGGAGGCCATCGGCTCTACGTATAAGCGATGCAGCGCCAAGACCTCGAATCCGGTCCCACTGTTCGGGGACCTCGCGGCCGAGCTTGCACATTGGCAGGACCGCGATCGCAACCAGAAGATTAACGCGATGGCGCAAATGGCTTCGACCAAACTCCGCGCCTGGGTAGACGAAGGGCCGTATGCGCGGCTATTCGATCGACCGACGACCGTTCAGCTGAACAATCCGTGGCTTTACTTTAACGTGGAAAAGCTGAAGGATGACCCGCGCCTCGAACGTGCTATGAGCCTTCTGATCGCTCATACCGCGACTTACAGAGCCTCTGGGATGACGGGGCAGCCGAGTATCGTTCTGCTGGATGAGTGCTGGGCACTTCTCGAATCACCGATTCTGGCGAGCGTGGTTGTGCAACTCTTTCGCACCGCGCGCAAACGCAATGCCAGCGTATGGGGTATCAGCCAGACGCCGGAGGACTTCGTCGGGACGCCGGATCGCCCGAATGAGCATGGCGCCGGCATCGTCAAGAACGCAACGACGAAGATCATCGGCAAACAACCCGGCGACATGACGGCGCTCCGAGAGCACGTCCATCTGAACGAGACGGCGCTTAACCAGATCAAAACCTTCGCTCATCCCAAGAAGGGTCACAGCGCGGAGTTTCTGATCGCAATTGGCGAGAAGGCGGAATCGACTCATGCGATTCGAGTCGTCCCGAGCTCGGTGGATTACTGGATTACGACCACCTATTCGCGCGAGCGGAGCTTCCGCAAGTGGTGGCTGCGCCAGCACCAACAGCTTTCACTGATCGAGGCATACGAGTTACTCGCGGAGCAATACCCGCGCGGTCTTGCAGAGTTCGCTCCCTTGCCCATGGAGTTGTCCGGAGAGATGCAGGAGGCGATAGCGCGATGAACCAAGAAGACACCAAACCCGTGATTGACCTGCCCCGCGATGATTTGTCTCGTCTCGCTGAGACACCCGCCGACCCGAGCCCGTCCGCGCAGTCTCGTTGGAAGAAGAGATTGATGGTGTCCGTCCTCGTTGTGGAGGCATGCTTTGCTGCGCCGCGGCTGGCGCATGGGCAGTTCAGCATCTTCAACTCGATCTTCAGCTCGATTCAGAGCGATATGGGCAGCTCGCTCAAAGCGATCAATCAGATCAAGCAGCAAGTGCAACAGCTCTACCAGACAACGGTGTGGCCGTTGGCCGCGCTCAATCAAGTCCGAGGCTTCGTTTCAAACTCGATCAACACCTATCGAAACTCGATGAATCAGATCTTCACGACGAAGTTCAGCAGTGCGGTGCTGCCGGGTCCGCAACAGTTCGAAACCCTTCTGCATAGCCGTCTGTCGACACAGATCCCCTCACTGCAGACGAGCTTCACGACGAACTACGGGGCGGTTCCTCAAGTCAAGACCGCTTCGCCGCAGGACCGCGTGATGATGGACATGGACGACGCGCTGAGCCAACAGAACCTTAAGACGACACTGATCGCGGATCAAGCCCAGGACGTGACCCTGCAGGCCGCAAATCAGATGGAGAACCAGGTGGCCACAAGCACCCCGGGCTCCAATCCCTATCTGACGGCAGAGGCGCAAGTGGCAAACCTCCGTTGTCAGGCTTACATGCAAAAGATGCTTGCGGCAGAGCTGCGCCAGGAGGCAGGCCGTATCGCTCATGACAATGCGCTCGTGAAGAGCCGGACCACGGCATCGGGCGGCGTCAACAGTCTGGTCACCGGAGCACTTACGGGCCATTAGAGGAGAATCGCTATGACGGAAACAAAAAAAAGGACAATCAAACTGTCCATGACCCGCTTCTGGCGGCGCAAGAAGCGGGTGGAACCTGTAAAGGCATCCGGTATCGAAGTCCTTCCGTCTCGGCGTGCCTGGTATCGGCCTACGCTCTTGAAGACAGCAATCGTGGCGCTTGCGCTGCTGATCATTGTGCCGACTCGTGCGAACGGTCAATTCGGTATCGACACGGCGGCGATCATCGCGGCTTTGCAGAAGATGCAGTCGCTCATGAGCGCCTACATGGCCGCTCCCCTCAAGACCATCAACCAATCCGAACAATCGATCGCCAGTTACGAACAACAGGTCATGTATCCCCTGGCGGCCATCAATCAGGCCAAAAGCTCGGTAACGCAGTTCGAAAGCCAATTCACGAACATCAACAACATGTTCCATGTGAGTGTATCGAGCGCAACCTTGCCGCAGTCGCAAAGCCTTGAGACCACGCTGCTCTCCCGCAATGCGAGCAATGTGCCGAACGTTTCTTCACAATATCAATCGGTGTATGGCGTCGTGATGGCGCAGAACGCGGCGTCGCCTCAAGTCCGGACGATGACCGACATGACCGATGCTCAGGCCCAGGACGCCATGAAGCGGGCTCTCCAGATCGATGCGCTGGCGGAGGCGGAGCTCAGCGAGGCCACCCAGATGGGCCAGCAGATCTCACAGGCTGCACCTGGGAGCGCTCCGATTCTCGAAGCAGAGGCCGACATCTGGGTCGTTCGGGCGAACGCCTATACGCAGGCTGCTTTAGCGGAATTGATGCGCACTCGCGGTATTGATTTAGCCAACCAAAGCAAGGTCGCGAAGCTGGCGACTTCAGATAACACGAACAACAACAGCCTCATCACCGGATCGCTGACGAGCAGGTGACTCCCCATGATGTTCTCGATTGCGAATGTTCATCCCAGCCTCGCGCCATTGGCGTTCTTTCAAGGGACGCAATTGAGTCTGTTTGAGCGCTTCCTGACACAGGCGGTTTCTGGGATCAACTCCACCAGTATCACGTCTGGGATGCAGAACGCAGCCTACGTCGTGCTATTAGTCGGCTTTCTCTGGCAGGTTTACCAATCTGCCTTGCACGGAGGCGATGTGCGTGGATTGGGGACGAGTCTCATCAAGTACGTTGTCACAGCCATCGTCATTATGAACTACAGCGCCATCTTCACGGCGGTTAACCAAGGCTTCGTCAACGCTGGCAATTGGATCGGCAACGCTTCAGGTTTTGGCAATCTCCTTGAAAATTGGCAGAACGATATCAGTACGCAGTACAGCCAAGCTGGTTTTCAGCAGGCGTGGGGTCTGATCACCGGCTCGGTCGCTGGCATCATCGATGCCATTCTAATCCTAGTGGCCTATGTCCTCTATCCATTTGTCATCGCGATCTTTGGGTTCTTTTATATCTTTTATGGCTCCGTGCTCTACATCTTCGGCCCCATCGTGATCGCGCTAATGCCACTTGGTGCGACGAACCGTCTTGCCAAGGCGTATATCGAGAATGTCTTCATCTGGAATGCGTGGCCGATCCTGTATGGAGGCTTCGGAGCTCTGCTGAGCGCTGTCCAGATGGGACAAGTCGGGCAGATGCTCAACCAGAACAACTTCCTCGGAGGGCTGGGGAACCTCGAAGGCTCTTTCCTGATTGGTGCCGCGAGCATAATTTATTCGCTCGCAATCGCCATCATTCCCTTTATTGCCAAGAGGATTGTGAGTGGCGAAGTCGGAAGTACAGCGGCCGCAATGGTGGGCACTGCCGTAACCGCGATGACTCTTGGTGCTGCGGCCGTTGAAGGAGCGGCAGCCGGGGCAGCTGCAGGCGGAAGCGGTGCGGCGACGGGAGCACAGTCTGGTGGGTCCACCGCGGGGGCGACCGCAGGCTCCGCCAGAATTGCGACAACGTCGGCAGGCGCGAATCAGCCAATGCCGTCACAGTCGATGCCAAGGGTCGCCTCCTCAACGAACTCATCCTCAGCTGGTTTCTCGAGCTCAGACGGCAGCCCCACTGCAGAAGGCCATGCTGACCAAATTCGCGGGTTTCTCAGTGAGGCAATGGGAGTTGATAACAGTGAAGATTCCAGTGCCGGAGATTCCAGTATCGTCGCCGCACCATCGCCAGCCGGGAGTTCAGAGTCGTCTGGTGGCGCTCAGGTCAGTAGTGGCGGCAAGTCCAGCGCCCGTTCCAGCGCGGCCGCCAGGAGAGGGCCGAGCGTGCATCGCTACAACATCGGCACCTGGAGTACCTATCATGCCGCTCGCCTGGTTGCGCGCAGCGTAGCTGGCGGCCCGAAGGAAAGATCGGATCAAGAGTAGGAGGACGCAATATGCCTGTATCAAGCGAAACGGCTCCGGCAACGCCGAAGTATTACGAGATCGATGGAACGCTCAAGGCGAACGCAAACAAAGCGTGGCTGCTGGCGTTCTTAACAATTCCGATAGCGCTGCTTGCGATTGGCTTCGCTATCTTCGTCCGGATACAACCGCCGACCGTCATTCGCATTGGCCCCAATGGTGAAGCCTCGGTGCTCGGGAAGGTGACCAAGGGAGTCGTTGGCGAAGCAGCCGGCGCCGGCACGGATGAATTTCTGGATGAGGCATTCGTAAAGCGTTTCTTGTCGAGTTATCTCAATTACTCGCCCGCCGATGTCGATGAACGCTGGGCCAGCAGCCTCAATATGATGACGCGCAATCTCCGCGCCGAAACCATCAAGGCGATGGCTGATGACAATACGCGCGGCAAGATAGACGACGGCCAGATTGAATCCGTATTTCATTTGCGCGAGCTCAATGTTGTCCCCGGCGAGCCGCTCACGTATCTGGTGTATGGCGTGAAGGATGTTCACCATCTCTCCAAGGGTACCGAGTCGACCGATCACTTTGTTAACGAGTACCGCATACGGCTCATCGCGGACCGCAGGTCCGATGTGAATCCAGATGGCCTTTGGATCGCGGAGTACAGCGAACGCCCGATCGACGGCGAGCGCCGCGATCACATCCTGGCTGCACCCGACAGCGATGCGCCGGCGGACAAAGGAGGTCAGTGATGCATACAGCCGCGGCGAGAGTTACCGAAATACAATCGCCTGCTGGGCAGCCCGCAGAGCCTAAACGTGGCCGAAGGCCGCGACAGCAGACGGAAGAGGTCGTTCGATACTTCCTCGCCAAGGAGGGATCGACGGTAGCGAAGCCCGAGCTGGGAGTGGAGGTACCCAGCGAGGGCGACGCCCTTATCAAGGCATTTCAAACGAAGGATGGAGTTCTCTACACCCTCCTTGCCTACAAGGCAGAGGCGGAGATACAAGGAGGGTCTCCGACATTGGTAAAGCGGCCCCTGCACAAGTGAGGGCACAAGGTCAGCACGGGATTCAAAGAGGAACATACCTGAAATACGGCCAATGTTTTCCTCCTTTGACGCCTTATCGCTTCAGCGATGAGGAATTCCGCTGACCTGGTTTTGGATCCTGAGACCTGGTTCGGTTCACACCCACCCCCAACAAGGGCGCCAGGAATGACGGAGACAAAGCTAGGACAGCTAAATCTCTCAATCTTCCGATGCGCCGGATGACTGAGGAGAAAACGATGACAGCGACTAGGACACAAAACGTGGTAGACGATTGGAAGCTCATTGTTGAGTTGAAGATCGATGCGACCGGAGAAGTGACCGTAAAGGACACGATGCCGGGCCGGAAGGACACGCTCGAAGACAAGCTTCTTGGGCGCATCTATCCCGGTATCCGAGTAGCCCGCATCAGCGTACCAAGCGTGTTATCCGCGTACGAAGAATCGGTGGTTGAGGAGCGCATGAAGAACCTCGTCCACGATGGCATCGTATACAAACTCGCAGGCGCGAGCGGTTCGGCAAAGGACGGCAAGTTTTACTTTGTCGATCAGGCTCACGCACAAGCAATCGCCAAACGGTTCCGGTTTTGGCCGCAGGCAGCGATCACGTATTTCTCGATACTGATCTCTGACTGCAAAGCGGTGATCGAAGAACCCAACCTCACTGTCGTTGTGGTCAAGGACCATGTCCTGGGCACCAATGATTGCCGTGGCTGGATTCGCAAGTCGATCTACCGCAAGCTGCATCTGGGGCTGAATTGGTTTTGCCAATTCCGCCTGGCGTTCGATGCAGACGATCCAAAGCAGGCCAAGGGTGGATTGAAGACCATGCACGACAAGGTGGCTGACATCCTCGGGGTCGACATGATCCTGCCAGAAAGCTCTTGCAAACCGAATCTGAAGGGCGGAGTTCGATTCCTTCCACAACTTCGGACTTCGGGTCACTTGTTCAAGGGTCCCGTGATTCTCGGGGTCAAACAATGGTCGCGAGAATCGCAGTTCATGGCAAGTTCCTCGCTCGTGGAGAACGCTTCGGAAGAGGCGTTTCAACTAGAAGTCATCCCACGAGGACTAGAGAATGTCCACACCGTCACGAAGGCGTTTGATGAAGGTGATTACAAGGGGTTGCTTGAGATTCTGGGCAAGTCCGAGTCTCCTTCTTTCGATACGACCTTTGATCCCGAAGCATTCGAGGATGGAGCTGATTCCGTTCCCGAAGCCTGGGACCCAGTGGAGGCGGTTCTGTTAGCGGATAAAAGTGGGAGTGCCATCAAGTTCCCCTTTGTCCTGAACCACCTCAACCGAAGGTGCGCACGCTGGGCAGCCCGTGCATGCACGAGCGCCGGCTTCAAATTGCCGTCCTTCGCTTTGGTTGATGACGGCATCCTGATTGAGCACGAGGGGAAAGTTCTCTCTGCCTCAGACTGGATTCCAAAGGATAGCGCCATCACCTCATTGACGGCGGAGAGGAGTCTTTGCGTCCGTTACCCAATACGGATGTGTGAAGATCTCCTTCCTGTTCGCCACATCAAAAACGATGAACTTGTTCCCGCGCTCAAACAGGCGTTGGGACGAGACGACCTTCCTGACCCCGTCGTCAACCACATTCTCGAGAGGCAGCTTCGCATGGAGGGGACGTACATCCTGCATGCGGAGACGGCGGCGTTGAATGGCGGTGACTTTGATTTCGACACCATATGCGCCATGCCTTCCGACATGTTCCCGCTGTTTGTCAACGGACGGGTTGCCTATGGCCAGAAATATCAGGGGGAGCAGAAGAAGAATCGGACCAAGAAGGCGGAAGCTTATTGGTGGAATCTGGAACGGGTTGCTATGAAGGCCCGGGGAAACAGGATCGGTATGATTACCGATCTCAAGACCTCGTGCCTCGCCGCAGGCCGTGTGGATAAAGCCCATGAGCTTGTCGGCCAACTGCAAAACGCCCTCGACGCCCTGAAGTGGGAGGTCGAGGTCGATGAAAACCTCGTCAGCAACATACGAAAGGAGGTAGACCAGGCACCCTGGCTGAAGTTCAAGCGAGTGCGTCAGGTGACCGACCTTCCAATGCATCTGGAGGTTGCCGATACGGACAAGATCGGCAGGCTCTACAACCATCTACGCAAGGAGATTGGGGACAGGTTCAAAGAACGGAGAGATATTGAGGACTTTCGCGGGCTCTTTTCGGGACAAAAGGTCACGAAGCAGATGTTCGAGGAGTGTCAGCTTGTCAATTCGATCTACGGGGACGTGGTTCACCAAATCACCGAGCGGAGTGACGAACTCAGAGCGGCACTCGATAGCGCTCAAGCGCGCGCGGACGAAGTGCGTAAGAGTGAAGATAGAGAAGTCCGCAACGCTGCATGGGAAGCCCGCAACAAGGCCATGGCAGCTCTCTGGGAGTACGAAGAGGATGCGAAGAAGCGGTTTAGCGCACTGCATCTTTTCGTCCACTACTG
Source organism: Edaphobacter sp. (assembly GCA_050012935.1). Lineage (GTDB taxonomy): Bacteria > Acidobacteriota > Terriglobia > Terriglobales > Acidobacteriaceae > Edaphobacter. The sequence continues at coordinate 22,948 of JBEKGF010000041.1, read as the reverse complement.
GGCGCAAGGCAAGGAAGAGAACCGGCGAGCGTGGGCGCAGGCGATGAACACTGTCGTCAGCAACGGCGAAGGTACCGGTGGTGTTCTCTTCCAGTCGTTTCCGCAGGAGATCGTTGAGGTCTTCGCAGAGGTCACCGGCGGCGAGCGGGTGCCTGTGCGCCTTCCAAAAACTGTCGATGGTCACGTCTGGTTTGACTCTGAGCAGCGAGCATGGCTCGTTGAGCGGATTGCCAATCCTGAAGGCCCCGATTGTGAGAAGAAGATCTTTCTCTTTCAATACAAGGGCCATCGCACGTTGATCTTCGAGAACACGAGTGCTCCGGCATCACTGGAGAACTCCTAGCCGGCAAAGGAGAAGCTATAGCCTCTGGCTTGGCTTCTCCTTTCCATTTTGTGCAATGACGCCGCCCAAGGAGGCCGCCATGAAGACGCTGATCCTTATTTCCTTTGTTCTTGCGGCCGCCGCGGCAGGGGCGCAAACGACCAAGCAAAGCCAGATTCCACACGTTGCTACATCGCTCAACCACCTCACCGTTCTCGAATTCGGTGAGCCTGTAACCAAGCTCGCCGTCGCCGATTCGAATAGCTTTCGGGTAGAAAGCCACGACGACACTGTTCTTATTGAGCCCCTTCGCGATGGCGTTGCGACCAACCTCCTGGTCTGGACGGCGTCGCGGCAAATCAGCTACGAACTCGATCCCGCCGGCCAGCTTGCGGCGATGGATGTACTGATTCGCAACGATCCTCCACCCGATCCGCACGCAAAGGCGCGCGAATCCGCCGAAGCCTCCGATGCAGAGATCCATAAGATCGCTTCCCTGGTTCTGGCGCAGACCATGATGGGCGTGCAAGACATTGCGCATGATCCTGTGAAGGCAGCCACCAACCGCGTGCAGATTGAGATTGAGCAGGTCTACCGATCGAAAGACCAGTTGTACATCCGCTATTCCGTCACCAATAGGACGCAGGCCCCATTCCGGCTGACGACCCCGGATGTCTTCGCGTCGGTCCCGACGCAATTGCCAGTCTCGCTGCTTGCATTGCGGAATCATCAACTCGCGCCACAGATCTTTGGAGCGTTCAAGACCAAGCCGGGCTCCTCGCTCCCTGTCGTACAGGCTGAATCGGTGACGCGGGATCTTGCGCCGGGACAGAAGACGACGGGAGTTGTAAGCGTGGGAAACATCCAGGGCACTATTCCCCAGATCTATCAACTGAACTTCGGAGCCACGCAGGACCGGCCCCTGACCGTCGAGGTCGTTCTGTAGCCATGGACGCACAGCGCCATGTATCGGCGGAGGAAGTACGCGTTGCGCTCAGGTTGCTCTACCGCGGCGATCCGGAATCGAACTTGCAGAAGGCCCTACTCCGGTCGCTCGCAGACGACCTCAAGCCGATCGATGATAAAGGACGCTGGAAACCGAGTCCACTGATCATTCTCGTGTCGGTTCTTGCAGGCGCCCTCATCGGCGTCTTCCTTTACTTCACGCTGGGAGGACAACGATGAGCCCGGCCTATGATTTACCGCCTCGGCGTCAGCCCGGACCGGAGGATGTCGCCGGCATCCTCGTCTTATTCGGCTGCGCGGTGGTCGCGCTTTGCTGGTACGTCGCGGTATCGCGGCTGCATCTTCGCAACTCACAGTGTCTCGAAATCTTTGTGAACTGCGCCATCCTCTTTTTCGGCGGTGGATTTGTCATCGCCCAGGTCGCCGGCAGGCGCAGGAAGCGCGAGGAGAACTGGCCGCACCCGCCGGTGTTCCTGAGTGGAAGCAAAGACGCGTCCATCGCTCGCGATGCCAACCGGAAAGGGGCGACTCTGCTCGGATACAACGTCCACAAAGAGCCCTGGCTCTGGCCGGACGAAGTCAGGATGAAGCATGGCGTCATCGTCGGCGGCACGGGTGCCGGCAAGTCCACATTTCTTGAAAATATCATCGCGCAGGATCTGACGCGCCAATTCGGAAACCGGAAGATGCCCATGATTATCTTCGATGGGAAGGGCGAGCGCGAGTTCCTAGACCGGTTATTGCCGCACATCGAGGCCGCAGGGCGGTTGCAAGACCTGCGCGTGCTCGATCCAACTCACCCCACCGAATCGGCGCGGTACAACCCGTTCTATGCCCTCGACGATGCCTACCAGGAGCACGTCAACTTCATCTTTCGATCGTTTGGGCTGCGGGAAGACTTCTTTAAAGGCCATCAGGAAGCCTATCTCTCCGACCTCGTTCGCGTCCTGCAGTATACGGGCAAGCTATTCAACGTCTATGACGTGCTTGTTATGGCACTCGATGAGAAGGTCCTTGAGGAACAAATTGGAATTGCGAAAGCCCGTCTCTCGACCTTGGCGGGCATCTCCATGCAGAAGCGATTGAACTTCGAGATGTCGGTAAAGATGTTGCAGCGCTCATTCTCCGACCGGGAACGTGTCGAGAAGATCCAAGGCTTGCTTAATGAGCTGTTGAGCTTCCTTGAGGATGAGTTGTCCGTAGTAACGGGTTCCTATCATGACCTCCTTACGCTCGATGATGTCCTGGAGAGAGACCTTATTCTGTTTGTGTCGCTCAACACAAACCGCAATCAACGTGCGGTAGAGGCGCTGGGGAAAATTCTTCTCCAGAACATTCAACTGATGGTGGGCAAGCGCTACGCGCAATCGGCCGCTAACCGGGATGCGGATGAGCCGATGCTTTCTGTCATCCTCGACGAATTTGCTCCGTTTGCCTATCCGGGATTTACCCAGGTGCTGCAGACCGCGCGCGGCGCCCGAGTTTCGTTCTTCTTTTCTTTCCAGAGCCTGCCGCAGTTGCAACGGGTCAGCCAGGCATTCTCGGACGAGGTGTCGTCGGCCCCCGGCACGAAGATGATCATGAACGTCTCCGAGGAGAACACAGCGCAATGGTTCCTCAAGGCATCGGCCAAGATCGCGACGAAACGCCGCAATCTGTCGGTGCGAAGGACTGGGATTTTCTCGACCAAATATACGGAGACTGGAACAGGTAGCGAGAGTGAAATGAAGGAGACGCGGGCGCGGGAAGAGCACATCAAGAATCTGCCAGTGGGCCAGATGGAGATATTGATGGTCGACAACCGTGAGGGCACACGCCACTCTCATTTGCATGTTCGCCGGGCTCCGAGCTTCCGGCTGGAAGGTCTATGCCCGAGCCTGTATCCGAAGATGCACAGCTATCTCGATCCGGAGATCGGGGTCAACCTTCGCTTCAAAGAGGGTGAAAACCGCAAGCAGCGGCGCAGAAGAAACGCGGGCGTCTCGCTCGACACGCCGCCGGGAGAATGAGCATGCGACGTCTATGGATAATCCCGCCTGTAATCGTGCTCTCACTGTTTTGTCTTTGTGAAGCAAGGTCTTTCGCTCAGACGCAGGGCCGGCCGTCTTCAAATTCGTCACAATCGGCGAACAAGAAAGAGGGATTATTCGATTACGTTCTCGGCAAGGTCAATCCACGGGGGAACGATTATGGCGCGTCGATGCAGACGGGACGCGAGGCTGTTGTGGAGCAAACCGTTGATGATTTGTACTTCTGGTCCAACGTAGTGACGCTCCTTGGGCTCACCGGAACGGCCACCGTAGTCTTTCTTCAATGGCGCTCTGCGGACAAGAAAGAAGTCATTGCGGCCTCCTTAATCGCGGAGTTGTGGAACGGCCGCGTCAGTGACCGGATAGAAATCGATCGACGGACGGAACAGTACAACCGCCTGGTTGAGACCCACAATGCCGAAGTAGAAAGAGCGTTGACGCTGAAATCCAGATCGTCGGAGCAGGAGAAAGATGCAGCCGGGAACTTGAGCCGAAGCGTCCGGAAGGTGACGGAGACGCGTGCGTCCGCAGGCGCCAGGACAAAATCTTCAGAGCCGGCCGTAGCCGAGATGTTGCCCGTTGCCGCCCCTGATGGTGCGGCTAATGATCTACAGCAGAACAACGTATTGCTGCAACGACGCGTTGAAGCGTTGGAAAATACCGAGCAGAATCTTAAGCAGCGGCTCAATCAGGCCACCCTCCTTCTCGATCAGGAGCGCCGCCGCAACGCCTCTCTTAAAGGGGCATAGAGAGGACCAAATGGACAAGAAGACTCCCGCCGATTTCAATAACCACGACGAATGGCTCTCCTATGCCCGCGATGACGTCCCCGTGGCGGATCGAGCCTATGCGCTCGCTTGCGGCCGTACCGAACTGTTCAAGAATTTCTATAAGGTTCGGAAACAGGCATTTCCCGTGCAGTTCACGAATGAGATGGAGCGTATTCCGCTGCTAGACGATCCCGAGCGGACGAATCAACTCGAGTCCCTGAATGAGCGAATCTTCGCGAGCCTCACGGAGCTGTTGTTCAACCAGGCCCAGCCCAGAATTGTCGAGGCTGAGGCGGTTGTTCCCGCATCTCCGCGGGAACAGGTCGCGGAATTGTTCGACCATCTGGCCAAGAAGAACCCTTATTTTGCGCTTTGGCTCGCTTACGAGAAGGCCACCGAAGGGAGCTCCGATACAGAGGAATGGGAGGAATATCTTCGCCGGGAGTTCGGGCCGGACAGTAAGGACGACATTTCCTTCACCCGTGCGATGGTTCAACTTGACAAACTCCTGCGTTACTTCCGCGAGAGGAACCTGCCTCTGCCTAAGTATTTCTTCGAGCGAACCTGGTTCCTTCATTACCTCAAGGAGCCAGAAAGAGCGCTCCAAACGCGCGCCCTGTTGGGCACGCTTGCAGCGGAGATTGAGGTATGCGCGTCCGCGTGATCGACTTCGGCACCAACTGGTGGGCGATGCGTTCGCCCGATAGAAGTGATCCTTACTGCTTCCGGCGCAATGCGGCCTATTTCAATGCGGCTGCTCTAATGTGTGGAAGACGCCTCCGTCACAGCGCAATCTTTCACGGCCAGATCAGGTTCAACGCAAAGAGCGGTTTCGATCCCGAGTTCCCGTCGCGCGCTATCGGGCGCATCTTTCTGTGCTCCGGTCCAAACCAAGTTGCCGGAAGAGTCCATCTCTTGTTTATGCGTCCGCTACCCGCGACGCCACCGGACGCTTATCTGGTCACGCTGAATTCGATGGAGCATGGCTCGATCCGCTTCGACAAGCCAGGCTGGAGATCATCCGGCGTGCAACCGATCTCCATCAGTTTGCGAGGGCCGAGATATGAGGCGATGCTGCTGATGGGCGCGACAGATTGGGTCTGGAGTGATTTGGGGAGATGGACGGTTGACCCGGCCGGCAACCGTCTCTCACTTGCCGATTGCGGTGGGGAGGTCTCCCAGTGAGGTATTTCAAGGGATATGTCTCGATCTCGGACGAGCGGGATGTTCCGGTCCTGCTGCATATTCGCAATGCGCGAGCCATCTCATTCCGGCAGTTGTGCGACCTTCTATTGCTTGAGGGAGTCGAGAAGGTGCGCAGGGTGGTGAACTGGCGAGTCTCCCGGCTTGAGCGGCACGGCCTCCTCCAGCGATTCGAGCAGGACCGTTTTCGCGGTCAACCGATCTTCGCTATTACACCGTTGGGGCTGCTCGTGCTCGAATCGAGAGGCCACTATCTACTTGCCCTGCCTTCCACAACCGAGCAGATTATTCACCCAACTCAGATTCCGCACGCCATGGAACTGGTCAATATCCGGTTGGCGTTAGCAAAACACGGCATCCTTCGGTCCTGGCTGGGTGAGCTTGAAATCACGTCTCGCAACTTGGTACTCGAGAGCGGGACTGCCAAAGATTACGACGCGGTTGCCGAGATTCTGGTGGAGGATGAGCTGCGAACTTTCGCGATCGAGTATGAGCGAACCGCCAAAGCGTCTATCCGATATCAGGAGATTCGGGACATGCTTGGCCGCGACCAGACCGTCGATGTCGTCCTCTATCTGACCTCGGACCGCAATATCCTCTACCTGCTGGCGCTCGAAATGCGTGGAGTTGCGAAGCGCATTGGGCTCGCTCTCAGCGAGTCCTTTCGTCGCGACCTGCTGGATGCGAACACTCTTCTTGCCGCTGGAAGCTCCGAAGTCGTTCCATTTCGCGCTCTTTTTGCGGCCTAACTTCCTCCCCCATTCAGCTGCATCTCTCTTCTCAATTACGTTGCCAGCGGTTGGCTGACGTGCGCAGTTTCACGTCCCATTGCCGTGACATCCCATCCCATTCCATCCTATTGAGCAAAATCAGCCCCCGGTAAGCCGCGCTCGTTCAGGCACTTGCAATCTGACTATCCCCTTGTACACGTCTCTGATCGCTGATTTTGAGTCGATGAGCATGGAGACCCGAATTTGGACGCAGACAACAGCAGAAAGGAGCCTTCGGATGACCCAGGAGATGCAACAGGTACAGAGACTAGCGCAGGAACACGGCAACGATCTGGCGTTCGTTGTGAACCATTCTGGCGGTAAAGACTCAACACGAATGCTGGGTCTGGTCCGCAAGAAGTTCCCTGATTCGCCCACCTATGCGGTCATGGCTGATACCGGTTTTGAGCACCAATCGCCGGTCTCCGCCGCAGACTGGGCTCGCCTACGGCGTGCGGAATTCGGTCTTGCGCTGACCGTGGTACGCAATCCCAAGCGCACTTATTTAGAGATGGTGGAGCAGCGTGGCATGTTCCCATCCCCGCAATTCCGGCAATGCACGTCGGATCTCAAGCGCGGCCCGATCGACAAATTCATTCGCAGCTTGCCGCACAAAGTCATCGTCAACTGCATTGGCATCCGAGCTGAAGAATCGACTTCCCGGTCTCGGTTGTCTCCGCTGAGCTTGAATCAGGCTCTCTCGACTCGCAAGAGAACGGTATATAACTGGCTGCCGATCTTCGATAGAACGCTCTCAGATGTTCTCGCATGGCATTGGGTGAATGCCATTCGGCTTCACCCGGTGTACGTTCCGGAGTACCACAAGGATGGAACTACCGGAGGCTATCTGCGCCGGTTCTCGTGCCGGGTCTGCATCTTCTCGACGGACGCCGACCTGAGAGCCATCCATCTTCACGACCGAGCTGCGTTCGATATGATCGCGAGCCTCGAACACAAACTGAACTTCACCATGCGTCCAGGCGCCACTCTGGTGCAGATCGTGGAAGCCCATTCCTCAACCCCCGTTGGGGAAGTACGGCAACAGAGCTTTTGTTTCTGACAGAAATCGTCGCTCTCGACGCCGCCGTAATCCGTCCGCCTCTATCACCACAACCACTCAACCTCGTCGGCACATCGTGTCGTCGCAGAAAGGAATTTCCATGCCCGATTTCCGTTCTATTGCCCCTACCGCAGTCGCCGTCGTTCCCAGGCCACGCAACCATTACGCCCTGCGCGTTCTGGTCAGTGTCCTGCTGACCGCCCTGAATGTTGCTGTGACTGCCATATTCGGCGGGCCACTGTACCTCGCAACAGCCGACCGCCCTGTCTGGCTTGCCGCATTGAGTTTGCTGTTCGCGGCCCTGTTCGTTTCACTCGTCAGGGTCTGGATTGTCACGCTACGCTTCCGGCCTCGGTAACACCCCACAACCCATAACTCAGCCGAAACAGAGAGGAGAGTCACCATGCAACCCAGCTTAGGAAAGATGTCCACGTACAAGATGTTCAACTGGCGCGACTGCGCCGCAAGCTCAATCCAACAAACCGTCTCCGCTTTCCTCGAACTCGGAGAGGCCATCGCCACGCGCTGGATTGAGACACGGAAGGCCGTCCTGCTCTTGCAGATGGTGCCCGACAATGCCGCATCCGGAGCCATCTATATCTTCGACCGGCAGCGTGGCGACTGGTACATGCTCTCTTTCGAGGGTTGTGAAGACCAGTTCACCTCGGAGGAATTCGATCGGATCTTCTCGGAGTACAAGTTGTTCAACTACGTCGAGCAGCCGGGACTCTTGCCGGCTCAAATGCGGACCGCCGACGCCTAGCCCGTCTCATCCCGCCCTTTCTACAACCAGCTTCCAACCCCACTTCAACTTATTGGAGGAGTCGTCATGCGTCTGTCCGCTCATCGTATTCGCACGATCAATCGCAGCATTGCCCGCGTCAACGGGATCATTTGTGGAGCCTCGGACAAAAGCTACCGGGTACCACCCGAGAGCCTGAAACCGAGCGCTTCTGTAAATCTCACATCCGTCGTCAAGATTGTCGCTGTAGCCAAAGCCGCTACTCCGTAAAGTCAATCCGCAGCCGGCAAGAAGGGCCAAACCGCCCAACTCGCCGGCCTTGCCGCTGAATTTGACCGAGTTTTCAAGCCGGGGTAAAACCGCACAACTGAGGAAGGAGACTCCGGCTATGCCCGATCACTTTTGCGTAAGCCGCCAAACCGCCGAGGACTTCATGCGGCTGTTCGTGAACCGCCTGGCCTATGGAATTCAAAGAACCAAGCCGCTGGAGGACGGGACGATACCGTACTATCTGGCACGGGAATGGGAGACCAAAGAGCCGAAGCCTCTGCAAACCGACGTGCTGAGAATGCACCTCAATGGCGACGTCACCATTAGTTTGTATGCCATCAACCCGGTGACTCAAAGCTCGAAGTGGGTCGCTATAGACGCCGACTTCGATGGTTCGCTCGAAGCCCTGTTCCGGCTGCAGTGGGAATTGCGGCAGGACGGAGTCGACGCAGCCCTCGAACAGTCGCGCCGGGGCGGTCATCTCTGGATCTTCGGCGAGAAGCCCATGCCTGCGTTCCAGTGTCGTATCTATATCTATAACCTCGCCCTTCGTCTTGGCGTCCCGGTGAAAGGTGGTGGGCTCAAGGAGGGCATCGAGGTCTTCCCGAGACAGGACCAGATTAAGGATGGTGACTACGGAAATGCGATCCGGGGACCGCTTGGCGTCCATCGAAAGAGCAACCGTCGGTATTGGTTCTATGAAGCGGCCCCGACTCCCGAAGCGCAGTTGGCGTACCTGCAAGGGCTAAAGAAACTGACGGCGGCCGAGCTCGATACGCTCACGCAAGGGATGACTTTGCCGCAGGCATACAGGCCGCCGGAGCCGACGGCCTACGTCTCAAGAAGCCCAGTCTCCGGATCGCGGGAGTTTCGCATCCTCGACTACGTGGAGACAACGGGCAAACAGGACAGCCGTAACTGGAAGGCGCAATGTCCGTCATGCGCCCAGGGGGGAAGGGACCGGGCGCGGAACAATCTTGGGATCAAGATCTCCGACCCACGCTTCTACGTGTGCCGTGCAGGATGCACGAAGGAAGACATTCGGGCAGCGCTTGGTCAACCCATTCGCAAGAGCGTGATGGCTTAGGAGGCGTGAATGACCATCCGTTCTGGAAGGCAGAAATCGTCTCCGGCAACTTCTCGCCAAGCTCTCCATGGACTCTCGCTTCCCGCGGGCGTTCTGAAGGCGATCCAGAAGCGAGGGATCTACTGTACGCCCGGCGTCTCCGTCGAACATCAGCACCTCGCCAAGCGGTACGTGCTTCGCGGCGTCGAATCGGGCGGCGCCGTTGCCGACATGGGACGTGCCTGCGCTTTCCTGTCGCCGGACGGACAACCATTGCCATGGTTGCAGTCCATCGATTCCATTGCGGTGAATGGGCGCCACGCCATCTATATCGCGGAGAGTCTGGTTCGGGTTGAAATGTTGCGCACGCTACGGACGTATGAGCTGGCAGTCTCACTCCACACGCTGTCGCTGTCATCGGGGCGAGCCCGCCCGGAGATCACCTCAAAATTGCTCTTTCGCGGACGGGATGGCATTCTCCCGCTCGACCTTTGGAAAGACGAGCACAAACGGCTGCGCGGACAACTTGCTCCCAGCTTCTATAACCGTGCTGGCGAGTTGCTCGGGCTTCCAGCGCGTTTTGAGGAGGCGATCAGGAAAATGACGGGATTTGTTTGCTGCGTCGGCTGCCGGCACACGCATGTCGGGGTGCCGCCAGTTGCGGAGGGAATAAGCGCATGACAGACGCAGGCAATCTCTCGATCACGGTTGGAGAGCCGAACTGGGCGCCGCTCGAATCCGTGCTTTCGCGAGAAGAGTGTGCTGACTACATGTACATGGGCCGCGTCGGGCACCTCGAACTCTACAAACATCACGAGACGCGGCGCTACCTCAACATCAGCGCGGATGGCAGCCGCTTCTATCTCTATCGCGAGGGGCAATACGTCGAGGTGACACGAGCCGTAGCGCTTCAGCACGTACAGCACTGACTCTTACAAAGGAGCATCACCATGGCAAAGGGCACCAATAAAGCACTCCTGCTCGGGCATGTCGGCAAGGATCCCGAGATTCGATCCGCCGCTGGCGGTATGATCGTCGCCAGCTTCTCTCTCGCCACCGCTGACCGGCAGAATGACAGCCAGGGCAACTGGCAAGACAAGGCCGAGTGGCACAACCTCGTCGCCTTCCAGCGCACGGCCGAGATCGTTCGCGACTACGTGAAGAAGGGCACCCAACTCTTCATCGAAGGCAAGATCCAAACCCGCTCCTGGGACGACAAGGAATCCGGCCAGAAGAAGTACCGGACGGAGATTCTCGTCAACGAATTGACCTTGCTGGGCGGCGCCTCGGGTGGAGAGAACGGAGGCTACGGCCACCGCAGCAATGGCAACTACGCACGCAGCAACACGGGTGGGTCGCGAGCCGCAGTCAACGAAGAGTATGCCTACGCCGACCAGGGCATCACCGACGACGACATCCCGTTCTGACGGCTACCGTCAGCAGTGGAACAGGGGCGCTCTTAGGAGCGCCCATTTCTTTTGAGGAGATAGAACGATGGTAACCGAAGAAACCAAGATCAATCCGGACGTGGATGCCCGGTTCGCACAATTAGAGGATCCATTTGATCCTTCCGAGATTAAGTGGAGGGTGACGCACACAACCCGCGATGGCAGTCGCGGAGCCGTCATCGCTTTCGCGGACCCCCGTGCCTACAGCGACCGGCTGAACCAGATCTTCACTCCCAGCGGTTGGACCAGAGCCTATGAAGTCTCCACAGTCTCGTCGGTCACCCGGATGAAGAAGGACAAGCTCATCCAGACGGGCAAGGTTCTGGTGACATGCACAGTGACGATCGCCGGACTCGGCACCCACGCCGACAGCGGAGAAGAGTGGGCTGACGAGGAGAATGCGATGACGAGCGCGCTCGCCCAGGCCTTTAAACGGGCCTGCGTCTGCTTCGGACTCGGCCGATATCTCTATAACTTCGCCGAAATGTGGGTGCCGCTCAATGAATACCGACAGCCGTTGAACCTCCCTGCGCTTCCGCAGTGGGCGCTTCCCACGGCGCTCAGAGGCCAGAAACAGGGCAACTCGCGCCCACCCGTAACCCTGCAGCGCGGGCCAATCGACCAGAAGGCCACCGCAAAGATCGAAGGCTTTCGGCGCATTCTGGGAGACCCGATCTATCGAGAAATTCTCCGGAGGATTGCCCATACCGAGAGGGCAGATGGGATACCGAACGCCCAAATTCAGCAGGAGGTCGCCGGGGCGGTAGAACGTGCGGCACGCGGGATCCGCAAAGCGAACTCGCTGGCCGAACAGATCGGAGAGTCGCCCTTCATCGCGGTGCTGGACAGGCTGCAGATCGACTCGATGACGACCATCCCGCGGCTCGAATCGCTCAAAGCTCTGGTGGCGGAACTCGAGCGAGAAGCAGCACAACCGGCCGCCTGATTCCATGCACGACCCATTTCTCATGCGCGGGAGGCGTTATGCGCAACGTACTGATGATTCGCCAGGAGCCGGGGCTGGTTGCCATTCCAGTCGAGAAAGCCGTTTACTGCGAGACCTGCGAGACCGTATCAACGTCGTCCGGCAAACGCTGCGGGCTATGCGGCTCGGAAGCAATTGTAGAGCTGGCCCCCCTCCTTGGGGGGCCGTGGGACCCAGGACCCGTGCCCGTACTGGCGATGGCGGCATAGATCGCCATCAACGCGAAGACGCGATAGTATAAAGTAGCGTCTCTTGAACTGTACAGTTCGGTAGATTGAAATGGGGGGTTCATGGCCACCGCAACAGCGAAGAAGAACGATACGATCGTAGTCTCCGCGCTAACCGCTCGTTCCAATTTTGGGAAGCTCTTGCGTCGAATCGACGTTGAACAGCGTTCGTTGGTGATTGAGAAACGCGGCACTCCCGCCGCGGTGCTCCTGAATATCCGCGACTACGTGAAGCTCGCGGCCCCGGAGCCTGAAGTCCTTAAGATTATCGGGGACGAGGCGAAGCAAAATGGGTTTGCTGCACTCACTTCCCGCCAGATCGATCAGGTCATCAAAGCGGCCAGGACGGAGAGACGGAGGCGTTGATGCTTGCTTTGCGCCTGGTCATCGATACGAACGTCCTCGTCTCCGCCGCCCTAAAACCCGACGGTCTCCAGCGCACTGTCTTTCTGTTGGCGATCACCAAACCAGCCCGATTGTACGTCTCGCGGCCGATCCTCGAAGAATATGCCGATGTGCTTTCCCGTCCCGAATTGGGGATTCGGAAGGGACTTCGCCAGCAGTTGCTGCAACTCATCAGAAATCATAGCCACGTCGTCGCGTCTTCACGCCGTCTTGAGGTGACGAGCGACCCAGACGATAACCTGTTCGTCGAATGTGCCGATGTTGCCCGTGCCGATTATCTCATTACAGGCAATCAGAAGCACTTTCCTCCGTTCTGGAAAAGCACCAAGATCATTACGGCGCGCGAGTTCATCGGACTCGCCGCGCCGCATTTGATTCGTTGATCTAAGCAGCTGCGATCGCCTGTTCGACCACCACTGTGAAATAAAGCATAAGTTGGCCGGAAATAAAGCATAAGTTGGCCGGAAATAAAGCATAAGTTGGCCGCGCCAGAATGGCGTGGTGGTGCGAAGAGGCCGGCGAGTTACGGGAATTCCACGTTGACAGAGACGGAACGAGGCTCGTTCTACGCGGCGATCTTGCTTGCGGGGTACACGAGTTCTAGGATTTGGCGCGTCATCCCCGAGGCCGGGATTAGATGAGGCCGTTTCGAAACTTGTATGGCGATTGTGGGTCGCGAAAGCCCTTGGGTACACTCAGGTAAACTGTGCAGATTACCTGCATATCTGTTATTGTTTCGTTATGGTAGACACGCTGTCGAATACGGACACGGTACTTGCATCCAAGCTTGCAGCGGAGTTGCGCACTACCTTTGGGCAAATCAAACGGAAGGTGCGACAGCATGGGGGGCAGAACGATTTCACGTCGTCTCAGATCGCAGTCCTTCTCCGATTGGAAAATGGTCCGGCGACGGTGTCGAGCCTTGCCAGGGCAGAGGGGATGCGTCCTCAGTCGATGAGCGCTGTTATCGCTCCGTTAGAAGAAAAGGGGTTTGTGGCGGGAGCCGCCGACCCGAACGACGGGCGAAAAACGCTCATGTCGCTGACAAAAGCCTGCAAGAAATGGATCGAGGACGGGCGTGCCGCTCGTCAGGACTGGCTGGCGCAAGCGATCCAGCAGAAACTCTCTCCACAAGAACAGAAGAAGGTGTCTTCAGCCATACACCTGCTTGCGCGACTCGCTGAGGACTGACCGTCCTGCCGCGAGTCGAGCCATCCAAAGTTCATTTGCTACTTTCAAAGGAGAATCTCATGCCACTCACCATCCTTGACCCTCAAACTGCGCTCATCGTGGTGGATCTTCAGAAAGGCCTTCGGGACATACCGTCTCTCCATCCCATAGCAGGAGTCATCGACCATTCCTGTCAGCTTATCGAGGCCTTTCGTAAGCAGAAGCTGCCTGTGGTTCTGGTCAACGTCGCGGGGACTGCTCCGGGGAGGACAGAGGAGCCTCGACGGCACCGGGAGCTTTCCGCCGACTTCAGTGAACTGATCCCAGAACTGCATCCGCAGCCAGACGACATCCTCATCACCAAACGAACCTCGGGCGCCTTTGCGACCACCGACCTGGAAGCTCAACTGAAGGCAAAAGGTGTGACGCAGGTTGTACTCACGGGCGTGGCCACCGGCGCAGGTGTGGAATCGACGGCCCGCCAGGCGTATGAGGCAGGCTTCAACGTGACGCTCGCCATCGACGCCATGACCGATGTGCGACCTGAAGCGCACGAATACAGTCTCAAGCATGTCTTTCCTCGCCTTGGTGAGACCGGCTCCACGCAGGACGTGCTTGATTTACTCGCGAAAAGGAGTTCCTAACCATGAACTGGCTACATCTCGTGTCCTACTTCTTTGGAGGAATTTTCCTGGCCAATGCCATTCCGCATCTTGTCAGCGGCACGATGGGCCAGCCCTTCCAATCACCCTTCGCAAAGCCTCCCGGCGAAGGTCTTTCCTCGGCTACCGTGAACGCTCTATGGGGCTTCTTCAACGCAGTCGTCGGCTATGTTCTCTTGGTGCACGTTGGCAACTTTGATCTGAGATCGGTAAGTGACTTCCTGGCTCTTGCGGTCGGTGTACTGCTGATCAGCCTGTTCTCAGCACGGCATTTTGGTCAGTTTCACGGAGGCAACACCCCGGAGCGTCCATGAAGAATCCGCTCTCCAAAGCTTTCCGCGCTCTGGAGAACATTAACTTTCGCTTGTGGACGGCAGGCGGTCTGGTATCGAACATTGGGACCTGGATGCAGCGCGTAGCACAAGACTGGATCGTGCTGACGCAACTGACCCACCACGACGCGACTGCCGTCGGCATCGTCACGGGCCTGCAGTTCGCTCCGCAGCTGCTGTTGCTGCCCTGGAGCGGTTTGGCAGCGGACCGGTTTAATCAGCGCAAGCTGCTGATGCTGACGCAAGCGTCCATGGGTGTGCTTGCGACCGCGCTGGGAGTTCTGACGATCTCAGGTCACGTCCGGCTTTGGCATGTGTATGTGTTTGCCTTTGTTTTTGGCGCCGCTGCGGCGCTGGATGCGCCAGTGCGGCAAACCTTTGTCGGGGAGCTGGTGGGTGACGAACACCTGCCCAATGCCGTCGCACTCAACTCGACCTCGTTCGTCGTCGGCCAGATGATCGGCCCGGCTGTAGCCGGCCTGGTCATCGCAAAGATCGGCACCGGCTGGGCATTTCTCTTAAACGGGCTGTCCTTCGGCGCTGTTCTACTCTCCATGTATCTGCTGCGCGTCCATCAGCTCAGGACAAACGCGAGAGCTTCCCGCGGACGGGGTGGCTTCATCGAAGGACTCCGTTATGTATGGGCTAGACCGGACCTCCGAGCCATCCTCGTCATGCTCTTTCTGATCGGAACATTCGGTCTGAATTTCCCGATTTTCATCTCCACCATGGCGGTGAATGTTTTCCATGCCGATGCACGCGGATTCGGTCTGCTGTCGTCGATGATGGCAATCGGCACAATTAGCGGAGCGCTTCTGGCGGCCGGACGCGACAAGCCAAGTTTTCGGACGCTGCTCTTCGGCAGTGGAGTCTTTGGCATCGGCTGTTCGCTCGCCGCCTTCTCTCCGGGATACTGGTGGTTCGCGGCGGCTCTCGCAGTGACCGGGGTGGCGATCCTCACCTTCACGAACGCGACGAACAGTATGATGCAGCTTTCAACCAGGCCCAACATGCGCGGCCGGGTGATGGCTACTCGTGTGGGCGTGGGGCTCGGGGGAACAGCGATGGGGGCTCCCATCCTCGGTTGGGTTGCGAATCATTTCGGCCCCCGATGGGCGCTCGGCATCGCCGCAGTTGCCGCATTCCTCGCAGCCCTTGTCGCAGCCCTGATGATGGCGAAACCTGTGGCTGCCGTAGCAGATTGAGAGTCCATGATGCGTCGTCTGATTCCGATCTGTGTTCTCTGGGCTGGCCTTCACGTCTACGTTGTCTCGCGGCTGCTCTCGATCCCGTCCATCGCACACCACGCTCCGGCATGGCTGATGATTCCGGTGGTGATCCTGCTTGGATCAAGTTACATCGTCTCGCTGTTGCTTGAGCACTACGGACCTGACGGTCTCTCCGGTCTCTCGCACGTTCTTGAGATCGTGGGTTCCTACTGGGTGGGAGTATTCTTCCTGCTCTTCTCGGCCTTCCTCGTCTTCGATCTCTGCACCGGGTTTGGCTTGTGGCTGCGTCCGCAGTTGCCTGCGCTACGCACGTTAGCGCTTATCATCGCGCTGCTAATGACGATCTTAGCTCTAGTCCAAGCGCGTCGTTCTCCGGAGATAACGGAGTACGAGGTCACGCTCGATGGACTGCCCCGCGAGGCCGATGGAACGGTACTCGTGGCGGCTACCGACATGCATATGGGGATCCTGCTCGGTCATGGCTGGGCGAGGAAACGTGCGGCTCAGTTTGAGTCGCTCCGTCCCGACCTCCTGCTGCTGGTGGGCGACATCTTCGAAGGCGATCAAGCATCCTATACCAGCTGGCTACCCGTACTACGGCAGTTCCGCGCTTCGCACGGCGTGTACGTTGTGACGGGAAATCACGAGTTCCACGCCGGAGGCGCGAAGATCGTCGATCTTTATCGTCGCGCTGGATTCCATGTGCTGCGCGATGAAAGTGTCGAACCAATTCATGGATTGGTCCTGACCGGAGTGGATGACGTCCCCTTCCGGGGATGCGCGGCACATGCGGAAATCCTGGAGAAGGTGCTGCGTGAACGTCCTCAGGGTGCCAGCATCCTGCTCTCGCACACGCCGGTAGAAACCGAACGGGCAGCCAGCGCCGGCATTGAGCTCATGCTGTCAGGCCATACCCACGAAGGGCAGATCTGGCCCTTCACCTATCTCGTAAAGCTTGCCTTTCCCATTATGTCGGGGCGTTATCGTGTGCAGGACATGACCGCAATCGTTTGCCGGGGCACCGGAACCTGGGGGCCGCGCATGCGCCTTTTCAAACGAAGTGAACTGCTGCGCATTACAGTGCGAGCAAAGAGCTAGGGTAGTGCGTCACACAGATGGGATAGTAGATTCCTTCTGCGGCCACCCAACCGTTTCTAATCTCAACTGATGACTTCGGGGCGAGTCACTCAGTGAGCCTCTTTCCATGTTTGTCAACGTGGAATTTCCGTAGCTCGCCGGCCTCTTGGCACAGCGCGCCATTCTGGCGCGGCCAAGATATGCTTTATTCCCGGCCAACTTATGCTTTATTTCACAACCACCAAGTTCCAAAGTCCGAGGTGAACCGATGCGCAATGTCGCGCGCCTCAAAATGGGCTACTACCCATTGCCTGAGAGCGAGGGGGTAAAACTCCGCGCCCTCTTGTCATTCACCCAACCAGCTTCTGTCATCGATCCCTGTGTCGGACAAGGAACCGCGCTATATCTTGTCACCGGCGATGCAGAGCTCCGACGCTACGGCGTGGAGCTTGATGCAGAGCGAGCGCGGATCGCAGCCTCAAGAGGCATCGAGACCATCCAGGGCAATACCTTCGACGCCATCGCACGGCCGGAATCGTTTTCGCTCCTGTATCTCAATCCACCTTACGACTCTGAGATAGGGTCCATCGCCAACCGCCGCATGGAAGCCGTGTTTCTGGAACATACTTACCGCTGGCTGGTGACGGGAGGCGTCCTTGTGTTGGTTATTCCGTTCGAGCGTTTGCACGACTGCGCCGGCCTCTTGAGTTCTCACTTCGCCCAATTGAACGTCTTCCGCATGACCGACGAGGCATCGGTGCAATATCGGCAGATCGCGGTGCTCGGCGTTCGGAGTGACGTCAGGGGCGCGACCGTTGAGATCAACAAGCGCCAGCTCCAGAAGATCAGTCCCTACGGTAGTTTCCAGGCATTGCCGGAGTTGCGGCCGGACGTTTGTCCGCCCTATCCGGTGCCACCGTCCGGCGAGGTGGCTCTGAGCTATCGCGGCCTTCCTTACGATCTCCTGGAGGATCTGATGCCATTGTCGGGCGCATGGAAGCAGGCGGCGCCATTCCTTACCCCGCACGAAGACGTTGCGACCGGACGGCCGATCACTCCTCTGCACGGCGGCCACGTTGGACTCCTATGTACCGCTGGATTGTTGAACGGCGTCTTCGGCGAAGGTGCAGAACGTCACATCGCTCGCTGGCGACCAGTCAAGCATGTGACCACCTTCACCGAGGAGGACGGAGACACCGAGATCGTTCACCACCGCGAGCGGTGGACGATTGAGCTGCGACTGATTTACGCGGACGGGCGAAGCCTCAAGCTTGGCGAGACTCCGGCGAAGAAGGAGGAGGAGGAGGAGGAGGAGGAAGCCGATGGAGAATGCACATTTGAGGCTCGGGCTGCTTGAGTATCAGCGAATGACGGAAAAGAGCACAACGCGCATCCGTGTCCGTGTGGAGCGCTACGTTGGAGAGGACCGGCAGGCGCATCTTCTCAGTGTCTTCGGCAATGATTCCGATATTGGCGCGATCACCGCAGCGGTGCATGAGAAAGCGACGTTCAACCTGACCTTCCCGGACGGCACGACGAAGGACATCTCGTTTGGCGAGCACGCCTCCTGCTACAAGGGCTCGGTGACGTTGCCGGAACGGAAACATCCCGTGCGGCATCTCCTCGCCGTCTCCCAACAGCTTCATACGAACGGTGGCGTGGGCAGGACGATTCTCCTGCGTTACCGGCGTGATGAAGCATGGGCAACGCTGGTGAGTTTCCTCGGGCTCCCGGGGGATCCGGCATGGGCAGACCATGTACTCAGTACCGTCGAAGCCGAGGAGCGGATCACGGAGATCGATGGCATTGGTTGCCAGCCAGTGCTCATCTCGGCTACGACCGAGGAAATCCTGGACTGGATGAATGAAGGTCTACGCAAGCAGGACCTGGTTTTTCCAGATGCCAACGGTCCAATCGAGTGGCCCCAGTTTCCCTTGCGAGGGCTGTTGCAATCGCTCGCGAGACCTAACCCCTGAGTTCTATCCATCCCCTCATCCAAAGGGCGCTCTTCAGAGCGCCCTTCTTCTTGCGTAAGTCACGGCTGCAATTCCCAAAATCCAGACCTCAGGAGGTATCTCATGGAGACTACCTTCGACTACCTGCGCGCCCACGCGACCGAGTTGGGCGCTCGCATCCTCGAAACGTACCCACCGCTTCAGAGCACCAAAGACCCCGTCGCACCGGGTCTTGCAATGCTGCTGCGCAAGCCTCTGGCGGCACAGGCGCTCGCCATTACCGGGACCGCGAAGTACCTGCGCCGCGCAAAAGCCGCGCGCATCGTCGCCGAGTGCGGCGCGGGCAAGACCTTCATGGCTTTGGGCACCATTCATGTCCTTACCGAGGGCCGGCCGAGCACAACGATCGTGATGTGCCCATCGCACATCACTCACAAGTGGGCGCGAGAGATTCTGCTGACGATTCCGCGCGCCCGCGCTTTTCTGATCGAGGATATGCGCAACGGCGGCGATCCCAAGAAGCCGCACGGTGTCTGCGAGGTCAAGCTCAGCAAGGGCCGGACGATCTATGAAGGCAAACGCTTCACGCTCGCCGAGATGAGGCGCATGGGGCGCAGGGAATGGCGGACGCGCTTTCCAGGCCAGACCTTCTTCATCACCGGCAAAGACAAGGGCAAGCTGGGCTACTTCTGGGACCATGTCTATCTCAAGGCGCAATCCGGGCCTAATTGCGGCGGCGTCATCAATCCGGACTCTGGCCACGCGATCCTTGATTCCGAGAAACAGAAGCTAACCGCAATCGACTTTTCCGACAAGGCCAAAGTCTCCGAGCAGCTAGTCACGCCTCGCGGAGGCACCACGCGATTCTCCGCTCTATGGCAGGCCGACCGTTCGCGCATTCAGCGCATGGCCCCGATCGAATACATGGGCCGTTACATGCGCGGGTGGTTCGACTTCGCCATTGCCGACGAGCTGCATCAACTCGCCGGCGATACGGCGCAAGGCAACGGTCTCGGCGTGCTTGGACGCGCCGCGCAGAGGTTGATCGCTCTTACCGGGACGTTGATGGGCGGCTACGCCGACGATCTCTTCAACATCTTCTACCGGATGGAGCCGCGTGTGATGGTGCGCGAAGGTTTCGCCTACGGCGGGCAAGGGCGGCGCGACTTTCAGGAGCAGTACGGCGTTCTCGAAAC
The DNA here is from genome assembly GCA_050012935.1 of Edaphobacter sp. Classification (GTDB taxonomy): domain Bacteria; phylum Acidobacteriota; class Terriglobia; order Terriglobales; family Acidobacteriaceae; genus Edaphobacter. The sequence goes on along the minus strand of JBEKGF010000041.1, from coordinate 3,063 downwards.
GGTCGAGAAGGTGAAGGTGGCGGACAACGCCTGTTCGAGGGCGACCAAGAAGACGATCCAGGTCCTTAGAAAGCCGGGAGCCTCTCCGCTGCTGTTTGGCAAGTTCCTGATGAACACGACGGCGTTCCTCTCGCTAGAGGACATCTCGGACAACCTGCCGCGCTACGACGAGAGCGTGATTTCGGTCGATATGGACGAAGCTCTCCAGGCAGCTTACGAGCGACTGGAAGAAGATATCCGCTCCGCCATTCGAGCGCATCGCGGCAACAAGAGCCTGATGAGCATCCTGCTCAACACGCTCTTGCTCTATCCCGATCACCCATACGATTTCGGCCAGATTTGGGCGCGAGCGCTGGACCCGGACACGAAAGAGTTTGTGAAGTTCGTGGTGACTGAGCCAGAGAACCTCTCGCGGGAAACTCTCTACGCCAAAGAGCGTGCTCTCATCGCCGATGTTCGCGAGGAGCTGCGGCAAGGCAGACGATGCCAGATCTACGCGACCTATACCGGCGAGAAAGACGTTACAGAACGGCTGGAAACAGTGCTGCGGCGAGAGGGGATGCGTGTCGCCGTTCTCCGTTCCTCGGTCCCCACCGACAAGCGGGAAGACTGGTACGAGCGGCAGCTCAAGGCCGGGGTCGAGGTCGTTATCTGTCATCCCAAGCTGGTAGAGACCGGGCTCGACTTGTTAGCGTTTCCGACGCTCTACTTCTATGAGACCGGCTACTCCTTGCACACGCTGCGGCAGGCCAGCCGAAGATCGTGGCGCATCGGGCAGAGATTCCCGGTGCGGGTGAAGTTCGTGACCTACTCCGGCACCATGCAGGAGACCTGCCTTCGCCTGATGGGCAAGAAGATGCTTGTTGCGCTGATGATGGAGGGCAAGTTCTCCGGCGAAGGTCTGCAATCGCTCGACACCGACGAGGACCTGATGAGCGCGATGGCGCGCGAGCTGGTCGAGAAAGCTGGTGTGGGCGAATCCGCCGATGCCATCTGGCGCGAGCTCGACCATGAGCGAGAGAAGGTCCAGCCTCGTCCCGCTGCGGTCGAACCAGAACCGGAGCGGGAAGAAGCACCGGTTCTCGATCTGCCCACCGTGTTGCTGTCGATACCGGCTCCTGTAAAGAGCGGGATACACCTGATGGAGCCGGACGTGACCACAAAGAAGCGCAAGAAGTCTGCAATGTGGCCGACCGCGGATCGAGACAACGGACAGCTCTCACTCTTCGGATGAGGGCATTGCAACCCTATCGAACTCTTCATTGCTCTACCCACCGACAAACAGCGGTGATAGCGTAGAGAAATTGGGAGAGCGGTTCCATCGAGGCCTCGCGGTCTCAACCAAGGCAAAGCAAGAGGTCAGCCTCGGCTGGCCTTTTGCTTTGCATGGAGCATCCCATGGCAAAAGGTCCATTCTCTCCTTCCGAGTTTGTCCCCACAGAGTTTTCGACAGCGGTCGATAAAGCTGACTCGCTCAACGGCGATCATGAAGAAGGGAACGAACTCTCATTGAAGCCGTCGTGATAAGGCCGGAGTCTCTGGTGCCCGCTGCGAGCCTTGCGTCGTAATAGAGGCTTGAACCGCCGCTGATGGTCCAGTCTGATCAAGCAGCAACTCAACTGGCTGATCCCGCCTGTGAGCAAGCATCTCTGCGGTCTTTTCGAGCAAGACGCTGGGATGAACCGGCTTGGCAAGGACCTCAAATTTATATCCTTCTCTCTCAGCCTGTTCAAGAAGTTCGCCCGTGCAGGTCTGGCCGGAAATCAAGAGTATCCCGCAGTCGGGAATTTGTGCGCGCAGCAGTTTGCTTAACTCAATTCCGTTAAGAAGCGGAAGAACCACGTCCACGATAGCGAAAGCTGGCTGCCATCCCGCGATGACTTCGATAGCCTCTTCCGCGGAACACGCGGCCTTTGCTTCATATCCTGTGCACCGCAAGATTGCTTCCAATGTAGTGGCGATGATCCGTTCGTCGTCCACGATGAGGACCCGGTGTTTCATGCTGACCTCTCCCCTCGAAAGCCTGACGGCAACCTGCGCCGCTCAGGGATAATTCCAAATCCGGCACTTCCATTAGGACCGCACCCCACCCGTTGAGCGTCTTACTCAGCTAGGAGGAGGCATCCGTGCCGGTTCTGTTTTTTCAGAAGATACGATGCCGAAACGTTCCTGCTAGGATACCCAGCGGATACCCTAAGTGATTGATTTCGTTGGTGCAATCGCATTAGTGCAATTATGAGCGGGGCAAATTGGAGTCCGGATGGTTTTTCAAAAACTTCCACCGCCTGAGTGGTCTGAGCGAATTCGTCGCCTATGTCGCGATTTGAAGCTCACTCAAAAGCAGCTTGCAGAGCGCCTGGGAGCATCACCTACGATGGTCTCGCGCTGGCTTCAGGGCACACATGAACCTACTGCCGAAACCTACGTCACGCTGGGAAATCTGGCGCTCAGACCGGATGCGTTATATTTTTGGGAGCGCGCCGGTATGGATATGTCCCAACTGCCGGACACGAACTTCCATCGCGCACTTTCTTCACTCCGGGTTGGATTCGAGGATTTCACTCTGGTCAGCACGAGAAAGACATCGAAGCGGCTTTCGAGTGGCAAGAAAGCCGTCGCCATTCCGCTCCTTAATGTCACTGCATATGGAGACGAGAATCCACCTTTACAAAACGTCAGCCTATCGCAAGCCGAAATGGAAGATGCGCTTGTCGCCCCACTGAGCTGGTGTCCCCACCCGGACAATATGATTGCCATGCACTTCGCGGGAGACTCGATGCTGCCGGTGATTGCTACCGCGTCCATCCTTTTTGTCGATACCGCGGCCACCGAGCGCGCTGAGTTGGACCAGCGGCTTGTTGTCGTCGCGCATAAAGACCATGGCTTTAAGGTGGCGCGATTTGAGCGGGTGTCTGGCCGTGATCTCATCGTTTCAGCAAATCACAAGTATCGGCCGATCGACGTCAGCGGTCCCTCCCGATGGAAGATCCTTGGAGAGATTCTGTGGTGGGTCACAAAAGATGAAAAGAGGTCCGCTTCTCGGGGGAAGGCTGCTCGGTCATA